>CAZMCQ010000018.1:0-1512 GCA_964565195.1 uncultured Candidatus Saccharibacteria bacterium | reverse complement strand
ATCATCCTGATCTCTCGCCCGCATCTTGCCGCTGAAAAACAGGTCAGTGTCTTTGAAAAGCTCGCGAAACTTATACGATTCCGGCCGCAATGGGCACGGAGCAAGGGGAAAAAGATATTCAGTTTTATAACCAAGGGGCAGATCGTTTTTGAAGTAGATATCAAAATGCTCCTTATGTTTAAAGCCGCGGCAGAGTTCCGGCCATAAATTCCCTTTACCGTAGTTTGACTGATGATCGTGCGCATCAATAATAGCCACGGGGATATTCCGCTTTCTTGCGGCGGCGATGGCCGCCTCACCCCTTTTCTCCGCCCGAGCTGAAACTAACACCGCGTCCACGGCATTGATTGCCTCACGCATACCCGACTCGCTTACAATTCGCGCCCGCGGCGCGCCGTGACACGAGGGATAAGGGCACAATCGAGGCAGCTCGCTCGAATAAAAATGTGGATAAAGTTTCCCGAACACCAAAACATTTTCCGCTCCAAGGACCTTCGGTATGTCAGCATAGCGCTGCAGCTCGGCATCGTAAACCGAGGTTGCCTGCCCCAACTTTCTTTTCGCGTATTTCGCGGCGTTAACAAAAAAACCGCCGTACCAGGAGGCAGGACTTTTCTCGACAATTGACTCGGCCGGAACGATGAGAATTTTTTTGACTTTCATTTTTGCATAAGCCCGATTTGACTTTCAGGCAATCAGCTCGAAAACCGAGTTATAAAAAAACCGACGGTATCTAAATTTATATTCCCTCCTAAGATGAGACCGAAGGAATTCGGTCATCTCCCGCCTGCCGTCGATGACCATGCAGAATCCGCGGCGCAGGCGAGGTTCGACATACAGCATGTCCACACTAACTGTGCCTTTGGGGTATGTTCCGGGGTCATCAAGATAAACCAGATCGGGCACAATATCGCCGGGGATGTTTTCGTGCCGATATACTTTCTGCCCGTCATACTCCTCACGAAACACCGGATGATGCGATACTTCGCAAAATTGGCGCAGACGCGCGGGCATTGTTTTAGCGGCGGCATCGGCCCATTCTTTTTCGGCATCGAACGAATAAAGGCGCCCTCTATCTCTCGGGTTCTCGGCATAATTGTCCGAGAGCGCTTGTGCAAGAATTACCGTTGAGGCGCCGCTGCCAAATTCGACAATACATTTTGGTTTACGGCGCCTCGCCGTCCTGTACAAAAACCACAAGTCGGCATAATCCGGTCCGAGCGCATGCGGCGGCCGGTTTTTAAAAAATTCCAAATAGCCGCGCCCGCGCAGGCGGTACTTTGCCCATAGCTGAAAGGATTTATTGGCGAGCTTTATGCCTCGTCTTACCAAAGCAAACCTCCCCTTGAGAACCCAGACGGGGTCACGCAAAAATAAATCCAGCCGGCGTCTGAAAGTGGAGATATTATTTAACATAGTGCCCGGCTTCGTCCCGTCGGGAAAGAATCGGATTTTTAACCGGCCACCAGACTTGAAACCGCTCATCATCCCAGCGAAAACTAGATTGACGCT
>CAZMCQ010000017.1:0-1668 GCA_964565195.1 uncultured Candidatus Saccharibacteria bacterium | reverse complement strand
CCGACCGCATCATAAAAACCGCCGCGTCCCTCGACTCCTATGGATTCGTGAAGCCTAATATCTATGCGCTCAATGGTTGTATTGTCCCAGGTGTTTTCAAAAAGATTATTGGAGAAACGGAAATTTTCTATTCCCTGAACAATTTCCTTAAACAGGTAATGATCTATGCGGTAAAGCTGTTCCTCTTTAAAGTATGCCAAGAGTTGGGATTGCAAGCTTCGCGCGCTCGCCAAATCCGTGCCGAAGGGCTTTTCAATAAGCAGGCGGCTCCAGCCAAGCTTGCCGCCGCAGGGCAAATTCAGCTTCACGCCCGCTAAATTTTCAAAAATTGGTTTATAGGTTGAGGGCGGCGCGGCAAGATAGAAAAGTTTGTTTGCACAGACACCCCATGATTTTTGGAGCGTCTCAATGGACTCAGCCAGAGCGCGGAATGCCGCGGTGTCTTCAAACTTGCCCGCATGATATGAGAAGAGCTCCACAAAACGAGAAAGCCGTTCGTCGTGCATTTCACGATTGCTTTTGCTGCGAACCGCGGACGCTATGGATGATTTAAAATTGTCATTCGATATATCACCGCGCGAGAATCCGATAACAGAAAAACGATCTCCTAAGAGATTTTGCTCAAAGAGCCGCCAGAGCGACGGAATAATTTTTCGCGTTGCCAAATCGCCGTTGATGCCAAAAACGACAAGAATGGTCGGCGTATTATTTTTTTGCGATTTATCCTTCATATTATTTATCTCAAAATATGGACGATGTATCCGGCAACCATAAAGACAATTCCCAGAATGCCCACAATCTTTTCGCGTCTCATCGCCCTGAACACGGTTCTGTCAATTCTATGTTCTCTGGAAACATAGCCGTGAACGGAGATTGCGGTGTATGCGACCATGATTTTCCCTATGATATCTAAGGTGAAGGCGAGATTTTCCATATTACTGTTGTTTGGGCAGAAAATGCTTTACGATTTCGACTAATTCCCCGACATTTTTAGCCTTGTTGATTTCGGTATGGGAAATAAGAAGCGAGAGGCCAGATGCATTTTCAGCGAACGCCGCCGGCAATTTAACATCCTTTTGGTCGGGGTAGCGCTTGTGGAATTCATCGCGGTGTAAAAAAACAACTTCGTGTGGCAATGATTGGATAAACTTTTGCCAATCACCTTGCATCGTCATGCCGGGATAGGTAATCCTGCACAAATTGCAAGGGTATGTGTTCGGTGAGATTAACTTATGGGCAGTGTCTTTAACCAGAGACAGCACGGTACCGTCCGAATTGTAGACAAAAATTAATTTCATGAGGCTAAAAGTTTATTAACTCTTTCGCGTATCTCGTTTATATCCATCGGACCTCTCTTGTGATCGACTATATTGCCATTCTTGTCTACGAATATAGTTTCCGGCATAGAGAATCCGCCGATGGACTGGTAGAATGAATCGGACCGATCAAGCAGGAAGATAAGATTATTGGTAGTACCCTGCTGGTCAGTGTATCCTTTTGCGACTCCCAATGACTCTGCCCGGTCAATGGCAATGATTACTACATCATCGCCGAATTCTTTTTGAGCAGCGGCAAAATCGACCAGCTCTTTGCGGCAGAATGGGCACCACGCAGCCCAGGAATTTATCACGAGCGGTTTGCCGGCAAAATCAGCGGGGCGCACGGTTT
>CAZMCQ010000016.1:0-2013 GCA_964565195.1 uncultured Candidatus Saccharibacteria bacterium | reverse complement strand
AGCAAAGCCGTTTGCTTGCTTTGAGGTCACAAACCTCGCTTCGCTCGTTTTGTGAGTATTTATACCACGGCTCGCACCTATTTTCAGTCGCAAAGCGACTGATTGCGCACGCTCCGCGTGCGTGGTGGCTTTGACCTAAATCTTCCGCTCCACGCACCTGCAAACGCGCCTCGGCCGCGCTCGCGGACTCGCGCGGGCAAACCCAAAAAACTTCCTTCCATTTCTTTGCACGGCTCCTCCCCCGACCCCTCCGCCGAAAGGCCAAAAAGAGGAAAGGAAGTTTTTGGTTTGCGTCGCCTTTTGAAAACTCCACAAGGGGCAACAAAGTATTCACATTGAAGCCCCTTGTTCCGTAATCAAAAGGCGACCCGATGCGCTTCAATGCGGTCTGCGCTAAGGCGCAGGCAGATTGATATGTGCTTGGCCCACCCGCCCAGTCCGCGCACAACCAGCCCCGCCGTTTTGAAGAAAAATTATAAAACGGCGTGACTGGCTCCCTCTAAACGCGCGGCTTTACAACAAAAAGCAGTTTGTTGTACGAAAACTCTTTTGCTTCCTTTGCGGATTTACGGGAAACTTCAACAACTTCAAATCCGTGCCGCTCAAGTATTTCTTTCAACTCGTGTTCCGAGTATAAATGCAGGTAGATAGTTTCCTCCGGTGCGAACGGCTCCGGCACTTCTATTTCTCCTTCGCCTTCTTGCATGACAAGCCCGAACACGCCGGAGGGCTTGAGATATGTTTTGACTTTCTCCAATGCTTTCTCAAAATCTTCCTGAGTAAAATGAAAGAGCGAATATCCCGCCCAAACCGCATCCATTGGTGCGGCGGGTGCGTATTCAAGAATGTCGGCGACGGCAAAAGGAATATCTGGATAGTTTCGTTTTGCTATTGCAATCATGTTCTCGGCAAGGTCAATACCCTCTGCCGACATTCCGTTTTGAACGAAGAAACCCGCAGAAAATCCCGTGCCGCAACCGATATCCAAAATATGCGACTTGGGGGCTAACACGCCGAGAAACTTTTGGAGAAAAACAAGGTCTTCTTCTCCGTCTATCGCGTCATAGGTTTTTGCGTAATCCTCGGCGATTTTGTCGTAGATACGGACGGCGTTTTGATTTTTATCGCTCGTCTTACGCACAACCTTGAAGCCGAGAATAATCGCCGGTTCATCGTCAGTAATCGGACGTTTGTAGTATTTCTCAAAGGTTGCGCGGCGTTCCTCTGGCGAGCGATACATTTCGTGTCCTTCGCGGTCATCGCGCAAAGTGCCAAAAGTTCCTTTTTCTTTGTGTGTTATCTCTAACTCGGCAAACACTTTCCCTGTTTCACTATTATCAGTTAGTATTTTGTCGCCAACTTGGAGAAAGTCCCATTTGTCGCCAAGCCGATATGTGAGAGTTTTTGATCCATCCAAAACAAGCGGAACGAGGTCAGGAGCGAAGCCGATTGTTTTGTCTGTTCTCATGCATTTATTTTTTCACCTTCATTACGACATGCAACCACTTTCCGTCATCGGCGATAGAGGTGCTGCTGATAATCTCAAATGGGAGTTTGCTCAAAATCTCGCGGATTTCCGGCTCGGTGTGATAGCGGAAATATCGCGGTGCGTCCATTTTTTCAAGCGATATTTCTTCGCCCTCACCAGTTTTGAGTGAGAAAGCTGCAACGCCGTTTTGCTTTAGAATGAGCGCGACATTTCGCAAGGCGCTCTCAAATACATCTGGCGGAGCATGGAGCAAAACGGCATTTGCGAAAAATCCATCAAACTTATCTGTCCATTCTGGCTTAGGCGCGTCCCGAAAATCAAATTCCGACGTTTCAAAGCCCTCTGTGGCGAGTTTCTCCAACGCTTGCGGAATGATGTCTGTGGCGAGCACTTTATAGCCCTTTTCGGCAAAATACCGAGCATCGCGCCCCGCTGCCGAGCCGATTTCCAAAATCGCGCCACCTTGCGGGATATGGGAAAGAAAAGAATCTATCCACGCTTTAAATTCGCCCTCAATCTGACGC
>CAZMCQ010000015.1:0-2588 GCA_964565195.1 uncultured Candidatus Saccharibacteria bacterium | reverse complement strand
AGTTGTTGCAACACGGCCGATAAGTATTTTGGGCGATTTTCGTGACTAATGTCTCCTGTTCCGGCGTAAGTTCAATGATTTTGAATTTGTTGAAGTACGCCCCGCCGTTTTCTTCTTTGCCCAAGTCCCAGCCGCCGGTAGACGCGAAATTAAAAAGTGATTTGCCGTTGATTGGGCTTTCTTTGTTGGATGACATATAATTTGCGAGTCCTAACGGCCAAAGGAGATTTACATAGTAGCCGGCATTTTGTCGGGTCAGAAGTATCGACCCTTGGGATAGCTCATCAAGCACACTTTTCAATTCAGCGGGGAGGCCGCCGCGGTCCTGATAGATCGCCAAGAATTTATCACGATCAATTACGCCGTTTTGCGCCAATTTTACCATACTGTCGCCAAGCGCGATCTTGCTCTGAAAACCTTTCTCGGGCAGAACTTTTGCGGTTACCTCATCAATAAGCGCGTTTCCAGTTTCGGAGATATTTGCGTTGTTGAGTGTATTGTCGTTCGGATTAACAATGCCTTGACTCAATGCTCTTGCGATAATCGGCTCTGTTTTGAGCATATTCCAACTGACGAGAGCTAAAGCAATAACTATGGCTACAAGGCCCAAAAGCCATGGCCTGTCGGATTCTTTGAAAGAGTGATCTTTTGGCACAGGACACACCTGCCCGCCATCGGCCTGAGCCGAAGGCAATGGCAGGCGGGCGCCGCTCGCGCAATCCGCATCAAGTGTTTTGAAATCTCTTCTCATAAGCCATAGCGGCAACGCCAGGAACCCGAAAGACAACGCCTTTAATTCAAGTCCTCCCAGAGGAAAGGCCGCAAGGCCTCCGGCAATGCCAATTGCCGAAAGAAGCGTTGAGCCGCAAACAGGACAGGCAGAGGCGGCAATGCCGAATAGTGAACCAAACCCCGTTCCACTTCCCGTTTTGATTTTTGGAGGTCCGAATTTTCTCCAGCGATAGACAAGAAGCGAGATGTTTACGCCGAAAAGAATAATGGCTCCGAATGTCAGGACAACATATGGCCAGAAATAAAGGGGCGTGGCATAGGTGTTGGTAATAATATTTGTAATCGCTGAATCAAGACGGGGTACCAAATAAAGCACGAGGAAAAATGCCAAGGACGATGCGGTGCCTATCAGGCCGTAGAAGAGCTTGGTGAGGAATGCGCGATCTGCTTCGTTGAGCGTGCCGTTATTTTTTGCCTCGTCTTCCGGCGGTATTCCATGAGCGATTATTTCCAAGTTACAGCTCTTATGTTCTTTGCACCACGCCTCGCATTTATCCGCCCATTCTTTTTCTTCGTACCGGAAGCCGCACTCCTCGCACTGATGAAACTCTTTGTTATCTTGTTGAATTGTTTTTGTCATAGGAGTTTGGTTTTAATGTTGATGTTCGCTGTCACCGCCACACCCGTCAGAGAGGTCCCATAATTCCGTGAGCTGCTCTCCCGTGAAGTTGTAGTTTTTGATCAGGTATTTACCCAAACCGCCATAAACATACCATCTCCAGCATTTGCAGCAGCACGGCCCTTTCTCGCTTGAGTTCTGCATGGCGTAGTCATATGACACTTGCTCTTCCGGCGTAAGTTTTATGTCGTAGTAAGACATGAGCTCCTTCGCAAGTCCGGCCTCAACGTCGTAAGGATCGTTGGGAATTTTATCAATGTCCTGTCCGGCAACGGACTTGAATTTTACCAACCCTTCAACCTGCTCGTCGTAGCGATGGACGCTCATCGGACTGCAACACGAACCGCGCAGACGAGCATCGTCCGGCATTGATGAAATAGAATCCTTGAACGACAGAGAACAAGACGAGTTGCCATTTTTGGATAGGTAATCAAATCTTGCCGCGAGAGATTCGCTTACAACATGGGATGAAGATTTTTGTTTCGAAGAACGATTTGATAGATCGAACGCAGGTCCTCTGGAGAAATAGAAATATCCTCCAACGAGAATTGCAACGACAAGAAGCGGCGCAATAATATATATTTTATTTTTCATAATTTTAGCAGCAATTTTTTAATTTTTCTTCTATCTCTCGGACCCTTGCCGGATCATTTTCGATTTTCAGTGATTTTCCCGGCATTATGAAGTATGCATATGCAACTATTCCCAAAATCGCAATTTCAATCCCAAATACGGTCCAACTAATAAATCTAACGGCATAATATACCAGTATAAATCCGGCTGGAATCGTCCAAAATTTATTCTTTCCTATCTTATCGGCAATCCCTACGACAGTCCCACCCATAAGAATGGCGACTGGCAATTGGTAATCGGTAATTGATAATTGGCCCATCAGAATTCCCGCAGTCATTAAAAGCCACGCCAAACTCACTCCGGCGCATATTGGACATATTTTGATTTTCATATCCAGTATATCATAGTAGAAATATAAGCATCCCGAGGAGTATCATTGCGATGCCTCCCCAAATTCTCATATCTTTTCTTTCGTGCTTTTGCCACGCTTGAACTTTGCTCAACAATGATTCGTTGCTGGCTATAAATAAGATCACAACTAAAGGCGCGACAAATATCAGGTTGTAAAATATCAGATAAGACAACCCCTTAAGATACGTTGCCT
>CAZMCQ010000014.1:0-3249 GCA_964565195.1 uncultured Candidatus Saccharibacteria bacterium | reverse complement strand
TGGCGTTCGCGATTTAGATAAATTCATTGACCCGGAAAGTCCGTATCCGGTTATTACCACTACTTCAAAACTTCTCACTACGGGCGTGGATACACAAACCGTGCGCCTCATTGTCATTGATCAAAACATTAATTCAATCATTGAATTCAAACAGATTATCGGCCGCGGCACGCGCGTGCGCGAGGATTACGGCAAGATGTTTTTCACCATTATGGATTTTCGGGGCGCGACCGAACTCTTTGCCGACCCGAAATTTGACGGCGATCCGGTTGTGATTTTCAAAGCCAAAGAAAAAGGACCGATTATACCGCCCGAAGAAAAAGACGGAGGAACAGAAATCGGCCTCGAGGAGAAACCTATTATTGAATACGGCCCGCCAGGAACCGGCGTCGGCATCGTCCGCGATGAGCCGAAAAAATATTATCCTCAAGGCGTGGAAGTAAAAGTCATCAACGAGCGTGTGCAGTATATGGATGAGCGCGGCAAACTCATCACCGAATCGCTCAAGGACTATACTAAACGTAACATCCTCAAAGAATACGCGTCGCTCAATGACTTTTTGACCGTCTGGACGAAAGCCGAGCAAAAAGAAGTAATCTTAAGCGAGCTGGAATCGCACGGCATATTTTTCCACGAGTTGGCCGCCGAAGTCGGCAGGAATTTTGACCCGTTTGACCTTGTCTGCCATGTCGCCTGGGGCAAAAAGCCGCTCACGCGCGGCGAAAGAGCGGAGAAAGCCCGCAAGAAAGATTATTTCGCCAAATATGAAGGCAAGGCGCGGGAGGTGATAGACGCGCTTTTGGCAAAATACGCGGATCAAGGCATTACTGCCATTGATGACATCGGCGATCTGCAGATTTCGCCTTTTGACACATTCGGCACCCCTGTTGAAATCGTGGACGGCATTTTCGGCGGCCGCGAGAACTATCTCACGGCAGTGAGAGAGTTACAAAGAGCGTTGTATACTGCATAAATATCTATGAAACCCAAAGAAAACAACTTCGCGTACATAGATGGAGCAAACCTGCACAAAGGAATTAAATCGCTTGGATGGAAACTTGATTATCGCGTGTTTCGTCGCTGGTTGGAACAAAAGTACAATATTACGGAGGTATATCTTTTCATCGGTTTGGTTCCGAAACACAAAGATTTATACACATTTTTACAAAAATGCGGATATATTTTGGTATACAAAGAAGTTACCTATGACGGCGATGGAAAAGTGAAGGGAAACTGCGATGCGGACTTAGTGCTCAATGTGATGCGAGATTTTTATGAGCACAACCTAAATAAGGCGGTATTGGTAACTAGTGATGGCGACTATAGCAGTTTAGTAGCATTTCTGAAAGAAAAAGAGGCATTTCGCGCGCTTTTATCGCCAAGCAAGTCCTGTTCATTTTTGCTTCGAAAACTCAATATCCCGATTGTATATCTTAATATGCTTAAAGGGAAATTAACGATTAGAGGCCAAAAAGAAAAAGCCCCCGGTACGGACGAATCCGCACAAGGGTCTCTTTCATAGTGAATACATATATGGTAGCAAGCTATCGTTAGAAGTCAATAGTTATCTACAGCTCAAAAACCCTATGTCTCAAATCCAATCAGTCATCAAAAATATCCAGGACATCATGCGCAAAGACGCGGGCGTGGACGGCGACGCCCAGCGGCTCTCCCAGCTTGTCTGGATGCTTTTCCTGAAAATTTTTGATGACCAGGAGCGCGAGCGCGAGCTTATCAATCCCAAATATCGCTCACCCTTGCCCGAGGATCTCCGCTGGCGCAACTGGGCAGGCGACCCGGAAGGAATGACCGGCGACGGGCTTCTGGAATTCGTCAACAACAAGCTTTTCAAACGGCTGAAGGACTTGTCGTTTGACGAGAGCGAAGATCCGCGCGCGTTTATCGTCCGCGAAGTGTTTGCCGACAGCTACAACTATATGAAGTCAGGCACCCTTATCCGGCAGGTCATTAACAAAATAAACGAAATTGATTTTAATAAAGCCGACGACCGCCACGCCTTCAACGACCTCTACGAACATCTGCTCAAAGAACTCCAAAGCGCGGGCAATGCCGGAGAGTACTACACGCCGCGCCCCTTGACGCGCTTTGTGGTGGAGATGGTTTCTCCCAAACTTGGCGAAAAGGTGCTGGATCCGGCCTGCGGCACCGGCGGATTTTTGATTGACACTCTGGAATACATCCGTAAGCAGGAAATAAAAACCGCGGCGGATGAAAAGAAACTCCAAAGCCAAATACAAGGAGTAGAACTCAAGTCGCTACCATATTTATTAGCTACGACAAATATGATTTTGCACGGCGTGGACACGCCAAAGCATTTGCGCCATGGCGACATGCTTTCCCAACCATTGCGGGAATATGGACCAAAAGATCGCGTTGATGTGATTGTGGCCAATCCGCCATTTGGAGCCGATGTCAAAGATGGCATAGAGAAAAACTTTCCGGCCGAATTTCGCACCCGCGAAACCGCCGACCTCTTTTTGGTGCTTTTTATCCATCTCTTAAAACCCAACGGCCGCGCGGGCATCGTGCTTCCCGATGGCTCGCTTTTCGGCGAAGGCGTTAAAACCGCCATCAAGAAAAAACTCCTTGAAGAATGCAATGTGCACACCATCGTCCGCCTTCCGCAGGGCGTCTTCAACCCCTATGCCGGAGTGAACACAAACCTCATTTTCTTTACCAAAGGCGAACCCACCAAAGAAATTTGGTACTACCAGCTTCCGCTACCGGAGGGGATGAAACAATACACCAAAAACCGTGGCATCACGGATAGAGAGTTCGATGTTGTTCGCAAGTGGTGGAAAAATCGCAAATCCAACGGACAGGCCTGGAAAATCTTAATCAAACAAATCCAAGAGCGAAATTACAACCTGGACTTCAAAAACCCGAACGGCAACGCCGCCGTTGTCCACAAATCCCCCAAAGAAGTTTTGGAAAACATCGCCGGAGCCGAAAAGGAGATCGCCAAGATTTTGGAGAAGATAAAAGACCAGTTATAAAACTTAGTTTATAGGTACCTTGCAGATATAAACAAAAGGTGCTAATATGTTTATATTGCTATGACCAATATAAACAAACCAAAAATCGGCCGATATATAGAGCAGAAAGAGGGCTATAAAACCTTTACGCCTTTTGATTTTCCTCCGAAAGGCGGCTTTGTCATTAGTCCCAAACTCTATAAGAAGCATGAAGAAGCTATCCGACTAGTCGGCAAACTAGATGGCATTACGC
>CAZMCQ010000013.1:0-3749 GCA_964565195.1 uncultured Candidatus Saccharibacteria bacterium | reverse complement strand
ATTTTCTGGCGCTGCTGGCTCCATTATGACGGCGACTACCGCACGGTGCCAATCTTTACTCACATTTCTCTGGACGCTATGCTGGACGAGAGCTACTGGAAAACCCTCGTCGGACAATATAAACAGAAGCGGCGCTGGGCCTGGGGCAATTCTGAAAATCTGCCCTATCTTTTTACCAACGCCCTGAAAAAGAAAAATATTCCCTGGTGGAAGCGGGCGCTTTATCTTGAGCGGATGTTTGAGGGCTATTACTTCTGGGCGACCGCCTCGATTATGATCGCGGGTCTGGGCTGGTTGCCTTTGCTGCTCGGCGGGAGCAGCTTTGACGAACAGATTTTGGCCGTAAATCTACCGCTGCTGACCCGTTTGATAATGCAGATCGCGACGGCTTTTCTCATCTTCTCTGTCTACATCAATATGGTGCTGATTCCGAAACGGCCACCCGGTTATTCGCGCTGGAAGACCGTGAATATGGTTCTGCAGTGGTTTTTGGTGCCAATCGTCTCCAGCATCTTTGGCTCACTGCCGGCCATAGACGCGCAAACCCGGGCGATGTTTGGAAAATATCTGGGATTCTGGGTTACGCCAAAGGCGCGCCGGCTCGCGTTCAAAGAAGTGCAGACTGTTTTCGAAAACCATGCTTCCAAATCGTGAACTTTACTTTGTTTTGTTTTTTGTCGCAGCTACGCTGTTCTCTTTTTTTGCCACGAAAATCGTGCGCCGGCTGGCCCGCCATCTCAAGGTGTATGACGTGCCGCGCTATCCGCGCCAAATTCACACCGAAGTTAAACCCAAGCTCGGCGGGCTGGCAGTTTTTATTACCCTGACTGTTGGTCTGGTTGCCCTGGCGTTGCTTGGCGGCACTGATGAGATCGGGGGCTGGCGACTTTTCGGCCTGGTCATTGGCGGCGTTATTTTGATCCTTGGTGGCGCGCTGGACGATAAATATGACCTGCCGCCCGGCGTCCAGATATTGTTTCCCTTCGCCGCAGCGGCGCTGGTGGTGCTCGCCGGAGCGCACATTTCCTACATCACCAATCCACTGGGCGGCAAGATCATCCTGGATCAGTATAAGATTCTCGGTTATCCCGTGTTCGGCAGTCTCCTGGTTTTTTTGTGGATTCTCGGCATTACTTACACGACGAAATTTCTTGACGCCCTGGACGGACTCGTCAGCGGTATTTCCGGTATTGCCGCGCTGGTCATTTTCGCCGTTTCTCTCGCGCCACAAGTCAACCAGACCACCACGGCGTTTATTGCGCTCATTTTTGCCGGCGCAAGTTTTGGTTTTCTGCCGCATAATTTTTTTCCGGCGAAAATTTTTTTGGGCGAGGGCGGCAGCACCCTGGCCGGTTTTGTGATTGCGGTTCTGGCCGTGATCTCCGGCGCGAAAATCGCGACCGCGCTTTTGGTGCTGGGTATCCCGATTCTGGACGCGGTCTGGGTGATTGCGCGCCGGCTGTGGTTTCACTCCTCGCCGTTTGTCGGCGACAAAAAACATCTGCCGTTCCGGCTCTATGACATTGGCCTCTCGCAGCGCCAGGCCGTGCTGCTTCTGTATTTTTTCGCTGCCGCGTTTGGCGGCGTGGCCGTGTTTTTGCAATCCCTCGGCAAGCTCGTCGCGCTTCTGATCTTGAGCCTGGTCATGGCGGTAGTTGCCGTTACCGTCGTGTTAATCTATAGAAGAAAGCGGCGTGGATTATGAGAAAATTATTGATGGTCGTGCTTGCCGTGGCATTGTTTCTGGCGATTAATTATTTTTTTAGCGATAAAGTGCGATTCACCGAGACGCGCACTGTGAACATGCTCATAGGAACCACACAACTGCAGGTTGAAGTGGCGGCTAATCTGGCCGAGCAGGTGCGCGGGCTTTCCGGCCGGAAGCGCCTTTGTGAGCAGTGCGGGATGCTGTTTGTTTATGCGAAGCCGCAGCTTATGAATTTCTGGATGGAGGGAATGCGGTTTCCGCTTGACCTGATTTTTATCCGCGAGGGCAAGGTCGTGGATTTCGCGAGAAATGTCCCGGCGCCGCAGAGCGGCGAGCAACCCGCGCGCGTTGAAAGCTCGGTTGAGGCTGACTCGGTTTTGGAAGTGAACGCCGGCTTTATCGACCGCAATCGCATAAAACTCGGCGATCCAGCGAAGTTGGATTAAAGTCGTTTATAAACAGATTTCAATGACGCATCAGTTTCTAAACTCTTGATCGCGAATTTAGAACTAGTAAAAAAATGGCAAGAGGCAATCACAAAAGCTATCGTATGCCGCTGAATTACTCCATTCCGCGGGCTATCCTCGATATCTTGTTGGATGTTTCCGAACACTCGGGAGTTTTTGATACTCCATACCAAAGAATGAAACGCTCGTGGCGCAAACTCCAGGGCGCCCCTGAACCAACAATGGTCCGCTACAATCGAGCTATAAAGTATTTGCAAGCAAGAAAGGAATTGAGAGTCCGTAAAGCGGGGGATAGGATATTTCTTAAACTGACTAAGAAAGGAAAGCTCAAAGCACTCCTTCTGCGGCTCTATAGAGACTTTGATAAAAAAGTTGAATGGGATGGCAAATGGCGGCTAGTAATGTGGGATATTCCAGAGAGCTCTTCTCACGAACGTGATAAAATTAGGAATCTCCTCAAAGACCTTGAGTTCTATCAATTGCAGAAAAGCGTTTTTATAAGTCCGCGCGCATTACCTAACTCCGCTGTGGAATTTCTCAAAGAATCTGAACTTATGAAGTATATCCGATTTTTACGGGTGGATAAAATGGAGAATGACCGATTTTTCAGACGACATTTTCAACTGTAGAAATATGATTGTATCCGTTTCTAAATTCTCGGTCGAGAATTTAGAAACTATTGATTAAGAAGAAAATACATATTTACCGGTGCATTGACAAGGCAACGCTTTGTGATTAGACTTACGAGGTATTAGAAACAAAAGAGCAATTAGAAAAGGAGGTGCCTTATGGCACAAAATGATCCAGTCCGAGAGCTATTGCAGCAGCAGCAAGCAGGCTTTATAGAGATGTTCCGCCACAGCATCGGAGGAATCAAGGTAGCGGCCCTCATACTGAAAAAGGTCAAGGCAGTTTTGGGAACTCCGGATAAACCTCTACCGAAATCCCGCGAAACCGACGAGGCAACTCGAGCTCTGAAGGAAATCTGGAATATCGCGACTGAGCTGGTCCCCAGCAATGAGACATGGAGCCTCGATTAACGAGGAGCGAGGATTGCGCCCATCACAAAAAATTCCGCTGGCGAATCTCAATAAGGGTTTGCCAGCGGGTTTATTTTTTTTGGTAATTGACCTGGGCGATAATATTTGTTAACGTTACGGATATGCCATTTGCAGTTATTGAGACCGGCGGGAAGCAGTATCTCATCTCGCCGAAGGATAAAATAAAAGTGGAGAAGCTCCTGGCGGAAGCCGGTAAAGAAATAACCTTTGACAAGGTTCTTTTGATGCAAGATAAAGAAACCCGCGTCGGCAAACCGTATGTCTCCGATGCTAAAGTCGTCGGCAAAGTGCTCAAGCAGGGCCGCACCCGCAAGCTCAAGATATTGAAATACAAGTCCAAAGTCCGCTACCGCCGCCGCCTGGGGCACAGGCAACAGTTTACGGAAGTGGAGATAATGTCAATTTCCGGAAGAAAATAAGGCTCACACGTCGTGTGAGCCTTATTGCACCACCCTGTGGCAGGTAGTTTTAATGGCGTCTGTTGCTTCCAGGAAGACCCCCGCTTGCATATCT
>CAZMCQ010000012.1:0-5658 GCA_964565195.1 uncultured Candidatus Saccharibacteria bacterium | reverse complement strand
ACCCCCCTTCCGCCGCGCCCTCGCGGAAAATTGAAACGAAAACGATTTTGTGTTATCATAATATTCAATATGGATCAATCAGATCAACAGCTTATAGCTGATTATCTCACTGGCGATAAAAAGTCGCTCGAAATTCTCTTTGGACGGTATCTTAAGTCAATCTACAGCTTTACATATAGATATGTAGGGGGCGGACAGGACGCGGAAGATGTGACGCAAGAAGCGTTTGTGAAAGTTTGGCGAAATCTCAAAAAGTTCGACCAGAACAAAAGTTTTAAAACTTGGATTTTTTCAATCGCAAAAAATACCGCACTTGATTTTCTAAAAAAGAAAAAAGCGATCCCGTTTTCAGAATTCGATACCGAAGAAGGCGGAAACCGTATTACTGATACTCTTGCCGACCCGTCTCCGCTTCCCCATGAACTTTTAGAAAAAGCCGGCATGGCGCATATACTCAATTCGGCTATGGAGAAGCTCTCGCCAAAATACCGCATGGTTTTATTTCTCCGCTACAATGACCATTTCAATTTTAGAGAAATCGCTGAATCGCTCGGCGAACCAATCAACACTGTAAAATCGCGGCACAGACGAGCGCTTATCATGCTCAAAAATCTACTTTCCGAATCTTAACGCACCAAACCACTCAACTCTTTCGTACTATTATATAGTGGCGATAAACCTCGCCCCAAGTTTGTAGTATCGGGATATCCGAAGTTTGTTCGACCTTTCTTCGGACCCAACGACAAAGGGATGCACCCAAATGCATCCCTTTGTCGTATTAGTAGTCAGGTATGAGAAAAGATTACGAAAAATTATTTACCCATCTTGAACCGCCGGAGCCGCCAGCAGGCCTTTTTGAACGAATAATTCTTGCAATAAAACGCGAGCAGGAATTACGCAACACCAAGCGATTGGCATTCGGATTTCTGGCTCTTTTACTTGTATCCCTCGCAACCGTGCCTTTCTCTTGGACGCTTGTTGCCGGTCAAATACAGGATTCTGGCATGCTTCAGTTCGTTGAAGTCGCCTTAAGCGATCTCGGCGCGTTCTTCGCGTCCTGGCAAGATTTTAGTTTGGCTATCGCTGAATCATTGCCAGTTATGGGCATCGCTATCTTTACCATCAATATGATATTGGCTGTATTCACCCTTCGTTTATTTCTATACAAAAAGAGATTGCTGGTCGGCTATCTCTTGCATAGCGTTTAATTAAAAATTAAAAAACATGAATGAAGAAAAAATAATAAAAAAGTTCTTTCAGAACCGCGATGTTCTCAAGTGGGTCATCATCGGACTCGCCGGTTTCGTGATTCTCGTCCTGGTTTTTGGCGCGGGCGTTAAAGTTGGCACGCTCAAGGCGCGATATTCTTATCGTTGGGCGGATAATTACCACAAAAATTTTGCCGGCCCCCGTGGCGGATTCTTGGGTGATTGGCAGAGATTCCCGGCCGGAGATTTCATCAGCGGCCATGGCGCCTTCGGAGAAATCATTGAAATTAAAGACAACGGCTTTGTCATCAAGGGCCGCGAGAATGTAGAAAAAGTGATCGTTACCGATGAAAACACCACAATCACAAAGGGTCGAGAAACAATCAAGGACGGGTTGAAGGTCGGTGATCGCGTTGTCATTATCGGCTCTCCTAATGAAGAGGGGCAGATCGAGGCCAAGTTGATACGGGTTTTTGACGGAGAAACAAAAGGGTTGCCGTATAAACGCTCCCGCTCGATTCCTTTCTTTTAATTATGATCTCAAAACTTTTAGCACAATTGATGAAGCGTAAATTTACCACAGGCATCGCCTTAGTTTTAATTGTCGGCGTTGGTTATTTCGGTTATGGAAAAATATTCAGCAATGATGGCGCAGTTCGCTATGCCACCGCGCAAGTTCAAAACGGCACCCTTATTGTCTCCATTTCTGGAAGCGGCCAAGTGTCGGCCTCCAATCAATTGGATGTTAAACCAAAAGCAAGCGGAGAAATAACCGCCGTCTATGCGAAGCTGGGGCAAGAGGTAGGCGCAGGTGCGACTTTGGCGGCAATTGACGCGGCGGACGCCCAACGCGCGGTTCGCGATGCCGAAACAAGTTTGGAAACCGCCAAGCTGGAGTTAGACCAAATGCTTGAGCCAGTTGATGAACTCACCTTGCTTCAGGCCGAAAATTCTCTGGATCAAGCCAAGAAGTCAAAGCAAAAATCCGAAGACAATATTAAAAAGGCGTATGAGGATGGATTCAATTCCGTATCAAGCGCGTTCCTTGATCTTCCCGGCATTATGGCCGGATTGGAGAATTTGTTATTTGCCAATACTATCGATCCTGGTTCTGGTGGTGGAGACAACATCACTTGGTATGTCAACCAAACTGCTTATCAAAATGACCAGCGTGATAAAGCAATACGCTATCGAGATGATGTCTATAATGCATATAACAAAGCCCGCCTCGCTTACACAAAAAACTTCGATTCGTATAAAGCGGCTTCCCGAACTTCTGGCGAGCAAGTCACAGATGCGCTAATTTCAGAGACCTACAACACGAGTCAATTAATAGCTGAGGCAATAAAAGCAACGGATAATTATATTGACTTTGTTCAGGACGCAATGGAGTTGCGCCATCTCACCATCCCTTCAACCGTCTCCACTCACCAATCCAACATCGCAAGCTATACCAGCAAAACCAATAGTATAGTAATTAATCTCCTATCCATACAGCGTTCTCTTAAAGATTCGCGGGAAGCTGTCGTAGATGCCGACACTACTATTAAAGAACGCGAACTGTCCCTCGCAAAAACAAAAGAAGGGCCGGATGATCTTGATATCCGCGCCAAGAAAATTACCATCCAACAAAGAGAAGACGCGCTCACCACTGCAAAGCAAACTCTTGCCGATCACTATGTTCGCGCTCCCTTTGCCGGCATAATCGCTAAAGTCAGCGCGAAAAAAGGAGATACCGCGTCAGCTGGAACAGCTGTTGCCACTCTTGTCACTAAACAAAAAATCGCTGAAGTTTCTTTAAATGAAGTCGATGTCGCTCAAATAAAAGCCGGACAGAAAGTCACCCTCACCTTTGATGCGGTTCCCGATTTGACAATTACGGGGCAGGTTGCTGAAGTGGACGCGGTGGGAACTGTATCGCAGGGCGTTGTCACCTATACTGTCAAAATTGGCTTTGATACACAGGATGATCGGGTAAAAACCGCGATGAGCGTTTCAGCCGCGATTGTCACCGAAGCAAAACCAAACGCGCTTCTTGTGCCGAACTCGGCGGTGAAGTCGCAGGGCGGGATAAGTTATGTGGAGATTCCAGATGAGAGTGATATGTCCATCGCAACAGCTAATGTTAGTGGCGCGGTATTTAGAAATCCCACCCGCCAACAACAAATAGAAGTTGGCCTTTCCAATGATGAGTTTACCGAGATAGTGGGCGGACTTCAGCAGGGCGCTGTGGTTGTAACGCGAACTATCCAGCCAACTGCTCAAACCACGCAAACGCAACAACAATCGGGAGGATTAAGAATTCCTGGCCTTAACACAGGAGGTGGTGGCGGCGGATTTAGAGGCGGCGGAGGTGTACCCCGCTAATCATTTATTATGATTGAATGCAAAAACATTACCAAAACATACAAGAGCGGAGAAATAGAAACTCATGCGCTTAAAAATGCTTCGTTCAAAATCAATGACGGGGAATTCGTGGCTATCATGGGCCCTTCTGGTTCTGGCAAATCAACGCTGATGCATATCATCGGATGCTTGGATACGCCAACGAGCGGAGAGTATCTTTTGGACGATAAAGATGTGTCCCAGCTTTCCGACGACGAGCTGGCCGATATTCGGATGCAAAAAATCGGCTTTGTATTTCAGGCCTTCAACTTACTTCCTCGTGCGACCGTCCTTCGCAATGTCACGCTTCCATTGGTGTACGCCGGCGTCTCTAAAGAAGAACGAGAAGGACAGGCCAAGGAAGCGTTGCGTGGGTCGGCGTTTCCTGAAGAATTCTGGAATCATTATTCAAACCAGCTCTCTGGAGGAATGATGCAAAGAGTTGCCATTGCCCGGGCTCTTGTTAATAATCCTACGCTCGTGCTCGCTGATGAGCCGACAGGAAATCTTGATACCAAAACTGGCGAAATTGTGCTGGACACTTTCCAGCGGCTTCATCAAGAGCAGGGTCGCACCATTGTTTTAATCACCCACGAGCCTTATGTAGCAGAACACGCCGAGCGCATTATCAATATCCGCGATGGAAACATTGTGGAAGACGGCAAAGTCAAAAATCGGCGCGTCATCAATAATCACAACCTCAACACAAAATGAAAATCCAAGATATCTTTCAAGAAACATACACCGCTCTATCGGCAAACAAAGCGAGGTCTGGCCTCACGATTCTTGGCATTGTCATCGGCATCGGTTCGGTTATCGCCATGGTTTCCATTGGACAGGGGGCATCGGGGACGATTACAGCGAGTATCGAAGGTCTCGGCTCAAATCTCCTGACCGTGAGTCCCGGCTTTGCACAGCAAGGCAGTGGTTTTGTCTCGGCTGGCCGCGGCTCGGCGCAGACGCTTAAAAACGATGATATTGATGTTGTGAGACAAATTGCCGGCGTTGCATATGTGTCGCCGGAACGACAAGGGCGGTATCAAATTGTCGCTACTGGTAATAATACAAATTCAACCGTTATCGGGGTGTCGCCGGAATACGCCATAGTGCGCAATGTTTCCGTGGCAGACGGTTCTTTTATAACCGAAGCGAATCTGCGAAGTTTAGGGCGGGTTGCAGTGCTTGGCCCCACTGTGGCGCAAGACCTTTTTGGCGAGGGCAATGATCCTGTAGGCAAAACAATTCGCATTAATCGGCTCAACTTTAAAGTTATCGGCGTGACCCAAACCAAAGGTAGCGCGGGTTTTTTCAATCCCGATGACACGATATTTGTGCCGCTGACCACCATGCAAAAAATCTTGGCTGGCGGAGAGTATCTTTCGTCCATCGCGATAAGCGTTGAAACCAAAGACCTTATGCCCCAAGTCCAGCAGGAAGCGACTATTGCGCTTGCGGATAAACACCATGTTGATTTAGAAATTCCTGATTTTTCTATTATTTCGCAGGCGGATATATTGGGGACGCTCACTCAAGTAACGAGCACCTTTACCATTTTTCTTGCCGCGGTTGCCGGCATCTCTTTAATCGTAGGCGGCATCGGCATTATGAATATGATGCTCACCACCGTTACCGAGCGCACGCGCGAGATCGGACTTCGCAAATCTATCGGAGCGAAGAAAAAAGATATTTCAATGCAGTTTCTTGCCGAAGCGGTCATGCTTACTTTTTTAGGCGGGGTGGCCGGTGTCGCGCTTGGCTGGATTCTATCGATTCTTGTTTCCAACTTCGCCGGGATAGCAACAAGCGTCTCATTTTCCACGATACTCTTGGCGTTCGGAGTATCGGCCGCAATAGGAATTATTTTCGGTTATTACCCGGCAAGACGAGCGGCGTCGTTGAATCCAATCGAGGCATTGAGGTATGAGTAATAATAAAAATGGATCGCTTTGGTCGAGCGATCTTAAAAATTAATCAAATATAAAAGTCGTATGAACAAATTAATTGCAATCGTTATCGCAACAGCAGTAGTGGTCGGCGGTGGAGCTTTCTTTGGCGGCATGAAATA
>CAZMCQ010000011.1:0-8602 GCA_964565195.1 uncultured Candidatus Saccharibacteria bacterium | reverse complement strand
TATTTATTTCCATGAATTTCCTTTTCGCCAGAGCATTCACATCTGTGCCGGAGAAAGTCAGGCCAGAGTAAATAAACATGATGCCGATGAAGATGCTAAGCGAACCGGCCATCGCGTAGCGCGTCCGCTGCGCCGCCCGAATCTGGCCAATGAAGGATCGGCCCTTTTGGTAGAGCTTGATCTCCGGCACGGTGGCGAACCGGTACCACTGCGGCAGGTTTCTGGCCAGGCGCGCGGGCCAGGAGAGCACGGCGCGGCAGACCTTGACTGACCCGTGAATTAGAAACAATGCCGCGCGCGCCGGTTTGACAATCAAAAGCCGGGCTGAGTGCGCGAAGGATTCGTAGGCGACATATGCGCCGCTGGCCAGAATCTCATGCCAACCCCGTTTTTTATATGCCGGCTTCTGATAGGCGATCTTCTGAGGCAAACTCGCGGCCCAGGTGTCATTCTGAGGCGCAGCCGAAGAATCTTGATCCTTCGCTTCGCTCAGGATGACAAACCGTTGCCCCAAACTCTGCTTGGCCGACATCTCTGCCCACCGCCCCTGTTGCTCTTCCTCATTGCGCTTCTTGTACTCCGCGACCGCCTCAAAGGTCGCCAGCCAGGACCGGCCGACCTTCTCGGCCTTGACCTCGCCGATCCGGCACAAATAAGCCAGGTGGTCGCGGGTATAACCGAAAATAGCGGCCAATTCAGACAACGGGGATAGATTTTGCTCTTCTGGCTTCATATTCAATTGTGTTTTGGTATTTCTCTTGGTTTCGGCCGCAATTCCTAATTGACCTAATTGCTCTAATTTCTAATTGGGATTTGTTTAGAAATTAGTACTTAGAAATTAGAAATTTGATTACTTCGCCTCTAGATAAGGCGAAGTCCCAGCACATGAGCTGAGACAGAAAGAACAGCGTCCGAATTTTTGAACTGGTTTTTGTTTCTTAGAATGCAATTTTGGCTGATTTTGGCCAAAAGCGCATCCTGGAAATTTTCATCCGAGATTTCGCTTAAATTAGCGACATATCGGATTTAACTGTCTTTATTATAGCAAAAAATACTGAATCTGTCCAGTATTTTTTGCTTGAAATTCAGTAGAAATAAGGCTCGCTTCAGGCGAGCCGAAATTATTGGAAATACAATTGTGTTTCTACTGCATTTCTATTGTATTTCTATATATTTCTAAGGTCTGTTTTGCTGTCCGTTCCCAGGTAAATTGCCTCGCCAATTCTTGTCCCGCCTTCGAAATTTGGCTAGCGTAAGCGACGTCTCGGCTAGAGAGCGCAGCCACATTGTTGCTCTCTCCTGACGAGGAGAGAGTGCCCCGAGCGTATTCGCGAGGGGGAGAGAGGTATTTAATAATAGCGTTTCTAATCTCATCTACGGATAGAGGGTTCACCGCCTCCCCCGGAAAGCCCGGGATGTTGCTCGCAACCTGATGGCTCGTTACCACCGGCACCCCGGCCGCCATCGCTTCCAGAATCGGCAGCCCAAAGCCCTCGTAAAGAGAGGGGTAGACAAACAGAGAGGCGTTTTGGTAAAGGGCGGGTAAGTCCTCGTCTGGAACATAGTCGAGTAATTTTATTCTCCCCCCTCCCTTCCCCTCCCCACTAGTGGGAGGGGATAGAGGGGAGGGGTCCCCCGCCACCACCAACTCATACCCCTCCAAAATATCCTCGGGCAGCGTGTGATAGGCCTCAATCAGCCGCGTTATATTCTTCCTCGGCTCCAGCGTCCCAACGAAGAGAATGTATTTCTTAGACAATAAATTTCTATTAATTTCTATTAATTTCATTTTTTTTCTCGTGGCTTCAGGAAATTCGTAGATACTTGCTTCCCGTTCGGCCCCGCGAAACTCATGGAAATTCCTTGTGAAAAACCTCGGTTCCACCCCAAGCGGGATAACAGTAATTTTCGTATCAGCAACGCCGAACAACTCCAGTAAATCCTTTCTGGTTGGCTCTGACGGCACGATGATATGGTCCGCAATTTTGATCGAGCGCGGCACCACGACTTTTGTGGCGAACCACTGCCCGCGCGCAAACCACTCCGGATGTTTATAAATGGCCAGGTCGTGAATGGTGATGACTAACTTGGTGTTCTCTTTACTCCCCTTACCCCCTTTCAGTCCCATTGGCAACACATTCGCCGTCCCATGCCACACATCCAGTTTTGCTTTCCGAATTTTCTTCGCAAATGAAACGTGCGAATTCCAGAACGGCAGTCCCCTGCCGGGAAGCATCTTGATAAGTTCATCGCCCGGCGGCAAAATTGTGCGCAGGTGCTCGGCGAGCAAAAAGGCATAGTTGCCTATGCCTGTGCGCTTCTCCTTTTTCGCTTCACTGATGTCTATACCAATCTTCATTTTCCGTTCGTAGATTCGTAAATGTTCGTACTTCGTACTTCTACATCTCCTCCGGCGCTTCGATGCCAAGTAAATCGAGGCCATTCTTCAGCACATTTGCGCTCGCCATGACTACTGCCAGGCGCAGTTCGCGCAGTTTTTCGTCTTTCTCCTGGATCACTGGCGAACTGTGATAAAACGAATTTACCTGTCCGGCTAAATCATATAGATAAGCCGCCAAGGTGCTCGGCAAAAATTCCGAAGCCGTCTCCTCAATTATATCGGGGAAATAAGAGAGTTTTCGAAGCACTGTTCGTTCCCCCTCCTTTAATTCCTCCCCACTTGTGGGGGAGGAAAGGTGGGGGGTGGCTCCACTCTTTCTCAAAATGCTTTTGAGCCGCGCGTGCGTGTACTGCAGATACGGGCCGGTATTGCCCTCAAACGACAGCGCCTCATCCCAGCGGAAGACAATATCGCTCTTGCGGTTATGCACCAAATCCGCATACTTCACTGCCGCAAGCGCCACTTGGCCGGCAACTCTCTCTTTATGGACCAGGTCGGGATTCTTTTCGTTGATGATGCCGAGTGCCCGCTTTTTGGCTTCATCTATAAGTGCTTCCAAAGAAATTATCGTGCCTTTTCGCGTGGAAATTGGCCCCTCCGGTAAACTCATAAAGCCAAACTCCACATGCTTGGATTTGGCAACGTCATAGCCAAGCATGCCCATGGTTTTAAACACCTGCTTGAAATCATGTGCCTGCCGGCTGTCAACAACATACAAATTCCAGGCGAGTTCTAATTTCTTGTCATTGCGAGCGAGCGGAGCGAGCGCGGCAATCCCGTCATCCGACGGGACAAGTCTTTGGGATTGCTTCGTCCCTATGTTCCTCGCAATGACAGCTTGTGGCAGCTCATCGTAGCGATACGCCAGCGTGGCCAGATCGCGCATCTCATAAGTCGTGCCGCCGTCGCTCTTGACGCAAATGAGCCGTCCCAAACCATATTCTTCTAAATCCACATACTTTTCACCGGTTTCGCCGATCTGCAAAAGCCCTTTTTCCTCGAGTCGCTCGATAATGGCCGGCATTTTATCTTCATAAAAACTTTCGCCGAGTTCATACTCAAAATTCAAAAGCTGCAATTTTTCTGCGCTTTTTTTTAGCGACTGCCTTGCTGTCTCAACAAGTCCCTGCCAATATTGTCTATTTACCGGATCTCCCTTTTCCAGCTTAACAAACTCTGCTTTGCCAATGTCGCGCTCATCCTCTAACTGGCTCTGTTTCACATAAGCTTGAACACTCGACTGAATATCTCTTATGACTGCCGTTTTGTCACCCTGATTCTTCTTCAGCGCTGCAATCATTATCCCTAACTGCGTCCCCCAGTCGCCGATGTGCGTATCCGAGATGGCTTTATAACCAACAAATCTTAATATTCGCTTCAGGCAATCGCCAATCACCGCCGAGCGCAGATGGCCGACGTGCGCGGGTTTGGCGACATTGAGCTGGAAATACTCCACGATGGCCAATTGGCCTTTACCCAAATCGGATGCGCCAAATTTGTCCGGACTGGCCAGAATATCCGAAAGGATATCGAGCAGCGCTTCGGAGGACAAAGTAAAATTCAAAAAACCCGGTTTGGCAACAGTCACCGTAAAGGACTTGTCATTCTGAGCGAAGCGAAGAATCTCCTCGGCCACAGCCATGGGAGATTTTCTCACTTTTTTCGCCAAAATCATCGCCGCATTGCTGGCAAAATCCGCTCCGGTCGCGACCGGCGCATAATCCACGGCAAAACTAACATCGTTCTGCTCTGGATAGAGTTTTGTTACAATTTTTCGAATGGTTTTTTTAATCTGTTCCTTCATGGATAATTTCTAATTAACCTAATTGCTCTAATTATTCTAACTTCTACCCCCACTCTTTCTCCCCCTTATCAAGGGGGAGATGAAGAGGGGGTGTTTAGGTCAATTAGAATAATTAGGTTAATTTCTTCTAATCGCCCGTGCGATTTTCCTCTCGTCTTCGCGCCTTTTGATGGTCTCCCGCTTGTCATACTTCTTCTTCCCCCGGCCGATCCCGAGTTTGACTTTGACCAGGCCATGCGCGGTTTTAAGTTCCAAAGGCACCACGGCCATGCCCTGCTCTTTGGCACGGCCGATAAGTCCGGAAATTTCCTTCTTGTTCAGAAGCAATTTGCGCGACCGGGTCGGGTCATAGCCGGGAAGCTCGCCGGCATATTTGTATGGCGCAATATGCGCGTTGACCAAAAAGGCCTCGCTGCTTTTTATGATAACATGCGCGCCTTTCAAGGACACGTCGCCGCGCTTTACGCTTTTGACCTCGTGGCCTGAAAGCACAATGCCGGCCTCAAGCTCCTCTAAAATGGCGTAATTAAAATAGGCCTCTTTATTCTTCGCAAGCACAGTCATTCTTGTATAATATCAAAAAGGCTTGCAACCATCGAGTTCTGGCAATCTGACTGGCTCCGTAAAAACACCTCCCATGGTTGAATTTCTATTGCCATAGCAATAATTTTTCAACCTGACAAATATCAAATTCCAAAACTTTTCTTCAGATCTTTTTCCCCCGTCACTTCTTCTGCCACGATATAACGAACATACGGCTTAATAAACATATTGCCTGCCAAATAAAAAATCTGGTCGCGACATTCATACGGATGAATCCAGATACTCTTTTGTAAAACTTCGTCACTGGCCATTTCGATTGCAGTCAGCGCGACCTAAAAACACGCTCGTTCTATTTCGGAATCGAATTCTAAAAACATTATGCCTCCTTACGTCAACCTAGAGTGACATAACAAAATAGCACATTTCTATGCTATTAGTCAAGAGTTATGATATTGAGTTAAACTAGTCGTTTTCTTGCAAACGCAAACCCTGAACCTTGTTTCAAATATTTCTCAAAATCTAACGCTTTCTTTTTGTGGAGGAAAGCACAATACCAGACTAATTCAAAGGGTGCTTTGGTTGAAGAATATTGATTTCCTTTGGTATTATGGTCTTTCAACCTCAGTTTTAGGTCAGTGGTAAAACCAGTGTAGAAGCTTCGATCTTTCTCGGATTTTAAAATATAAACGTAGTACATATTTGTTTTTAGTCAGCCCTGCTTCGCCAAGGCTACGCAGGACATTGCTTCTTAATTTTTCTATTTTCATTATACAAGCAAAAAACACGGCTAGCTAGGTGCCGTGCATTGCGTAGCTTTAGCGAAGCAATGGAGCTGGCGGGAGTTGCACCCGCGTCCAAAAGCAGACACAAACGATTTCTACAAGCTTAGTAAATTTTAATATTTAACCCCAGCGCTCAAAATTTACAAAATACGCCGAGGCGGACCGCGAGATAGTTTTGATCAACCAAAGTCGCGGTGGCTTTGGTAATCTAACCGATAATGATAGGTCGCGCTCGCTATCGGTGTCGCGAGTCTGACCGCTGCCGCTAATTAAGCAACAGCAGGTACCAAAGCCAGTGACGCAAAAGCGTTCTTTACTTTGGAAGCAAATGTGTTAGCATTTGTAGTTTGCCGAAAGTTTTTGGAGAGATTGCGGCAACTCTCGCTTGCCATCATTTATGAAAGAACTTTTGTCGAAGCTTGTCAGCCCCACATCCAGCAAGACTAACAAAACATTTACGCCAAGTCAAGGAAGTGATATATTTTAGCCAATCACGAGGGGGTCATATATGATAAACGATCGCAGAACACCGGGGCAAGCTCGGTCGCAAATAAGGAAGAGGCTGAACAAACAAGCCAACCGGATGCGCGGACCGATCAGCCCAGAGGAACGTCAGGCAGTCGAGCAACTCAAAAGTCGAGCAGCCACATCAGTCCATCGGCTGGCATTGGCGGCGAGATCCGCTCCCATTCCAATCCACGAGCGGCCTGGATACTACCGTGGGTTCTGACCAAGGTCCTGCACAAAAAATAAGGCTTCCTTTTGGGGAGCCTTATATATTTTCCTAATCTTTTTATCTTATCCCTTCACCTGCTCGACAATTTTTTTAAATACGTCCGGTTCTCTGGCCGCAAGTTCAGAGAGCATCTTGCGGTTCAAAGCAATGTTTTGCTTTTTCAAGGCGTTGATGAGCCGGCTATAGGACAAACCATTCTCGCGCGCTCCCGCGGCGATGCGCACCTGCCAGAGCCGGCGAAAGTCGCGCTTTCGCAGCCGACGGCTTTCATAGGCGTGCCGGCCCGCATGCAGCACGGCTTCCATGGCCGCACGGAAATTGGTCCTGCGGTGACTCGTCATGCCCTTCGCCCTTTTTATAATCTTTTTCCGACGAGCCCTCTTTTGGACGCCACGTTTAATTCTGGTCATAAAAGTAATGTCATTCTGAACGGAGCGAAGAATCTCATTTGCCATGGGATCCTTCGGGCTTCGCCCTCAGGATGACGCTTGCGCGTCATTTATAGGGAATTAATTCTTGCAGGCGCGGGTTGGCTTCCGGCAGGCGGTTATCGCGCAGCCGGCGAAAAAGCTGCGTGGTGCCGGCGCGGCCGCGATGGTGACTGCGGTGCGCGTGCCGGCGGCGCAATTTGCCGCCGCCCGTGCGCCAGATGCGTTTCGCTGTTCCTTTGTGAGTCTTGAGTTTAGGCATAAATAATTTTTACGATCGGTTTCCACTTATTTCCATATATTTCTAATCATTTCAAGAAACAAAATAGAAATATGCTTCGCGAAATTAATAGAAATTTATTGCTTCGGCGCTATGATTGCGCTGATGATATTGGCGAGCCGCCTGGGCTCCTGTTCAACCACAAAATTATACTGAATCGAAGCCAAAAATTTTTTCAGCACCGAGAAGGCAAACTCGAGATTGGCCCGCTCGCGGCCGCGCAGGAACATTTCCACTTTTACCTTGTTCCCTTTCTCCATAAATTTGATGGCCTGGGCGGCTTTGAACGCGAGGTCATGCGCGCCGATGCGCATCGAGAGCCGGATGCCCTTGACCTCGATCCTCTTCTGCTTTTTTCTCGCTTCCGCTTCGGCTTTT
The DNA here is from genome assembly GCA_964565195.1 of uncultured Candidatus Saccharibacteria bacterium. Lineage (GTDB taxonomy): Bacteria > Patescibacteriota > Doudnabacteria > UBA920 > 2-01-FULL-46-14 > CAZMCQ01. The sequence continues at coordinate 1,250 of CAZMCQ010000011.1, read as the reverse complement.
TCCTGCTGGTAGCGGTACTTGTCGTAGCTTAGGATTTTGACCACCGGCGGTTTGGCGGTCGGCGCAACTTCGATGAGGTCTAAGCCCTGCTGCCGCGCCAGCGCCAAAGCCTCGCTCGCAGGCATTACGCCGACCACCTCACCCTGTTCATTTACTACCCGAACCTCTGGCGAACGAATCGCTTCGTTGATACGGACTCGAATATTTTGTTTGCTTAATTATGAAGCTGACTAATTATAACAAGGGACTCCCCCTTTGACAAGACTGCTATCCCCCTGTCTTATGTTTCCGGATCAGGCGCAGCACTTCCCCGGTTTCGTTCAAATCCTCATAAAATAGTACGTGCGCCTTGTTGATGATCATCTCGTCCCTGGGGGCATGCAGCTCGGCGCCGAGCTTGATGAGGTCAATCTGGCCCTCGGTCTGCCCACCTTGCTGGATGCTGCCCGCCCGCAGGTAGTAAATGTCCGTGAGACTCAAAAAATCCCGGTTCACTGCCGCGAGCTTGCCAAAATAAACCTGGCCATTATCCAAAAATACGGCCTGATAAGCCGTTGGCGTCCGGATCAGGAGCCGCTGGCCGCGCAGGACAATGACCACGACCAAAGCGGCGCCGAGAATGATGACGATCCAAAAAACTATTTTCAGCCGCTCGGGCCAGGATTTTTGCTCAAACAGCGCCGGATGCATAACTAATAAGTTCCCGTGTTACTAAGTGCTTCCAGCAGAGCTTTGATTTTATTCTGAATTTCGATATTGTCCGGAATCAGAGCGCCAAGTTTTTGGTACTCCAAAACTGCGGCTTTGAGCCGGCCAAGCCGTTCATAGGCAACCGCGAGCGAATAATGCGCGTTCTGGTTATTGGGATCAAGCAGCACGACCTCCTGAAATTGCCGCGCGGCCTCGTTAACTTTGCCGGAGTTATAATACGCGATGCCCAGTTCAAATTTTATGGTGATGTTTCTCGGGAAGCGCTCGAGCGCTTGCTCCAGCGTCGCTTGAGCCAAATCCAGTTTATTCTGCTGCTCATAAGTAAGCGCCAGCTGGTAGTAAGCGGCGGCATAATCTTCCTTGAGCGCAATCGCCTTTTTGAAGGCCTCTTCCGCGCGCAAGAGCGCCTCGGGGTCAGTCTTGATATACTGCGCCAGGAATTCCGCGGGCAGGGAGCCGGTACTCGCCGGAGCAAGGCCGGCCAGAACTTCGTTGCCGCCGAGCGAGCCATTCCCGTTGGCGTCGGGATTCGCGCGATC
>CAZMCQ010000010.1:0-10818 GCA_964565195.1 uncultured Candidatus Saccharibacteria bacterium | reverse complement strand
TGTTGCCGACCGGCCTGCCGTGGAATTTCTCAATGGTCGTCGTCAGGATTTGCCGGTCATTGCGATCCAGGCCCAGCGCGTCCACCTCGAGCATGTCGAGCGCCGCGCGCGCGACCGCGACCGTGATGCGTCCGTCGCCTTTGACCTCGGCATAGTCGCGGACGCGCCGGAGGAGCCGGTTCGCCACGCGCGGGGTGTGGCGGGCGCGCTTCGCGATCTCGCGGATGCCGTCCGGCTCAATTTTTATTTCCAGAATCTTGGCCGAGCGGGCCACAATCTGTTCAATCTCCACCCCTTCGTAGTAGTCGAGGCGCAGCGTGATGCCGAAGCGGTCGCGAAGCGGCGCGGAGACCAAACCCACGCGCGTGGTCGCGCCGACGAGGGTAAAGCGCGGCAGGTCCAGGCGCACCGAACGCGCGCCCGCGCCCTTCCCGAGGATGATGTCAAAGCGGTAGTCTTCCATGGCCGGATACAAAACTTCTTCCACGATCCGCGGCAGGCGGTGGACCTCGTCAATAAAGAGAATTTCGTTGTCCTGCAGATTGGTGAGCAGGCTGGCCAGATCCCCGGCGCGTTCAATGGCCGGGCCGCTGGTTACCTTGATTTCCGTGCCCGTCTCGTGCGCGAGTACGTGCGCCAAAGTCGTCTTGCCGAGGCCCGGCGGGCCATAAAGCAAAATATGCTCCATGGGTTCTTTGCGTTTTTTTGTGGCCGCCAGAAAAATCCCGAGATGCTCTTTGATCTTCTCCTGGCCGATATACTCTTTGAGTGTCCTGGGGCGCAGGGTCAGATCGAACTGCTCATCTTCCGGCGACTCCTTCGCCGCAATCACCCGCGCCTCGTCTTTTGAGGTTTTGTTGATCATTGCGCTTTGATTTTATCATTTATTCCCTGAGCCTGTCGAAGGGTCATTTTTCGCTCGACTGTTCCCACATATACCAAAACCAGGTGCGGTAGCTCTCGGCCAGGTCGTGGCTATGAATCACAAAGAATACGACTCTGTCACTGATTTTTTTGATGGTTAATCCAGTGTAAGTAATGACGTAGTCGCCAAACACGTGGATGGCGGAGTTGGTGGAATATTTTGGGGGCAGAAAACGATACTCCAGCTGGCCCTCGAAATGTTTCGGGAAATTCGGAATCTCCTTTTTTACCTCGTGGTCAAAGAGCTGAATGAATTTTATTTTTTTTCGGTTGGCTTCGGCAAAAAATTGTTTCCGCGGCGAATCCAGCCGTTCGTCATACCAGCCGCCTTTGGCGCCAATGAAAAAACTATCCTTGCTGACCCGCAGCACATCTCGCCACACTTGTTTTTGTCCCTCGAGCCCGCGGTAAATGTAGGCCTCCTCGGGCGCCTCGCGCTTGGTAAATTTTTTCTGCAGTTCCGGGAGAATCGCTTCGAGATGGCGCTGACGTTCCCCCACCAGTTCCAAAAGTTTCCCTGGGTCAACAGCGTTGTACCGGTTTTCCCCTTCGGAAAAAATCTCGAAACATAGACCCTTTTCAATCAAACGGCTGATGGCGTCGTAAGCATTGCGCCGGTGCACACCAGCCGCGACCGAGATTTTGCTTACCCCCGATTCACCTAGCTCAACTAGAGATTCGTAGATTTTAGCCTCATTGGGCGAGAGCCCCAGGTTTTGAAGGACTTCTTGATACATTTTGTGGTGATAATTACCACCCTGTGGTGGCCTTGGCCACTCCATATACATGGTATATGCTCCCCTGTTAACAGTCAATCCTGGCTGTTACCAAGGAGGAATTTATGGGTAGGAAGATGTTTCCCAGGGCCAGCTACGAGGAGTGCATGTCAATCAAGGTTGACGGCGTTCGTCACCAAGTAAAGAAAAGCGGCTTGAAGATATCCCGGACTCGGCAAGCAGTCATTGCTCGTCTCGAATTGATCGAGGTGATTTTAGACGGGTTTCTGCCATTTATGACAGCTTATTGGGGTCACCCGAAGTTATTTTTCGGCTTTTTACAAAATGAATTGCGTTATCTCAAGCGCGCAGTAAGGGACAGTGAACGGCTTCTGTGGAGTCCACCCACGCCCAGAAGTAAAACCAAAGGAGGAATCGTCAAGAACTCGAAGCTTTGCTTGTTTCTTGCTCTATTGTTTGGCATTGGTTCTCTGCAGGCGCAGGGCACGGATTCACAGGTGCGATTTTTGATCCACCCCACCATTCAGATGAATCAGCACTGGTTCATTGCCGTTTGGCAGATCGACAATCTTAAAGCCAAAGCGACAAATAATGCAAATCTGTTTTCTGGCTTGGGCTACAGGGGCCGAACTTTGTGGATCGAGGGCATGATCTGGCGGCAGTGGAGCTCAGCGAGCAATCAGTGGGTCATCGATGTTAGGTTTCAGAAGAAATTTCGGGATCGAATCACTCTGTACATCGAGCCGTCCCCGTTTCTGTCCAAACGCGCATTTTATGAGCTGGTTGTACTTGAGACGCGAGCCTGGTGGAAGCTGAATTTCGGACTTGAAACTGAGAATACGCACAGGGCCGGACCCGACTCGTTCGGCCTCGGCCCGCGGATAAGTTTTCCCATTCTCGCTAAGCCGCATTTCAAACTCGCCCTGGCCGCAGTTTATCAGTTTCGGTTAGGTGGCGAGCCCAATGTTATTCGGCTCTATCCGAAGATGGACTTGCCGTTTTAAGCTCGGTTCAAAAGACCGCCCCGACTGAAGTCGTGGGCGGTCTGATTTTTTTAATTCCGGACGCCTGAGCCGGTTTTAAAGATGACTGTAGATGTCGTGTTCTTGTTTCCAGTTTCGGCGGCGGAGTTTATTGCTTTCTCGCTTGGCATCCTGTTTTGGACCCCAGTAGGCACCTCGGCCCTTCTTCGGACCAGCGTGTTCAGTCTTTTTTGCCTTATAAGCCATCGAGAAAATTCCGCGGTTTTATTATTTTAATTCCTTGAAAGTGGTTCAGCCCCAGTAAGTGTTTGTCGCCAGAGACGATTATTTGGGCATAAGCCGCGACAGCACATTCCAGTATCATATTGTCGCTTGGGTCAGCCGTGATTACAGATAATCGTTGTTTTGGCTCGACGACGGTAGTAGAGTAAAGGATATTTTCTATAACAGCAGCAAGCTGGGATTTTGGCCATTTGAATTTTTTGATAAATACTTTTTTGACCTCCGCAATAATTGGTTGGGAAATATACAATTCAAATCTGCCCTCCTGAGCAAATTCTAAAATTTTACCTATCCGTCCGCCGAAAGCAAAAGTAGAGATATAGATATTGGTATCGGCAACCACGCGTCGCAGCACTTTATTGCAGGTTACGTTTTTTTTGACGCACTTCCTTGATCAAGCGCGGGATATCGCTGCGTTTGAGACCAAGTTTCTTTGATTGTTTAATGCCGAATTTTTGTAGCTCTCGAAATTGGCTTTGCCAAACATAGCGTCGCAAGGCCTCGCGAAACAGCTCGCTTTTGGTGCGGCCTTCTTGCCGTGCGACAGCTTCGGCCTCTCGTAGCAGTCGGGGCGGAACAGTAATTGAGACATTCTCAGTTGATCGCATAAATTAATTCCTAAATAATATTAAATATTATCTAGAATCAATATAACGAACCACGAGTTTTGTGTCAAATGCTATTTTTTCAGGTTTTTCAGAAACTCTACCGTGAGGCGGACGCCGGTGCCCGTCGCGCCTTTTGGGCGATAGGGTTTCTCGCGCGTGGCCCAGGCCACGCCCGCAATGTCGAGGTGAATCCACGGGTAATCCACGAAGTTTTTGAGAAAGTTCGCGGCATTGATCGCGTCGCCGTATTTGAGGAGTCCCTGATTGCGCAGGTCTGCATAGTCGCTCTTGAGGAGCGGTTCGTAATCCTTATCAAGCGGCATCTGCCAGAGTTTTTCGCCGGTTTGCGCGGCCGCCCTTTGCAATTTTTGAAAATTTTTCTCGCTGTTTGTAAAGCCGCCAATAATGTCATCGCCGAGCGCGACCACAATGGAGCCGGTGAGCGTGGCAAAATCAATAACGAGCGTCGGCTTGTAGCGCTTGGCATAGTGCAGAGCGTCGGCGAGGACGAGCCGCCCCTCGGCGTCAGTATTGACGATTTCAACGGTCGGCCCGGCCGCGCTTTTGACAATGTCCCCGGGTTTCATGGATTTGCCGGAGGGCAGATTTTCGGTGGCGCCAATGAGGCCGATGAGATTTACAGGCAGCGCAAGCTCGCTCGCGGCCTGCATTATAGCAAGCACTGTGGCTGCGCCAGCCATATCAAATTTCATTTCCTCCATTTTCTCGGCTGGCTTGATGGAGATCCCGCCGGAATCAAATGTGATGCCCTTGCCGACCAGAACAATTGGTGCTCCTTTTTTGCGCGGGAGGTATTCCATTACGATAAATTTTGGTTCTTCGTCCGACCCTTGCGCGACTGCGAGCAGGGCGTCCATATTTTCCTTTTTAATCTCCTCGCGGCCCAGAATTTTCACCTTGATTTTCCGAGTATGCCTGGCAATATTGAGCGCGTGTTTCGCCAGATGCGCGGGTGTCGCGACATTGCTCGGGTGGTTGCCTAAGTTTCTTGCCTCGTTAATCGCCTCGGCAATGAGCGTGCCGTTCTTCGCGCCGCGCAGCGCGGCGCTGTGTTCGGAATTAGCCGGCAAAACGAGATTAATTTCCTCAAAATCCACGGGCTGTTCCTCCGGAGGCAGGGTTTTATAGAGGGCAAAGCGGTAATTGGCGAGCAGCAAAGTTTCCACGATCGTTTGCGCCAAGACCTCAATGCCGCTTCGCCGCGGCAGATTTTTAAGCAGGCCCACGGCGACCCGGCGCACTCGATATTTTTGGATCATTGGCGCCAGGATTGCGATCGCCGCTCGCAAAGTTTCCAAAGTGAAGGACTTGCTGTCGCCCAGGCCGATGAGCGCGATCCGTCGCGCGCCGCCGCGGCCCGCGGGCAGGAGCAGCAGGTCGCCGCTTTTGCCCTGAAAATCGCCGGGCGGCAGATGGTCCGCGATTTCCAGAGGGACTGTTTCGCCTGCAAAAAAAGGCAACACCAAAAGCTCGGTGGTTATTTCGGAATAAGGTTTGTGGGAAGCAGTAAGTTGCATGGAGTGTTATTAATTGGTTGTCGGCGACTCGGCTGGGGGCTTGGGGAATTCATAGATTTTCGGATAGAGAAGCGGTGAGACATAAGTGGAAGAAAAGGTGCGCTCTTCGGCGAGCTCGCTGCCTTTGAAAACCTTGCGCGTTACCGTGGCTTTGACCGCGCCTGAACTTTTCCGGTCATAGGCGTACGGGCCGTCCACTTCGATGCGCCGGTCAACCTTGGTCCCGTAGAAATCAAAATAGAGCCGTCGGCCGTCAATGCGCGTGGCGATCAAAATCGGCGCCGGGGCATCATTGAGAAATTTCAGATCCTGCGCGCCCGGGTAGATGGTGGCATCCAGGCCCACGCTCTTTGGCAGATCGTCCGTGATCCATTCATAATATTTTACCGCGTAGGAATGGTTGCGCCGCGCGGTGATGGGCAACCCGCCAAAGAAGGCCGCGCGGAACGCGGTGGTGGAAACCTGGCAAAGCCCCCCGCCGAACTCGGGAACCGTGCCCTCGGGTTTGATCACGAGTTCCGGCAAAAAGCCATGCGCGCCGTCCACCACCCCGAGATATTTATTGAAGGAGAACTCTTCGCCGGGCTTCACGATGACGCCCGTAAAGCGGCTCGCGCCCACGCGGATGTTGTGCACGCGATTTTGCGGCGAGCCGGAAAAATCCGACTGGCCGCGGGCGACAAGCTCGTTGATCCCGAGACGATTGGTCTCGGAAAGTTTAATTTTAGGGGAATCCAGCACGATTGGCAAGACCACCTCTGCCTCCCCTCGGTTCAGGGCGCGGATGACGAGCCGTCGGCCGTCCGCCAGATCCAGGGCCTGGCCGGATTTGTCCGGAACAAATCTGGTCGCGCGGTTCCCCTCAATTTCCAAAACCGCATCCCGGGCCGGCCGGTTTTCCGCTTTGGCGACCTTGAGGAGGTATTGCCCAAGCGCTGCTTCGTTTGCCGCATCTTTTACGGACAGGGTTATGTCTCGTTCCGGCAGCTTGAGCGAGAGCTTCGCGGTGAGGTCAAGTTTGTCCGGGAGGGTAAGTTCCATTTTTTCTGGTGCTGCCCCTCTCGCCGGCCCCGGCCAGGGCCGGCGCGCGGTTTGCAGGATGAACAGCGCCGCGAGTTCAGCAAAGATGATGAGGATGAGGGGAAGAAAGATTTTTTTAAGCATTGGTGATGGTAATGTGGCGGGCGTGAGGCTGTTTCGGATAGTGGCGAAAGTTAATAAGGATCGTGCTGCGGGGCAGAATTTTTCGCGCGACCTTCGGCCACTCGATCGCGACGATGTGGTTGGACGCAAGAATTTCGGCAAGGCCCAGCTCCAGAAGCGCATTTATGCCTTTCAACCGGTAGAGGTCAACGTGGTAGAAAATTTTTCGCTTTCCCGGAATGGGGTAGGCCCGCGCGAGGAGAAAGGTCGGGCTCGTGATCGGTTTTTTTAGGCCGAGGCCACGGGCCAGTCCTTGCACAAAGGTGGTTTTGCCTGACCCCAAAGGCCCCCAAAGCGCGAGCACCGCGCCGCCGCGAAGCGAGCGTCCCAGGCTTACCCCAAGCGCGCGGGTCTCCTGGGCAGAGGTGGTTGTCACAGAAAACATCTTAATCCCATTTTACCACACCTCAAAAGCATTTGACTGTTGCGAGAATCTCCATTATATTAACCCGTTATGCCCGACCCAATCGAACAGCAAATCTTTGAGAGTATCAATAAAGCGAGCCGCGTTTTGGTTGCCCTGCCGGCGGCGCCGAATGGCGACGGGCTCGGTGCGGGCCTCGCGCTTCACAATTTTTTAAGGAAGCTCGACAAGGATGTCGAGGTGGCCTGTGCGAGCGCCAATCTTGACGCCTATAAATTTCTGCCCGGCCGGGAGGTTATTAAAAACGTGCTTCAGGCCCAGCAGAGTTTTGTGGTTTCCCTCAAAACCGGCGCAGCCGAACTTGACGAGCTGTCCTATGAGGTGCTCGCTGGTCGCGTGGATATTTTTTTGAAACCGAAAAAAGGGCGGTTTACCCAGAATGACGTATCATTCAGAAATGCCAAGTTCCCTTATGATCTGATCTTCGTGCTCGATACGCCAGCTCTGGAGCAGCTCGGCGCGATTTATGAAAAAAACACGGATCTGTTTTTTGAAACGCCGATTGTGAACATTGATCATCACCCGAACAATGAGCAGTACGGAGAAATCAATCTGGTGGATCTCACGGCCACCTCCACCGCAGAAATTTTGGCTGGACTCATTACTGATTTTGAGGTGAGCCTCATTGACGAAAGTATTGCCACCAATCTTCTGGCCGGCATTATTGTCGAGACGAACAGTTTTCAGCACGTGAAAACCACGCCCCGCGCCTTCCTCCAGGCCTCGCAGCTGGTGTCGCTTGGCGCCAGGCAACAGGAGATCATCCGCGAGCTTTACAAGACGAAAAACGTCTCGCTTTTGAAGTTGTGGGGACGGGCGCTCGCGCGCATCCGCGAGGTGGACTCCTTGGGGTTGGCCTACTCTCTGGTCAATGTGGCGGACCTTGAGAAATCCGGCGCCAGCGCCGAAGATATAAGCGGGGTGATGGTCGAACTCGTGGCTACGCTCGCCGGCCGCCGGATCATCATTTTTCTCGCCGAAGTGGCGCCGCAGGAAATCGTCGGCTATTTTCACATCCATCCGACGATTCGCGCGCCCGTGGTGGCCGCCGCGCTCTCCGGGCAGATGCAAAATGGCAGCTTGGGCAGCTTCAAAGTTTCCGGCGTGCCCCTTCTAGAACTCGAAAAGGAGATTTTGGCCAAACTCGAACGGATTAAGCGCGAAATTGTGGTATAATTTCCGTATGGACGGGGAAGCGGAAAAAGCGGGCAAGATCTCGGTCGCCGTCCGTGATCTGAACCGCAAATTCGAGGAGCAGGATACGCAGCGCCGCGCCAAGCAAGCGCACTTGCCGTATTTTGATCTGACCGCGTTTCCCATTGATCAGCCAGCGCTCGAACTCATTCCGCGCGAGCAGGCCGCGGCCGCGCAGCTGATCGTCTTTTTCAAAGAGGGGCCGATCCTGAAGTTGGGCCTTACCGATCCGCAGTTGCCGGCCGCCAGGCAGATTTTGGAAAATTTCAAAAAACAAAAATACCATCCGGAAGCTTATCTCGTCTCGTCAAGCGCCCTGGCCGCGGCGCTCGAGCAGTACAAAAAGATCATCGCCACTCCCTCTGACGTGAGCCGTCATGAGGTTCAGCTCAGCACGGCGGCGGATGTTTTGGCCAAGCTGAAAAAACTTCCGGAAGAACAGGAGACACTCCAAAGTCTGCCGGTCACCGAGCTGTTGGGGATGATTCTCGGCGGGGCCGTGCTCACCCATTCCTCGGACGTCCATTTTGAACCCGAAAGGGAACTCCTCAAAATCCGGTTCCGGATCGATGGCGTGCTGCAGGACGTAGTACATTTTCCCAAAGACGTGGTCCACACGCTCCTCTCGCGCATCAAGCTGCTGGCTGGCCTGAAACTCAATGTTACCAGCGTTCCGCAGGACGGGCGGTTCAGCGTTTCCGGTCGCGAGGCGAAACTCGATCTTCGCGTCTCGGTGCTGCCGACCGCCTTTGGCGAATCAGTCGTCATCCGGATTTTGGGCGTGCAGGATGTGAAACTGGAGATTGCCGCGCTCGGCCTCGTGGCGCGCGCGCGTGAGCTTCTCGAGCAGGAACTGGCCAAACCCAATGGCATGATCCTCACAACCGGTCCGACCGGCAGCGGCAAAACCACCACGCTCTACGCCTTTTTGAATCATCTGAACCGCCCGGGCGTGAAGATCATCACCCTGGAAGACCCGGTTGAATACCAACTCCCGGGCATCATCCAGACGCCGATCGACCGCAGCGCGGGTATGGATTTTGCCAAAGGCCTTCGCTCCATCCTCCGGCAGGATCCGGACATTGTGATGGTCGGCGAGATTCGCGATTTTGAGACCGCCGAGACCGCCGCGCAGGCCGCGCTCACCGGCCACGTCGTGCTTTCCACCTTGCACACCAATGACGCGGCCGGCGCCATTCCTCGCCTCCTCGATCTCGGCGTCAAAGCCGTCACGCTCGCGCCGGCTTTAAACGCGCTCATCGCCCAGCGACTCTTGCGCAAAATTTGCCGGCATTGTAAAGAAATTTATCATCCCAATTTGAAAGAACTCGAGCGCGTGCGGCTGGTTTTGGGACAGATTCCGCAAAGCGCGGGAGTGAAAATTCCACAGCAGTTGGTTTTTTACCACGCGCCCGGCTGCCGTGAGTGCCACAATTTGGGTTACCGCGGCCGCATCGGCATTTACGAAGTCTTTGCCGTTGACGAGGCCATGCAGAAGATGATTTACAATCTCGCCTCCACGGCAGACATCAAAAAAGCGGCGATCAGCAAAGGCATGCTCACCATGCAGCAGGACGGCGTCCTGAAAGCCGCCGCCGGCCTTACCGACCTGGCCGAAGTCTGGCGGGTCACGGAAGAGTAGCAATATGGATTCGGAAGAGCAGCGATTTTATGAAGAAAAATTTATCGAGACTCATCCCTGGCGGTGGTATCACCGTTTCTTTTTGCCTTTGCACCTTGGTTTGTACAAAATTTATTGGTTTCAAAAGCGAATAAAAAAAGGCGCAAGGGTTTTGGATCTCGGCTGCGGCGGCGGGAGAGAATTTTTTGCAAACAATTACCAAATGACTGGGGTGGATATCTCTGAACATGCAATAAAAAATGCCAAACGAATTTATCAAAATGCAATCGTTGCCGATGTCAGAGCCATCCCTTTTCCTGACAAGACTTTCGATTATGTTATATCGATGGATGTGCTCGGGCACATACTTATTGAGGATAAGGTAGGGGTGATCTCAGAGATTTTTCGTGTTTTAAAACCAGGCGGGGGAACGATTCATTATATTGAGACAAAAAGAAAAAATAATGAGTTGGAAAAACGTTATCCAGGTTTATACTATGAAAATTTTGTTTTAAAAGACGGCCATTTTGGTTTAGAAACACCCACAGAAACCGTTGAGAGATTTCGGCAGTTTAAAATTTTGAAGGTTCAGGGACACGCCGCGCTTCTTTCGCCCATTGAAGACTATGCGAAACGGTTTGACAATGAGATGAAGGATATAAACCCCTGGATTAAATTTTTGACATGGTTTTCCAAGATTGTCGGTGAGCACACTTATTTGAGATTTATAGTTAATTGTACATTTGGTATTCCGGCAAGAATATTAAATTCCACGGCGCGATTGGATAATTCAAGCGGTGTTTTTATTGCCGCCCAGAAACCGGTACAATAAACCATATGAAGAATAATAAAGAGACTTTGCTTCTCGTCGATGGCAATGCGCTGGTGCATCGCGGGTTTCATGCCATCCCCCACCTTTCGAATAAAAAGGGCGAGCCGACCAATGGCGTCTATGGCTTTGCCCTGCTGCTTCTGAATGCGCTCAAAGAGCTCAAGCCGGACTACGCGGCCGTGACTTTTGACCTTGCTGGCCCCACTTTCCGCGACGAGATTTATAAAAAATACAAAGCCGGCCGTGTCAAAGCGCCGGACGAACTGTACCAGCAGATTCCGCGCGTCAAAGAACTCGTCGAGGCATTCAATATCCCGATTTACGAAAAGGCCGGATTTGAGGCGGATGATGTGATCGGCACGCTCGCGACGCAGGCTGACAAGGAGAATTTGCAAACAATAATTCTGACCGGCGACTACGACACTTTGCAGCTCGTGAACCACAGCATTAAAGTTTTTGCGCCGCAAAAGGG
>CAZMCQ010000009.1:0-12173 GCA_964565195.1 uncultured Candidatus Saccharibacteria bacterium | reverse complement strand
CGGGCAATGAGAGTTTGCAAACATTAAATCTGATCGGCGCATTCGACACTTTGCAGCTCGTGAACCACAGCATTAAAGTTTTTGCGCCGCAAAAGGGCTTGTCGGAAGCGAAAATGTACGGCGCCAAAGAAGTGCAGGAAAAATACGGCCTAACCCCCGAGCAAATGGTGGATTTTCGCGCGCTCCGCGGCGACCCGTCGGACAACATTCCCGGCGTGCCGGGCATTGGGCAAAAAACCGCTTCAGAACTTTTGCAGAAGTTCGGAACGCTGGAGAAGATTTATGAATATTTAGATACCATCCCCTCCCCTTTATCCCCTCCCACTGGTGGGGAGGGGAAGGGAGGGGGGGAAATTAAACCACGAATCGCTTCCCTGCTACTTGAACATAAAGCCGATGCCCAGCTTTCCCGTAAACTTTCCGAGATCGTCCGCGATGCGCCAGTGAAACTGGATATCCAACGCGCGCTGCTTCATGATTTTGATGAACAAAAAGTGGTAAAATTGTTTCAGGAGCTGGAGTTTAAAAGCTTGCTTTCGAAAATTCCCCTCCCTCAATCCCTCCCACCAGGGGAGGGAAAAGAAAAGGGAGAATATTCCTCCCCCCATCGTGGGGGAGACAAGGTGGGGGGCTATCATCTTGTTGATACCAAAGACAAGCTTGAGAAGTTTCTTTTGCAATTAAAAAAACAAAAAGAAATTGTCATTGATACCGAAACCACGAGTTTACATTCGGTCGAATCAGAACTGGTCGGCATTGGTTTTGGTTTCAAAAAAGGCGAGGCGCACTACTTGCCTGCGAAATATCGAAATATCGAAATATCGAGAATCCTGGCTGATCCGAAAGTCAAAAAAATCGGCCACAATATCAAATACGATTATCTGGCGCTGAAAGTTGCGGGAATCAAACTTTCCGGCATTGCGTTTGACACGATGATCGCCGCCTACCTTTTGAATCCCGGCGCGCGAGCGTTTGATTTGGACACTTTGGCCTTTACGGAATTTGGTTTTCGCAAGACCCCGATTGAGAGTCTGATTGGCAAAGGCAAGGAGCAAATTACCATGGCCGAAGCGCCAGTCGCAAAGGTTGCGGATTATTGCTGCGAGGACGTGGACTACACCTTTCGCCTCAAAGAGAAACTGGAAAAGGAATTGACTCCAAAACTGCGCAAGATTTTTGAAGAGATCGAAATGCCGCTCGCCGTGGTTTTGGCCGAGATGGAGTATCAAGGCATAAGGCTCGACGCCGAGGTTTTGGAAAAACTCTCCAAAGAAGGTCGCGCCGAAATAGCGAAGCTGGAGAAGAAAATTTACAAGCTTGCGGGAAAAGAGTTTAACATCGGCTCCCCGATCCAGCTTAAAGAAATTCTTTTCGAGCGGCTGCACATCCCCACGGAAGAATTAAAAAAAGGCAAAACCGGTCTTTCCACGGCAGCCACGGAGCTGGAAAAACTGCGCGGCCTGCACCCGATTATTGAGCTCCTGTTTGAGTGGCGGGAACTCACCAAGCTCGAGAATACTTATTTGGATGCCCTGCCGAAGCTCGTTAATCCCGCGACCGGCCGTGTGCATACCAGTTTCAATCAGACGATTGCCGCGACCGGCCGGCTCTCTTCTTCGGACCCAAATTTGCAAAATATCCCGATTCGCACTGCCCTGGGGCGAAAGGTGCGACGGGCTTTTATCGCGGCTAAGCACTACAAATTGGTCGCGGCTGATTATTCGCAGATCGAACTGCGCGTCGCCGCGCACCTCTCCGGCGACAAAAAAATGATCAAGGTCTTCCGCGAAGGTGGCGACATTCACGAAGCCACGGCGCGAGCGATCGGTGTAGATCGCAGAGCGGCGAAAGTTATTAACTTTGGGGTGTTGTATGGTTTGTCAGCGTATGGGTTAACCTCGCGCATTCCCGGAGTCTCGCGCGAGGAGGCGCATAAATTTATTGAAAAGTACAAAGCTGCCTATACGACGCTTTGGGAATATCTTGAAGATGTAATCGACAAGACCAGGCAGAAAGGTTTTGTCGAGAACGAGCTCGGGCGCATCCGCAAACTTCCGGAAATCAACTCGTCGCAGTTCCAGGTCCGCAGTGCGGCCGAGCGCGCGGCGCTCAATATGCCCCTGCAGTCCCTCGCGGCAGATATCATCAAAATGGCGATGAATAAACTGGCCGAAAGAGACCTCACCTCTGGCCGCGATTGCCGGTTACTATTGCAAGTTCACGATGAGCTTGTCTTTGAGATCGCGGAAAATAAGGTCAAAGAATTTGTGCCGCAGATTTTGAAAATAATGGAGGGTGTTTACAAACTCAAGGTTCTGCTCGTCGCCTCGGCCAAGGTCGGGGATAATTGGGAGAAGATGCAGAAGATCAGTTGACTTTCCAAAACCCCAGGCGTATGATCTCTGGTTGGAGGGGTTCAAAGGAGGGCCCAAACAATGAGCAAAAAAACGAGTGCTCTCACGGTGGTAATGATGTTGTCGCTTGCTGTTGGTTTCAGTTTCGGGCAGAGAGCAAAGCTCACCTTCTCTGTCTTGAAGAACGCGACGCTCGAATTTGAAGGGGAAACCATTCAGTTTCGGAATGGCCGGTGCGAGAACCGGGTCGCTGATCATTGGACAGAAGCTTATGAGATTTTGCCTAACGTTGCGCTCGGCGATCTCAACCATGACGGAGTGTCTGATGCCGCCGCAATCGTGATTTATAATGGTGGCGGCAGCGGAACATTCGTTTATCTGGTTGCCCTGCGCGGCAGCGCCAATCCGATCAAGGCAATGGCCTCAAAGTTGCTCGGCGACCGGGTCGAGATTAAGCTCCTGCAAATTAACTCGCAGGGGATAATCGCGGTCAGTCTCGTCAGGCAAGGACCGGAGGACCCGCTTTGCTGCCCGACCATGTCAACCATCGAGCGCTATCGAGTTGCGGCCGGCCCGCATTTCGAGCAGCTTCAGTAGTCGTTTGCCTCGGGGTGCGCATCCGCGTATGGGTGCGCTCCCATTTTTTATTGACCTTGCCGAGGTCTTCTGTTAAAGTATCCCTATGCCTGTTACGAAATCAGCCCAGAAAGCCATGCGAGCAAGCCGGCGGAGACGCGCGGTGAATTTAGTTACTATCGAGAAATACAAGGCTGCGGTGCGCAATGCGCGCAAAGCCGTGGCAGCCAAGAAAAAGGACGAGGCCATAAAACTGCTTTCGCTGGCTTATAAACAGCTCGATAAGGCCGTGAAAAAGCACGTGATTCACAGAAACAAAGCGGCCCGGCTCAAATCCCGCCTGTCAAAGTCCGTGACGCGCACGGCGTAGTTTTTTATTGATCTCCACGATTTGGTCGCGCAGCAGCGCGGCTTTTTCAAATTCCAGATTTTTGCTAGCTAAGTCCATGCGGTCCTTGAGCTCCTCGAGATAGTATCTGATTTCTTTTTTGTCCAGCTTGGAGAGGTCCACCCCCGCTTCCGCGGGGGCAAGCTTGACAACTGCTTTTGCGCCGGCGAGGCGCGACTCCCGAACAGCCTTCACTATGGTCTGCGGCGTGATGCCGTGACGCACATTATATTCTTCCTGAATTTTCCGGCGCCGTTCCACTTCCGCGATCGCCCGCTGCATTGAGCCAGTCATCCGGTCCGCGTACATTATCACTTTGCCTTCGGCGTGGCGCGCGGCGCGGCCCATCACCTGCAGGAGCGCGGTTTCGGAGCGCAAATATCCTTCTTTATCCGCGTCGAGGATCGCGACGAGCGAGACCTCGGGCAAATCCAGCCCTTCACGAAGCAAATTGATGCCGACCACCACGTCATAAATGCCGAGCCGCAGATCGCGCAGGATTTCCAGACGCTCAAAGGTGTCCACTTCCGAGTGCAGATAGTGCGCCTTGAGCCCGGACTCGACGAGATACTCTGACAATTCCTCGGCCATTTTTTTGGTGAGCGTGGTGACCAGGACGCGTTGCCGTTTTTTGACGCGGCCTTGAATTTCTTCGAGGAGGTTATCGATCTGATGTTTCGTGGGCCGTACCTCGATCTCGGGATCGAGGAGCCCGGTGGGCCGAAGCAGCTGCTCGACAACCGCTGCGGCCTTGCCGAGTTCATAAGGCGCTGGCGTGGCCGAGACAAAAATGCCTTGATTCACTTTTTTCAAAAATTCCGCGAACTTCAAAGGCCGGTTATCCAGAGCGGAAGGCAGCCGGAAACCGTACTCCACCAAAGTCAATTTCCGCGACCGGTCGCCTTCATACATTCCCCGAATCTGCGGCACAGTGATGTGCGACTCGTCAATAAACAGGAGAAAATCATCAGGGAAGTAGTCCATGAGCGTGGAGGGCGGCTCGCCGGGTTTGCGGAAATCGAGATGGCGCGAGTAATTTTCAATGCCGTTTACATAGCCCGCCTGGGCCACCATCTCGAGGTCAAAATTCGTGCGCTGCTCGAGGCGCTGGGCCTCGAGCAGTTTGTCTTGGCTTTTCAGAACTTTCAGTCTGTCACGGAGCTCTGCCCGAATATTTTCCATGGCGCGTTCGAGTTTGCCCTGCGTCGTCAAAAAATGTTTGGCCGGAAAGAGCCGGTACTGTTCGTGCCGCGTTTCCCCTTCTCCGGTGAGCGCGTCAAACTGCGTGATCTTTTCGAGTTCGTCGCCGAAAAAATCCAGCCGCAGCACCTGGTCCGCATCAGCCGGTACCACCTCCACAATGTCGCCGCGCACGCGAAACGTGCCGCGCCGCAGCTCCAGGTCATTGCGAAAGTATTGCAAATCAATAAGCCGGTGCAGGAGTTTGTCGCGCTTGTAAGACTCGCCGGTCTTGAGCTCAATGGAAAGCTCGAGATAGTCGCCCGGGTTGCCGAGGCCATAGATGCAGGAGACCGAAGCGACAATGAGCACGTCGCGGCGTGAGAGGAGCGCTATGGTGGCGGCATTGCGGAGGCGGTCGATCTCTTCGTTGATCTCGGTTTCTTTTTCGATATAAGTATCCGAGCGCGGGATGTAGGCCTCGGGCTGGTAGTAGTCATAGTAGGAGACAAAGTAGTGCACGGCGTTGTCCGGAAAAAATTCCTGAAACTCGCTCGCCAGCTGGGCGGTGAGGGTTTTGTTGTGCGAGATGATGAGCGTGGGCTTCTGAAATTTTTCGATGACGTTCGCCATGGTAAAGGTTTTGCCGCTGCCGGTCACGCCCAACAGCGTCTGGAAAGCGTGGCCAGCTTCGATACCGCGAATGAGCTTATTTATTGCTTCGGGTTGATCCCCTGTTGGCTTAAATTGTGAGACCAATTTGAATTTCCCCATAAGGCCAACCTTCATTATAATATAGATATTATGATCGGGTATATAAGCGGTACCATTAAAGCCATTCGGAAGAATTTTTTGATCGTGGCCACGGACCACGTCGGTTACAAGGTTTTCGTCACGCCGCAGCTTTCGCTCTCCCTCGAGCCGAGCAAGCCGCTCGCGCTTTACATCCATACCTATGTCCGCGAGGACCAGCTCTCGCTCTACGGCTTTCCGACCATGCCCGAACTCGAGTTTTTTGAACTGCTCATCTCCGTCTCCGGCGTGGGGCCGCGCCTCGCGCTCTCGATTATGTCTGGCGCAAGTCTGGAGCTAATCCAATCCGGCATTGTTAATGAGGATGCGGCCATGTTCACCAAAGTTTCGGGGGTCGGCCGCAAGACCGCGGAGCGGCTTATCGTGGAGCTCCGTGAGAAGATCGGCGCAGTTGCGACGGCCCCCCGCGGCGAGCTCTCGCAGCTCTCGCAAAATCAGGCCGACGTATTGGACGCACTCATGACGCTTGGTTATTCGCGCACCGAAGCGCGGCAAGCCATCGCGCAAGTGCCAAAAGAAACGCTCACTTCCCAGGATCGGATTCGCGAGGCGCTGAAAGCCCTCGCGAAACAATAATGAAATTTATTGACGCCAATCGTGAGGAGCTCACCAGTTTTCTCGTCCAGAATGACGGGCCGCTGCAGCAGTCCTGGCAGTGGGGCGAGCTGCAGGAGCAGATGGGCCGGGCGGTGCTGCGAAAATTATTAATCAAACCCGGCGAGCCGCTGCTCGCGGCTTCTTTTGTGCGGCATGATCTGCCGTTGGGCAAGTATTACTGGCTCTGTACCAAGGGCCCGGTGTTGGCTAAGAATTTTCAAATCTCAAATCTACCCCCACTCCTTCTCCCCCTTATCAAGGGGGAGATGAAGAGGGGGTTGGGCGGACCCATCTTCATCCGCATCGAACCGGAAATTTTCGCTGACCATGAGGCCACCCTCCGCGAAGCCGGCCTTGTGAAAGCGCCGAAAGACCACAGCCCGAAAGCCACGATTTTGCTGGATTTGCGGCAAAATGAGGAAGATTTGCTTCGCCGCATGCACCCCAAAACCCGCTATAATATTGGGCTGGCGCAGCAGAAGGAATTAAGAATTAAGAATTATGAATTAGGAGAGTTGAGCCGCGAGATGTGGGGATTGTTCATTGAGACGGCGAGGCGCGGCGGGTTTAATTTGCACCCGAAGAAATATTATCAGGAGATGTTCAAACTCAAAGAAGTTAAGTTATTTACGGCGGGTTTTCAAGGGAAACTCGTTGCCGCGGCCGTGGTTTCGGTTTTCGGCGGCCGCGCGACCTATCTGCATGGCGCGTCAGACTATGAAAGCCGCGCCCTCATGGCGCCCTATCTTTTGCACTGGCAGATCATCCGCGAGCTCAAAGCACAAGGCGTCTTGAGTTATGATTTCGGCGGGGTCGGGGTGGAAGGCCAAACCGACCATCCGCTCGCCTCGCTCAATCGTTTCAAAGCCGGTTTCGGCGGGCAGTACGTGGAGTATGTGGGGAGCTGGGACTATGTCATGAGTCCGATTTGGTACGGGATATATAAAATGGCCAGAAAAATCAAAATGTAAAATGCAAAAATCAAAATGACAATTCAAAATTTTAAAATTTTAGATTGCCATTTTACATTTTGATTTTTAATTTTTGATTTTGTGAAGGAACTTATTAAGAAACTCATTCCGAATATTTTGCTGTCGCTCTATCATCTCACACTGGCCAAGCTTGCGTCGTATGTTTATGGCTTCCCCTCCCGCCAGCTCATTGTCATCGGTGTTACGGGCACCAAAGGCAAGACGACGACCGCGAATTTGCTCGCGAAGATTCTCGAAGAGGCCGGCCACAAGGTCGGGCTCACCTCGACTTTGAATTTTAAAATTGGGCAAGCGGAGTGGCTGTCCGACCTCAAGATGACCATGCCGGGCCGGTTTTATCTGCAGAAGCTGCTTCGCCAAATGGCGAGCGCGGGCTGCCGGTTCGCGGTCATCGAGACTTCCTCGGAAGGCATCGCGCAGTCCCGCCATCGCGGGATCTGGTACGACGCGATCGTCTTCACCAATCTTAGCCCAGAACATATCGAAGCCCATGGCGGGTTTGAAAATTATAAGCAGGCCAAATTGGAATTGCTGCGGCATTTGGAAAGATCGCCGCGGAAGAAACTCTCACTGAAAATCATCATTGCCAATGCGGACAACGAGCATGCCGCCGACTTTTTAAATTTTAAAGTCGACAAGAAAATCACCTTTGGCATTGAAAAAAAGGCCGATTTCCAGGCCCAAAACGTTAATATTAGTGAATTCGGTATTACCTATGAGCTAAAAGCCATCTCCTATAAGCTATCCCTTCTCGGTAAGTTCGACATTTACAATTCCCTGGCCGCGATCGCGGCGGCTTCGGCTTATGGTGGTTCTTTGCAGATGGCAAAGACTGCGCTGGAAAAAGTTTCCTTTGTCCCGGGCCGCCTGGAAAAAATTCCGAACAATCGCGGTCTCACGGTGGTGGTAGATTATGCTTATGAACCCGAATCTCTGCGCCAGGTGTTTGAGACACTCGCCGGCTGGAAGAAGAACCGGATAATTCACGTTCTGGGGCCGACCGGGGGCGGGCGGGATAAATGGCGCCGGCCGGTGATGGGCAAACTCTCCGCGGAAAATTCTGATGCAGTAATCGTCACGACCGATGATCCGTACAGCGATGACCCGCTCGCGATTGCCCGGGAGATGGCTTTGGGCGCACAAGGAAAAGCGATTATTGAAATCGACCGTCGCCAGGCCATTGCCCGCGCTCTGGCGATGGCCAAACCCGGCGATCTCGTTCTGATTACCGGCAAAGGCGCCGAGCAGGTGATGGCCGTGGCCGGCGGAAAAATACCTTGGGACGATAGGAAAGTTGTGAGAGAAGAATTAGAAAAACTCGTCACGGAGAGGGAGAAAGGGAGAGGTTGGGAGTAAGGTTGATTATGGAACTTTTTATTGATACCACCGACAAAGATAAAATAACTTTGGGACTGGATAACAGGCGGAAAATTATTAAGGTCAGCGGAATTTCTGAATCGTTGTTGCCAGAACTCGAAAAATTCCTGCGCGCAAACAAAATCAAATTGACGGCAATAAAAAAAATTTCCGTCAACCGCGGGCCGGGCGGTTTTTCCAGTACGCGCACCGGTGTGGCCGTGGCCAACGCTTTGGCGTATGCTTTAGGATTGAAGCAGAAAATCGTTTTGCCAAAATACGATAAACAACCAAATATCACTCAACCGAAATGAATGTCATTGAAGTTGAAAAATTGAAGAAAAGCTATAACGGCAACCAGGCCCTCAAAGGGATCAGTTTCCGCGTGACCGAGGGGGAGATTTTCGGGCTCCTGGGCCCCAATGGCGCGGGCAAAACCACGACTTTGGAGATTCTGGAAGGATTGAAGAAAAGCGATGGCGGCTCGATTCAGGTTCTGGCCAAAAGCGCGGCTGGCGTGGTTTTGCAACAGTCTGGTTTTCTGCCGGAACTTACGGTGCGCGAACTTCTGGAACTGTTCGCCTCTTTTTATGAAAAGACGTTGTCGCTCGACCAGGTCGTGCTGGATTTTGGGCTCGAGAATATTCAGCGAAACAGGTTTGATTCACTTTCCGGCGGGCAGAAGCAGCGTGTGGCGCTGGCCACCGCGCTTTTGCACGAGCCAAAAGTTTTATTTCTTGATGAACCCACGCTCGGCCTCGACCCATCCGTGCGGCAGAAATTCTGGGAGACTATCCTGGCGCTCCGCAAAAAGGGATTGTCCATTTTGCTCACCACGCACTATATGGAGGAGGCCGAGATCGTCTGCGACCGCGTCGCGATCATTGACGAGGGTCGCATCATCGCCCAGGATCGGCCGATCAAGCTCATCAACACGCTCGGCGTGGCTTCGCACATCAAGTTTATGTCCTCCAGGCCGGTCAATGTGGCAGAGCTCGAGCAGCTGCGCGGCATTCTCGTGGCGCGACGCGACCGTTATACCTATGATTTGGAAACCGAAATGCCGGAAGTTTCTTTGCGCGAACTCCTGGAATGGGAAAAAACTTTCGACGGGAAAATTTTTAACCTCCAAGTGCAGCAGGGCACGCTGGAGGATGTATTTTTAAAATTGACGGGGCATTCCCTTCGGGAGTGATATAGACTAAATGTTCGCTTTAACCCGCGTCTTCATCAAAATATTTTTCCGCAACCGCAAGGCTATGTTTTTCGTGCTCGGGCTGCCGACCGGGGTATATATTGGTTTATCTTTTCTGGGCGCGAGCCGCATCGTCGGTTTCGATGGCCACGGCCCCTATCAATTATTTCTGGTCGCCGGCGTGCTGGCCTATGCTCTGATGCAGGCCGGCATTTATACCAATGCCTACGCTACTCTGGACTACCGCCGCGCTTATATCCTGAAGCGCTTCGCGGTGACGCCGGCGACGGCCTGGCACTACCTCGGCGCACAAACACTCTCGCGGTTTTTGATCAGCATCTTGCAGGCGGTACTGCTTTTGGCCGTGAGTTTCTGGGTGTTTGGCGTCTCGTTCGCTTTTCAGGCTTTCTGGCTTCTGCCGCTCATTTTACTGATCACGGGCACAACCTTTCTGAATTTCGGTTTTATCATCGCGTCCTTTACCAAAGGTTATGAAGAGGCGGCGCCTTATACGGCCATGGTCAGTTTGACCTTGGTTTTCCTGGGAGATGTGTTTTTCCCGATCGCCAAATTGCCCGCCCTGCTTGCCAAACTGGCCGAGTATCTGCCGCTCGCGCCAGCCTCGGCCCTGCTGCGGTATTCACTCGGCAGCGCTTCCCCGCCAGACATAATCTTTAATGTTATCGTGCTCCTCATCTGGCTTGCGCTTTCCGTACTAATTGCCCAAGCCCTGTTTGCCAAAAAACTTTACAAGTGATACCCTTTCTTTAAGGTGTATGGGGCGGTGAGCATTTCCCCACTAATGCCACTACTCTGGCGAACCACGAGGAGGTCTTTATGACCTGCATCCGCGGCCAGCCTGCTTCTTCAACATCCAAGTTCACGGCGGCGAACAAGCAGACGGCCAAGCTGGCCATGTTGACAGCGTAAATCGGTGATCGTAGAGGGGTGCTTACGCCACCCTGAAGAGTTTTTTCGAAGTTAGCAAGGCCTTTTCCCCCGTGCGACATAAGCCAGTGGCGCACGGGGCTTTTTAACAAAAATGCCCCCTGCTAAACAGGAGGCATTTAAGTTTTTTATATTTCCAATTTTTCAAGATCTGCCAAAATATTTGCCACCGCGATCGGCCAGGTTTGGTTGTGCCAGCCGACCCAGCGGGTGCGCATTTTGAGCGGCGTATCGAGCCCGCCCGCGTGATATCTGCCAATGAGCTCGTTCGCGCGGACGAGACCATCCGGCAAAGTTTGATAACTTTCCGGCCGCGTGCCGCCGATCCCCCAGCAGTTGTTGCGCCGGATCTGCTTCTGGCACATATGCCCTTCGGCATGGGAGATGGCGATGACGTAGTGATAATTTTCCAGGGTGAGCAAAAAAGCCGCGTACTCGGCCATTGGCGAATTTTTTCCAGCCAGGTACTCGCGCAAAATTTCCACGCGCGGATCAATGGTCTCAAGTTTTGGAGTTTTCATTTCGATGATGCTTTTTATTTTCGCTTCATTGATCTCCGCAAACAGCGGTTGATATTCCACGATGCCAGCCGCCGCCAGATGCGGAAAGACCAGTACGGAAACCGCGGCCAGGGAGATGCTCACAAACAGCCGCTGCCAGAAACTCAAGGAGTCCAATCCAGTGTAGCGGTAGATGTGGTAGCCGGATCGAACCGATTGAGAAAAGATCATTTGTAAAAGAATACTCCTTATCTGCTGCCTGCCCGACCCCGCCGGCAAGGACGGGGTTTGGGCACGCAACTTGATAGTCTATCACAAAATGGCCTTTTTGTCAATACTTTTTGGTGCTAAAAAACCGCTTATCTAAGCGGTTTAAATAAATAAACTGGTATACACTCGGGAATCTCTCCAGGGATGGCCGGCATATTAGCTTCACTTCCAAAGATGAGGAGCTGGTCGAAAGTTTTAAAAAATGTTTACTTTTGACCAACCAAATAACGAAAAAGACCCGGGGGCACGGCGAAGTAAGGAAGTATTTTCATATTCAATTCGGCGACGTCATTTTTTATAAGTTTCTACTTAGTCTGGGGCTAACGCCGAGAAAATTTTTCTTCGATTTCTTGCGAGGGCACTTCGATGGTGACGGAACATTCTATTCTTATTGGGATCCAAGGTGGAAATCCAGTTTTATGTTTTATACGGTATTTATCTCTGCCAGCCAAATGCATATTGAATGGCTTCAGCGCACGCTCAGAGATGTTTTAAAAGTAAATGGGCACATTACAAGTGGTGGAAAGCATATTATTTATCAACTGAAATATGCAAAACGGGAATCGCGAATAATTATAAAAAAATTGTATCCTAACCAGCAGATAATATGTTTAGCCAGAAAGCGATTGAAAATTCAGAAAGCTTTGGGTATAATTAATTAACTCGCCCTCGTGGAGGAACTGGCAGACTCGTACGCTTGAGGTGCGTATGCCGCAAGGCGTGTGGGTTCGAATCCCACCGAGGGCACCACAATCAAACTTTCAGGAATTTTCCCGACCAATTCGGCCGCGCGAAGCGCGGCAGAGAACGGAAACACTGGCTCGCCGCGCACGGCGCGGCTCGCCAAGCGCAGGTTCGAGCCAAAGATTTCTTTGGCAGCAACCTTTTTCTCCAAAAGGTTGCTATCCCTTGCGATTTTGACGAGGTTTGTAGCGACTTTTATCCATTCTCTCATCGGTTCGAGCCAATCATTTTGTTTTTGTTCAATCCGCGCCATTTTCTCGC
>CAZMCQ010000008.1:0-13247 GCA_964565195.1 uncultured Candidatus Saccharibacteria bacterium | reverse complement strand
ATCAGTCGGGATTTTGTTCAAAATGAGTTCTGATTTTGTCGTATAATGACCACCAAACAGAATTTGAAGAAAAAATTGGCTCGGCGCTTCGCGCCTCGTTGGGCAAATCGGCGAGGAAATTCCACGGAGTTTTCCAATCCACCGAGAGCGTTCCCGAAGCAAGGCGGCGGTTCACAAATGAAATTTGTTTTGCGTTATCACGCAAGAACCGATAGGAGATTTTATAAATTGTCGGTGTAAAAGCATTATGATTAAATACTTCATATATTGCAGAAAATCGTCAGAGGAAGAAGAGCGGCAAATAATCTCTATTGAAGCCCAACTTACAGAGCTTCGCGACTTTGCCAAAGGTCAGGGTTTGTTTGTGGTTAAGGAATATACCGAGAGCAAGACCGCTAAAGACCCGGGAAGACCCGTATTTAATCAAATGCTTGAGGCAATAGAGAAAGGAGCGGCACAGGGCATTTTAGCGTGGAATCCCGATAGATTAGCCAGAAACAGTATAGACGGCGGCAGGGTTATTTACCTTGTAGATACAGGCAAAATCCAGTCGCTAAAATTCCCTACTCACTGGTTTGAACCAACACCGCAAGGCAAGTTTATGTTGAGCGTTGCCTTCGGACAAGCCAAGTATTACACCGACAATTTACGAGAAAACATTTTAAGAGGTATCAGGCAAAAAATCAGACGCGGTGAGTTATCGGCAAAAGCTCCGCTCGGATATTTCAATGAGCCGAGATTACGGACGATTGAGCCGGACAAAAATACTTTCGGGGAAGTTAAAGAATGTTTGATAGCTTTTGCCACCGGACAATATACGCTTACCGCTATCCAGAGAAAAATGTTTTCTCTTGGCTTGGTTGGTAAAGATGGGAAGCCCTTACATCTCTCTTCTATTCACCGCATACTCACTAATCCGTTTTATTACGGCCATTTCCAATATCGCGGCGAGGTTCATCAGGGCTCCCATAAGCCAATGATTTCAAAGAAACTTTTTGACCAGATACAGGAGGCACTTGTTCAGAATGGGAAACCCCGCAAAAAGCGAGGGCCTAAAAACTTTCAGTATCTCGGTTTTGCGACTTGCGGCGAGTGCGGCTATGCAATCACGGCAGAGCGACATATCAAGAAAAGCGGACTGAGGTTTGTCTATTATCGGTGCACTCACAAGAGCAAAAAGATTATCTGCTCGCAAAACCGCTTTTTGCGGGAGGAAGAATTGACGCGCCAAGTAAAAGAACTATGTCAAAAAGTTTCCTTACCTGATGAGTGGCGAGAAAAGTATTTAGAAAGGTTGGACAAAGAGACGGACGAAGCCCGCTACTCATCAGACCTTTTCGCTCAAAATCTGCGGAGCAAGGTAGCCGATTTGAAACTAAAGATTGAACGCCTCACGGACGGCTATCTTTCCGGCTCGTTTGAGCTTGTGGAGTATCAGGAGAAAAAGAACACTCTTGTGTCCGAAAAGAAAACGATTGAGGAGCAATTATCCAATTTTGAGCGAAAAGGTAATCGTTGGCTCGAACTCATGCGGAACTGGATTATGGAAGCCAACCAAGCCCAAAATCTCATAGAACAAGAAAATCTCCCAAAGATGAGAGATTTTCTTGTGGCCATCGGCTCGAACCGCCGCCTTGCTTCGGGAACGCTCTCGGTGGATTGGAAAACTCCGTGGAATTTCCTTGCCGATTTGCCCAACGGGGTGCGAAGCACCGAGCCAAATTTTTCTTCAAATTCGGAAATGTGGACCGTACCGGATTTGAACCGGTGACCTTCTGCATGCCATGCAGACGCTCTGCCAGCTGAGCTAACGGCCCGTTTATTAAAAAGCTTTTCTATTTTATCCAATTTCTACGAAATTTTCCACCCCTCGGCGGTTTTTTCGATCTTGCCTTTGAATTTGAAACCCGCGGCGAGTTTGTGGCCGCCGCCGCCAAAGGCGCGGGCAATGCGCGAGACATCCACGCCCTTGTAAGTTTCCGAGCGCAAACTTCCCTTCACCTCGTCGCCGCGCTGCTTTAAGACCATGGAGAACTTCGCGCCCGGAATCGTATTCAAAAGCTCCACCACGCCCTCGAGGTCTTCTTCGGTAGCGCCAATTTTTTTGAGCTCCTCTTCCGGCACCACTGTATAAACCAGCTGCTTGGCCTTATCGAATTTGGCGTTTTCCAAAGCCAGGGCCCAGGCCCGCAGCACCGGCAGTTCTTTTTGCGAGGTCGTGAAGCGCGAGATGAGGTCCAGCTTGGCCCCGCGCCGCAGCAGCTCGGCCGCGATCTCCAAAGTCAGCGCGCGCACGTTCGCGTGGCGGAACCCGCCCGTGTCCGTGAAGATCCCGGTCAGTAAATGCTGCGCCATGGTTTTGTCTATCTCGACGCCCCAGGCCTTCAGCAACAAATAAATCAGCTCGCAGTTCGCGGCGCATGTCTCGTCCCAGACATTGACCGTGCCGAACATCTGCGTATCATGGTGATGGTCAATATTGAGAATCGGCTTCTGCCACTCTTCCAGCTCGGCAAAGCCGCCCCGCGCGAGATTGCCGCAACCGACTGTTATCAGCAAATCATAAGACTCGTAATCTGCCGGCAGTTCGCCTGCGACTTTGTCCTGCCCAGGCAGAAACAGCAGACTGTCCGGCACGCCGCCGCGCGCCAGGCGCAGGGTCGTTTTACCGAGATCATCCAAAACTTTCCCAATAGTCAAAATGGCGCCCAGATCGTCGCCATCCGTGTATTCGTGCGAACAAACAATAATCCGCTCGTGTTTTTCGATTAGCTCGCGCGCGAGCTGAAAGCTATTCTCCATCGGGCTTGATCTCTGCTAAAAGCTTCCGGATATGCTCGGCATATTCGCCGGACGTGTCCGGAAAAAAATTGATGCGCGGCACGATCTTCATCTGAAGCTTGCGGTTGAGCACGCCCTGAATTTCATAAAGGTGGCTGCGCAATATTGCCAAAACTTCATTTTCATTCTGGCCCACCACAGAAAAATACACTTTCGCATGGCCCAAATCCGGTGAAGTAGAAACGGCGGTAATAGTCAAAAGACCGGAGACGCCCTCGTATTTTTCACGATTAATAAAATTTGCCACTTCTCTCTGGATTAGCGAATTAACTTTTCTTGGGCGAGTCTTCATAAATATGTAGCCCTCTCCCCTGGCGAGGGGAGAGTTGGAGAGAGGTTGCAAACACGGTTCGACCTCTCCCGCCCTTCGGGCACCCTCCCCATGCCTGGGGAGGGAAACAATGTAGGTTACTTTGCGAATGCATTTGTAGATTGGCATTACGCAGCTTTTAGCTGCTTCTTCTTGACGTTCTCGTCAAAAACCTCGAGGATGTCCCCGATCATGATTGGCGCCGTAGTCTTCACCTTGAGCCCGAATTCTGATCCAGTCTTGACCTCATTCACTTCCACGCGGTTTTGCTGGAGCTCTTCGATCTTGCCAGTGCCGACCTGGACTTTACCTGCCTCGCCGGCCGGCGGGTTTCTCCAGATGCGGAATTTCTTCTTATCCACGACGCGTCCCTCCACCACCTCGCCGCCGATAATCTGCATATCCTTCTCGGTCCGAAACACCGCCTTGATCCTGGCGCGGCCGAGTCGCTCTTCCACGATCTGAATCGGCATCATCGCAAGCAGCGCCTCGGTCAAATCCTCAAGCAACTCATAGATAACATCATACTGATCCACAGTAACCCCCTTTTGAGCGGCCAATTTCAAAACTGGCGAGGCGCCCCGTGTATGAAAACCGATAATTACGCTTCCCGTGCTCGCCGCAAGCTGAATGTCTGACTCGGTAATCTCGCCCACCCCCGCATCGACAATCGTAAGTCTGACCTCCTCCGTGCCTAGGGAACCTAACTGATCAGTAAGCGCCTCCAAACTCCCCTGCACATCGGCGCGGAGGATGATTTTCAGCTCCTTGCGGTTTGGATCGGCTTCAATTTTTTTCCTTGCCTGGAGCCGTTTGGCGCGTTCCTGTTTGAGAAGTTGCGCGGCGCGGGCACGGGCCGCTTCGGAACTCGCCGCGACCTGCAGAATATCGCCGACCTCCGGCACTGCCGAAAGACCGGAAACCTGCACCGGTGCGCCCGGCGTTGCCAATTTCAACTTCCGGCCAAGCGCATCCTGCATGGTACGGACCTTGCCATGCGCGGTCCCCACCGTGACCGGGTCGCCCAACTTTAAAACGCCATTTTGGATGAGCACGGTCGCCACCGGTCCCAGGCCCGGCGAGCGCTCGGAGTCGATCACGGTACCAAAAGTCTGGCCTTCGGGATTGGCTTTCAATTCTTCAACTTCCGCAACGAGCAAAATAATCTCCAAAAGTTTATCCAGGCCCTGGCCGGTTTTGGCCGACAGCACCACGGCCGGCACTGTGCCGCCATAATCTTCCACGGTCACACCGAGAGCGGCGAGATCGCCTTTGACTTTCTCCACGTTCGCGCCAGGTTTATCAATTTTGTTTATCGCGACAATGAGCGGGGTTTTCGTCAGCTTGGCGCGATTGATGACCTCCACGGTCTGTGGCTTCACGCTGTCGTCTGCGGCCACAACCAAAACGATGATATCCGTAACATTCGCGCCGCGCGCCCGCATGGCCGCAAACGCCTCGTGGCCCGGGGTATCGAGGAATGTGATTTTCTTTATTTGTTTGTCATTCTGAGCGGAGCGAAGAATCTCCTCGCCCCGGGATCCTTCAGTCTCCGCCACGGCGGATCCTTCAGGATGACCTACGGTCACTTGATAAGCCCCGATGTGCTGGGTGATCGCGCCGGCCTCACCGGCCACGACATTGGTCTTGCGGATTGTATCAAGCAAGGTGGTTTTGCCGTGGTCCACGTGGCCCATCACGGCCACGATCGGCGGCCGCGGCTGCAATTTGGCCGGATCCTCTTTCTCCAATATTTCGTAAACATAGCCCAACCCCATTTTGCTCTCGCTGCCAGCTTCCTTTTTCTCATCCGTCACATCCGCGCCAAATTCTCCGGCGATAATGGTCGCTGTCTCGCGGTCAATCTCTTCGTTAATGGTAGCCATCACGCCATTGAGCAACAGCTTTTTGATGACCTCGGTGACCGGCCGCTCCAGTTTGGCCGCGAAATCCTTGACTGTGATGAATGCCGGCACTGTGATGGTCGCAGGGCCGGTGTATTTCGCCGGCGCCATGACCTGCGGCGCTTTCGATAGTTTGCGCACGATCTCCCGCGCCACATTGTTCGGAATTTTTCGGGCGCGCGGGTCAAGGCGAAAACCCGCATCGCGCATCCGCGCGCGCAGCTCGGTGATGGGCATATTCAACTGCTGGGAAAGAGAAGAAATGTTCATAACGATAAATTACTATACCGAAATTTTACAATTTTAGCAAGTATTATCATTGTACTGACACTGCACTACGCAAAACCGCAACGAGCCGCGGGACTTCGCTACGGTTATTATTTTTCTCCCTCATCCGGCTCCCGGCCACCTTCTCCCCTCAAGGAGAAGGGTAATAGTGAGCGCCTAGAACTGGCGACTTTTGCCCACGATCATTTTGATTTTTGGTTTCGCGATCCTGACATCCGCCGGAGCTTTGGTGGTCACCTGCCCCTCGATGGCGAGCGGCAGTTTTTTCGGCCCGAGAATGGAAATTTTTTTCGCGTGCATAATCGTCGTGCCCGGCACGTTGTCGAGGCAGCCGGTCGCGAGCGCCCGGCGAAAGCGGAAAATTTGCGCGCCTGACAATTTATTTAAAAGGATGACATCCAGCAGACCGTCAGTGGGGTCGCCGAGCTTCAAACGCGCACCCTCATTGGAACGGCTGTTAATGATCTGCACGCCCAGAACTTCCGAGGTCGCGGTATAGGAGTCCTCCAGCGACATCTTCACGACAAACGGCGTAAGCTTGAGAAACGGCCGCAGCGCGGCCAGGCCCAAAACCCCCGGCTCCATGCGGCTAAAGGAATTATTGCCGAGCTCAACTTTGGACAAAAAGTAGTGTTCGCCGACCTGGCCCAAATCCAGCTCGGCCGTGAGCCGCGCGGCCAGGGTTTTGACGGCCTGCTCAATGTCAGCAGTAATGCCGAAAATGTTGCCAAGGGAGCTTTGCGGATCAAGAGAAATAAAGCCAATGGTCACATCCGCGCCCTTGCGGACGACGGCATTGACCGTGCGGTTCAAGCTGGCATCGCTCCCCACGACGATGATGGTGCGCGCCTCCAAACTGATGGCCTGATCCACGAGAAGTTCAATGGTGCGGATCGCGGTCACGCGGTATGTCTCCCCCTCGATGCCATTCTCGGCAAGGAGGTTCAATAAACGGCCTTGAATCCGTTCAAAGTACTTGGCCTCCCGTTCTTTTCCAGGATCGAATATATAAAAATACACTAGAATTTCTAATTACTAATTTCTAATTATTCTAATTAGAAATTTTTTCTACTCCTCGGCCACTGGTTCTTTGAGTTCGGCGCCGACCTCTGGCATGGTGCAGCTGCCGGAAAAGTGCGCGCCTTCGGCGATCGCGAGCCGCGCGCAGGCAATATTGCCGTGGATCTGGCCGGTTTCCTCAACGACGAGATTCTCCCTGACCTTCACGTCGCCCTTCACGATGCCGGAGAGATACGCGTTGCCGGCCTCGACATCGGCCTCGATTTTGGCCATCGGCCCGACAAACAAATTTTTTGAAGTTTTGATTTTCCCGGTGACCAGTCCGTCCACGCGGATGTCGCCCTCGCTTGCGAGGTCACCTTCGATTTTCACGGTCGCGCCGACTATGGTCTCCGGCGCCCCGCCCTGTAGTTCTTCTTTTCTTGCCATGATAAACAAATTTAAAAATTAAATATCAAAAATCAAAATTATTTTGCATTTTAATTTTTGATTTTTGATTTATCGATGGCCTCTTGTTCTTCACCAGTCAGTGGTGATTTAGACAAACCATGTTCTATGGATTTTACGTATATCCTTGTTCCTTCGCGGCTGTGGAGCGAAGATATTACTATACCATTATCGCGGCCATCCAGTAAAGCCAGGGCAAAACTCATATTGCCGCCAGTTTCCGCAAACGGATTGAACCGGACGAGGCCGACCCTCTGGATATTCAGCTTGTTATTTTCCACCAGCTCCTCGAGCAGCTTGCCGATCTCCACCAGATTTTTATTGTGCGACGTCAAAGTCTTTTTTTGCCTGGCGATCAGCGCCCGCAGATCCGCCTCGTCATCCTCCGGTTCTCCTGATTTTTTATCTTTGAATCGCTGCCACAACAAAAAAACTGTCAAAATGAGATTGACCAACACCCCAGCCAGCAAAACGAGCAGGACTGGATTATTCAGCTCTAATGCCATATAATATCTCTATTCGCATTAATTATAACGGTATGACTGACAATCAACCAAGCGACGACCAGGAATTTCGACAGGAGTACGCGCATATCAAATCTGATGTGCTAAAAGTCATCGTGATCAATGGCCTCTTCCTGGCGCTCCTCATCGGTTTATATTTCGCCAATCGTGAGTACGGTTTTCTGGATAAAATCAAACTATTCTAAACGCGGGCCGTTAGCTCATTTGGTAGAGCGCCACATTCGCATTGTGGAGGCGACCGGTTCGAATCCGGTACGGTCCAAAATTAAAGACGCTAAAACAGCTCAACCGGCTGTTTTTTTGTTAGCCTACAAACTGACCTTCCAGATAAACTCAAAAATTTGTTTCAAACTAAACGCCAGATCGGGCGAGTGGATAATAAAGGCAGTGCCTTCTTTTTGCGTGCCAATGACCCCGACTTTTTGCTCATAGATGTATATACTCGATTTCAGATCAACATACGCGGGCAGGTGGCGGATCTGGCGCAGATACTTTGACTCTTGATTAAAAACTTCATCCTGAACTTGCTGGGAACTAACTCGCAGCGACCGGTTGCTGATCCCCTTCTTCACTCGCCGCTCAATCCATTTCTCAATATAGGCCCGATCTACCACCTGCAGTGTAAGCTGCGGCGGCGAAAAATATACGTATTCTTTTTTCGTTACTTCCAAAATATCTTCATAGACTTCCCGCGCCGCGTGACGGCCTTTGAATAGATTAACAAACGGCTGTTTGTCCTCGGCCGCAAAGAGCGCCAAAAAATCCGGCAACAGATCCCGCAGTTGCTCTTTTTGCGCTTCAAATTTTTTGTAAAGCTCTTTGGGATGGAGGGGCACGAACACTTTGCGCTTGCCGTGAAAGATGGTTTTCACAAACCCGCGTTCCTCAAGCACGCGCAAATTGTCATAAACCGCTGTGCGGCCAAGCTTCAGATCACCCGCCAAGTCCTTGGCTGTGGCCTCGCCACGGCTCAAAGCCGCCAGATAAAGTTCGGCCCTTTGATCGTCCAGACCTGTAGATTTTAGCCAGGATAATAGATTCTCTTTCATATTGTCAACTTTTATTGACTAATTAAATAGCCTAATTTGCCCTTAAATAAGCCAAAAATAGGATTCTGATAAACTATCTTCAAATATATTTTACCAAATAATAACCTTCTTGTATATTACACTTTCTTCCCAAAATCGTTTGGGAAGAAGGCTCTTCATAACGCAAAACATGGAGGAAATCATGAGAGGATATAACGATGGCGATATTGAACGCCAAAGGCAAATTAATATAGAAAATGCGCGCAGAAGAAAGGAAGAAATTCTACAAAAAGCACAAGCCCGCAGACCAGTGGCAAAAAATGCGGCCGAAAGAATCGTCGCTTTTGATGACACCCAAATTGAGAAGTTCATCACGGATGCCCTGACGGATCTGAATTTTCATTTCCCCAAGGGCAAGGGAGAGCGGAACAGCGGCGACGAGGCAGTTGAAGGAACTTTTCTGTTGAAACGCCTCGAAGCATCGGACTGGTTTGTGATTTGCCGAACTCTTTTTTGGGCGATGGACGAAATGGCACCAATGGGGTTGCCATTTCTATGGCTTCTATGGCTCAATTCAGAGAGATGGGAAAAGGAAGAAACCGCGGCTGACTGTGTACGCCGAATATTCGATGTGACCCGCGAGTTCGCTTTGCAGGTGCTTAAAAACTCTGAATAGCAAAAAGGAGATGAACGATGAAAATTTTTGTTCTGAATACGGGCGGCACTTTGGGAATGGCCGGCAAACCGCTTCGCCCGGTCAAGTCAGCGGCCCAACTGCTCAAGGGTATTAAAATCCCAAAAGGGCTGGAGTTGACGCTCGAGGACTTTCCCGAGAAAGAGGACTCGACCAACATTCCCCACGTCAACCGGGTGCGTTTTGCCCAGCGCATTGCCGAGGTCCACGACGATCACGATGCCTTTCTGGTACTGCATGGCACGGACAGTCTCGCGCTCACGACTTCTGCGTTCTGGATGATTTTCAAGCAGTCGCTGCAAAAATCGGTTTTCGTTGTTGGCGCGCAGAAGGCCAAAAACGAAGCCGGCAGCGACGTGTCCATGCAGATCGCTAATACTCTGCGGATAGCCAAGTGCTTCCATCGCAAAAACATTATCGGCGTGTACAACGTATGCATTGATGATGTTTGGGATGGCTGCCGTCTAAAGAAGCGCGCTGACTCTGACACCATGGCATTCCACACGCCCGGGCGATCACCAGTGGCCAAAGCCTGGCCCACGATCAACCTCGGCGAGGGACTGCGCAATCGTCTGCGAGACCCGGTGCTTGCGATTCAGGGCTTGCGCCTGGATACCCGGTTCGAACGACGTGTGGCAACTTTCAAGGTCTCGGTTGATGATCCGCCCTGCGTACTTATGGATCAGGTCGAGAAACGCCAACTCGCCGGTGCGATCCTGGAATGCAGAGGCGCAGGCAATATTCCAGATCGGATTTTCGATCAGGAGGAGATGCCTTTCTCGTGGATCGACGCTCTTCAGAGAGCGACTGTCGCCGGTATTCACGTCGGCATTCTCTCGCCATTTGAAGATGGCCGAGTGAATCTTGAGCGGTACGAACTTGGCAAGAAGGCCAAAGACGCTGGCGCGATCAGCCTCGAGAGTCTCACGCCTGACATGGCGGATGTGAAATTTCGCCAGGCCATTGCCCTGCACCCGAATGATCCGGGTCGAATTCAGGAGTTCATCTCGACAAACATTGTCGGCGAACTCCTGCCAGGAGAGGAGGACCTGGAATGACGCACTGCTCAAAGCCCGCCCTAGATTTCAAAATCTAGGCGGGTTTTTTATTTCTTCGCCCCGAGTATGTACATCAGTCTACAAAAATTACGATCGTTATTTCTGTAGACTTCAGACCTTGGCCGATAACAATCCCGCAACAAGCCAGAAGGCGATGCTCCCCTGTTGCAGGGTGAGCGGGAAATGATCCACCAGGCCGATCGCGAGAAAGCCAAAGAAAATAATTAACAAAGTAATTTTCAGATCGAGCGGCGCCTCGGACCGCAATCCTCGCTTTATTATTAGAAAGAGCAAGATCAGAAATGCTACGAGCGCGAAGATGCCACTCTCGGCCGCAACCAGCAAATAGATATTGTGCACTGGCTGGTGGGAATACGGCATTAGTTTTTCATCAGCATAATCCTGCATCCGCACCACGAAATTTTTGAGCCCAACTCCCAGGAGTGGTTTTTGTTTGATCATTTTCACGGCAATTCCGCCAAGCAGCTCGCGGTCGCCGAGACTTTCCAGAACATCACTCTCGGCTTTACCGGTCCTGACCCCGAAAAAGCGATCCTGGATCTGCTGGTGAAACAGGAAATAGTTAATAGAAGCAATCATAAGGATAAGCATAAGAATAATGGCTAAATTTTGGGGTTTATAAAATTCTTTCACGTGAAAGCGGGCTCCAGAATGGATGCCCTGCATATACGGCCTTCGAATTGCCAGGAAAACCGCCAAAAACCAGAGCAAAATCCCAGCGCCTGTCAGCAATAATGTAAATCGTGAAAAGGTCACCACAAGGCCCGTAATTATAATCAATAAAAATAGGGATAATAGGATTGTTTCACGTGAAAGCACCTTTTGTTTCACGTGAAACAAAAGATACAAATTGACCAAAATCCCCATAAACAGCAGGCCAGCAAAAACATTTGGATGTGAAAAGGTGCCGTAAGCCCGCAAATTCACCGAAATATCCGAAATTGGGCTTAAATAAGGGAAAGATTGGTAAAACCAAGGGCTCGCCACCCCGTGTGAAACAAATTCAGCGATATCCCGCAATCCGGGCCGCAAGTATTCTTCGCCTAAAAACTTTAGGCCAAGCGAAGACTGGCCTAGGTATTGGACAATGCCGAGCAAGGCCTGGAGCGACATACTGGCCAGGAAAATCCAAAAGATCGTGCGAAATGTTTCACGTGAAACATTTTCACGAATATAGGCAAAAAGGAGCAAAAACTCGGTTGTTTTTACCAGACCCAAGAGTGAAAGTATTGTTTCATGTGAAACAATGATAGAAATGGCTAAGATAAGCCAAAAAAGGACCACAACAAGATAAATGGGGTCTTGTTTCACCGAAAGAATACCCCCTCTTAGTCTCCCCCTCTTAGAAGGGGAGAAAATAAAAGGTGATATCCAAGCGATTATTAGACCAAAAATTAGGATATCTGTCAAATATACGTAAAAAGTGTTATAAAAGCTGTGAAAACCATAGTAAAAGCTATTCGCGGTGAAAAAAACTTTTCGTGTTTGGATAGGAATCAAGAACACCAAAAGATAGAAAAATAGCTTAGATAAGCCAATTTTTGGCAATTTATTTGATAAATTAGGCATTTTGTGTTCTAATTTAGAAATCCTAAAGTCGCTATTCTTACTATAACACCCTTCAAGCAGAGGTTTTTGCTGGTTGACGAAAAAACCTACTGCGGGTAAAATTTGTTTACTCTAAAAACCTTAGAGAAACCAAAATGAAAGGAGGAAATTTTGTATGCCTCAAAAAGGTAAAACTTGCTGCGCCAGAAAAATCCAACCAGCAACTTTTCTCCGGCTCACGAAGCATTTGAGCGGGCTGGAGTTCACTGATGTGAACAAATTTCTGTTCCTGCTGGAACTCCTAAAACACTTAAACCAGCTCGGGGAGCCGAAATTCATGAATGCCAAACGGGAAGCGCTCGAATTCGTGGATCATTTCCGAAATCGGTACTCACCCTCAATGCTCCCCATGGACCGGTTCTGCGAGAACGTCGAGTTTTTGGTGCAAAATGCGCTTACCGGCCTCGAAAAGGTCCAAGGGACAGACCGGCTCCTGCTCCTGAATGTGATGGTTTTGGCTTACGAAAGCCAGGAAATCCATCATCAAAATCCTCATAAATGCGAGGAGTACCTTGAACTCATTGAGGAAATGTGGCGCGAGGAGAAAAAGCTGGCTCAAACAGTGATTTTCGAGATCAGGGGGAAGGAATGCGGCTCGTGCAAGTAAAAAGCGTCGGATTTCTTAAGATTCTTAAGAAAAGCCCGGCGCTTTTAATTTAAGTACCCATTGACTAAAAAGCCGTTTTTTGCTATAATTAATATAAGAAATAGATCGAAGATTGCGCACATTTAAGCCAAATCTTCGATAACGATTTCGAAACAAAAATAAACTTCAATTTAAAAAACACCAGATGTTCTCAGGCCCTGTCCTGAGTTTTGCATTTTATGGCTCTCCAGCAGGAAAAACTCGTCAGCTTGTCAAAGCTTGCCAAGGCGTTCGGCTATGCCCAGCCACACCTGGCCTTTTTGTGCCGGACCGGGGAGATCAAAGCCGAAAAAAAGGGACGGTCCTGGGTTACAAGTTTGGAGGAAATCAGACGCTACCAGGAACGGACTGAAGCCATCCAGAAAGAGCGGTGGAATGAGCTGTCGCTTCGGCAAAGTCTCAAACCCGAGCAGCGCCAACTCGCCGAGGAGTCGCTGCCTGCGCAAATTGCCAATCAAATCCCTGGAGGAGAACTCAGCTGGCACGGCGTTCTGGCAAACGGTCTCGCTCTTGCGCTGGAAAGTCTGGAAACAAGTGTTCATCTTCTGCTCATTTTGCCAAGCCGGGGATTTTTGTTCCTCGCGCACCGAATAGCAATGGGAATATGGATAATGTTCTCGCTCCCCAAAAAAATAAAAAATATTCCAACGCATTTTCGCCTGGCGACCGCGCCGGTGATCGAACTTTATAAAAACAATGATTCGCTGTGGAGGCTCATCAGAAAAAAACAACGCGCGCGATTGGCGTGGGGGAGTGGCCTTTCCATCTTCATCGGCGCCACGTTTCTCTATTCCGGCCTGACCTTCTCCGGCACAGATGTGAATGCTCTGGCGAAAAGGAAATTCATGGAAATAAATA
>CAZMCQ010000007.1:0-29057 GCA_964565195.1 uncultured Candidatus Saccharibacteria bacterium | reverse complement strand
AAGCCCTGATGAACGCCGGCAGTAACTATAACTGTCCTATGGTAGCGAAATTCCTTGTCGTGTAAGTTACGACCCGCACGAATGGCATAACGAGTGGGGGACTGTCTTAACAAGTAGCTCGACGAACTTGCATTATCGGTAAAGATGCCGTTTACCCGCAGCAAGACGGAAAGACCCTATGAAGCTTTACTATAGCGTGTTATTGGGTCAAGTTCTGTTCTGTTTAGTATAGGTGGGAGACTTTGAAGTCTCGGCGCCAGCCGGGATGGAGTCGCAATGTGAAATACCACCCTGAATAGAGTTTGATTCTAACTCCGACGTAACCGGTCGGAGGACAGTGGCTCGTGGGTAGTTTAACTGGGGCGGTTGCCTCCTAAACGGTAACGGAGGCGTTTAAAGGTCAGCTAGGCTTGGATGGAAATCAAGCCGATAGCGCAAAGGCAAAAGCTGGCTTAACTGCAAGGCAAGCACGCCGCGCAGGTGCGAAAGCAGAACTTAGTGATCCGACCATCCATAGTGGTATGGTGGAAGCTCAACGGATAAAAGCTACTCTAGGGATAACAGGCTGATCCGGTCCAAGAGTCCACATCGACGACCGGGTTTGGCACCTCGATGTCGGCTCATCGCATCCTGGGGGTGAAGAAGCTCCCAAGGGTTAGGCTGTTCGCCTATTAAAGCGGTACGCGAGCTGGGTTCAAAACGTCGTGAGACAGTTTGGTCCTTATCTGCTGTGGGCGTTCGAAATTTGAGAGGGCTCATCCCTAGTACGAGAGGACCGGGATGAATAGGGCTCTGGTGTACCGGTTGTCCTGTCCAGGGCATTGCCGGGTAGCTAAACCCTAGTTTGGATAAGCGCTGAAGGCATATAAGCGCGAAGCCGTCCTCAAGATTAGATTTCGTTTTTGACATGAGGAACGAACCCACGGTTTTTTCCGGATGAGGGGAAACCGCAGGTTTTCCCTCATGTTGAAGATAGGTTCGGGGGAGACGACCCCGCATATAGGTTGCAGGTGTAAGGTGAGTAATCACTTCAGCCGAGCAATACTAATCAACCGAAAGTGTTTTAATTTTCTCAATTGACTAGCAATTTATAATTGTTAGTTGTTGTTCACTCAAAAAGACAAAAATCCCCTTTTCTAGGGTGACATTTGCGACGTTGAACCACCCTGTTCCATTCCGAACCAGGTCGTGAAAGACGTCAGCGCCGATGATACTCTGGTGCATACCAGCGGGAAAGTAGGTCGTTGCCCGTTTACCCCAAAAAATCTATCGATTTTTTGGGGGGACCCCGCCTGCCCCCTTGGAAAAGGGGGTTTTTGTTTGCTTGGGGATAAAATAGTTGCATTTAATATAAAGTATGATAAAGTATGAATAGTAACCTTTTATGTCCAAAACCCGCCTTACTATTACGCTCGACGAAGATCTTTTGAAGCGCGTGGATGCCGCGATTGACGGCTCGAAGATCCGCAACCGCTCCCACGCGATTGAATACCTTTTGAGCTCTTCGCTGGTCCCCAAATCCACCAAAGTCCTAATCCTCGCCGGTGGCGAGGGGGTGAAGTTCAGGCCGCTTACCTATGAAATGCCCAAAGTGCTGGTGCCAGTCCAAGGCAAACCCCTTCTCGAACATACGCTTCTCGCGCTCCGCGACCAGGGCCTGACCGAGATTTATATTTCTATCGGACACTTGGGCAGCAAGATCCGCGACTATTTCGGCGATGGCCGCAGGTTTGGAATCAATCTTCATTATCTGGAACAGTCCCGCAAAAAATCTGGCACCGCCCAGCCGCTGCTCGAAGCGAAGCGGTATTTTTTGGATAATGCTTTTTTGGTGATCTACGGAGACGTTCTGACCAAACTCAACTTTATGGATCTTTTGGATTTTCATCAGAACAACCGATGTATGGCGACGCTGGCGCTCGCCTCGGTCGAAAAAAGTTCAATGTGGGGCGTCGCGACGCTTGCCGGCAACCGACTGACCAGTTTTATTGAAAAGCCCAAAGCGCAAACCAAATCCCATCTTATAAACGCCGGCATTTACGTTCTAAATCCGGAAATATTCAAATACATTGACGCTAATTCCGCGCGACTCGAAAAAGATCTTTTTCCGCGGCTGGCGAGCGAAGGTAAACTCTGCGCCTATCCATTTGAATCGGACTGGTATGATATTTCCACGCCGGAAGTTTACGCCGAAGTTTTAAAAAACTGGAAAGCATGACTAATCTTCACAAAATTCGCGTTGCGGTAAATGGCCTCGGGAGAATTGGCAGGATTTTTATCCGCGCCGGGTGGGACAACCCGCACTTTGAGTTTGTCGCGGCCAACAGTCTCTCGCCGGCGGAAACCTACGCCCACCTTCTAAAATACGATTCAATTTACGGCATTTGGAATAAAAAGATCACTGGGCGGGGCAGGCAGATTACGATTGACGGCAAAAAACTCGCGTTTTTTCAGGAAAAGGAAAATCTCCCCTGGGCAAAGATTGAACCAGATGTCGTCGTGGATGCGAGCGGCAAATACCGCGGCCGCAACGAAGCGCTCTCGCACCTCAAAGCCGGCGCGCGGTATGTTTTGGTCACGGCGCCAGCCCCCGATCTTGACGCGATGCTGGTAATGGGAATAAATGAACAAAGTTTTAATCCGCAGAAGCACAGAGCCATCTCCGCTGCCTCCTGCACCTCGGTTTGCGCGGCTTTAGTGCTCCAGGTTGTAGAAGAAAAGTTCGGCATTGCACAAGGCGTGATCAACACAGTTCACGCTTTTACCAATGACCAGACCATCCATGACTCGGCCCATCCCGATTTGCGGCGGGCGCGGTCAGCGACCCAGTCCATCATCCCAACCACGAGCGGCGCCGGGAAAACCTTGGATAAATTTTTCCCGGAGCTTGCCGGTAAACTTTCCGCGATTTCTTTCCGCGTGCCGGTCATCACTTCTTCGGTCTTGAGCGTAGCGCTGGAACTCAAAAAAGACACGAGCACCAAGAAAGTGAATGAGGCATTTGTTCAGGCGAGCAAAAAAGATCTGCGCGGTTATCTCGATGTCTCGAAAGAACCCCTCGTCTCCAACGATTTTCGCGGGAATCCGCACGGCGGGACTATAGATCTTTTGAGTACCGAGGTCGTAAACCGGCGCCTTGCCAACATCGTGGCTTGGTACGATAACGAGTGGGGGTATGTGAGTCAGACTTTAAAACTTCTCGAATATATCGCGGATAAGATTTAAGTTTGAGTGCTGAAGAAAGGCAACCTTTTCTTCAGCTCTAAAACGAGCTGAGATTTTTCGCAAAGAAGGAGGACAATTGCCGTGTCAATTTTGGTAGGACTTTCCGTGAACAGAGAACTCAGCATGACAGTGGCCCCCACCGACGCGCAAAAAGTCCCAGTTCAATCTTTTCAGGAATCAAGCGGCGGTTCGTCAGTTTCCATCGCGCGCGGCTTGGCTGCCCTGGGACATACAGTTAAGATTTTCGGTGTAGTCGGAGAGGACAAGCCGGAAGTAGACCGAATGGCGAGACAACTCGAGACAGAGTGGTCCCTGCCGTATGTCTTTTTTCCTTTACGGTCGCGTACACCTTTGGCCGTGTGCGTTATTGAAAACGGCCATTCACGTGTCTATTCTTATCGCGATGCAATTCCGGATGCCCCTGCGGTGAGAAAAGCGGTTGGCACAGTTCGGAAGTTGGTAAAGGGTGTATCCGACCTCTCCTGCACGGTGGTATCAAGCGTCCGACCCGACGATGCGAAGCTTGCCTGTGCAATGCTGACCAGTTCGGTGAACTGCCTGCGGATCTTAAATCCTAACCAGCATTTTCTCAAAGCAGAGCACCGTTCACTGCTCCGCCAGTTGGCGGGAGTTGCGGACATCATGGTAGTTAACCACCATGAGGCCGCGATTGCTTTGGACATTGCGGACGGGGATTTTTCACCGCAGCAGGTGCCTGAGCTGCTGGAATTCGGCGTTCCTGAAGTCGTCGTTACCTGGAACAGCCGGGGTGCCTATCACTGTTCCCGCACGACCGGATTTCTCCACCAGCCGGCTGTCGCGATGACCGAGATCGCGGATTCAACCGGAGCGGGTGACTCGTTTCTGGCCGGGTTCATCAGTGCACGATTGGCTGGGGAAGACAACAACCAAGCGATGCTCCTTGGTACCGCAACCGCGGCTGCCAAGATCCGGCGCATCGGTGGTTACAATGTTCCCTCGCTCGATGAAATCACGGCATTCCGTTCTTTGACCCAGGCAGGCGTTTATGCCTGAGACAATTGAG
This sequence comes from uncultured Candidatus Saccharibacteria bacterium, assembly GCA_964565195.1. Lineage (GTDB taxonomy): Bacteria > Patescibacteriota > Doudnabacteria > UBA920 > 2-01-FULL-46-14 > CAZMCQ01. The sequence continues at coordinate 24,787 of CAZMCQ010000007.1, read as the reverse complement.
TGGAACGACAAACATGGCTGTCCTTCGAAAAGGGACAGCCATTATTTTATTTGTGTCACGATTTTACTGTGTAGCAGCGAGTTGGTCGCGACTATTTTTTTTGTATGCGATCCTGCCGGTTGGTTTCGGAAATCCGTAAACGTTCCGCCGGCTTCTTTCAAAATCAATTGCGCCGCCGAAAAATCCCAAAGGTTTATGCCGCCATTTATATAAAAATCATATTCTCCGCTAGCAACAAAGCAAATTTCCAAACTGGAGCACGAAAAAACCCGCACTTTTCTAGTGCGAGGCAAAAAAGTTTTCATGAGCTGCTGGCCCGTTTTTACCTCGCGACCCCAACCCAACCCGCCGATCGTTTTTGACAACTCACTGGTGCGTGAGACGTGAATCGGTTTGCTATTCAGCGTCGCCCCATTGCCTGCGATAGCGGTGTATTTGATTTTCATAATTGGACTCATAACGATCCCAATAAGCGGCAAACCATCTTTGTATAAACTTGCCGTCATGGCACAAAAACGAATTCCTTGTATGAAATTGGTGGTTCCGTCGATCGGATCAACTATCCATTGATAGCCCTTCACCGTGGATTTTTTTTCTTTGCCCTCTTCGCCGAGAAAAGCGTAGGTGGGGAAATGTTTCAAGAGCAATTTTTTTAGAATTTTTTCAATGGCGACGTCAGTGTCGGTAACGAGATTTCGAATGTCGCCAGATTTCCTTTTGATATTCCGAGTTTTTCCAAAATCGCGGACAAATAATTTTGCCGAAGCATTCAGGGAGCTATTTAGAGCACTTAGTTGTTTTTCGTACATTTGTAGAAATTACTTGACAGATTATTTTTTATAATATACCCTTTCTATATTGAAAAACGGACATCAAACATTATGATTGTAGAAAATCTCCTACAGTTTGGACTAAATGAAAAGGAAATTTCCGTTTATCTAAGCCTCATTTCCTTGGGGCCGGCTCCGGTGCGCCTGGTGGCGAAACACTCTGGTGTCAATCGCGGCACTAGTTATGATATCCTAAAAAACCTGATCAGCATAGGTTTGGTGAGTTATTATAAGCAGTACAGCAAAGAAGATAAGCGCCAATATTTTGTCGCTGAACCGCCGCAGAAGATACTAGATGCAATTGATAACAAAAAGCGGAGTCTCGAGACCGTCAAAATGCAGATTAGTAAATCGCTGCCGGAACTCGAGTCGCTGTATGAGAAATCCGGCGCGCGGCCGGTCGTGAAATATTATGAGGGCAGGGAAGGGCTGCGCACTATCTTGGAAGATGTCCTTCAGACGATGAGTGCGACCCCCGAAAGAGAGCGGGTATATTATGTTTATTCGTCCGCTGATATCCGCGATTACCTTTACAAAGTTTATCCGCGTTTCAACGAGGACCGTCTTGCTGCAAAGATTTTCGTGCAAGCCATCGCCATCGGCGGCGGCGGGGAACTGGCTGGCCTTGATGAGCGCAAATGGCTGTCAAGGAAGGAGAGCGCCCCGACCTATATTTTAATTTATTCTGGTAAAGTTGCTATGATCTCCATTGATGCCACCAAAAAACCGGTCGGCGTGATCGTGGCAGACCACGGCCTTTACGAGACACAAGTATTGGTTTTCAAAAAACTTTGGGAATCTCTATAGTTATAAGTTTATTATTATGTGCGGCATAGTCGGCTACATTGGTAAAAGGCAAGCCCGGCCAATCCTGCTCCAAGGATTGCACGATTTAGAGTATCGCGGTTATGACAGCGCGGGTATTTGCGTTGTCGATGACGGAAAATTAAAGCGGGTTCGGGCTGTAGGTAAAGTTGATAAGCTTGCGGAAAAACTTAAGGATGAGGAGTTGAAAGGCAAGCTCGGCATCGCCCATACCAGATGGGCGACGCATGGCGGAGTAACGGAAGCCAATGCTCATCCGCATTTTGCGGCGGATGGCAAATTGGCGCTGGTGCATAATGGAATAATTGAGAACTATCGTGAACTCAAAGAGAAACTCTTGAAAGAAGGAGTGAAATTTGAATCCGAAACCGACACAGAGGTACTGGCCCATTTGATCGCTTATCATTACAAAGGAGATTTGACCCGCGCCGTCCGGCAAGCTCTCCGTAAAGTCCGTGGCACTTATGGAATATTGGTTATGCACGCAGAGCACCCAAAGCAGGTCGTAGCGGCCCGCTTGGGGAGTCCTTTGGTCATTGGCATGGGGGAGGAGGAGTATTTTGTAGCAAGCGACGTGACGCCAATGCTCACCTACACGAAGCGTGTTACTTATTTGGATGATGGTGAAGTGGCAGAGATAAATGGCAGTGGAATTAGGATTGTAAATTTGAAAGATGAGATCATAGATAAAGATATTACGGAGATCGGGTGGGACAAAAAGCAAGCGCAAAAAGGCGGCTTTGCGCATTTTATGCTCAAGGAGATCTTCGATCAACCGACCGTGTTTGAAGACGCGATCCGCGGGCGCATTTTGATGGATGAGGGGACCGCCCGGCTTGGCGGATTGAATTTGTCCACTGCCGAGATGCGGAAAATAAAACGGACCATTATTATTGCCAGCGGTACGGCTTCTTACGCGGGCCTGGTTGGAAAATATGCCTTGGAACGGCTGGCCGGTGTCCCGACCACAGTAGAATACTCCAGCGAATTTCGCTATAGCGATCCGGTGATTGACGAGCACACCTTGGTTTTCGCGATCTCGCAGTCCGGAGAAACTGCGGATACCTTGATGGCGGCGCGCGAAGCCAAGCGGAAAGGCGCGGTCGTGCGCGGGATTATCAATGTGATCGGCTCGACCATCGCCCGTGAAACCGGCGCGGGTACCTACATCCATGCCGGGCCAGAACTGGCCGTGGCCTCGACCAAAGCTTACACGAATATGGTCGCCGTGCTTGTGCTTTATGCTTTGCAATTTGGCCGGCTGAACCGTGTCACGCCGGCGACCGGACAGCGCATACTGCAGGGTCTTTTGGAAATCCCGAAGAAGATGAACGAGATTTTGAAGAAAAGCGCGGAACTCGAAACCATTGCCAAGAAATATATGCAGGATAAAAATTTTCTATTTCTTGGCCGCGGGGTGAACTACCCGGTTGCGCTCGAGGGCTCGCTCAAGCTCAAAGAAATTGCGTATGTGCACAGTGAAGCTTATCCCGGCGGGGAGATGAAGCACGGTCCGCTGGCTCTCGTGCACAAGGGCTTTCCAGTCGTGGCGATCCTGACCAAAAATCAGCTTTATGACAAGATGAAAACCAACATTCAGGAAGTGCGGGCGCGCGGCGCGAAAGTCTTTGTCATTGCCACAGAAGGTGATAAGGAAGCGCAGGAACTTGCTGATGACGTTTTTTATGTTCCCGCAACTTTGGAACTTCTCGAGCCACTGCTTAATACGATTCCCTTGCAGTTGTTTGCCTATCATTTTGCTGCCGGCCTCGGCCGCGACGTGGACCGCCCGAGGAATTTAGCGAAATCAGTAACTGTTGAATAAATGAAAGCACTAATATTTGATAAATCCAAATCTGACTGGGAAACATCGCGCGGGTTTGAATTGGCCGATGTGCCCCAGCCCAAGCTGCAAAAGGATGATGATGTGCTCATCCGGGTTCACTATGCCGGCGTGTGCGGGTCAGACAAAGGAATCTGGTACCGCCAGGCGTTTCGAGAGCAGATATTGGGGAGCGTTGATGTAGAGGATCACCCCCACCCAACCTCCCCCCTCAAGGGGGAGGAACCTTTCAAAAAAATTCCCCTCCCTCGAGGGGAGGGGCACGGGGAGGGTGGAAAGTCCTATCGCATCATTGGCCATGAATTTTTTGGCGAGGTCGTGGAGGTTGGCAAAGCCGTAAAGAATATAAAAAAAGGCGATTTCGCTTCCTGCGAATCACATGTGGTTTGCAATGAGTGTTTTCAGTGCAGGAATGGCCAGAAAAATGTCTGTACCAATGAGAAAATTCTCGGCATCTCGCACGATGGCGGTTTTGCGGAGTATATTCGCGTACCGGTGCACATCGTCTGGAAGACTGATACCGGAAAAATTCGTCCGGAGATAGCCGCGGTCCAGGAGCCGTTCGGCAATGCCGTGCACGCCGCGAGTAAAGTGGACCTAAAAGGAAAAACTATCGCGATATTTGGCCTCGGGCCGATCGGTTTGTTTCTCGCGCTCATCGCGCGAGGCATGGGCGCGAAAGACATCATCGGCGTCGAGCCGAATTCGGTGTCTATCGAAATGGCCAAGAAATTGGGAATTGATTACGTCATTAAACTAGCGCGGACTGACGCAGACTTAACGCAGACAGACGCGGATAAGAAGCACAACCCCGAAGTCACTGATGAAATAATGAAAATCACCGGTGGCCTCGGCGTGGATGTATCTTTTGAGATGGCAGGGTTTAATTCCTCTATGAATAATGCTATATTTTCTACACGCCGCGGGGGTGATGTCATCCTTTTTGGAATAAAAACTGGTGATTTTATTCTCGAGGATTATAATCGCCTGATCGTCCGCGGCCTGACGCTCCATGCCGTAATTGGTCGGCAGCTTCCGCAGACTTGGGAGATGACACGCGCTCTTTTAGAGAATCCTTCGAACAAAATTCAAGAAAAGATTTATAAAATCATCCTGAACGAGGGTCGCAATACTATCCTGCCCATAGCCGAGTATACGAAAGAGAAATTTGAAAAGATGATGACCGAGCATCCGAAAATATTGATTCAGTTTTAAAATTATTCCTGTCATTCTGGAGGCCAGAACGGCCGATAGAATCTAGATCCTGTCGCTTCGCTCCAGGATGACAAAAAAAACGATATGTTCACGAATATCAAGGAACAATTTGAAAAAGAGCTTGCCGAAATGAAAACCGCCGGGACCTATAAAGAAGAGAAGGTCATCACTGGCAAGCAGGGCGCGGAGATAACAGTTGATGGCAAGACACTGCTCAATTTTTGCGGCAACAATTACCTGGGGCTCGCTGGCAGCGACGAGATGGCTACGGCCGCCAAAGACGGCGTGGATAAATTTGGCTTTGGTATGGCGTCAGTGCGGTTTATCTGCGGCACTGGCACAGTGCACAAAGATCTCGAAGCCGAGGTTGCCAATTTTTTTGGCACAGAGGACGCGATTCTTTACACCTCTTGTTTTGATGCAAACACTGGTCTTTTTGAAACGATATTACAAGAAGGCGATGCGCTTTTTAGTGATGAACTTAATCACGCGTCTATCATAGACGGCGTGCGACTCTGCAAGGCCGAGCGGTTTAGGTTTAAACACAGCGATATGCAGGATTTGGAGGCGAAACTCAAGGAAGCCGGAGAGCGACGCAGAAAACTCATTGCTACTGATGGCGTGTTCTCGATGGATGGCGATACGGCTAAGCTCAAAGAGCTCTGCGATTTGGCGGAGAAATATGGCGCGCTCGTGATGGTGGACGACTCGCACGCCTCGGGCGTGCTGGGGCGCCGCGGCCGCGGCAGCGTGGAAGGGATGATGGACCGCATCGACATCCTCACTTCCACATTTGGCAAAGCTCTGGGCGGTGCGGGCGGCGGATTTACCGCTGGCCGAAAAGAAATCATTCAATATCTCCATCAGCGTTCCCGCACGACTTTGTTTTCTAACTCGCTGCCCCCAATGATCGCCGCAGCTGCGCTCTACATTCTCAAAAATTATGACAGTAAATTTTCTGATCGCCTTGCGCAGCTGCGCGGCAATACCAATTATTTCCGTTCGAGAATGGAAAAACTCGGTTTCAAACTTGGGGGTGATGGAAAACACCCGATCACGCCGGTGATGCTCATGGAAGAAAAGTTGGCTTTTGACATGGCGCAGGCACTCTTCGTGAAAGATATTTACGTCCGCGGTTTTACTTATCCGGTAGTTCCCAAAGGCAAAGCCCGCATCCGCGTTCAGCTTTCCGCTGCGCACACCCGCGAACACTTAGACAAAGCCATCGAAGCGTTTGAAGAAGTCGGTAAACAATTCAAAGTGACAAATTAGAATTAATTTGTCATCCCGGACTTGATCCGGGATCCAGGCTCTGGATTCCCGCCTTCGCGGGAATGACACTAGTAGAAAATGAAAAACATTGTAATCATAGGGGGCGGAACGGGCACATTCACGCTTTTATCTGGTTTAAGGAAATATCCTGTAAATAATTCGGTGATAGTTTCAACGGCGGACGATGGCGGCTCGACTGGCCGACTTCGTGAAGAGCTCGGCGTAGTCCCGCCGGGAGATATCCGCCAATGCCTGGTTGGACTTTCGTATACAGATGATGTCTTGAAAGGTTTATTTACCTACCGTTTCGGGAGCGGCTCGCTCAAAGGACACAATATGGGGAATATAATTATCGCGGCTCTAGAAAAGATCACGGGCAGTATCGAGGATGCGCTGGTCGAAGCCGCAAAATTATTGAACGTTCGGGGGGCAGTCGTCCCGGTGACTCTTTTTCCGACACACCTTTCCGCGACTTTGAAAAATGGCAAGAAGATTAGTGGTGAACACAATATAGATGAGTCTTCAGAGAATCGTGCGCCTATCAAAGGCCTCCAGCTCAAGCCCTCGGGTCCTGCCAATCCGCGGGCACTCCGTCTGATCGAAGAGGCCGACGCGATCATCTTTGGTCCGGGTGATCTTTTTACCAGCACGATCCCGAATTTGCTTGTGAAGGGCATCGGACAGGCAATAAATAATTCCAAGGCAAAGAAAGTTTTGATCACCAATGTTATGACCAAGCAGGGCCAGACCGATGATTTTAAAGTTTCGGATTTTGTGAAAACTTTGGAGAAATATCTGGGCAGCCAGCTCGATGTTGTCATCGCCAATACCCAAAAGCCAAAGGCCGTTGATCTTGCGCGTTATAAAAAAGAGAAAGCCAAAATGGTGGTGCAGGATCTCAAAAAGAAAGTCGTGGCGGAACCGCTTTTATCAGATGATAAATTTAAGAAGAGCAAATCCGACAAACTCAAGCGCAGTTTCCTCCGGCACGACCCTGACAAAATCGCGAAGATCATTTATGAACTACTCGCGTAACTTGCTGCCTCACTCCCACCCTCTCCGATATCAGAGAGGGAGAAAGGGCGAGGTTACGAACTATGCAAATTAAGAAATCTGAATTCCAATCAGCAGCCGTCAAATTTACGGCCGAAGAAAACGGCCGAGTGGTTGGCCGGGCGTTTTTGTATATCATTAAGAATGATTTGCACCCCGAGCCGTATGGCTTTATGGAAGATCTTTTCGTCGAGGAGGAATTTCGCAAGCAGGGGATCGGCGGAAAATTGGTCGCGGCTATCGTCGAGGAGGCAAAAGCGCGTGGTTGCTATAAACTTCTCGGCACCAGCCGCCTGTCGCGGCCGGAAGTGCATGAATTCTATAACAAATTCGGCTTCAAAGAATGGGGCCTCGAATTTCGTATGGACTTAAAATAAATGCGCGTTATTTCTGACATTGAAATCCACTCTAAATATTCCCGCGCGTGCTCGCGGGATTTAACGCCAGAGAATATCGTTAAATGGGCGGCGATCAAAGGGGTAAACCTCGTCGGTACCGGGGATTTCACGCATCCTTTGTGGCGGTCCGAATTGAAAGCGGCGTTAGAAGAAGCCGAACCTGGATTTTACAAATTACGAAATCCACCCCTACCTAACCTCCCCCCTCAAGGGGGAGGAAGTAAATCAAATTTTCCTCCCCTTGTGGGAGGGATTGAGGGAGGGGTAAGATTTATTCTCTCCGCCGAGATCTCCTGCATTTATTCGCGCGGCGGGAAACTGCGGCGCGTGCATTTGTTGATCTACGTTCCTTCTTTCGCCGCAGCAGAGAAATTCTGCCAAAGTCTCGAAAGGAAAGGCGGAAAACTGGAGTCAGATGGCCGGCCGATCCTGGGTATGGATGCTGAAGAAGTTTTGAAAATGCTCCTCGAGGCTGATCCGGGAGCAATGATGATCCCAGCGCATGTCTGGACGCCGTATTTTGGACTGTTCGGTTCCAAATCCGGCTTTGATTCTGTCGAGGAGGCCTTTGGCGATATGACCCAACACATTTATGCGCTCGAGACCGGGCTTTCTTCTGATCCGGAGATGAACTGGCGCATCTCGGCTAATGACAAATTTACCCTCGTTTCTTCTTCTGACGCGCATTCGTTGCCACGCATCGGCCGCGAGGCGAACGTGATGGAAATAGAGGACGATAAATTTAGCTACCAGGAATTTATGCGCATCATCAAAGAGAAGGACAGCGGCAAGTTTAAATTTACAATCGAGTATTTTCCGGAAGAGGGCAAATATCATCTCGATGGACACGCGGATTGTAAGCAGTCATTTTTGCCCGCGCAAACCAAAAAACTAAACGGCCGCTGCCCGGTCTGCAGCAAACTTTTGACGGTCGGCGTGCTCTCGCGCGTGCAGGAATTGGCAGATTGTGAGGAAGGATTTGTTCCTGACAATGCCATTCCGGCACGGCATTTAGTTCCTTTGGAAGAAGTTTTGGCCGAGTGCTTTGGCGTAAAGCCGCAGAGCAAGAAAGTCCAGGGGCTTTACTGGCAGCTCATCAAAGCCGCAGGGAATGAATTTACTGTGATTTTGGACCTGCCCGTTGAGGAACTGAAAAAGGTCGCGGGCGAAGCCGTGGCCGAGGCCGTGCGGCGCGTGCGGGAGGAAAAAGTGGAAAAAATTGCGGGCTACGACGGCGTGTATGGCGTGATGAAAATTTTTACCGATGAAGAACGTGAAAAATTTGCCGGTAAAATCGGCCGGCAAACTGCGCTGTTTTGATTGACAAACTTTCGGCATTTCATATAGACTTCGTTTATTGTTGGCCAAGGTTGTTTCACTATTTCTATACCAACCCTACTTTAGGAGGAGAGTCTATGACAGTTGTGAGGGGAGAATATTGCGGTTATCGCGAGGTCGTGCAGGGAGTGCTCGGGCACAACGCATTTACTTTTCGTGCTCCGAAGCCGGGTGAAGATAGTTGGCTTTTGCAAATATCCAGTTCCCGGCTCTTCGACGGTGTGGAACACCGAATTGGAGAAATTTTCCACATTGTTCAACGGGAGACTGCTGGCGGAAGTGTTTTTTTCCGCCTCGTGCCGCGCCCTCTGCAATCTCGGTTCGTAAGTTAGCGAACCATCCCTCAAGTTTTGGCCACAGGCCCCGAGCTTTTTGCTTTTTGGGGTCTTTCTTTTTTGACTTTTATTTTTTCCGGCAGTACAATTTTGATGTGTGGAAAATTCTCGCGGCCGCCTTAATTTTCCACAGTTGGATTAAGGGAGATTAAGGGTAAGGTTTACTATTTACCTAAAATAGAAGTATGAAAAAAGGCAGGAAATTGAATGAAACAAGTTTAAGGGTTCTTCATGTCTTACTGGATGAGGGTGCGCTGTCTTATCGCGATTTTGAGACAATGTACAAAAAGAACGAAATTCCCTGGGACCACAGGAGCGTTTTTTTGAAGCTTTATGATCTCAAACGCTCGGGATATGTGAAGCGGCGTGAACAGAAGAATCAGTCATTTTTTCACCTCACCCCAAAGGGCAAACTCCAGGTTTTGAAATATCTGCATCTGGAAAGATTGAAGGCGGGCAAATGGGACGGAAAATGGCGGGTGATTATTTTTGACCTGCCGGAAACGATCAAGAAATGGCGGGATTATTTACGAAATGAATTGATCAACCTGGGTTTCTATCCGCTCCAGGAAAGTGTTTATATTACACCCCACCCGGTGACGGGGGAGCTAGACCAGCTGCTCAAAGAATGGAACCTCCGAAAATATTTTCGGTATCTCACTGTTTGTGAGATTGACAATGAGCATCTTCTCAAACAAGTCTTCGGTCTTAAATAAGTCTGCGCAATAGTAATGATGTGGAAAATTCCCGCGGCCGCGAGAATTTTCCACAACCAAATTTTGAGAGATGGATGAGAGGTGCAGAGTTTTATTTAAAGATAAAGCGTGGTATAATTCGAGGACGTGGAGGCGTCGCATAGCGGTCTAGTGCACGTGCTTGGAAAGCACGCGGGCGCAAGCCCTCGCGAGTTCGAATCTCGCCGCCTCCGCTCTGAGAATTTAGTATCGAATGCGACCCGACTACATAAATCATAAATCATAAATTTAACCCAACCCCATTTGTGAAAATAATTAAAATTTTACGCGATTTATTATCTGATAATGAAAGGAGGGAGATGGAGGGCCTATCTTCCGAGACAGAACTAAGTAAGATTGATTTAAGAAAAAATGAAATTGAACAAAAGTATAAGGCTAAAGAAGATGAATTAAATGGTAGTTTTGAGAGAGAAAGAATAAGTTGGGGAGACACAGATTCGGAACAAGTTGGAGAGCTCGACAGGAAACTCGGTGATCTAGAGGAACAAAAGAACGCAGAGTTGCAAAAACTTGATATTGATAAAGCCTATCAAATTGGACTCATAGATAGACGAGGTGGATATCAAAAATATACGAATTTATTATCGGCTTTTATTATCGTTCTAGTGATTGTATTTATTGTGGTGATTGGCATTAATTTTTTAAAATCGTATTACTAAAAAGATACCCTAACTTTCATGGGGTTATTTTCTTCAAGAAATAAAATAATTTGTCCTCTTTGCAAGAATGAGTTGGACGTGAAAAAGGCTAGAGAATCAGGAGAGTTAGAAATTCAGGGAAAAGATGGAAGAGGGCGTATTCATATGAAGCATATTGGTTTTTGCGGTGCGAATATAGTATGGGATACTTTGTGGAATAAAACCCACGAAAGAGACTTGGGGGATTTATAGTCATAATTTTTTAAATTTTGAATTGTAATTTTGCATTTTGCATTTTGAATTTTGAGTTTCTACCATGCTTCCTTCGGAAGAGATAAAAAACAAGATCAACATCGTCGACCTGGTCGGCGAGTATGTGCCGCTCAAGAAAGCCGGCGTGAACTGGCGCGCGGTGTGCCCTTTCCACCAGGAACGGACGCCGTCGTTCACGGTCTCACCGGCCAAGCAGATTTGGCACTGCTTTGGCTGCGGCCTGGGCGGAGATATTTTTGAATTTATAAAGCAGATCGAGGGCGTGGATTTTCCGGAAGCTTTACAAATATTGGCACCTCGCGCCGGAGTGGTTTTATCGCGGCCGAGCGCGAATTATCAGAAAGAAAAAGACGCGAAAAAAGCGCTATATGAAATAAACGAGCTGGCAGCGAAATATTACGCCAAAGTTTTGAGCGATTCGCCGGCGGCGCTTGCCGCTCGGAATTATTTATCCGGACGCGGCTTTAAAAAAGAGACCATTGAAAAATGGCAGATCGGCTGGGCCCCGGAAGATTTTCATACCTTTGAGAATTTTATTGTTAATAAAGGATTTCAGAAAAAAGAGGCCGTGGCGGCGGGTTTACTGGTTGAAAAAGGGGGTAAGGGGGGTAATGGGACGGTTGAGTTCTTCGACCGGTTCCACGGGCGGATCATGTTTCCGCTGCACGACGCGCACGGCCGCGTCGTGGGATTCACGGGCAGAGTATTGGTAGACAAGGATGGGATTGGTAAATATGTGAACAGTCCGGAGACCCCTATTTATCATAAAGGAGAACTTCTCTATGGCCTGCATTTTGCCAAGACTGAAATTCGCCGGAAGAACGAGGTGATCGTGGTTGAGGGTAATGTGGATGTGATTACTGCGCACGAAGCGGGTTTTGCCAATGTTGTCGGTTCTTCGGGCACGGCTTTGACTGAGTCGCAACTTACTAATCTGAAGCGCTTCACGGACAACGCCAGTTTTGCTTTTGATGTGGACGAGGCTGGCGTCGCGGCGGCGCGCCGCGCGGTCGAGGCTGCGTTAAAATTTGGTTTCAATGTAAAAATCGTTAACCTGCCGCGCGAGCTCGGCAAAGATCCGGATGAGATCATCCGCAAAAATCCGAGCGCCTGGGAAGAGCAAATCTCGGGTGCGCAAAACTTCCTCGATTTTTATTTCGCCAAAACCTTTGCTATAATGGATTTAACATCCGCTATCGGGAAGAAGCAGGCACTGGCAGAACTTCTGCCACTTTTAGTCCTCCTTCCGGACCCCGTGGACCGACTCCACTATTTGCAGATCCTTTCCGCGGAAACCAATGTGGACGAGGCCATCCTCTTGGAAAAAATAAAGAGCTTGAGCCAGCCGACCAAGGCGGCTTCCCCAGCAGTACCGGGTGCGCGGCCGGGCAAACCCCAGCGCGAGATTTTGGAGCGGCGGGTTTTGGGCTTTCTGTTGCGCTTCGGCAAAGCAGTCACGTCTTCTTGGGAAGATCTCACGGCCGAAGACTTCTCAACCTCATCTTTGCAAGAGATTTATAAACTTGTCGCGCCCGGCTTTCAGCAGACCGATTTTGACTGGAAAAAACTCGCAGCCGCGAGACCGAAAATTGCGACAGAACTGGAACTTCTCGTCTTCGCAGTGGAGAACGAACTCGAACTTTTGGGGCTTACGGATCTTGAGGAAGTCAAGCGGCAGTTTTTGGGTCGGCTGAAGCTTGAGACTTTGAAGCAGAAAATGAAGGATCTGGCTGCCCGAATTGCGCGCGCTGAGGCGCAGAAGGCCTACAAGGAAGTAAAAACCTTGACCGGAGAATTCTATAATTTGACTCGCGAACTTGCGAAATATCATGTCGCCTAAAAAGATCAAGAAGAAAAAGAAGAAGGGCGCCCCCAAGAAACGTAAGAAAGTTTCAAGGAAGAGGCATACTCAAAGAAGGCAGCCATCTCCGGAGCGCACTTTTGATTGGGACAGCGCGATTGCGCACCTCGCCCGCAAAGGCCAGGGGCGCGGGTTTGTCACGGAGGCCGAGATAATTTTTGCCATGCCGCATCTTGAGAACAACCTCGAGGCCGTGGAGCAGCTGTATGAAAAACTTGACAGTCTCGGCGTCGAGGTTGTGGAGCAGGAAGTTGCCTCAGTCTGGGAACAGGGCAAAGCCACGCCCGAGCGGCCGCGCGGCAAATCCATCACTGACACGCCCGAGTCCTATGACCTTGGCGATATTTATGACGACTCGATTCAGATGTATTTGCGGGAGATCGGCAAGGTGCCGCTGCTGAAAGGCGCGGAAGAGGTGGAACTGGCCAAACGCATCGGCAAAGGCGACGTGGCCGCGCGGAAAAAGCTTACCGAAGCGAACCTCCGGCTCGTGGTCTCCATTGCGAAAAAATACATGGGCCGCAATTTAGGATTGCTCGATTTAATCCAGGAAGGCAATCTCGGTCTGTTCCGCGCGGTCGAGAAATTTGACTGGACCAAGGGTTATAAATTTTCCACTTACGCGACCTGGTGGATCCGTCAGGCCATTACCCGCGCCCTGGCCGACCAGTCGCGCACGATTCGCATTCCGGTCCATATGGTGGAAACGCTGAACAAATACGCCCAAGCCGAGCGCGCGCTCGTGCAGGAACTCGGCCGCGAGCCGACCGCGGAGGAGCTTGCCAATGAAATGGGGCTGGAAGTGGCGAAGGTCCACCACCTGCAAAAAATTTCCCAGGAAACCGTCTCGATTGACACGGCCGTGGGCGATGAGGGCGATGAGGAAGACTCGCGGCTCGGGGATTTTATTGTGGACGAGCAGACCGCGATGCCGGCTGACTCGGCCGGCCGCCAGCTGCTTGCCGAATATGTGGAAGAGGTACTTTCGGATCTCGATCCGCGCGAGCAGAAGATCCTCAAAATGCGCTTTGGCATCGAGGACGGGGTGACCCATACGCTCGAGGAAGTGGGCAAAGAGTTTGGGGTGACGCGCGAGCGCATCCGGCAGATCGAGGCCAAAGCCCTCGAGCGCATCAAAGAACACAAACATATCCAGAAACTTAGAGATTATTAGAATGATAGACCTTGCGCAGAAAAAATGCGTGCCGTGCGAGGGCGGGGTGCCGACGCTTCCGGCGGCAGCGGCGTTAGAGTTCTTAAAGGAACTTAGTCCCGAGTGGCGAATCGTAGATGACGGCAAGAAACTTGAGCGCAAATTCAAGTTTAAGAATTACGCTGAAGCCCTGAAATTCGTCAATCAGGTTTCCGCGATCGCCGAGGCCGAAGATCACCACCCCAACATTTATTTCAGCTGGGGGTTTGCGACAATCACATTGTGGACGCACGCCATCGGCGGGTTGCATGAAAATGACTTTATTCTCGCGGCAAAAATTGACCAGTTAGAGCCGGGATTTTAGATGGCGCCGTGGCTCCGGCGGGCAGTGTACATCCTGATTGTGTCCTTGGCATTGATCAATTGGCCGTATTGGCAGACACAATTGGAGACGCCGAAGATAGTTTCGGCGCCGCCGGAGATGATGGCGAATATGTTAATCATCGAGCGGCTAGGCATTGAGACGCCAATTATTTATGTTGAGCGCGCGGATGAAGAGGCCTTTCAGGAAGGCCTGGAAAACGGCGTCGCGCATTATCCCGGCACAGCCAGGATCGGGGAGAATGGCAATCCGTATATCTTTGGCCACTCCTCGGATTACATCTGGTCCAGGGGCCGCTACAAGACCATTCTCGCGCGCTTGCCGAGGATAAAAATCGGCGAGGAAATCATCGCCTCTGATCACGCCGGCAAAAAATTTGTGTATAAAGTTATCGAGACCAAAGTCGTCTCGCCGAAAGAGTTATCTGTTTTGGACCAGCGCGGCTACCAGCGCAAGCTGCTCACCGTGCAGACGTCCTACCCAGTCGGCACGGCCCTGCGTCGTTTCGTCGCCATCGCGGAACTGGTCGAAAAATAAATCCGCCTTTACAGGGCGGATTTATTTTGGTAAAATTTCGATACGTTCCGGCGTAGCTCAGTGGTAGAGCAGGTGACTGTGAATTTGTTCTTTGAGATTACAATGGTATACTTAAGTGAGTATGCCAGATAAAAGAACATATGCCGACCGCGCGGAGTATATGCGTAAAGCTGTCAAAAAGCGTCGTGAAAAACTTCGCATGATGGCGCGCGATTACAAAGGCGGTCAATGTATGCTTTGCGGCTACAAGCGTTATCCAGGCGCATTGGATTTCCATCATCTTGATTCCAAGAAAAAAGAATTTGGTATATCGGTACGTGGATTAACTCGTTCTTGGGAAAAGATCAAGGCGGAAATCGAAAAATGCGTGTTGGTATGCGCAAATTGCCATCGAGAAATACATGCAGGCATATCGCAGCCTCCTAGCGTAAGCTAGGTTGCAAACGAGGTGAATTCGGGGAAGTCCTCAAAAAGGGTAATCCCGAGCCAATCCTTCGCTAAAGCTTCGGATTGCGCGCAAGCCTATTTCTTCAAAAGAGAAGGCCTGCCTGCCGTAGCCTTGGCGTAGGCAGGTGTAGAGACTATCCCGAAAGGGAGTACTCCGACGCAAAGTCGGAGGAAGCGCCTCGGACCCCATTAGGGTTATGATATAGTCCATCCCTAGAGGTAACTTTAGGATAAATGTAATCACTTGGTCGCAGGTTCGAATCCTGCCGCCGGAGCCAAGAAAAAAATCTGTCAGACAGATGTTTTTTGTTAATTGAAGAAACCAATAGAGAAGACCAGGCACCACGAGGCACCTGGTCTTTTTGTTGTGGGCGGTCGCAACTTTATTTTTCGATAACGATGAGCGACCACTCGGCCTTGTGCACCAGCTTGTCGTGTTGGTTGTAAACGTTGATCCTAAACAGTGCCTGGTGATTGGGCTGGCGGCGGGTTGGTTCCAGTAACTGCGCGGGAGCGATTTTGACGTACAGTGAATCACCGAACAGGACCGGACGCGGCCAAGCCATTCGGGCTTCGCACAGAATCAGTTCCAAATGCTGGAGCAGGCCTTCGGATTGAGCCAGCCCTTGAGCAATCGCGGCAACAAGCATTCCGTGAACGACGCGCTTTTTGAAAATTGATTGAGCGGCGGCGTCCGGATCGAGGTGAATCGGGTTGCGATCCCAGGTCAGAGCGGCGTAGTCAAAAACATTTTGCGCGGTGATTTGCCGGCGGCCAGTCATAATCTCCAGGCCCAGGAGCATTTGTAATTCCGCCACTGTCCTGGCCTCTCTCGCCACCTCGTTTGGATTCAAGACCACAGTTGCCATATTTTGTCCTCCTTTTTCAGTATCGAAAAACATAGCATGGAAACGAGCGAGAGTCAATCCCGACGCTTTCAGGTCGGGACGTGGTAGAATAGCCGTATGTTGCTTAACGAAGAACGAAAAGGGGAAATATATATCTTACTCCAAGCGGCGATGTGGGGTTTGTTTCCGGTAATCACGGTCTTATCTTTTAATACCTTGCCGCCGCTTATTTCTTTAGCCGGGAGCGTGATTTTTTCCGCGATATTTTTTCTTCCGCTCGTCCATTACAAAAAGCAGTGGCGGCAAACTCTAAATTGGCCGGCCCTGCAAGACATCCTCTGGATGACCTTGTTTATCGGCGTTTTGTATTACACCTTGTTTTTTTGGGGATTAAAATTCACTTCCCCGGGCAATGCCAGCATCATCGGACTCACGGAAGTGTTTTTCAGTTTTTTATTTTTTCATGCCTGGAAGAAGGAATATATTTCACTCGCGCACATCGCTGGCGCGCTTTTAGTGCTGGCCGGTGCCGTGATAATTTTGTCTCCCAATCTGACCGCATTTTACAAGGGCGACCTTTTGATTCTAGCAGCGTCCGCCATCGCTCCATTTGGCAATTTTTTCCAGCGGCGGGCCAGGCAAAAAGTCAGCACAGAGATCATCATGCTGGTTCGGGGAGTGGTGAGCGGGATTGCAATCTTGCTACTCGCTTTTTTATTCCGTCAGAATTTTACCGCCAGCGGTCTGCGCGATTCGCTTCCTTTCTTGCTCATCAACGGCCTTTTCCTTTTTGGGCTGGGCAAAGTTTTGTGGATCGAGGGCATCCACCGCATCAGCGTAACCAAAGCCAACGCGCTCTCCGCCATCGCCCCGCTTTTGACTTTGTTCTTTGCATTTCTGATTCTCCGGCAGCCGCCGACCGGCTGGCAGCTCACCGCTTTCGCGCCTATGTTCTTCGGCGTAATTCTCCTTGGCAAAAATAAATGAAGTCAGGGACTCAATCTGTAGTGCCAGATATAAAAACCAAGCAGGATGACGAAGCCGAGGACGGCCGTCGCGGTTACCAGCCCGAGACCCCTGCGCAGCGCGCGGGGGGAAGGGGTTTTGGCCGCCCCATAAATTACGGCCAGCGCGCCGAAGTAGATGATGGCAACCGTCCAGCTTTTCGTTATCCAGTGGTGGCCAGTCAGGGCTTTTAAGAAATTTTTAAAAGCGGCGGAATATTCGCCGGCCAAGGTAACCACCACCGCGGTGATGATGGCGATGACCGCGGCATGGGCGGAGGCATAAATTAGTTTGGGACGATTCATTAGGGTCAGCCCCAGCGCGCAGCCGCGGAAATGATGTAGCCCATCGCGCCCAGCGAGAGCGCGATTGCGGTCGCAACGAAAATTAAGACGAGGAGAGAATTTTTTAGTTTGAGTTCGGCAAGCTCTTCGCGTTTCAACAAAGCCGCGCAGAGAATCACGCAGGCCATGGGGATGAGAAACAAAAAGATGTGTTCCTTGGCTTCCATCGCGATCGCGTGCGCCCACGGGGCCGAGCCGGCCAGGATGCCGGGTTTGACCAGCGCGCCGTAGTATTTTACATAATAGTATCCGCCGACTAGCCAGGTCGCCACAAAGCTTAAAAACGACAAATAGGCCGCAACTTTGATGCGCACGCGCTTTACGGGGTTGGCGAGAATCTCGCCGCCAAGCCAGAGCAGCGCGTCAATGCCGATGATGGCAAAACCGAGGTGCAACCCCACCAGAAGAGGTTTCATACTTTTATGATAAACTCTTGTACAAATTTGGCAAGTGTGCTATGGTGAGTTTAGTTATGAATAGGAAATTGGCGTTTATCTTAGTCATCAGTTTCGTGGGAGTGGCGGTTTTTGGTTTTATTGCTCTAGGCGGCCATGGGGATAGCAACAGGATTTGTCTGGCCGACATTATCAATCCGGCGCGTTGCAGTGAAAACCGGTCTTCTTCCCATCCCGCGGTTTTCAAAAGTTTCTCGGCAGCTGTCCTGGTTCTGGCTTTTGCTCTGCTTGCTTTACTTGCCATTGGCTTGACCCTGCCGCTCGAGCCTGCTCCGCGCTTTACGTTTGCAAAAACTGAACAACTCCCCTCACAGTTCCATCAAAATTTCATCCACTGGTTTAAGATCCTCGAGAAACGCGATCCAGCCGCCATTTTGTAGAGGTTTTTTGCGTATAATTTCGCAAAAGATCTCTTAACTGTAGGCGGTTTTTGTTTATCCTTAAAGTCAATGCAATGAAATTATCAAAAAATTTACTTTGGAGTTTGGTGGCCATCGTTGTGCTCACGGCCGGCTTTATTCTGCTGGCGCGCGGGCAGAAGAGCTCTTCCGAAACAGCGGCCAATCAGTCGAAAAGTTTGACCGCGCTGGAACAGCATTATGATTTCGGCACGATCTCCATGGCGGCCGGCAATGTCAGCCACGGCTATGTCGTGAAGAACACCTCGGCGACAGCAGTGAAAATTGATAAAATGTACACCTCCTGCATGTGCACTGTGGCATCGCTGGTCAAAGGGGAAAAACGCTGGGGGCCGGTGGGCATGCCGGGACACGACGCTGTCCCCGAGATTGGGGCAGAACTTGCTCCCGGTGAGGAAGCGCTGGTGGAGGCAACTTTTGACCCCACTGCTCATGGGCCAGCCGGGGTCGGGGCGATCGACCGCGCCGTAGTTCTCGAAACTGCTGACGGCATGACCGAGATGTATTTTTCCGCGAACGTCGTGCCCTAAAATACTGTTATGAGATTAAAAACATTTCTGATCCTGGCGCTGGCCGCAGTCGTCTTCGCGGTGTTTGTCTTCTTCCGCTATAGCGGCATGGGCACGCAATTGCTTTGGCAGATGAGCGCGGGCGGATCATTTCTGCTGCCGCTCGTGGGGATTTCCGCGCTGATTGACAGCATCAACCCTTGCGCCTTCTCGGTCCTGCTTTTAACCATTGCCTTTCTCTTCAGCATCGGCAAGCTCCGTTCCAAGATTCTTCTGATCGGCAGCTTTTACATTTTGGGGCTGTTTGTCGTGTATATGCTGATCGGCCTCGGGATCCTTCAGACCCTGCACCTCTTCAACACGCCGCACTTCATGGCCAAACTTGGCGCGACGCTGCTCATCGCGCTCGGCGCGATTAACCTCATTAATCACTTCTTCCCGGCCTTCCCGGTGAAACTGCGCATCCCGCAGGCCGCGCATCGGGGCATGGCGCGCCTCATGGACCGAGCGTCCCTGCCGGCGGTATTCGTCCTGGGCGCGCTGGTCGGGCTTTGCGAGTTTCCCTGCACCGGCGGGCCCTACCTCATGGTTTTGGGGCTCTTGCACGACCGGCAAACTTACCTTTCAGGACTTTCGTATCTCGTGCTCTACAATCTCATCTTCATTCTGCCGCTCGTCGCGATTCTGCTGCTCGCGAGCCGCCCGGCGCTTCTTTCCAAGGTACAGGCTTGGCAGAGGCAAGAAGCCAAACCCATGCGGTTCTGGGGCGGCCTGGCCATGGTTGCCTTGGGACTCCTTATCCTTTTTTTCTAAGCTAATCTGAAAATATGAAAATCAAACTCTGTTCTATTTGTATCGTCGTGGGCGGGAGTTGGCTTCTTCTGCAAGCTGGCGTGCTCCTGGGATTATTGCCGTTACCCAGCGTTCAGGTCCTAATCGCGCTCCTTATGGGCGCGTCAGTGGTCGGAATTGCCTATCAAGGAAAGCGCCGCTGGCCGATTATCATTTTTGGTTTGGCCTTGGCTTTTATTCTCGTGAACAATATCACTTGGATAACCTTTGCCTTTGAACTTGGCATACTCGGGGTAGTTGCATATTTCCGCTTTGTCTTGCCGAGTGAAGACGGCAAAGTGAAGGCCTTGGAAAAGAAATTGGAGAAGTGTTGTAATGATGAAAGCTAAATACACTCTCAGGGCTTGGGAAAGCTTGCGGAGGAAAGCGGGTGTTCGTCAGAGCAAGCAAACTGATATAATAGAACCATAATTTATGAAACAAGAAAAAATGGAGCAAGTTTACACCTGCCCTATGCATCCGGAGATCCGGCGGGACAAGCCCGGGCTGTGTCCGGAGTGCGGCATGGCACTAGTGCCATCGCGGACTAAACGCGGACTGGACGCAGAATCACGCGGACTTGATAAGCACGCGGGGCATTCGACGCGCATGTTCCTGCGGAAGTTTTGGGTGAGCTTAATTTTGACTATCCCGATTGTGTATCTGCATTTCGGCGAGTTTCCGAACTCTGGATACATTGCCCTCCTCTTGGGTTCCGTGGTGTTTTTCTACGGCGGCTGGGTGTTTCTGGCCGGGGCCGGGCGGGAGCTTCGGGCGAAATTACCGGGCATGATGACGCTCATCGGCCTGGCCATTTCGGCAGCGTATGTCTGGAGCGTTTACGCGGTGTTTGCGGGCGCAGAGCCGCTGTTCTGGGAACTGGCCACGCTGATCACAGTCATGCTCCTCGGGCACTTCCTCGAGATGCGGGCGGTAAGCGGCGCGCAGGGGGCGCTTAAGGAACTTTCCAAACTGCTGCCTGATGTTGCCGAAGTAATTCGAGATGGGCAAACGGAGAAAATCCCGCTTTCCGAACTTCAAGAAAGTGATATCGTGCTCGTCCGACCCGGAGCAAAAGTTCCGGCAGACGGCCAGATTACAGAGGGCGATTCGGACGTCAATGAAAGTATGGTTACCGGAGAATCAAAACCAGTTCCTAAAAAAGCCGGTAATGAAGTAATTGCCGGGACCATCAACGGCGACGGCTCGCTAAAGATCAAGGTCACCAAAATCGGGGAACACACCTTTTTGGCTGGCGTGATGCGGCTCGTGGCCGAGGCGCAGGCCTCCAAATCGCGGCTGCAGATTCTCTCCGATCGCGCGGCCCTTTATTTGACGGTCATTGCCGTGGCCGGAGGCATTATTACGCTCGCGGCCTGGCTTATCGCCGGCAGAGAGGTCAGTTTTGCGGTGGCGCGGCTCGTGGCAGTGCTCGTGATCGCCTGCCCGCACGCTTTGGGCCTGGCCGTGCCTTTGGTTGCCTCCATTTCCACCACAAAGGCGGCGCAGAACGGCTTTCTGGTAAAGCAGCGGCTCGCGCTGGAGGCCGCGCGGACCATTGATACCGTGCTGTTTGATAAGACCGGGACACTCACTGAAGGGGCCTTTGGGGTGGAGGAGATAATAACCCCCCACCCCTCCTCCCCCACACGGGGGGAGGAATTAAAGGAGAGGGGAAGAATTTTGCAGCTCGCCGCCTCGGTAAACCAGCATTCCGAGCACCCGATTGGCAAAGCCATTGTGGCCGAGGCCAGGCGGCAGAGCCTGGAACTTTTGCCGGCGAAAGATTTTCAGAGGATTCCCGGCAAGGGCGCGCAGGCCGTCATTGGCGGCAAGATGGTAGTCGTGGGCAGCGAGACGATTTTACCGTCTGATGTAGCGGCGACCTTTAGGTCGCCAGTATCTGAAGGCAAAACCATAATTTACGTTATCGTTGCTGGTGAATTAGCCGGCTCCATTGCTCTGGCCGATGTAATTCGTGAAGAGTCGCGCGAGGCGGTCAAGGCGCTCAAAGGGCTGGGCGTTCGCCCGGCCATGATCACCGGCGATTCCAAGGACGTGGCCGAGTGGGTGAGCGGGGAGCTTGGCATTGATGAATATTTTGCCCGGGTGTTGCCTTCCGAGAAGGCGGAAAAAGTCAAGGCGCTGCAGAAGCGCGGCCGCAAAGTCGCCATGGTCGGGGACGGGGTCAACGATGCGCCGGCTTTGATGCAGGCGGACCTCGGCATTGCCATCGGCGCGGGCACGAATGTCGCCATTGAGTCGGCCGGAATCATTCTGGTCAGAAACGACCCCCGCGATATCATGAAGATCGTCAAATTGTCCCGCCTGACCTACACGAAGATGATTCAGAATCTATTTTGGGCCACGGGCTACAATGTCATTGCCCTGCCTCTGGCCGCCGGCGTACTGGCCGCCAAAGGCATTCTTCTGGAACCGGCCCTGGCGGCCGTATTTATGTCGGCGAGCACAGTGATCGTCGCGGTGAACGCGGTGTTTTTGCGGAGACGGGGATTATAGATTATAATTGAAGCATGGATGAGGGCAGCCTTTCCAAAGGCGAGCAGGAACGGCAGGCGCGGCTTGCCGCTGTGCGCCGCGCGAAACTAAAAAAAATCGTCATTTGGCTCACGATTTTGGTTTTGCTTATTGGCGGCAGCTGGTGGCTGGTTGGCTATTCACGGCAAGCGGCGCTGGAAAAGCCCGGAGAGGAAATTGTCGACCAGGGGCGGGCCCATATCCAGCCCGGGGAGGAGCACGAGCAGTACAATTCCAACCCGCCAACCTCCGGCTCGCACTATGCGCAGGCCGCCGACTGGGGAGTGTATGATCAGGAGTTGCCTGACGAGCAGCTGATCCACAATCTCGAACATGGCGGCATCTGGATTTCCTACAAAGATCCGAGCCAGACCGCCCTCGTCAATGCCCTGAAAGAAATTGTGCAGGATTATCCGACCAAGGTGATCCTGACCCCGCGGCCGGCCAATGATGCGGCGATTGCCATGGCGGCCTGGGGCCGGCTTTTGCAACTCGACGCAGTGGACGAAAAGGAAATCAAGGCATTTATCAAGGCCTACATGAACAGGGGGCCGGAATTTGTTCCGTGATACAATAATAAAATAAAGATGGTGGAACTTGCCGTCAGCAAAACGCAAATCAAGAGACCAAGCATAGTGGTCGGGCGACCGCCGGGTTTGGGTCAGGAAGAAAAATGGGATCGCGTGATCCGCGGTTTTATTTACGCGCTGGCTTTCCTGCTGCCGTTGTCCATCACCACCTGGACCGTGGAGCCGCTCGAATTTTCCAAGCAGATGCTGTTGTTTGTTCTGACCGCGGGCGCGCTCGTGACCTGGATCTTGAGGCTGATCGTGCTGCGGACCATTCGCCTGGTTAAAACGCCGCTGGATATGCCGGTTTTGGCCTTCGGCGCGCTCTACCTTTTGGCCGCAATTTTTTCCGTGGATCGGGTCGCCTCGTTCCTGGGCTTTTATGGCAGTTTTTCCGGAAACTTTTTCCAGATTCTGTTTTTGATCCTTTTTTACTATGTGGTGATAAACAATTTCCGCACCGTCCGCGCGGTGCGGCTTCTGGTCTCCGTATTTTTCTTTTCCCTGTTTCTTGCTCTGGCCTATGTCGTCCTGCAGTTTTTCGGCGTCTTTCTGCTCCGGTTCGCTTTTGCCAAAACGGAAAGCTTCAACAGTCTCGGCGGGCTGTTGCTGGTTTCGCTCCTGGCTGCGTTTGTGCTGGTCCTGGCTGTTGCTTTTCCCGGCGGCCGCAGCGTCTGGCGCTTTCCGGATGGTCGCGTCTTCCGTATCGGGGCCATCGTGCTCGCGCTTTTGATCCTGCTCACCATCAATTTTACCTATGCCTGGGCCGCGCTGCTCGTTGGCCTGCTCATGCATATGATTGCGCAGATTGCCTGGGCCCGCGAGTTTGCGATGAAGACTTTTATCACCCCGCTCGTGATTCTCATTCTCGTCATCTCTTTTCTGACCGTGCAGTTCGTCTTCCCGTTTGTGAATATGCGGAGTATTTTCAATTTCAATCTGCCCGTCGAGGTGCGTCTCGATTACCGGACGGCCGCGCCGGTCATCATGAGCACGCTCCGCGACCGGCCCATCCTGGGCGAGGGGCCCAACACTTTTTCCTATGCCTTCTCGCGCTATCGTTCGCAGAACTTCAACCTCTCGCCTTTCTGGAACGTCAAGTTTGATCGCGCGCCTTCCGAGGCGGCCGAGTATCTCGTGGGCGCGGGTCTCCTCGGGTTTCTGGCGTTTGAACTTATTGGGGCGATATTCCTGCTCTACGGCCTCATGTTTTTGAAGCGGAAGCAAGAGCACCCCGGCTGGCGTCTCGCCGCCGCCGTTTATGCCGCCTTTGTTTCCCTGTGGCTCGCGCACTGGTTTTTCTTCTTCAATACGGTGATCGCGTTCTCGTTCTGGATGATGATGGCCGCCTTCCTGGCCATAACGCGCCTGGGGGCGACCGCCGAAGAGCGCGACCGGGTGGTAAGCTTCTCCTTTGCCGAGGCGCCGCGCCGCGCCGTGACCGCAGTTTCCCTGGCCTCGTTCGGCTTTGTGATGATCGTGGTGTTTCTGTTGTTTGCCTCGTCCGTTTATGCCGCGGATATTTTCTATACGCGCGGCCTGCGGAGAAGCGGCCAGGCCGAAACATTTGACCGCGCCCAGCAGAGTTTCGAGCAGGCGATCCGCTTAAACCAGTTCCGGCCGGATTATTTCCTGACCTACGGGGAGTTCCTGTTCCTGCGCATCAACCAGGAATTATCCAAAAAGACTCCGAACCCGGTGGTGGTCCAGCAGTGGCTGCTCACGGCCATCAACACCTCGCGCGCGGCCGTGGAGATTTCCCCGGACAACTGGGCGGCGTGGGAACGGCTGGCCAATCTCTACACCACCGCGCGCCCGCTCGTCGCCGGCGTGGATAAGTTTATCATTGATTCGCTCAAGAACGCGACCGAACGGGATGCCAAAAATCCGATTCTCTTTACGGAGCTGGGGCAGATTTACCGCCTGGCCGCGCGGCAGATCGATCCGGGGATCCTCGGCCGCGGCGTGGACACGGATTCCGACGGCCTTTCGGATGAGCAGGAAAAGGCGATCGGCTCGGATCTCGAGAATCCCGACTCCAACGGGAATGGCTCGCTCGACGGCAACGAAGTTCTGGCCGGCCTTGCTCCGGCGAGTACCGGCTCCCTGCCCGC
>CAZMCQ010000006.1:0-32652 GCA_964565195.1 uncultured Candidatus Saccharibacteria bacterium | reverse complement strand
AATGCTCCAATGATAAGACTTTCTGTCATAGATTATTGGCTCAAAGCTTTACTTATCTCCATGTCGTAGCGCTTGTTGTCCCAACCCTCGGGAGATTTCAAGATTCTTTGGCCGTTTTTAACAAATACTTTCGTGTGCTGGTACGCAACACCGAATTGCTTGGCTAAATTTTTTTCGTCGTTGTCAGTTTGATCGTCATTATAGTTCACACGAAAGCCTATTACTTTGTCCGTGGTTAGCTCGTTAAAAGCCTTTTGCATGACCGGAAATTCAGCTTTGCAGATCGGACACCAGTTGGCATAAAAATAAAGTACAACGAGCTTATCGGTTTTTATTGCCGCGTCGTAATCGACTTTCGTAAAGTCAAGAAGCGGGGCTGATTTTCCGGCAAGCACTGCGCCGGAATATTTCATCATGGTTTCTCCTTTATCCATCATTGCTCCGTCGTCTTTTTTCTCCATCATCGCCTCTTTTTCTTTCTGTTCCATTGCCTCCTTTTCCATCATGGTTTTTTCCTGCGCCATCTTATCCTTTTGGATTCGAGATTGGTTGGCGTAGTACACCACACCGCCCAAAACCAGTACAACTGCAACTATTGCGATAATGATGGGTATCGCAAAACCCTTTTGTGAATTTTTTATCATATTATTTATTATTAATTATTACTTCGTATCAACATAAATTTCCTCAAATGGTATTCCCTTGGACTGAAGATATTCAGCTTCCATTTTGCAATAAGGGCAGGTCGTTGTTTTGTATATTTTGATTGTCATAATTTATTTTTTAATTCTTAATTTGACCATAGATAAGACCAATGACTTTTGCCACAATCATTCCTGTTAATGTGAAGACAAGCCACGGATCAAGTTCGTGGTTGAGACTCTGGACTATGATGCCCAGCGTAAGCAGAGCCGTACCGGTAAGATATGCAATTCTGCCAGCCATCATTTTGTGAAGTCCTTCCCGTTCGTCTCTGTGGTTTTCTCTCCAGACAAAACTCGCAAATAAAGCAAACACCACTACCAGCCCCAAGACCATCATCATGAGCAATGTAGTCGGCATCCAAAATCCAAATGGGTTAAGGAATAGGACGAGAAGAATAATCAGTATTCCGGAGATTGAGATTTCTTGTAGTAAGTTATTTTTCATATTTGATTTGGAAAATATCCTCAACTGGTTTCTTAAAAAATTTAGCAATTTTCAAGGCTAAGATGACCGAAGGCGTATAATTGCCTTTTTCGATGGCAATAATGGTTTGGCGTGTTACTCTAAGTGCTTCGGCTAAAACTACTTGTGTAATATTGGACTTTGTCCGCAATTCGTGGACTTGGTTCTTGATAGTTTCCTTCATAATTCATATACCTGATATATTTTAGTTTAGCGTTTAGAAACCGGGATGTCAAATTAACTTTACATAACCCAGTCTCATTTTTGTTCTGCAAAATGCGAAGCGAGGGCGCGGCGGCTTCCATTGGTCAGGAATTTTTGATAAAATAGGTTCGTACTTTGTTGTAAATATACTCCACAAAAAACCCGACACCCTTGGTCGGATTTTTTGTATAATGACTATATGCTCACGCCGACGTACACAAAGGAATTAGAATTATTGAAAGATTACCGCCTGATCGCGGGCATTGACGAGGTCGGGCGTGGGCCGCTGGCTGGGCCAGTGGTTTCCGCGGTGGTGATGTTAAATCCCGAAAAAGTCGGCAAATACCGCAGTAAAACCAAATGGTGGGCAGGGGTGCGGGACAGCAAAACCTTGCCTCCCCACAAACGCGCGGCGCTGGTTGACTTTATTCACGAAAATGCGCTAGACTTTGGGATTGGCAGCGCTTCGCACTTTGAAATTGACGAACTCAATATTCATCACGCTTCGCTGCTGTCCATGCGCCGCGCCGTGGAAAATATGAAACTCGCGCCGGATATTTTGTTGATTGATGGAAAATTTGAAATTCCCCTCCTTCAGTTCCTCCCCACTGGTGGGGGAGGAAAGGTGGGGGGGATTGTCCAGCAGGCAATTGTCGGTGGCGATGCGAAAATTTTATCCATTGCTGCGGCTTCCATCCTCGCCAAAGTTTTCCGCGATGATCTGATGCGGCAGCTCGATGAAAAATTTTCCGCCTTCGGCTTTGCGCGGCACAAAGGATACAACACTGTCTTTCATCGGAACGCGCTTACCAAAAACGGCCCGTGCGAAATTCACAGAATGAGTTTTGAGGCCGTGAAAGAGATTGTGAATCAAAGATTCGGAAAAATGTTAGTATAAATGGGGGACCCCAAAAGGTGCGAAGCATCTTTTGGGGAAGAGGAGCAATCGCGAAGCGGGCGAAGATGGCTTATCTAAGCGAGCGGAGCGTATTGCGACGAGGAGGCGTGGGTGAGTGGTTGAAACCGCGGCTCTCGAAAAGCCGTATGGGCGAAAGTCCATCGTGAGTTCGAATCTCACCGCCTCCGCTTTGGACATTGAGTATGAATAAAAAAATTTTGGTCATCTATACATCCGTTGGACTGGGGCACAAGATCATTGCCGAAAATATTGCCGCGGAATTGAGAAAACAGCCCCCCCACCCCTCCTCCCCCTCGAGGGGGGAGGAAAAGGAGGGGGTGGAAATTGAGCTGCTGGACGTGATCCAGTTTTACGGCGGCGCGGTGCAGGACGAGTTTCAGAGGTTTTATCTCTGGCTACTCCGGCGCATCCCGTGGCTGTGGCGTTTTTTTTATACCAATAGAGTTTTCAATGCGCTGACGCTGCCGCTGCGCATTCCCGCTGCCGCGCTCCGCGCGAAAAAACTAGCGGGCTACCTCGCGGCTGCGAAACCGGATTTAATTCTCACCACGGAAACGATTCCGACTGCCATCGTTTCTTATTTAAAATTACGCAAGAAATATACCGGCAAGCTGGTCACGACATTCAGCGATTACCATTTTCAGCCCTACTGGGTTTATCCGCGCGTGGATCGCTTCCTCGCAATCATTCCCGAACACGTTGACAATATTCTCAATCGCGATTATGGCTACAAGCGCGAGCAGATTACCATAACGGGCATGCCGCTTGACGCGGCCTTTGCGAAACAATCTGGTGACGCGCCCCGCAAAAATTTGATCGCAGTAATGGGCGGCAGCCGCGGCTGGGGCATGGGCAGCAAAGAAATTCTCGCGCTGCTCGCGCTGCCCGAACAACCGGCGGTCGCGGTATTTACCGGTACGAGTCAGGAACTTTATGAAGAGTTTTCCGTCATTGCCCGGCAAAATTCGCGTCTCACCGTCCACGGCTGGCTGCCTAACAGCGAAATCGCTAAAATATTTTCTCAAAGCAAGATATTGATCACTAAAGCCGGTGGGCTCACCGCCGCCGGGGCGATCGCCGCCGGGTTGCCAATGGTCTTTATCAACCCATTGCACATCGGCGAGGAGCTGAATGAAGACTATCTCATAAAACACGGCGTCGGCTTCCGGGCAAGAAATTTGCGCGAACTTGGAGCGCAGGTTTCGCGCCTGCTTCATGACGAAAAGCATTATCATCAGGCGCGGGCAAAGCTGCGCGCGCTCGCCACGCCGCAGGCCGCCGCGCGCGCCGCGCGGGCGATTATTGACATTTTATGATGCGATGCTAATATACGAATACATACTAATGCAACAAATATGTCATTACTGAAAAAAATATTCCGCAGCGAGGATGAGGACCAATACGAGGAGGCGGATGAAGACGTGGATGTTGACGATCTGGTGGAGGAAGATGATCGGAAAGGCACTACCGAAGACGGGCAGCTCGCGGTGGATGTGTTCCAAACCAAAGATAATGTGGTAATCCAGTCCACGATTGCCGGGGTGAAACCGGAAGATCTGGATATTTCGATTGCCAACGACATGGTCACCATCAAGGGCAAGCGCTCGCGCGTGGAAGAGGTGAAGAGCGAGGATTATTTTTATCAGGAGTGCTACTGGGGAAGTTTTTCGCGCTCGCTGTCGCTGCCGATTGAGATTGACGTGGACAAAGCCCGCGCTGACCTCAAAGACGGCGTGCTCACGCTGGTGCTGCCCAAGGCCTCCCGCGCCCGGACCAAGAAAATTAAAGTGAAAAGCGTGGAAGAAGAGTAGGCAATATGGATAAGACTGACCTCAAAGAAATAAAAGTAATTGTGACTGAAGCAGTCAAAGATCTGCCGACGAAGGCAGATATGGCCGAAGCGATTAAAAAAGGCGTCCAAGAGGGGAATGAAGAAATGGCCCAAATTGTTGTCAAAAGTTTGGACCAAATGGAATCAAGGATAAATGATCAATTTGTTGGAGTCAATAATCAGTTTACCGAAGTAAAAGACAGCATTGCTATTGTGGAGGCGAAAGTGAACAAAGCTTTGAACAGCGAATATGCGCGTTTGGAAAAGCGCGTCCGCGTGGTTGGAGGAAAACTTGGCATTTCTACCCCGATTCATCGCTAGACACGCACGATCGGATTCCAAAAAGTCGCCGCAAGGCGGTTTTTTAAATTACGAACAAATAAAAAAGCCCGCGACGCAGTAGCGCGTACGGGCATTGGCGACTTTGGTAACAGCAAAAATTGTGATAAAATAAATACCACATATGGCACGACGCGGGCCGGGGAGGCCGAGAAAAAAAAGATATTATTATCAAGGTGAGGAATTGCCGCGCCTGGAACTAAAGCCAGAGACGAAACGCGGGATTTTGATCGTGCTCTTCGCGGTGTTGGGGCTCGTGAGTTTATTATCCTTTTTTGACGCGGCCGGAGTCGCCGGAGAGATCGTAAAAAAGGTTTTTACCCTGCTTTTGGGCTGGGCTGCTTTGGCCGCTCCCCTTATCTTTTTTGCCATGGCCCTGGCATTTTTTCTGGCTGGCCGGCGGGAAGCAGAAGCAGATGAGGAAGCGCCGGTCGGGAACGCGCGCATCTATATCGGCGGCATTCTTTTTACAGTCGGCCTGACCGGCCTTCTCCACATTATCGCGATGCGCCCTGATTCAGGACGCGTCTTTGAGCTCGTCAAAGCGGGCGCGGGCGGCGGTTACCTCGGGCTGCTTTCGGCCTACCCGCTGTTTGCGCTCGCGGATTTCTGGGTCTCCATTCTCATTATGGCTGCTTTGTTGATCACCGCGATGATTCTGCTTTTTAATTTGAGCTTTTCCGGCATTCGCCAGCTCGCGCTAAAAAGCCGCGAGCGCGAGAGGGATATAAAGATCAACAAGATGCAGACCTCGGGTTTTAATCTGCAGCGGGTGGACGCGGATGGAGATGCGGAAGAAGAAATTGCAGTCGAGCAGGAGATTTTCGACGAAACTTTGGCGGAGGCGGACGAGGCCAAGCCCGTGGATTATGAACGCGTCACAGCCAGGTTCCGCAAGGGCAACTGGCAGCTGCCGCCGATTTCGCTTCTGGAGGATTCGCACAGTGTGGTGGATAGCGGCAATATCGAGGCCAACGTGACGATTATTCAGAAGACGCTTCAAGATTTTGGCATTGAGGTGGAGATGGGCGAGGTGAATGTCGGCCCAACGGTTACCCAATATACCCTTCGACCCGCGCACGGGATCAAACTTTCGCAGATCGTGGCCCTGCAGAATGACCTCGCGCTCGCGCTGGCCGCGCCCTCAATCCGCATCGAGGCGCCGATCCCGGGCCGCGCCCTCGTCGGCGTCGAGGTGCCGAACAAAGCCACGGCCATTGTCCGCATCAAGGATATTATTTCCACGGAAAGCTTTATCGCGCACAAATCGCCGCTCGCCTTCTCGCTCGGGCGCGATGTGGCCGGGATGCCGATGATCGCGGATTTGGCGCGCATGCCGCACCTCCTGATTGCCGGCGCTACTGGCGCGGGCAAGAGCATTGCCATCAACTCCATGCTGATCAGTTTCCTTTTTCGCAACTCGCCCGAAGAGCTGCGGCTCATTGTGATTGATCCCAAGCGCGTGGAGCTGAATCTTTACAATGGCATTCCGCATCTGCTGACCCCGGTCGTGACCGACCATAACAAGGCAGTCAATGCGCTCAGGTGGGCCGTGGCCGAGATGGATCGGCGGTACAATTTGCTCGCCGCAGCCAATCGGCGCAACATCACGGAATACAATAGTAAAGCGCCCGAACCCCTGCCCTATATTGTGATCATTGTGGATGAACTCGCGGATCTCATGGCCGTGGCCCAGGCCGATGTCGAGGCCGCGGTCGTGCGCTTGGCGCAAATGGCGCGCGCGGTCGGCGTGCATCTGGTGCTCGCCACGCAGCGTCCGTCAGTGGATATTATTACCGGCCTGATCAAGGCCAATATCACGGCGCGCATGGCCTTTGCCGTGGCGAGCCAGGTGGACTCGCGCACCATTCTTGACATTGGCGGCGCGGAAAAACTCCTCGGCGCCGGCGACATGCTCTACGTGACGAGCGATCTTGGCAAACCGAAGCGCATTCAGGGCACATATATTTCCGAGAAGGAGGTGAGCGGCGTGGTGGACTTTGTCAAAAACCAGGCCGGGGAAGTGGAATACGCAGAGGGTATTCTGGAAAAGCAGTCCGCCCGGGGAGCAGCGGCATTTTCAGGCGAAGCGGATGAGGATGAGCTGCTGCCCGAAGCCATCACGGTCGTAGCCCGTGCCGGGAAAGCCTCGGCCTCGCTCCTGCAGCGGCGGCTGCGGCTCGGCTATGCGCGCGCCGCGCGGCTGCTTGATCTCATGGAAGCGCGCGGCCTGATCGGTCCGGCGGACGGCGCCAAGCCTCGTGAGGTGTATGTTGATCGCCGCTACGCAGATGGCGCGGATAATACAGATGAAGAAATTTAGCTTATGAAGTTTGTCAAGAAAAGCGTGAGGCACATGGATCTTGGCGAGCGGCTGCGAATGCAGCGCGAGAAATTGGGCCTTTCGCTCGAAGATATCCGCCGCCTCGGCAAAATCCAGCCCAAATATCTCGAAGCGCTGGAGTCAGGAACCATGGCCGATTTGCCGGCCACGGTTTACGTCAAAGGCTTCCTGCGGACTTTGGCGCAGATCTACCGTGTCCCGGCCGAACCGCTCCTGGAGGCGTTTGTCGAAGAGCGCGCGATCCGCGACAACGTTGCGCCGGCCAGGCCTTTGCCCGCGCCGCAGCAACCTCTGGCCATTCCCAAATTGGTCTTGAACCCGCGGATAATCACGCTCTTCGGTGTGGCGGTTTTGGGAATTTTGAGCCTTGGGTATCTGTATTTTCAGATTTCCTCCCTGGCTCGTCCGCCGCGTTTGGAACTGCTGCCCCCCCTGGAGAAAACTGTCAGTACGGGCCTCTTGCAGGTGGCCGGCAGAACGGAACGCGGCGCCACGGTCTATCTCAACAACCAGGCGCTGGCCGTGGATGCCAGCGGCAATTTCAGCGAAGCGCTGTCTCTGGGCTTCGGCAAAAATCTTCTGGCGATCCGGGCGGTCAATAAGTTTGGCCAGGAGACGGTGCTGCAGAAGGAGATCATTTATGCGGAGAAGGAAATCGCCGGCGCCGCCACCACGACGGCCAGGGTGGTTCTGGAGGTAACCATCGAAACCCGCGGGACGTTCATTGAGGTTTTGGCCGATGGCCGCGCGATTTTTTCCGGCGAGCTGGCGGCCGGCAGCTCAAAAACCTTTACGGCTGTCGAGCAACTCCTGTTTTCCACGCGCGACGCCGGCGCCACGCGCGCCACTTTGAATGGCCAGCCCCTGGGCACCCTCGGCCGCGCCGGCGAGCCGCTCCTGAATATCGAATTCACAAAATAGTGTTATACTTATTCTATGACGAAAACTACGGCAGAAGAAAGCAAGACTGACACCACCAAGAAAGACGCTTTGGCGCACGCGGTGGATCAGATCCGCGAGAAGTTCGGCGACGGGTCCATTATGAAGCTCAAGGAAGCGAAGGTCTTAAGCGTGGAAAGCATCCCGACGGGTTCGATCTCGCTCGACCTCGCGCTCGGCATTGGCGGCATCCCGAAAGGCCGGATCATTGAGGTTTACGGGCCGGAATCGTCAGGCAAAACTACGCTCGCGATGCACATGATCGCCGAGGTGCAGAGCCGCGGCGGCACGGCCGCGTTTGTGGACGCCGAACACGCCATGGATCCGGACTATGCCAGGAAGATCGGGGTCAATCTCGACGATCTGCTGATCTCGCAGCCGGATACCGGCGAGCAGGCGCTGGACATTGTCGAGACCTTGGTGCGCTCAAACGCGGTGGACATCATCGTCGTGGATTCCGTCGCCGCGCTTACGCCGCGCGCCGAGATTGAAGGCGAGATGGGCGATTCGCACATGGGCCTCCACGCGCGTCTCATGAGCCAGGCGCTGCGCAAGCTTGCCGGCATCATTTCCAAATCGCGGTCCACCGTGGTTTTCATCAACCAGATTCGGATGAAGATCGGCGTGATGTTCGGCAATCCGGAGACCACGACCGGCGGGCAGGCCTTGAAATTTTACTCCTCGGTGCGGCTGGAAGTGCGAAAATCGGCGCAAATCAAGCAGGGTGACCGCATCCTCGGCAACCGCGTGCGCGTCAAGGTCGTCAAAAACAAAGTCGCGCCGCCGTTCCGCGTCGCGGAGTTTGACATTATGTGGAACGAGGGAATTTCCTATGAAGGCGATTTGCTGGACACGGGCGTCTTATTCGAGGTCGTGAAAAAGTCCGGCAATTCTTATATTTTTGGAGAAGAACGACTCGGGGTCGGGCGCGAAAACGCCAAGCAATATCTGCGCGAGCGCCCCAAGGTTGCCCAAGCCATTGACGGCGCCATCCGCATCGCGGTCAAAACCCGGGAAGCAAACGAGGGTGACCTATCGTAAGAAATTTATCTCCCTTGATCTCGAGACGACCCACCTCGATGTCCGCGAAGGACGGATTATGGAAATCGGCGCAGTGGCAGCCGAACTTTTTTTTGACCCGGATAAAAAGCGTGTTGCGGTCAAGCTTGGCCAGACTTTCTCCACGCTGGTCAATCCGGAAAGCGAAGTTTCCGCAGCGGCGCTGGACATCACCGGGATTAAACAAGCCGAACTGAATGCGGCACCGGTGTGGCGGGCGGTCAAGGGCGAACTGCGGGGCTTTTTGGGCCAGGCAATTCTCCTTGGGCATAATTTAGGTTTTGATCTCGCGTTTCTGGCCGCGCAGGGCCTGAAGTTAAAAAATTCGTTCTGGGATTCTCTGGAGGTTGCGCAGACGCTCCTGCCGCTCTCGCCTGGCCACTCCCTGGAATATTTAGGGGACCGCTTTGCCATTCTGGAGGGGGGCTCACACCGTGCGCTTGCGGACAGCCAGACCGCCGCACGGGTTTTGGCTGCGATTGTGAATGAAGTTCTGACTTTGCCGGAAGAACTCCAGACCGAGATAAAGAAATTGCTGCGGGGAACCAATCTTGCCTGGGCTTCGCTGATCCTGGATTTGCCGGAAATCGAGATAAAACACAAAGTTCATGCAGCCCCCCCTTCCGCCTACGCTAAGGCTTCGGCGGGCAGGTCGCAAAGGGGAGCAAGCAAGGGATTTGACTTTCCCGCCACGACCATTCTCGCGGCCCCGCTGGCCATGAATCTGCAGGGAGATTTCCTGGCGGGGCTGGCCAGGCACAAAAAACCCGCGGTGATCGCCGTTTCCCATAGTCTTTTTTTGGACCGCGTGCCGGAAGAGCAGGTGTTGCCGTCACCCTCATTCGCGCTCTGCGACGTGAAATTTGCGGAACTGCGCAAGCAAGGCGGGCTGGATGATACCAGCGTGAAAATGCTCATAAAAATCCTGATTTTTCAGGATGTTAAAGGCGGTTTTGACCTCTTGAGCATAAAATGGACAGAGGGCGAGCGGGAACTTCTGGATTTGTTTGCCTGCGAGCCAGCCGTTTGCCGCGCGCACGAGTGCGGGTTTGCGCACTTTATCAAAACCGCGGCAAAAACAGTCAGTTTTTGCAATCTCGCCACGCTGTTTAGTTTGGTCAATGAGTGGGAGATAAATTTCCATGCTGCGGCCGCGTTGCTTTTTGATCTGTCGGCCATTGAGGAACAATTTACCGAGAGCCGCACGGACGAGTGGAATCTCCGCAGGGCCAGACGGTTCGCCCGCGGCGAGGAGAAGCTTTTGGACGAACTCGATTTGTTTTTCGGCATTCTGCACCTCGTGTACCGCAAAAGAGAAGAGGCGTTTGCCGAGAACATCATCATTGACGAGCACAGGCGCGAGGAGTGGCCATTTGCCAAACTCTTTCACCCGGCGGAAAAGCTGCTGCGCAAACTGGCGGCTGCGCCACTCGCCGGCTCGCGCCTCCCAAAATTTATCAGAGAATTTTTTTTGGAGCCGCAACGCGGAAAAATTTACTGGCTGCGGTTCAATGCCGCTTGGGTTGAGCTCTCTGCCGCGCCGCGCGAGATCGCCTCGCTCTTTAAAAAATTTCAAAAAAGTTTTCGTTCGGTTACCATCCTTGACACTGAAGCGCCAGCCATCGCGATGGCGTATTTTGAAAAACGGCTTGGCCTGGAACATTACTCCCACGAAAAATTGAAAATTGCAAAGCCCCGCGCCGAATTTCCAGTCGCGCTCGTTGTCCAGCCGGACCTCCGCGCGCTGCCCGGGTCAACCATCGCCGTGTTTGGGAATGAGCGCGAATTGCAAAATTTTTTCGAAAGCGCGAAAATCCAGCCCGGGGCCAAGGAGGTCATTGCCTATAAATTTTCCGGCAGTTTGTCTGCGGTCCGGTTGCGGCTCGCGTCAGCGGAAGCGGCGAGGCGGGAATTTATCCTGGGCCTTACGACTTATGCTTATCAGCGGTACTTTGTGGTATTGCCGCCAGCGCAGAATCTGTTTCTGCAGCGGCTGCCCTTTGAAGCGCCGGGGCAGCGGCCGGAACTTGGCGCAACTTCTTTTCCGGAAACCGTCCTGCCGCGCGCCATGCATCTTCTGCACCGGATGATCTGCCGGTTTACCGCAACCGCCCTGCCCGGCGGGAAGATTTTCATCGCCGACCGGCGGATCCTGACTGACTATGACCGGGCCTTTTTGCGCTACTTCGAGGAATTTCCGGATTTTCAAATATCCACAGGCTGAATAATATTGACAAGAAGAGTTTTTTCTGCTATCCTGTGTGCAGAACCTTCAAAAGATCCGCGGCTAATCCATTTCGCGGATTTTATTATTGCTAAAAAATGCTCCTCGGGAGACCCCAAGCGACATTTCGAAATATCGATATATCGAGTGGGGCCTCCCGCCACTGCTCGTCGCAGGCGTTCTAGCCCGCCTATTTCGAAAAAACAAAAACAAAAATGTTTGGCTTGCGTCCAAAATAGATGTAAGCAGTTATATTTCATCTACAAAAATAAAAATAAACAAAAATGTTTAAGGTCCGACCTTGCGTCGGACCAGAAGAGCAGTAAGGGAGTTATCCTTGTAAAAACGGCTAGATATTACAAGATTAGCTTTTTGACGATGTAGTGTAAGAATGCGCACTACCCGGAGCTGGAGCGACCACGCCAACCTCGGATTGTGCGCATACTTACCCTGTCAAAGGGCAGGGCTGTGTACAGCCGATCTAATATATTTTATGAGCGGCTTTCAAACACAGCCTTTTTTTATTCTGCTGAATTTGTTAAACTATGATTATGATTGACCAAAAGCTAATTAAAGCAAATAAGGCCCGGCTCGAGCGCGAACAGGGGCGGCTGCAAAAACTTTTGTCAGGCGTGGAAGGGAAAAAAGGTCCCAAATATCCGGAGATTGGCAGTCAGGAAGATGAGAATGCTTCCGAAGTGGCGATGTATGCGGCCAACGTGGCCGAGGGATATGACCTGGAAATGAGGCTCAAAAAAATCAAAGCCGCGCTGGTCCGGATGGAAAACGGCACTTACGGACTGTGTGTGGCGGGCGGGGAAGAGATTCCCGCGGAGCGGCTGCGCGCCGTGCCCGAGGCAGAAACTTGCGTGGAGCATGACAAGAAATAATTATGCTGTCCTGCTTGGTGTCATCCTGATTGATCAAACGACAAAATTTTTCGCCCGGAAAAATAATTTTGTCCCAAACTCCGCCCTGCCCTTTGGCCTCGACCTCGGCAGGGTTTTAAATTTGGCGGTGCTGCTTCTCGGCCTCACGCTATTTATTTTTTTATATTTTCGATTCTGGCCAAAGGCCTCGCCGTTTGGCTTCGCGCTGATCGTCGGCGGCGCGCTGTCGAATATTCTTGAGCGGGTTTTCTTCGGAGCGGCCACAGATTTTATCAATCTGGGCATCAGCACCGTAAATCTAGCGGATGTGGCCATTGGGATTGGTATATTCATATTATTAGTACTTCGTAGGAATGTTGCGTAAGGTCTATTCGGCAGCCGTGGTTGGCCTTACGGCCGAGATCGTGGAGGTGGAGACTGATATTTCGGCCGGCCTGCCTGCGACCGTGATCGTGGGTTTGCCGGACGCGGCGATCCGCGAGTCGCGCGAACGGGTGAAAGCCGCCCTGAAACACTCGGGCAGTCAGTTTCCGCGCTCCCGCGTGGCCGTGAACCTCGCGCCCGCGGATTTGCCCAAGATCGGCACGCACTATGACCTACCGATCGCGGTTTCCATATTGTTGAACAGCGACCAGCTCGATTTTGACCCGGAAAAGAAGCTGTTTGTGGGCGAGCTCGCCCTGGACGGGGCGGTCCGCCCGACCTCCGGCATAATTGTCATCGCCGAAACCGCACGAAGTTTGGGCTTTGGGGTATTGTTTGTTCCGGCAGAAAATGCCTTTGAGGCAGCGCTGGTGCCGGGCCTAAAGGTTGTCGCCGTCCCGGACCTGACTTCTCTCATCCGGCTGCTCTCGGGATTTTCTCCGGTGCGCTATTTCAATTTGCCCAAAAAACGAGGTGAATTGGAAGCGCCTTTGGAAAGCCCCTGGGATTTTCGGCAGATTCGCGGCCAGGAGCTCGCCAAAAGAGCTATGGAAATCGCGGCCGCGGGCAGCCACAATATCCTGATGAGCGGGCCGCCCGGGAGCGGCAAGACGCTTCTGGCGCGGGCGCTTCCCACCATTCTGCCCGAGCTTGCCGACAGCGAGGCCCTGGAAGTCACCAAAATCTATAGCATTGTCGGCTTGCTGCCGGCCAAACAGGGCCTCATCCGCGCGCGGCCGTTCCGCTCGCCGCACCACACGGCCTCGAATATCGCCCTGGTCGGCGGCGGGCCGGACCCGCGTCCCGGCGAGATCACGCTCGCGCACCGCGGGGTGTTGTTCCTCGACGAATTTCCGGAGTTTCACCGCGACGTGCTGGAAAGTCTGCGGCAGCCGCTCGAGGACGGCGTCATCAACGTCGCGCGCGCGGCGCGCTCCGCGGTCTTCCCGGCGGAGTTCATGCTGGTCGGCGCGCAGAATCCCTGTCCGTGCGGGTTCTCCGGCGATCCGGAAAAAACCTGCGTCTGTTCGCCGACCCAGCTGCTGCGCTACCAGAAAAAAATTTCCGGGCCGCTTCTGGATCGCATTGATCTGCACGTGGAAGTGCCGCGCTTGTCTTTTGAGAAGATTGCGGGCGAAGGCGGGCAGGAACCGTCGCGCGCGATCCGCGAGCGCGTCCTCGCGGCGCGGCAAAGGCAGGCCGAGCGGTTTCGCGCGGCCAGCGTCAATTTACATACCAACGCGGAGATGGGCGCACGAGAGATCAAGGCCTACTGCCGGCCGGACGAAGCCGGGCTTTTGCTCCTGCGCAATGCCGTTGGCACGCAGCACCTCTCGGCGCGGGCGTATTACCGCGTCTTGAAACTGGCACGCACCATTGCGGATCTGTTCGGCGAAGAACAGATTCATGGCAAGCATATTGCCGAAGCCCTGGTGTTCCGGCCAAAGGTGGAGATGTAAGAGTTATGGTATAATTAACGCATATGTCTATCACGAAAGCCGTGGTTCCGGTGGCGGGTTTTGGCACGCGGTTTCTGCCGGTGACCAAGGCGCTGCCGAAAGAGATGCTGCCGGTCGTGGACAAGCCCGTCGTGCAGTACGTAGTCGAGGAACTGGTCGCCTCTGGCATCACGGACATCATCTTTGTCACCGGCCAGAATAAACGCGCGGTTGAGGATCATTTTGATTATCACCCGGAGCTCGAGAATTGGGTTAGCAAAAGCGGCAAGCGCAAGGAGCTGGCCGAAATTCGGAAGATCGCGGAACTGGCGAATTTTATTTACATCCGGCAGAAAGGGCCGTACGGCAACGGCACGCCGGTGCTAAACGCCCAACCCCTCATCGGCGATGAGCCGTTCGTCTATGTGTTCAGCGATGATCTGGTTTTGTCCGCGGAGCCGTTCACCCGCGGAATGCTTGCCGCCTATGCCAAACACCCCGGCATTTATCTCGGCGCCTGCGAAGTGCCGGCGGCGGAGGTCGTAAAATACGGCATCATCGAACCCAAAGCCCACTCCCGGAACAATGAGATTCAGTCGGTAATTGAAAAACCCGAAGTGGCGGTCGCGCCGTCGCGCCTCGCGATTTTCGGCCGCTACATCCTGCCGCCGGCAATTTTTTCCGCCCTGGAGGAGGTGGGGCCGGGCAAAGACGGGGAGCTCTGGCTCGCCGACGGCCTGGCCTACCTTTTAAAGCAGGGGGGGAGAGCTTATTTTAAGAAGGTGGAGCGGGGGAAATGGTATACTACAGGTGATCCAATCTCGTATTTGCGGGCGGTGCGGGCCTATGCCCTGGCGCGGCCGGATTTCCGCGATAAAGTTAAAGATATCTTCGTTCAATAATTTCCAGGATGCCGAAAGCAAAAACAAAAAAAATTTTCAGACTCGTCGCGGTTTTTCTCGCCGTGCTGTTTACCGCCCAGTCGTGTTCGCTGCTCGGGGGGCCGCGGGATGCGGGCCCGAAAATCGAGCTCGTCTGGTGGAAGCCGTTTGACGACGCCCGCATCGTCGCGCCGCTCGTGGAGGAGTTTCAGAAAGCCAATCCGAGTATCCAGATCCGGTACGTCCAGAAGAGCATCGAGACCTATGAAGATGAGCTTCTGGAGGCGCTGGCCTCGGGTACCGGCCCGGATATTTTTTCCCTCCACAACGACTGGGTGCCAAAACAAAAGCCCCGGATCGTGCCGGCGCCGGCCGGGCTGTTCAGCCCGCGGGAATTATCCGAGCAGTTTTTGCAGGTGGTGAATACTGACCTCGTGGAGAACGGGCAAATTTACGCCGCGCCCCTGGGGGTGGATATCCTCTCGCTGTATTACAACAAGGACCTCCTGGCCTCAAGCGGCATCGCGCGGCCGCCGGCGACGTGGGAGGAACTCGTCAATCTTGTGCCAAAGCTTACCCGGCAGGACAAATTTGGCAATTTTGAGCGCAGCGCCATTGCCCTGGGCACGGCCGACAATGTCAACCGCGCGACGGATATCCTCTCGCTTTTGTTCCTGCAGAACGGCACGCAGATTTTTGACCCGGCGCGCTCAAGCGCCACTTTCAACTCCGAATCAGGCGCGCGGGCACTGGAATTTTATACCCAGTTTGCCAATCCCGCGAAAACCACTTACACCTGGAACAGCCGCGCGAACAATTCCATCGAGGGGTTTAGCTCGGGGCAAGTGGCCATGATTTTGTCCTATTCGTATTTGCGGCCCGTGCTCGCGGAAAAAGCGCCTTTCCTGAACTATGGCGTGGCGCCAGCGCCGCAGATTGATCCGGCCGCCGCGAAGGTGAACTTTGCCAACTACTGGGCCGAGGCCGTGGCCAAGCAGGGGAAAAACCAGCAGGCGGCCTGGCAGTTTCTGAGATTCATCTCCTTGCCCGCAGTGCTGCCGAAATACGCGGAAGTGGTCAAGACGGTTTCGCCGCGCGTGGCACTCGTGGAACAGCAGATCGCTGATCCCGAGATCGGCGTGTTTGCGGAAAATGCGCTCTCGGCGCGGAGTTTCTACAAACCGGACAGCGACGCGGTGGAGAATATCTTCGCGCAGATGATCGGCGATGTTATTCTGCGCAGCATCGCCGTCCCGGCCGCGCTCTCGGCCGCCGCGCAGAAAATGAATCTCCTGTTGCGGATGCAACAATAAAATTTCTAATTGACCTAATTACTAATTATTCTAAACAAATCCCAAATCCCAATAGGTCAATTAGGTTAATTAGAATAATTAGAAATTTATGAGACACTTTATTATTGTCGCCATTCTTTGTTCGCTGGTACTGACATTTTTCCCAGCACAAGTCTTGGCCTTTTCTCTGGTTCCCTGCGGCACTGCCGCAGACAAAGGCGGCCCAAACGAGATTTGCGATTTCGGCGATCTCGTCGGTCTCCTGATGCGCATGATCAACTATCTCATTTCGGTGGCCGGCATAGTGGCGATGTATAATATTCTCTCGCGCGGCTTTGATCTCATCACCGCGGTCGGCAACCCGGAAAAAATCCAGCACGCCAAAGAGGGTATCTCCAACGCCCTCGTCGGCTTCGGTATGATTCTGCTCGCCTTTGTATTTATCAATCTCGTGGTGAACTTAATCTTTGCCAGCCCCGGCGCGACCCGGCCGTGGTGGGATCCGCAGTGCATTTACAACATCACTGATCCGCCGGCCGGCTGTCTGGGCCGCAATATGCTGGCGCCCGCGGTGGCTCACGCGCAGGCCAGTGGCGAAGGTACGACGGAACTAACCAATCCGTTACCTTACAATGAGCCCGGCGAAATAGTGAAATGGGTTTTTGCGGGTTTTGCCGGGATCATTGGCCTTATCGCCATGGCTTTTATTGTATTCAGCGGTTTCAAGCTGGTCGTCGCCACCGAGGAAGAGGCTATCAACACTGCCAAACAGAGTCTGACCTGGGCCGTGGGCGGGTTTATCGTGGCCTTGCTGTCTTTTACGCTCGTCGCTTCCACCGCGAATATTTTGGGCTTTG
The DNA here is from genome assembly GCA_964565195.1 of uncultured Candidatus Saccharibacteria bacterium. Classification (GTDB taxonomy): domain Bacteria; phylum Patescibacteriota; class Doudnabacteria; order UBA920; family 2-01-FULL-46-14; genus CAZMCQ01. Next base: position 15,844 of record CAZMCQ010000006.1, on the reverse strand, counting down.
AACCCTCGCGCGTGCCGACCAGTGGCACGCTTGTGAACCCCGTGACCGGCACGTGCACGATTAACGGGCAGCGCGTGGCCTGCCCGGGACCCCAAGGGCCGGGATTTCTGGATGTTTTGGGCGATCTAATGGTCAACTTCCTCGGCCTGCTCGGATTTGCCACAGTTTTGATGATCATTTATTATGGGTATAGGTATATAACATCCAGCGGCAACGAAGAGGCGATCGAGAAAGCGAAAGTGGGCCTGCGCTGGGCCATCACCGGCTTCATCGTCTCGCTCCTCGCCTTTACCATCGTTACCGCGATCAGGCAATATTTAGTCTTCGGCCCGCCAACGCAATAAAATGAAACAAAAATATATTTATTTCAGTCTGGGATTAGCATTCTTTTTAGTAACTTCTTTTTATTTTTTCAGTTCACAGTATAGTTTTGCGGCTGCTGTCTGCGATCCAGAGAGCGGAAAAATATCAATTAATGGCGAGTGTAAGTGTCCTCCCGGACAAGATCCAGTAACAGTAGAAACAAATGGCCAACAGCGAGAACGTTGTCAACTTTCTAATCCAGCAAAAGGCCAACTGGTCAATATCAGTAATTTCCCGGACCTGCTGGGCCGGATCATCAATATCCTGCTGACTTTTGCCGGAGCGATTGCCGTGATTTTTTTGATTGTGGGGGGGTACCGATATATCATCGCCCGGGGCAACGAAGAAATGATGGAGGCTGCCAAAAAAACCATCACCGGCGCCATCATCGGCATCATCGTCATCGTGATTTCCTTTGCCATTGTCGCGATTATCAATAATTTGCTGACCCGTCCTTAAGCTATGCCAGACAAGGGTATTGACAGTTCTGTTTTTAAGGAGATTGGACAGAAGTATTTCGGTTTCCCCGGCGCGGGAATAAGCCAGGCAGCCACGGGCGAGGATTTTATTTTTCGGATAGCCACTATGCTCCTGCTGTTTGCGGCCGCCATCGCCGTGATTTTTCTGGTGGTCGGTGGCTATCGCTACGTCGTCTCGCGGGGCAATGAAGAAAGCATGGAGGCCGCAAAAAAAACCATTACGAGTTCTATTCTAGGTCTGGTTATTATTATCCTCGCTTTTGCGATGGTGCAGATCATCAGCAACTTTTTGACTGAAGCCCCGACGGTCGAGAAGCAGACCGGGACCCCGGGCGGGCCCGCGCCTTCGGGAAACGAAGTCAATATCCGAACCACGTCTACAGATTTTTTGCCGGGACAAACCAAGAATTTTGTCGCTTTAACCGCAGATAACTGCCCGGCCGCAGACTGCCGCTGGCAAGCATCCGGTGCGCCTGCTTGGATTAGTGTTTCTTCGGCTGGGGTGCTTTCCGGAACAGCGCCGAGCGTGAGTATTGCCCAGGACCAGACATTTCCTTTTCAGGTAACGGCGAGGAATACCGCGACAAGCAGATCCCAAACCAAAACTTTTACCGTAACGCTTAAAGCGCTTGAACCTGGCGCGCCAACTCCCTGATGTGCTATAATAAATTAAATGTGAATAACCAGGTCGAGGTTATCTCCTTAACTAACTAATTTAGAAATAAATGAGAAACATCAATATTTACAAGGTTGCCAATATTTTCGGGCTTGTGCTGGTCACTGCGCTGCTGGTTTCTCCCCTTCTGGTTGCTGCCCAGTTTCCATCGGCTGGCGTCGGAAATGCCGGTCTAAATTCCGGTTTGCCGCAGGACACGAACATTTCCGTGCTCATCATCCGGATCATCAACATTCTGCTGGCGGTTGCCGGCTTGGTCGCCGTCGTCTTTCTCATCGTTGGCGGGTTTCGCTACATCACTGCCGGCGGCAATGAAGAGAGCGCGGAAGCAGCCAAAACCACGATCACCAACGCCATCATCGGTATTGTCGTGATCATCCTCTCGTTCGTGATTGTCCGCGTGATTTCAAACGCTGTGGTCGCCAGCGCCACATAAACATTTTGTCCCAATGAAACCGTCGCAGTATTTATTGGCGGCACATTTGGCCCGAAGCCAGGGAGTTAATAATTCTTTTTTCCGGCAGGTCGGCGATCTTTTTGGCGCCAGCGGCGCCTCCCCGGCCGGGGCACAAAATGCCGGCGAGCTCATACTGGCGGTACTCCAAGTTTTACTGATTGTGGCCGCCAGCATTGCCGTGATTTTTTTGATTATCGGCGGCTACCGCTATGTGGTTTCTCGCGGCAATGAGGAGGGCATGGAGGGCGCGAAAAAGACCATTACGAGCTCGATCCTCGGGTTGGTGATAATCATTCTTGCATTTGCGATTGTGAGGATAATTTCGGCAATTCTTCTCCAGGCCCCGGGGCCTGGCACGGGCATTCAATAAGCCATGTCTCTACGGAATAAAATTTTAAGCTTCGCGCTACTGGCGCAAACCCCTGCGCCTCCTCCGCCCCCACCGCCGTTCACGCCGGTTGGCGGGAGTCTCATCAAAATTCCGGATCTCTTTCGGGGCGCCCCCGGGCCGGCCGGGCAGCTCTCCTTCGGCGCTCTCGTAACCCTTGTGCTGCAGATCGCGCTTCTGATCGTCGGCTCCATTGCCGTGCTGTTTCTGGTTTATGGCGGCTATCGCTACATCACTTCTTCGGGCAATGAAGAGGTCACCGAGGAGGCCAAGAAAATCATCGTCAACGCCATTCTCGGCCTTGTGATCGTGATCTTGTCCTTTGCCGTGATAACGATCATTTCCAGGATTTTGGTTACGGGCGCGATCATATGATGAAAAATTATCTTCTTGGACTGGCGCTTTTTCTCGTTCTAGCCGCCCCCTTGTTTACCAGCGGAGCATGCATTATCCAGGGGGGGGTCGAGTTTTGCGATACGGCCGGGCAGGGCGTGCCGGTGCCCTATAACCTCTTTTTTATTGGCGGGCCAGCCGGGAGCCTGTCTGCTTCGCAGCTCATCATCGGGGTAATCAACATTCTCCTCGCGATAGTTGGTTTGCTTTCCGTGCTGTTTATCATCATCGGCGGATTTCGCTACGTGACGGCGCATGGCGATGAGGAGCAGGCCGAGAGTGCGAAGAAAACGATTCTGCACGCTCTGCTGGGACTCCTGATAGTTATTCTTTCTTTTGTTATGGTCAGGGTAATCGTCGAAGCCCTCGTCTACAACCGGAAATAATTTTCCAAAAGCAAAATAAAAGGCAGTCCGATCGAAATCGAACTGCCTTTTTGGTTGTCTTCAATGCCGCTCCCCACGAGCGGCTTCCTCCTTATTCAGTGATTTTGTAGGGCGTCTCACTTGGTGCGCCGACGAAACGAAGCATCTCCTCACTGGTGCGATGGTTTTTGAAAACCCATTCTGTATTTGGAGCGCTGTGCTCTTCCCAACCATCGCCAGGTTTCACCATTGCGTACGGAACGTCCTCGGTATCCTTGTAAACTTCCAGAATGTCCCGGTTGGTTTCGTTCCACACTATCCAGTGGATCTTCGGCTCTGGCGTTGGCGCTGGCACACTCACCGCTGCCCGGGCTGCTGTAGTTACCCCATACCCGGTTACTTCCCCGGATACAGGAGAAACCTTTTCCTTTTGGGATATCGCTATCAATACAGCAATTCCCAATGCCGCGAGGAGCCATCGCTTTTTAATGAGCGAGTAAAGTGTCCCCGCCGCGAATAGGAAAGCTATAGCCAGAAACCACCGTGGGTAGTAAGGAGCCATAGTGGCATGGGCGTTGGGACTGGGACGCTTTTCCAGAATCAGATCATCCTTATAGATTAGGTAGACCTGGTCCATATTGTACAGCTTTGGATTATCGTCCAACGTCTTGTAAACCCTCACCCACTGGACTCCGTACAACTCAACGGGATGATCGTCATCCCCTGCAATGCGGAAATAGGTGCCGGCCGGCACGTCTTGTCTCTGGCCCACTTGGCCGACGAAATTCCCGTTTTGGTCAAACACACAGTTATAACAGGACAGCAGAATGCTTGACGATGCTGTGTGACCAAAAATGCTACCGGTAATTTCACCTGCGACTCTCTCCGTCCTCGAGGATGTTCGTGAGTGTTTCACCACATTCTCAAGATGCAGAGCGGCCTCCCGCGTGGTCTGCGGCGAGACTGACGTTAGGGCCACTACCCCCATAAGGAATAGTGATAACCCAGCCGCAACTTTAAGGTACACCTTTGGCCCGGCAAAGTTGTTGGCTTGGACGTAGGACAATGCAGTCAATAAAAGCACTGCCCCGATTATGACCAAGCCCACCACAGGCGTGAGGATTACTACCCCATGTTGTAGCTGGAACACCGCGAGCATTGTCAAGAGCCACATCACCACATTGCCAGCGGCGAAGACTGTTACAGCGCTTCGCATAGCAGCGGTGATAGGTGCTCGCCATCCGCCTACCAGGGCTAATACCTCTGCTGCCCCGCGAATAGGTAGTGCGATCAAAAGGTAGAAGCCATAGAAAGGGAGAACCAGGATAGTTTGCCACCAGTTGGTTTGTAAATGAATCGGGAACCAGCTGGCAATAGTCCTGCCCAATCTTTCTGCCAAGTTGAGCAGCCCGTGGGCCATAGGTGTTACGATGATCAGAGCACACATTGTCAGAGTAAAAATGACAACGCTTGAAAGAAAGACCATTAGCATCACATCTGACCGTCCGCTGTATATAGCGGCAAATAGCAGGGCCAACCAGGCCAAAGGGCCGATTATGGCCCAGTGGAGGATTTGCCTAACCGCCCGCGCCGCGCGAATGGTAACATCTAGAACGTAAAACCATCCGCTCTGCGCGTATATGCCGGCCATCGGGAGAAAGCCGGGAATGCGTGACAACAAAGCAAGAGCAATTGCAATACCTAGAATCGCAAGCATTTTTTTCTCCTTTCCGGCTAGGATTGCCGAGTTTTGTTCAGTTTGGCTCTCATACGCTCGCGTAAGTTCTCCGCGTGCGCTTTGGAGCCAAATTTGGCTTGCGGTTGTTGAGGAGCTGACTGCCCGGGTTGAGTTGGAGGCGGTGCGGGTGTCCTGATGTGATCTTCTATTTTCTTGCCGCACCTCTCTACGTATCCAGCAGCGCTTTCTAGATAGTCTTCGAGATCCTTTTGATCCCAATCCATCTCATCGCGAATCTCGGCGAGCGGCAAGTTGAGAATGGTGTGGAGGTCTGCGATCTTTGAAAGCTCACCTTTCTCCATTTTCTCTTCCACTCTTGACCAGAATTTCTTCTGGCCCTTTGCGTCGTTCGCGGTGACGGCCTTCAGAAAGCTGTCAATCGCCGCCTGGCACGCAGGATCGGCCAGCGCTTCTGTTTTGAATTCCGCGGGCGTGAGGCGTTTCCTTTTTTTGTTTTTGATGTAGGCCAGAAAACTTTGAAGCGATTGAACATCACGGGCCAGGTTTTTGAACTGATCATCGGTTAATGCCGCGACGTGCCGCAAAAAAATCTCTTTTTCTGCCTCGCTAAGCTTGTTGTAGAAAGCGAGATCAAAGTCGTCTCTCTCTGGAGTGATCAAAGTCTTAACCAGAGTCAATTTGGCCAATCCGATAAAAAGTTTCAAATTTTCGTCTTCCTCCTGTTCCTCCTCGCTTACCACAACCCTGCCGTTGACTTTACCTGTTTCCTTTTCCTGGCAAGCCAAAATGATCTCATGGATGAAATCCTGCTGAAAATCATCCGTGAGCTCCCAGAGTCCGTGGCTTGGCGTGAAAGCGGAAATCATGGTGCTAATGGTGTCAATGGCGTCCTCATTCTTCGCGATTCGCCCGCGCAAATCTGCAGGAAGGAGGTATTTGACAACATATCTGGCCCAAGCCCTGCGCTTCTTGTTAAATATCTGGATGGCGCCTCTTTTGACCATCTCTACAGCTTTTGATGCTTCTTTCGGCGGTTTGTTCTTGTCTTCCTTGTCTGCCATAATCTTTCGCTCCTTAGTTCGGATTTTGTCCTGCGTTCTGGTTCTGCTCATCCTTTCGGACGAGGTAGACGCCAGAGACATAGAACGGTTTTGTGGTTTCACCGCCAGACGTGAAGGTGATATGATCACCTCCTTTGTAGGGCGGCAGGGAGATGAGACGAATTTCCAGGGTGAGGGTTCCGGTCGGGTTATCGAATCCGAGCGAAGTGCCTTTTTGCCAGTCCTGTTTGCCCACGTTACGGGCTTGCAGAATGGCTTTTAGCTGGCTTTCGACCGTAACCTTCTCGCCGGGCTTTGCGGTGATGGAGTAGATCATGCAATCTGCTGATTTCTGCTCCACAACCTTGCGCCCGGGAGTCGGCGGTTCGATGAACTTCTGCGCAGCTTTTGAGAATGTTAAAACCCCGATGCCCTCGCCTTTGGTCCAGAGCCACGACGAAGAATTCCCATTGACCGTCGCCACGATCACGCAATCCTCTGTCCCTTTGGGAAGGGAGACGTTAAAGATCGCCTGACCGCTGGGGTTGGTGGTGAGAACTCTCTTCGGATCCTGAATCGGTTTGCTGCCTGCCATCAAAGTTACCTTGGCCCCATTGAAGGATTTGCCGCCTTGCGAGACGACAACCCCCACGCGGAAAGATATCTTTGCTTTGCCTTGAGTCTCTTTGAACGACATGATTTCCACTTCCAAAGAGGCCTTGGTCGGTTCGACTGCCTTGGCCGCAGCTTCAGTCTTGGCCGGTACAGCCGTGCCGCGTTCGAGAATTTTGATGTTCCCGGCGCGGGGCTTCTTGCCCTCTTTTCCTGGAACTTCGTCAAACTCCAGACGGTCTCCTTCCCGCGGCATTTCTCCTTTCGGATAGTCTGCCTTGTGAAAAAAGAGATCATCCTTTCCCTCTCGTGCGATGAAGCCAAATCCCTTATCAGAGACAAACTTCCGCACAATTCCTTGTTCTGCCATACACGCACCTCCTCGGGTGTCATTAAGCTTCACGCTTTTTGTCGGACACCGCTTAGGGGTGCGACCGAACGAAACGAAGCGAACGAAGCGATTTATTGATTCCTCCAAAATAACTGAAAGCTACGTGAGCACGCAGCTTTTTCCAAGCGACGCGCTCAGAGAGGAGGAGCCGAAACTGACTTCGAGTTCCTGCTCTCTGGGCACGATTCCCATTGTAAATTTTGACCCCCTATCCTAGCATTTTTGCCAGGTTTTGTCAAGAATTAAAAGTACATAGTAAAAAAAGCCCGCACTTTCGCTAAAAATTAGCGATTGTGCGGGCGTAGAACTTGCGGCTCGCAGGAAACCCCTAGAGGTCACCTTTGGACCATGCCGCGAGGAAGAAAAGCACCCAAGTGCTGATTCCGAGACATCCCAACTTGAAGCCGAGATAATCTCGAAACTCGTCGAAGCTTTTTCCTTTTTTGGACTGCCGGTGTAGCCAAGCCATGAATAAGGTAAGTACACCGGTGAGGGCCCATCCCCAATTTATGTTCCATTTAAGGAACAATACAGTCGTGAGCAGGAGCAGAATTGTAATAAATAAAGTCAGACCCGCTGCACCTGTACCTTTGAATCCTGGGAGAGAATGGATAAGGTGCTTAAACCGAACCTCCCATTTGAGTCGCCACGCTGCATGTTTTAGCTGACGCAGGGGCTTGGTCTGCTGTCGATGAAGTCTCCACTGTTTGTATTGCAATCGCAGCGAAGATAGGTTCCGCTTCAAGCCAGCGAAGGCATTCTGCATTTCACGTTTCCAGGTTGTCCAGCGTTTCGACCAGAGCTGCCGTCGAAAAGCACGCCAGCCGCGGAAACGATTTAGTAATTCCTCAAACCATTGCCTGCGGATCGCTTGCCGGGCCAATTTTTGCTGATGCTTCTGCTGGCGAAGCTCAAGCTTAGATTTGGTCAAGGCATGCATTTTCGCGGCCCCAGCTTCTTGTTTGATGCGGAAAGCTACGGCTGCGGCCTGCCGTTTTCTTTCGTAAGTATTGGCTTTGGCATCAATCGCAGCCTGTCTTCTGTTCGCGTGGTGTTGACGCCATTCCTGAAAACAATCGTTGATGGCAGTGAACTTTGATACCCACCACTGGTGACGTGCCTCGGCGAAACTTTGCTTGCGGGCTGCTTTGAGTTCTTGCCTCGCCATTTTCGATGCTTGCTTAATCAGAAAAGCCCTAGCCTTGGCGCCGATCCGCTTTCTTCGCCCGATCTGAAGCTGTTTCAAAAACTGCTTAAAAGCTTCAATTATTCTTTGCATTTGAGATTCCTCCAAATTTGTATTTTAACTTGTATTTATAGCAAATCATGGCTTTACTGTCAATGAAAAAGAAAAAGAGGGAAGCCTTTGTGGGGGCTTCCCTCGAGTGGTGGAGACAATCTCGGAATTGTCAACAGGAGAAGCCTGGGGTATAATTTTGGGGCTAAATAGCCGAAATGCCTGCCTATCGGCAGACAGGCCGGGGTGGTGAAATGGCAGACACGCAAGGTTTAGGACCTTGTGCTCGAAAGAGCGTGCAGGTTCAAATCCTGTCCCCGGCACCATAAAAAATAAAAAATTATCTCAAAATTGTATTCTCCGTAAAATGCGCAATTGCGCAAAATACGGAGAGATTTCTTAAACCGCTCGGTAGATTCTAGATTCTGTTTTTTATTATTGTCCAGAGGCCGATGAGGCCGTCCCTGGCCTTAATTTTTTTGCCTTCCGCGAACCTGCGCGGCGAGTAGCGGATCGGCACTTCTTTTATTTTTATTCCCTTTTTCAAAAGCTTGACGCAAACCTCGGCCTCAAATTCAAAGCCGCGGCTCTGCAAATCCAGACTCTTCATCACATCGCGCGGAATCAGTTTGTAGCAGGTGTAGGAATCTGTGAGGTGCGCCCGATACAAAATATTGATTAGTTTGGTCAGCACCCACACCCCCAACACATAATGCGGGTAGCCGGTGCGTTCCGGATGGAGATTGCGCGAGCCAAAAACCGCAGCGCCGTTTTCGTAAGCTTCGAGCAGATTTTGAATTTCTGCCGGATCGTACTCGAGGTCCGCATCCTGAATCACCACTGCATCGCCGATGGCGACTTCCAAAGCACTCCGAATCGCCGCGCCCTTGCCTTGATTTTTTTCGTGGAAGATTAAATTTTGAATTTTGCCCTGTGATTTTGCACTTTGCATTTTGATTTTTGAATTATCAGTGCTGCCATCGTCAACCACAATCACTTCCTTTTCCCAACCAATAAAATTAAGTTCGGCCAGCTGGTCCAGGACCTGGCCGATGGTTTTTTCTTCGTTCAAAGCCGGGACGATTATCGAGAGTTTCATTGGACTTTTTGAAAAATTACGATGCGGCTGTCGAAAAAAACCTGTTTCCACTGCGGGTCGCTTGCCCGCGCGGCAAGGAAAGTTTGCGCCCAGGGCGTGAGGTCAGTGTGCGAAAAGAAGATGGTCTGAAAATGATAGCGCTTAAGCTGCTTTTGCCACACTGTTTCGTCCTGCTGCATGGGAATATATTCTTTTTGAAAAAATTCCGGTGGATAGGCCTCGGGTCGGTTGTCCACAAAGACGCGTTCCCCCTCACCCTGCCCTCTCCCGCCGGGGGAGAGGGATGAAGGGTGGGGAAAGAGATGATAGATGAGATAGCCGCCGATGTCATAATTGTTGAAAATCGGGCTTTGGAGCTTGCTGCTTTTGAAAAAATCCACGGCCGCGCTGTTGCCCGGCAATGCGCCGAGGCCGAAATTGGGCGAATAGGAAAGGAGGCGAAGCTCCCCGGAAAGAGTAAGGAGAATGGTGAGAATCCCGATGGCCGGGATGAGATAGGTAAATTTTCGGGGCCAATTCAGCAAAAATTTGAGATTACCGGCCAGCAGCGGGATCGCAAAAAAAGCGAAGATGGCAAAGTTGCGCAGGGCAGTCCAGGCCATCACAGAGAGCATCACCGCGAGGAGCGCTTCCGGCAGCCGGGTTTTTTTGCGATCCTTGAACATGACCAGAAGGAAACTTAGCAGCAGGACCAAACCGAGAATTTTGAAGATTGGGTAGATTGGGCTTGGGATAATGTTTTCCAGAACCCAGACCGGCGAGTTTTCCAAAACGCGGTAGCCGTAGGCATTGAAGATGTTAAATGGCGCAAGGGCCCCGGGCAGGCCGAACGGATTTGCCAGCGACGCCAAACCAATGAGCATAAATAGAATGGCCAATCGTTTGGTTGATCCGGCCGACCAGCCGTTTTGTCTGGCGGACTCGAGCAGAAAAAACAGCAGAAGAACCGGGCCGACGAAAAAGTAAATGTGGAAATTTACCCACAGGATCTGTACCCCGGGCAGGAGCCAGAGCCATTTGGTACGCGAGTTCTCGCGAAATTCCGAGAGCAGATAATAAAACAGACCGGCGAAAAAATAGCTCCAGGCCTCGGGCCGGATCTCACTGCGCGCGAGGATTACCGGCAGGGCCGCGAGAGCCACGAGCCCGGCCCAATGCGGACCGGCGCGCTTAGCCGCAGCAAGATAGAAAAAGACAAGCGCGCCAAGCGACAGTAAAATGTACAGGACCTGTGTTCCGGCGATGCCCCCGATTTTCCAGAACAAATAGAATATCACCCCAGCGCCCCAGTGGTGGTTAATGGTCGGAAAATCGGGGAAAGTGTAAGCGTAAAAATTGGTATTTAAAACCCTGAGGTTGTCAAAGACCTGCTCGCCATTGCGGATATGACGGCCGAGATCAGCACTCGTTAAGTCAATTTTGTGGAACAAAAAAAGGCCGTACAGGGCAAGGAGGATGATAAGAATCAGGCCAGTTGGTTTTAGCTTCATTGCTTCTTGTTATAATAGCGGTAAGCTATGGCGCAGGTCAAAATCAAAATTTACGGGGAGGTGCAGGGCGTGGGTTTTCGCTGGGCGCTCAGGCGCGAAGCCGCGCGCCTTGGGTTTACGGCCACGGCGGAAAATTTGGTTGATGGCAGCGTCGAGATTGTAGCGCAGGGCGAGGAGGACGCGCTCGAGCAATTGTTGGCATTCGCCAAAACCGGCCCGTCATCGGCCCGCGTTGAGCGAGTGGAGACCGAGTGGAGCTAACGCCACTGCGGATTTTTTGCGGAGAGCCCCCAATATTTGCCGGCGTTGAATGCGCCGAGGAGCAGGAGCGCCAAGGCGTAGATGATATGTTCGTCAACCAGGTAGGAGTGCTCGCCGGCCATAGGAAAGTTCAGCATCGGGAAATAATAGAGCAGCATCAGCAGCGCGCCGAGCGGCGCGCTATATTTTATAAATATCCCGAGAAGAAGCGAGAGGCCGAGCAGGGTCAGTCCCCATTCGTTGACAAAATTTATGGTCGGAAGAAGGGAGGGCGCGGTCAGGGAGTTGAAGAACGCCGAAAAGGTCTGAGCGTTTTTGAGGTACCCCGCGGCGCTCCAGTTCGGGTCCAGGATTTTCGTTATGCCCGCGTAGAACATAAGCCAACCCAGGGAGATGCGCAGCAAAAAAAGCGAGATTTTTTGGAATTGCGTCATTGATTTTCACCCCCTTTCCTCTCTGCCGGTAAGGCAGGCGGTTCGCAAATGGAACAGGATTCGCAGAGCGTGGTTTCGCTGCTAAAGGCGAGGAGCGCTTTGCGAAGCGGCAGGATAGAGAGAAAGAAGCGCAGGTCAGCCGCGCGCCGCAGCCACCAGGCGATCCGGCCGTAAAGCGCGAGATGGCCAAGGAGCGTGGCGGCCCAGCCCGAGCCGACCGGAATGGAAAGGTAGGGTTTTTTTGGTTGATAAGGTGGCACAGATTTGTGATTTAATTTCGCCGCGATCACGCGCGCGATGAAGCGGCCGTCTGAAGTGGCAGTCTGGGCCATGCCGGTATGGGGCGTCGCGGCGCCGTCGCCGACAACAAAGACTGCCGGGAGGCCTCGGGCCTCAAGGTTGGAATTGACGATAACGCGGCCTTTTTTATCAAGCGGCAGCCCGTCGGTTTGCGCGTAAAGGCGGTGCGGCCTGACGCCCGCGGTCCAGATGACGGTTTTGGTGGAAAGCTCCATATCTTTGAGATAGAGATGGTCCATATCTTCACGCAGCACGGCGCGGCCGAGAAAGATATTTACCCCGAGACGCTGCAGCCGCTGTTTGATTTTTTGCGACGCGCGTTCCGGCAAACTGGGAACGAGCCGCGGCGCGGCTTCAATGAGGTCAATTGTAATATTTTTTGTAGCAAGATGGTGACTGGCGGCCAACATTTTAACATAGGAGGATAGTTCTCCGGAAACCTCAACGCCCGTGGCGCCCCCACCGACCACGACGATCTGCGCATTCGGCTCGGTGATAATTTTGTGCAGATGGTTTTTGAGCCGGAGCGCGTCGGTGATGGACTTGAAAGCAAAGGCGCGCTCGGCTAAGCCCGGGATATCAAAGTAAGCCGTCTCGCTGCCCAGGGCGAGCACCAGAAAATCATAGCGATAATGCGACCCCGAGGCGCCGGTCAGGGTTTTAGCCGCGAGATCAACGCGCGTGATTTCATCTTCCAGAACTTCCACGTCTCGGCCTGCGAATACGTCGCGCAGCGGAACGCAGACCGCACGCGGGGAGCGGCCGGTGAGCACGCGATAGAGCGTGGCGTGGTACTCAAAGTGCGGTTTGTCCGAGATGAGGATGATCCTGGTATTTTTCAGGCGCAGCTGCGCCAGATCCAGCGCGGCGCGAATGCCGGCAAACCCGCCGCCGACGATGAGAATTTTTGTTTCAGTTCCTGGGTGGTTCACTTGTTTATTATAACAAAAATCCCGGCCTAAGGTCGGGGTTTTCTCCGTCGGAAGCGCGAGCGGCCTCGGGCATGTCCGCCGCGGCCGTAGCGTCGGCCGCCGAAGCTGCGCGTCTGCGCGGGTGCGAGTTCAGCTGAAGCAAAGCCCGGGATTTTGGATTTCGGCAAGGTCATGCGCAGCAGCCGTTCAATGGCCTGCACATCGCCGCGCTGGTCTGGCGTGGCAAAGGAAATCGCGCGGCCGGCATGACCGGCGCGGCCAGTGCGGCCGATGCGGTGCACATAGTCCTGGGTGTTATCCGGCAGGTCAAAGTTGATCACGAGTTCAATACCGGCGACGTCTATGCCGCGCGCGGCGATGTCAGTCGCGACCAGCACGCGGTATTTGCCGGTCTTGAAACCCTCGAGCGCTTCGCGGCGCTGCGGAAGCGAGCGATTGGAGTGGATCTCCGCGGCTTTGTGGCCCATGAGTTTCACTTCATGCGTGATGCGTTTCGCGCCATATTTGGTGCGCGAGAAGACTAGTACCGGCCCGTGAAAATCATAAAGCAGTTTTTCCAGCAGGCGAAGTTTTTCTGACTTGTTGATGACGATTATTTCCTGTTCGATTTTTTCCGCGGCTGTGCCAGACGGCGCGATCTCCACGCGGAAGGGCAGGCGCATATGTTTGGTCGCCAGCGCGACTATCTCGTGCGGCATGGTCGCCGAGAACAGCATGGTTTGCCGCTGCCTCGGCAGCTCGCGAAGTATCTCGTTGATCTGTGGCGCAAACCCGATGTCGAGCATGCGGTCTGCCTCGTCGAGCACGAGAACTTTGACTGTATCGAGCCGCACAAAGCGCTGCTGCAAAATATCTACCAAGCGGCCGGGTGTAGAAATGATGATATGCACGCCGGCTTTGAGCTGCTGCCGCTGGTGGCGGATGGACGCGCCGCCGATGATGAGCGCGGTGCGCAGGCCGATGGATTTGCCAACCATGCGCAGCATTTCGTTGACCTGTTCGGCAAGTTCCCGCGTCGGCAAAAGCACGAGGCCCATGCCTTTGGCTTGAGCGAGCCGCTGGATCATCGGGATGCCAAAAGCCAGCGTCTTGCCAGTGCCGGTCTGCGCGACACCGATGACGTCTTTGCCTTCAATGGCAACCGGGATGGCTTTGTGCTGGATAGGAGTCGGCGAGGTGAATTTGAGCGCGTCCAGAATTTGCAACAGCTTCGGCGCTATCCCAAGCCCGTCGAATGATTCTTCTTTGTGCAGTGTCGGTGGTGTCATGTGAGGGGTGCAAAAAACTCATCAAGCGCAAATTGCCGATGAGCTACTTTGATACATATATTATAGCAGAAAATTGCGAGACTGTCAACAAAAGGCAAATAAAAAAGGGGCGGGCGCCGAGAACAATTTCCCAAATCGCGCAATCAAAAGCCGCCCCTCAAGGGGGCGGTTCTGCTTGGGCAATTGAATAGTGATAGGAAGTACGTCAATTAGGATGCTGTTTGCGAATTAGCGTTGCTACCCACAAACTGCATATCGACACTCCGCACCCCCGAAGGGGCGTCGGAGTTATTTAATCTCCTTAGAAAGGAGGTGATCCATCGACAGCTTCCGCTACCGATGCCTTGTTACGCTGACTGTTTTAGCCCTTATTACTAAGGGTGTCGGACTATATCTTCATCCCGATTTCTCGGGAGCCAACGTGTAGTCTCTACGGGGTTAAGGCAACTTGTATGCCATACATTTTACAATGTATGGAGAAACAAGTGTTTTGAAGGTGTAATAACTTTTCTTCAAGACATAAAGTCTTGATCCTTTCGAATCTGAATTGATAGTTGTCTCAATTCCGAATCCAGAAAGCTGCTTGCGCAGCATTTCTATACTGGCGAGTGAAAAATTATGTACAGAGATATCTATTGTATCTCTATGCTTGGTACCATCATCCATAAACCAAACCGCGATCATCAGTGGAGTTAAAATTAACTCTGCTGCGATCTGTTTGATCGGTTGATACCAAATTTGTCTCATTCTAGTGATCTCGGGATGGCCAACTGTTCCAAATCTGAATGACGAATGGGCGGGAACATATTGCATCGGTGTGATGCAAATTCCCTTTAAGAGATGATATTTCCACTCGACATACTCTTTATGCAAAGAGTTATGTTCGATTCTTAGCCGATAATGATTTCCGGCTTTGGACAGAGTGCCATCACCCAACAAGCAAGCGGTCAGCACCTCTAATTCAGTAGGTGTTAACGCTGTTTGTTTGATGAGATTACTTTGTTTTGTTTGAGACAAGAACTTCTAGCCTAACTTCCCTCGGTATCGTCCCGATCGTTACATCAGGAGTCCACCGATATAGTTAGATTTTACTATGCGATTACTCACATAGGAAGCCGTTAAACTTCACCCCAGTCATGAGCCTTAGCTTGGGTCCTTGAGGGAACTTCAGCTACTGCCCACTTCCATGGTGTGACGGGCGGTATCGGGATCATTGTGTAAACATATGTCCCACACCACTGGACGAACGGTTTTCCCGTATCCTAGCGGTTCCGATAATGCTTTTTTGAAAAAGCTCTGATTTGATCTCGCAATTTTAGGATTTTTTTGAATCCCGGATCGGTCAGATGCTGTTTCGCTTTGATCATCAGGACTACTTCACGAAACAATTTGTAAACCAATCTTTTCTTGGCTTGCAGTGGATATTTATCAATAAAGGGAATTAAGATTTCACTTAATTCTTTAATATTACTGATTTTGAGCTTTGCGTGAGGATACCATCCGTATCGTTCATAGCTAAGCTCGTATATCCTGCCGCAACCCATCGTTTGCTGAATTCGTTCGAGAATTTCTTTGTCATCAAGTCTAAGCTCCATCTCAAACATGGTTCGTACTTCAATTCGGCGTTTGAGTGTCTTGTGTCTTGAAATGCTGACGACAAAACTTCCTTCTCCGTCAATGAATCCAGCAATATATTGCGGATCAAGTGGTTTTAGAATTATCGGTTCGGTCCTTCTCCGCCTTAGGCGGATACTATGACCTCTGCTGACTTCTTGCATTACTTTGTTTCTTCGTTACCTGGAAACTAGTCCTCGTGGTTAGTTTACCACGATTTGTGGACATAATGCAAGATCTCCTTGGGTTACTCCATACAACGTTTATCTCCATCTCGGCCTCCCGATCATATTAATGATGAATGCATAGATTGCTTCCGGGTGTACACGACCCGTCGCCAATCATT
>CAZMCQ010000005.1:24949-102515 GCA_964565195.1 uncultured Candidatus Saccharibacteria bacterium | reverse complement strand
TCACCTTTCCCTCACGGTACTAGTTCACTATCGGTCACAAGAAGTATTTAGCCTTGGATCGTAGTCGACCCGATTTCCTGCGAGCTTTCACGTGGCTCGCAGTACTCAAGAACCAATCTAGGAATGTACGAGGTCTTTCGCGTACAGGACTATCACCTTCTCTGGTCCGCCTTTCCAGGCGTGTTCTGCTAGACAGCTCACCTTATTCCCTTCCGCTTGTGCAGCGCGGAAACAATTGAAACTTATAACGCCATATTTACAACGGCTGCAACCTTTAAGTTTTGATCTTGCGACCAAAACAACATAAATATGGTTTAGGCTGTTCCCCGTTCGCTCGCCACTACTAAGGGAATGACGCAGAACTGACGCTAAACTTGTACGCAGAACTTACACAGAAACTTTCTGCGTCCGTTCCGCGTGTCCGCCAAAGGCGGACGTTTTCGCGTTGGTTCCGCGATTTTTTTCTTTTCCTCATGCTACATGAGATGTTTCACTTCGCATGGTACCCGCAACACATACACCACGTATGTGCGCTACCGAGGTTTACTCGGCAAGGTTTCCCCATTCGGACATCCCCGGATCAAAGCTTAGTTGCCAGCTCCCCGAGGCGTATCGTCGGCTCTTACGTCCTTCATCGGCTTCTTGTGCCAAGGCATCCACCGTATACCCTTATCGGTGTTTTAATTGCTTATGAGGGACAACCTGCGGTTTTCTCCTCATAAGATTTCATTGACTAGCAATTAATAATTGCTAGCTTGCATTGATGCTGTTCACCCCGTTAGAAATCCCAAATTTGAATGAGATAACTAACGGAATGATCGCCCGTTGAAATCCGCAAAGATTTCTAACGGGGTTCACTCATGTATCCATCTATATGATCGGCTGATCAGAATCGATGGATACTATTCAGTTGTGAAACTGCTATCCTTTACTCACAGATACCACCGCTTCGATAAACGGTGAGATCTGGGAACAAAAAACCGCCTTACAGGCGGGTCTCTCTAAACAACAGATAAAATCCGTAGCTAGTTACATAACCGCCTGGTTTTTATTAATGATGTTGTGATGAATCTCATGGGTATTCGTCTTTAGAATCAGGTTTTTGTTTAATTCCTTGCCCCAATTATACTTCTTTTTCGGGGCTTTGTCAAATTTTTCACTGTATTAACTATATTACCTACTTTTAAAAATCCTGTCAAGCCTCGAGGCTTCATAGTTATTTAATAAAAAATTCAAGAATCAATTACACGGTCTTGGCCCGGCGCCACATCTGTACGCCGACGATCAAGAGCAGAATGCAAAATACTAGAAATGACATCACGATCGTTTTGACTGGCATATTCGCTGGACCTAGGTGGAACAGTATAATTGCGGGGACCGAGGTGATGATTCCCGAAAGGATGGCCAGCCAACCGAGCCATTTGGAATACACACCACTCATGGCAATAGCTAGACCATACAATATAGGCGTGAGCCCGAACATCACGAAACCCCAAACATAGAAAAGTGCATTATCAATTTCGTCCACTGCCAAGGCCGACGGCAACATCAATCCTCTTTCGGTTTCGCTCGCCGCTGCCCACAAATCCCCAACGTGTTTCAAAACATAACCGTCAAACGCCAGGAAGACGGTTGAAACTGCCACCGAGATGATCGCCATAACTTTAGCGTACTCTGCCCAGACGCCAGCCGCACCCTCGCGAATTGAGTTGCTGATCGCCACCAGGCCGAGGACTAAAATAAGGAATGAAAACATTATGAAGAAGTGATCGTAAAACCAGTTCTGCGCCGCCGCTGTTTCCTCAAGATGCAGAATTGAATTGGTGATATCGGTCGGCCGCGCATGCATCAGATTGGAAACGATGGCGAGGAGCGAACCCGCGATCAGCATCACGCTGCCGGTTTTAAGAGAAACTTTTTCAGACATTTATCTCACCCCCTTTCTATAAATCTAAGTATACTACATTGGCCTTGACTGCATATCAATCTGATGCTAATATATAGGCAGTTCTTTGGAAATCCGCCAACTGGCGGACTAAAATCACTGACCCAGGAATAGTAATTCCGATAAGTCGGGGTGAATGGACCTGGTGAGATGCCTGGTGCTTGAATGTGCCGGGCCGGCTTCCTCCGTAACCATGGGATAGCGAGTGTCAGCCGATGGGGCTGGAGCTCGTGAAGCGGCTCATTTTTTATTGGGTCATCAAGGTGGCACCACGGGGCAGACTCCTCGTCCTTGCACATACGCCTCTTCGGCGTGTGTTCAAAGATGGGGAGTTTTTGTTTGACCAAGGAGGAATGATGGGATTGATGGAATCGACAAGAACACCGCAAAAATTCAAGGGTGGAGATCCCTGCCCGAAATGCAAAAACGGACATCTGATGCTGAATGGTTTGCTCGGGCGGGATGAGGAGCGGATCGTAACCTGCAAATGCGGCGCTGTTCTCTGTGCCCGGTGCGGCAATCCGGCAAAAAAAGATTTGAATGATCTTTTTTTCTGCCAGAGAGGCCATTGACAGGCAAGCCACGATCGTAGGTTAACTGTCAATCGCACAAATAAGAAGAGGCGGCACCTGCACAAGGTGCTCGCCTCATTTTTTTTCTTCTCCCAGGCCCAGGCTGCGGACGATGACAATCGGAAAATTAGGGAGTAAAAACGGTACCTCGAATTCATGCACCAGCGGCGGGCGGCTTAGAAATCGGGAAACCGTAATGCGCACGCGGCCAAAGCACCACTCACCCCCAAAAGCCTCAACCACGGAGTGAAAATGGACGCCCCGTTTTGAGCGCGGCGCACAGTTGATGTGGTGTTTGGACTTGTAGGGAACGAGCCATAACACCCGGCACTCGTTCCTTTTGAGCAATCCGGCCACCCAATATTTTTCCGCGTGCTCCCAGTCAAGCTTCTGGGAATCGATCTCGAACTTCCCGCGGGCCAGCTGAATTAGGTCTGTGGCCCGCTCCAAACCTTTGCCCAATGGCGCATCGCCATTCATTTACACCTCCTACCAGTTATGAAGATTTCATTCCAAGAACTTCAAAAACGCGCTTTCATCTAAAATTTTCACGCCGAGTTTCTCTGCTTTGGCTAGTTTAGACCCCGGATTTTCGCCGACCACCAGATAGTCGGTGTTTTTTGAGACGGACGAAACCCAGTCGCCGCCATTTTCGAGAACTTTTTGCTTGGCTTCCTCGCGCGACATTGAGTCGAGCGTGCCGGTCACGAGGATCTTCAGACCTTTTAGCTTATAGGAATTAGCTTTTAGCTTATAGGATTGGATTCTAATTCCTTTTTTTAAGAGGCGGTCAACAAATTTCTGGTTCTGTTTGTCGCCAAAATATTCGTGAATGCTTTCTGCCACAACCTCGCCGATATTTTCTATTCTATTTAATTCTTCGAGAGATGCGTTTCGTAATTTATCCAAAGTTCCAAAATGCTGCGCGAGGTCAAATGCGGTCTGCTCGCCGACATGCTTGATGCCCAAACTGTAGATGAATCGCGACAAAGTAATTTCCTTCGCGCTCTGAATAGAATTGTAAATATTTTCCGCGCTCTTTTCCGCGAAGCGCTCCAGCGCCGCGATGTCGCCCGGCTCCAAATCAAACAAGTCTGATGCGTCAGTGATGAGGCCCTCATCCGCGAATTTCTCGATAATCTTCGGCCCGAGGCCGACAATGTTAAAAGCGGCTTTGGAAGTAAAATGCCGGATGCCGCGCCGGGTTTTGACGAAGCATTTGGGATTGAGACAGAAAAAATCAACCGACCTCTCTCCGGCCGAGTACGGCCGCACTCTCCCCTCGCCAGGGGAGAGTAATTTCGTTGTCGCGGCCCCCAGGGCGGACCGCTCCACTCTTGCCCCACAAACCGGACAAACTTTCGGCATATGAAACGACTTCTCTTTTCCGGAACGCAATTTCACCAGAACCGCTTCCACATCCGGGATCACATCGCCAGCGCGCTTGATAACGACAGTATCGCCAATTTTTAATCCTAATCGCGCGATCTCATCCGCGTTGTGCAGGCTCGCGCGGCTCACGGTCACGCCGCCGACAGCAACCGGGCGCAGAACAGCGACCGGCGTCAATTTGCCGGTCCGGCCGACCTGCACGAGAATATCCTCCACCACAGTCGTCGCTTTTTTGCCGGGAAACTTGAAAGCGACCGCGCCGCGCGGCGCTTTGCCCACGACGCCAAAGCGTTCTTTGATCGCATTTTCATTGACTTGCACCACGATCCCATCCACCTCGAACGGCAGCTTCTCGCGCCTTTTTTTCACTTCTTCACGAAAAGCAATGATCTCCTCTAGATTTTTGGCGAGCAGACTCTCTTGGTGCACCTTAAACCCTAATTTTTGACAAAGCTCATGCTCCTCGGCATGGGTTTTCTGGCCAAGATCCGTAATAAGCTGGTAAGCATACCAGTCCAAATTGCGCGTGGCCGTAATGCGCGGGTCAAGCTGCCGGATGGCGCCAGCCGCGGCATTCCTCGGGTTGGCAAACTTCTGCCCGCCGGCCTTGTTTAATCTGGCAAAAGCCGCGCGGCTCATGAGCGCCTCGCCGCGAATTTCGATAACCTTTGAAAATTTTAACCCGTGAGTATCCCGCAGTCGAAGCGGCACCGTGGCAATGGTCCGGATATTCTGCGTGACATCCTCGCCGGTGATCCCGTCCCCGCGCGTCGCGGCCACCGCGAGCATGCCCTTCACATAGCGCAAGCTAATGGCCAGGCCGTCAAATTTGAGCTCGCAAAAATAAGTCCACTTCCGGTCCGGCTCGAGGCGCCGGAGGCGCCCCTCCCAATCGCGCAATTCCTCCTCGTCAAAGGCGTCAGTAAGCGAAAGCATGCGTTCAAGGTGCCGGACTTTTTCGAATTTATCAAGTGGCCGGCCGCCCACGCGCTGCGTCGGCGAATCCGGCGTGATAAGCTGCGGGTATCGCTTCTCGATTTCGCGCAGCTCTGCCGTCAGCGAGTCGTAAACCTCGTCCGTGACAGCAGGATCGTCGAGAACGTGGTATCTATACCTAAGCTCATTGATCTCATTTCTAAGTTTTTTTGCCCTTTCAGCGGCTTGTGTTCTATTCATACCTGCAAATTTCTAATTATTCTAATTAACCTAATTGGCCGAAACTTGGGATTTGGGATTTCTTTAGAATAATTAGAGCAATTAGGTCAATTAGGCATTTTTTATTATAGCTAAAACGTTGACTTTTTGATACAATATATCCAACAAAGAAGTTGTCCACATTTTCAAGCTAAATAATGATACCAAAAAGCAAAATCCGCCTCTCGCGCCATCTGCACGCCCAAACTACTCCCTACCCAAGAGCCGGACTCTGGCTGAAACGAGGCATCATTCTGTTGATCATCGCTATCGGCCTTGGGATTTTCGCGCTGGCCAAACCAAAAGCGGAGCCATCGGAAGCTCCCAAACAAATTTTGGGCGAACAGCAGATCAATAGTCCGCAATACGCAACTTATGAAGTCAAAAAGGGCGACACGCTTTTCAATCTCGCAAACCGTTACGGAGTTTCCTGGCAGACCCTCGCGCAAATGAATGATCTCAAAGAACCATATACGCTCAAAATTGGTCAAAAAATAAAAATTCCTCGCTAAGGGAATTTTATTGGGTTGTGACGTCGATCTTGATGCGGCGCTCGACACTACCGCTCGTGCCGGTGACATCCAGGGTCGGGGTCGTCGCCGGAACACCCCGGCTGCCATCCGAATGCAGGGCCGAGAGGGTGCCCGCGGCAGCTTGCCCGCTTGGATCAATGGAGATAAGATACCGGCCATCCCCGGCAAAAACCAGAGTGCAGGTCGGGGTGCTCTGCCCGGGCGGCACGGTTTGTCGGCAAAATTCGGTTTTTGGGGTACTCCAGGAAACCACGCTCACGCGAAAGGCGTTCTGCCCGGTGTTGGTTACAACAAAAGACTCGTAAAACTGACTTTTATCGCTGGTGTTTTCCGGATTGTAAAGGGCAATGTTAAACACCTCTCCGGTCGTAATGGCAAAAGGGCTGGGGTCATTATCATATAATTTTGAGGTGAGAACATAGCTCGCTCCCGAGAGACTTAAACTCCCAGAACCGGTCGTGCCGCCTGTTTCCCGCAGCAATTTGTACAATCCCACTTCCCCGCCGGAATTGGCGCCGGCAAATGCCGGCTCGGTCCGGAGAATAAGGCGGGAGACGCCAATTTCCCGGATCGCGATCGTGGAAATTGAAAAACTGATAAACGTCACCGCGGCCAGCAGGACAATAGAAATAATCAAGGTTACCCCCTCCTCGTCTTTTGAAAATTGAAAATTGAAAATTGAAAGTTTCTTCATCATTGCGGATATTGCCGCGAGGCGACTGTGGTCTGGAACGGAATCCGTAACTTGTCGCGGGTGTTAACATTGGCTTCGAGATCCAAAAAAATCGTCACGGTCGGCTGCTCGGTTCCGCCCGGGAAAGGCGAGGTTGCCGGATAGATGTAAGCAGAAAACCCCAGCACTGCCGCCTCGCGCCCGGAATAATTAGTGGTGTAAATTTGCGCGGCAGTGCGCTCAAGCATAAGCTGTGTTCCCTGACGATAAATCCGCACCGGCACGCTGTCCTGGTCAAGCAGAAAGAGTTCGGTCGCTTGTGGCTCTGGCACCCCGCCGGCCCCATAAACGCTCACATAGCGCGGGTAGTCAACTTGACCGTTGCGAATGATCTTCGTGATGTCTTCGGTGATAAACCGCCCATTCTGCTGCAGGGCGGAAAGCGCGGCGCTCGACTGATTCAGACGCTGTACCGAAACATACACGCCGACAATGCTCGTCATGGCAACGGCAAAGACGGAGACGGCGACCACGGCCTCAATAAGAGTAAATCCCTTTTCGTAGATTCGTAGCATGTTCGTAGTTCGTACTTTAGTAATTTTTCCAGTTCTCCAAATATTCTTCCGTGATGATTTTGCAGTTCGTGTCCGAGGGCGCGGTGAAATTGACAATGGCCGCGCAGCCCTTGCCGTGCCACCAGACCACGGCGCGAACCAGCACGCGCGTCTCGTTTCCCGGGTCGTCGGTATTTTGGTGGACGATCGTCAGCTTCCGAAAGTAATTAGTCGCGGTTGTCCCCAGATGAGAAAGCGCCGCGGCCGCCTGGCTTTGGAGCTGGTAATTGACACCGTTGTCCAGGGTCCACTTATTGCCGGAAGCGGTCGCGTCAAATACGAGACGATAATCCGTGCCACTTCTTGTCCCGCGGATGTTGTAAGGACTGGTCAACCAATTGCGGTAGCAAAGCTGGCCCTCCCCCAGTTCCGGGCAGTCGGTAAGCTGCCCGTTCTCGCGACCCCAGAGCCAGTTGCTATCGCGCATCCGCCGCACGCCCTCCACGCCCTCGCGCGCGAGCCCGGTCGCGACAATTTTTTCGGCAATGTCCGAGGTCGAGCCAAAGGCAAAAATCGCGAGCGAGAGACCGGCCGAAAGGCCGGTCGTCAATACGAATATGGCTATTATCGTTTCTATTAAACTTTGACCAGCCTGCGTTCTTTCCATAGATCAATTCAAAATGTAAAAGTCAAAAATCAAAATGACAAATCAAAATTCAAAATTTTTAAATTTTTCATTGTCATTTTTCATTTTGATATTTAATTTTTGATTTATTAAGGAGCGATCTCTTTGATGCTTGGAATTTTCGCCTTGCCGGTGCGCAGCGGTACGAGGCCGGTATCCACGTTCACAGACTGATTTTGCGCGCCGCCGTTGGTTTTAGCATAATAAATTTTTGCCGAGTTTTGCATAAAGTCCACAGCCTGGCTGGAGGCGGAATTCACGAGCACATTAAACCGCACAAGCCAGTTCTGGCTGTCGGCATCCTTGTCGCCGAGGTTCCGACCAGCGTCAAAAATCAGATTCTGCCCGTTTTGGGAAACGGAAATGCCGCTCTCCGAGCCCGAGCCGCGCTGGATCGTCGGGTTGCCGGTGTACTGCAGGTTGCTCGAGATGGTATCGTCCACATACACGTCGTAGGCCGCCGTATTGCCGCTGTTGTTGATGATGATGCGGAACCGCACAGTGTCCCCGTTTTTGATGGACTGCCCGACGACGTAAGGACTGCCGTTCACGGAATCAATCACTTTGTCGGACAGCGAGAGATTTGCCGCGCAAGCGGTATTGAAAATCGGGCCCAGGCCATCTGCTGCGGAATCGCCGCCGGCATTGTAGCTGGTCACCGCGTACCAATAGGACTGGTCAGGGAGAGCGGTGGTATCAAGATGATATTCCACGTTCGCACCCTTGGTGCCAAGCAGCGAATAGGTCCGGCCCTCATAAGTCAATGTCGTCCCGCCAAACGACGGCGCGCGCCAGACATGGAAGCCGTCTTCGTTATCGGACCTGTCCTGCCAGGCGAACAGAATCTGCTCGCAGCTTACCGCGACGCCGAGCTGCCCGCCCAAACCCGGCGGCGGATTGGTGCAATTGGTTCCGGAGCACCCGCCCGTGGGCGGCGGCGGAGTGCAGTTGTTGACGCACGGCTCTTCCGGCGGCTCGAGAGCATTGACGGTCAGGTCCGCATTGCCGGTCTGCGTGCCCGCGCCGGCCCCGTCGCCATTGACGTTCAGGGTTTTGGTGCCGGTTTGCGTCGCGGCCGAGGTGGTAATGGTAAGCGTGGAGTTGCCCCCCGGGCCGCTGCAGTTTATGGAAGTCGGATTGAAAGAAGGGTTCGTGTTGGTGTGCAGATTGGTTACGTTCAGATTCGTCACCGGACCCGCGAAGCTGCCGCTGCAGGAAACATTGACATTGTAGGTCGTCGCGTCGCCCTGGGTGATCGTGCGCGTGGCCGGCGCGACGTTGATGGTAAAGGTGCCGGTACAGGTGCTCGCCTTGAAACTTACGGTACTGGAGTGCTCGCCGGTGGCAATGTAGAAAATGCGGAC
This sequence comes from uncultured Candidatus Saccharibacteria bacterium, assembly GCA_964565195.1. GTDB lineage: Bacteria > Patescibacteriota > Doudnabacteria > UBA920 > 2-01-FULL-46-14 > CAZMCQ01. The sequence continues at coordinate 93,603 of CAZMCQ010000005.1, read as the reverse complement.
CTGGTAGGTTGCCCCGGCTTGCAGGGGCGGCATCGGCCCGCTCGGCCCATTATAGCCGTTAAATCCGTCCGGCGCAGTGGTGGACAAAGTTCCTGACGGAATATTTTTATTCCAAAAACCATTGTTCCAGTTATTATCATTGTCTATATCCACGAAGTAGCCAGCGCTGCCACGGCCGGCCTCGCTCCAGGAGATGGTGGCTTTGGAATCACTGCCAGAACAAAAGGGCGCAGCCGTGGGATCAGCAATTGGCGCCAAAACCGTGACCTTTTCCCAATAAACATCAATTACTGCCTGGCCGCTGCTTTCAAAATACTCCACCATAATTTGGTGGTCGCCCGCGGCCAAGACTTTGTTCGCCGTCACCCGGCCGCTGCTGCCAGAGGGATCATCGCATGCGCGCGGGCGCCAGTCCTCAAGAATGCGGTTGCTTGCCGCTTCACCATCCACGTAGATACGGATGCCGTCGTCGCTGCAGGCCGCAAATTGATACTCGGCGCTATCAAACTTAAACTTGCCCCGCCAGCGCACGCTGAAATCATCTACCGGGTTGCCGGTCTCCTCGGTAAGGTAAAAAGGCGGTCCGGAGTTGGTCGTGGCCGGGCCGAGCGGGCCGCTCTCCCCCCAGTCATGGTAAATTTTCCGCGGCGGCGGCGCCGGGTAGGCATTAGTCTTCGGCACAGCATCGCTAATCTCCTTGTGGAAAAACGCCGCATCGAAGTCGTTGAACGGCGACTTGTTATAGATGCACGCCTGCCAGCTGTCGCGCGGGTAGCTGCGCGAACAGGGATCAATCACGACCTTCACGGTTGCGGCCGCGATGTCCGGAAACCAGGCCACGGCTTCATGGAGCATCTGGTAGCGGAAATTGCAGTTATAAGTATTACCGGATTGTTTCGTACAAATCTTGGCGCCGCTTGAATCCCGGCCGTTTTTCACTGCGTCCTCGGATGGCGCGGTCACGTCAAACGTAAAGGTAATGCTCTCATTGGGGGCAACGGTGTCTTTGGGGGTTTTGTTGCTCACGGTGCCGCCCCAGGAATCAGCGCTGCTCATCCGCACTCGCCCGGCGCCCCAGATGGTCACATCATTCGTCGCGCCGAGGCGATAATGGTTTGCGGCCTGCCAGGTGGTGTCGCCGCAGTTGCGCATGGTGAGGGCCACTTCGCGCGGAATCGGGTCGCCCGCGTTCCAGGCGATTCCGCCGGGATTGAGCGCAGTTCCGACTGTGCCAAGATCGCTTGTAACCACGGCCTTATCGCCATTGACAACTGTGGTGCACGGCAGGAGTTCCCAGTAAAATTCGATATACGCGCCGCCGCCTTTTTCGTAGTATTCCACCTGCACGGCATGATAGCCGGCGCTCAAAGCGCGGTCCGCGGTATAAGTCGTCGGCGGCTGGTCGCGCCAGGCGTCAATGATGCGCGTGCCGTCAACGTACAGTCGTACGCCGTCATCGGCGCGGGCCGTGAACCGGTACTGGCCGCGGTTAAAGGAAAAATTACCCATCCAGCGGATGGAAAAATTATCGTTGCCGTTGCAGTCATTGGTCGGCGCCGGCGCGCCGGTCGTGCCGCACTTTGGTTTCCCGTTGCCGTAATCGTGACGGACGCGGCCGGAAGGCGGCGGGGCAAGAGGCGTTTCCTCAAAATAACCGGCATATTGATTATCAAACACGCCAAGCGGCGAGGTTGAGCCGGGGCTCAACGTGGTATTACTGAAGACGCAGGCGCTGTATTTATCGCGCGGCGCTTCATAAGGGTTGTCCGGGTCGCTGGAATTTTGCGGACAGGTGTCGCCTTGCGGCTGCGGCGCGCCAATCGTAATCGGGGTCGTAGCGCTGCCTCTTTGCCCGGCGCTGTCCGCCACATCAACTTTTGCGGTACTGCTGGAACTATAAGTGCAAGTGCTGAACGAATAAGGGTTGCTGTTGGTTGGAGCGGAGACATGCTCGTATGTTCCGTCACTCGTGCAATCAAAAGAATAAGTGTAGGGCGGCACTGGCGTTCCCGAACTTGAGGCAGTGTTGACCGAGGCGGATAAAGTGGAATTGATTGTGCCGGTGCCGGAAAATGGGCTGGCCGTCAAAGTGACCTCCAAACTGCCGCCCCCGCCGGTCTTGGTAAAAGTCGCGGTGGCGGTCTTGTTCGCATTCATAGTTACGCTGCAGCCGCCCGTGCCAGAACAGGCCCCGCTCCAGCCGCCAAAGGTTGAGCCGGAGGCCGCACTCGCGGTCAAGGCAACACTCGTGCCATCAGTGAAATTGGCGCTGCAGGTTACCCCGCAATTGATGCCGGCCGGCGCGCTCGTCACTGTGCCCGAGCCAGTGCCATCTTTGCTAACCGAGAGCGTGAAACTTCCCGGCGGCGGCGGGGCATCCTTCTGGACCGCAAACCAAACATCAGCGACATAATTTTTTGCCTCAAATTCCGCTTTCGTAACCGTGACCGGATTGGTACTCAACAAATGCCAGCCAGACAGCCCGCCCAAAGTTATTGTGTAATCCGCCAAAGGCAAGCCCGTAAACTGGTAGGTGGCGCCCGCGGCATCACAGCCATCCAAATAAGCAGACTGGCCGGTATTCAGGGTGATCACATGGCCGACATCCAATCCGCTGCAGGAGATAAAAGGCCGCTTGATATAGCCATCCTGCGTGCCGTTGCGATCCTCGTCATACCAGACCCGGCCCTGAATGGTGACCGACTTGGCACAGGCGGGAACATTGACTGTCTTGCTCACCGGATTGACGTTCGGCACTTGGGGGTAGCCGTTGCGCAGCTCCACGGTTACGGTGTGCGCGTTGCAGTCCAAATTCAGATTCAGGTTGGTGTTGAAACTTCGCGCGCCCGTATTGGTATCGCTGCTGGGGGCATTGCCATCCACCCAATAGCGGTAAATGAGCTTGTCCCGTCCCTGACTGCTGGTCCCGCTCCCAAGCGATGACTGGCTGCCGGCGAGCGCGATGGCCACGCTCGTCTCATTGGCGCTCCGCGAGGCCGGGCCGCTCGCCGCAAGCTGCGGCTTGGGTACATAAACCCGAACGACGGTATAGCTGCAATAATCGCCAGGCGAAATAACAGCGCAAAGCGAACTTCTGTTAAGTGGATCGGGATTGGTACTATCAATAACCCGCCCCCTTATGTTATCAAATAATTCTCCATAATATTTGTATTCCTTATCCCCTGCCAAACCCAGATCATCTCTAAGGATGCGAGGGGCTGGTGCCATACAGCTATCAGTGCCGGCGTAGTGATCGCCTCCATAAAAGGCATCAAAGGATGCGTACCCATATCCTTCACCAAGATCACAAACTGGAACCGAGCCCCCCCCTGTAACATCAGGCGATTTCTCATCAACTGTAAATCTACCCAAAACATTCCTGGTATAAAACTTGATGGGGTAAACTATAGCGATAGAAAAACGAGGGTCATTTTCTGAATTCGGGACTGGCAGAGTAAAATTATCCGGTACATAAGAGGGCCGGTGGTTGCTGAAAGCCGCACAAACGTTGTCAATGCCAAAATTGGATGGTCCAGAACATGATCCTGGAGGAGCCGCTTCAACTTGAGACCAAAGCAAAAAAAACCAAACCGCAATTCCAAAAAACAACAAAAGGTAGGGCAGTTGTTGGGAAAAATATCGCCTAAAATGGAGCATAGAGAATTGCAATACGAGTTAGACCTTCCTCCAGTTTTTCGACGGTAACGACAAAAGCCATAATGCCGTCTTGGCTGAAGGCGCGCAGACGAGTTTGATTCGGATCCAGTCTCGCCTGTTCATCGGCTGAAATAGTTTGGTTCTGCCAGCCCTCTGCGGCAAATAATTTTCTATAAAAATCCAAAATCTGTTCTGGGGTCCGGTTGATATCAAAACTCAAAGAAAAGGAGACTTGTTCATTTTCCGTGACTTGCTGGCCATACAAAATATTTTGCGCATTCAGTTCCGAGCGCGGCACCGGCAGATACTTGTCCGGAAATCCCGTCGGGATTTCTTTGGGAGCAGCAACTGGTTTTAGATCTTTAAAATTTGAAGAGGAGATTTTATCTATAGGATTCTCCTCGCGCTCCCTCGCCTGTTCTTGTATAAATAAAAAATAACCCGCCCCCGAAAGCACGAGTAAAGCGCCTGCCAGCAATATTATTTTTTTATTCAATGGCATTTTGTTTCTAAAATTTTTGACTAATCACTAATCTATTATAATTATAGCATTTTCTTCATTAAAATGCAAGCAATTGACCTTTTGCTGTATCTGTGCTAAAGTAGCTTCCTGAATTTTAACAGATTGCAGTTTAAAACCTTAGGGAGGAAAAAATGCAGAAACTTTTTATAACTTTGGGCGTGCTGTTCTTTGCATCGCTTATTTCGCTCGCTGCTGCTGGGTTGACCTATCGCCACAAGCAGCCCGGATCGCCAGAACTGCAAAGGCGGTTTGATGCGCTGTGGAGCGAGGCAATCCCACTCATCACCAATGTCTCCCCTTCCCGCACTGATGTGGTTGTCGAGGTCGCCACGTCAGACGTGCCTGTGGAAGATTTGGAGCACAGGCAGATTGCCATGCAGGAAGGTTTTATCGAGATCGGCCTCCCTGCTCATTCGGTCTGGTTCGAGTTGCATGGTTGGCTTGTTTTACAAGCTATCTTGTACCAAACCGGTAATGGCCGGCACACCGGACCGGAGTGGTTTGAAGGACGGATTGTGGCAGAAGCATATGCCATTGCTGCCCAGCTCCGCAAAGCCAACCCCAACGGCAATTTCCGGTTCGCTGAACAGCGGCTTGGGCTTCTGAATGTCGGCCTGACAAACCTAATGGGCCCGCAAGTAATGCGAGCAAATCTCACTCCATTTACGAAGGTCCAAAATCAGTATCGCTGGGTCCCTTCTCCTGGCTCGGATCTCGTAAATAATCGCTATGCAGAAAACGGGCTGGTCCAAATGTGGGAACTGCTCGAAAGTGCAAGCGGGAAGCAGGACTTCTGGACACTACTCAATACTGCTGTCAACGGGCTTCCAGTCGTGTCCGAAGCGGCGATTCTGCAAATCCTCGACTCTCTCGTGCCGGCAGTTGACGGGCAGAAGGCCAGCGCATGGGTGATGGGCTACCCCGTGATCCAAAACCGGAAAGCCGGCGAGTTTCTCGGCGTGACCATGGGCAACAACGAAGTGGAATTTCCTTACACAATCCGTAGTATAAACGGGTTGGAGTTGTTTCCGAATTACCGCACCAGCCCAAGTGTAACCGTGGCCGTGGAGAACTTCAACGACCTTGCCGAAAGAGCACCATTGTATGCTCCGGCGAACCAATTTTCCCCGCGCCGCGAGTTTTTTGGTTTCTGGCCGAATGAGAAATTTCTGCTCTTCGGTATAGACGGGTTGCTCTATGAGACCGGAAGGATATTTCGGACAAAGGCCGTCGCCTTTTTCGTCCAAAAAAGCAATGAGATACTTGTTGCCACGAACTACTGGATCATTCCGAGTAGCCTCACGAATAACTTCATCTTCGCCCAAGTGGATCCCAAACGGCAGCTCTCGTCTCTGCTTCCGGGCAAGACTTCGGAGCAGCGGATCCTAGGCAATGCCGCGGTGGTCAACGGCGTCCCCTACACGGTGATTGATCCGCGCGTCCGGCAGGATTTGCGGATCATCGTTGACCGGGAGGTGGATTATTACCTGCCGGTCGTGGGGACGTTTCAAGGCCTTGCGGTTACGAACCTCACGGATGATGAGGGCCAAGCCGTGAAACTGCGCGCTTTTGACAAAACCGGCCGCCTGCTTGGCACTGCCACGCAAGTGGTCGGGCCAAAGCAGCAGCTTGCCAAACTCGTGCCCGAATGGTTTGCCTCGCCTATTGCGCAGGCCGCCTACCTCGTGGTCACCGCGCCGCGGGAAGACTGGAAGGTCTTCACTGTGTTCGGGGACAGCCTGGGTTTGGACGGCGGATCGGTTGCGTTTCGTCCCGGCAAGGACTTCGTGTTTTTGCAGGGGCGGGCTTTGCGGGAGATTTACCTCTTAAATCCCGGGGTTGCGCTCAATGACGCGCGCGTGGAGTATTACGACAGAGGCGGCATATTGCTGTTCTCTGTTCCAAAAATTCTGCGCGCTGGCGCCGTCGAGACCGTGGCCGTGGAAAGCTTGGCCAATCTGGCTTATGTCCGGGTTCGCTCAAGCAATGACGTCTTCGTCTCGGCCGTGACCTCGATTTCCGGCCGCGACTTCTCGTATCTGGAGGGGCAGGATGTTGCCGCGCCGGTGAGTTCAACCGGCGGGCAGAAGGGCGAGGCGCCGCCGCCAGTCTTTCCCCACTTTGCTGTGGGCGACGGCTGGCAATCTGTGGCCCGGATCGTGAACCTCGGCCCCGAACAAATTCAACTCGCGTTCGAGGCCAGAAACGATGCTGGAGCGCTGCTGCCCGAAGTCGCCCAAAATCCGGTCTCATGGGTGATCAAGCCCGGGGAACTTGCCGAACTTGACATCCGCGAGCTCTTCCAGATTACCGGAAACGCCGCGGTAAGCGGCGGGGTCCGCATCCGGGCCGAAACCTGGGCGCCGAAATTCCACGCAACAATGAGTTTCAGCCGCCCGGGAAAAGAGGAGGCCGTGCTCGCCGTGCCGCGCTACTCGTCGCATGATCTGTCCTTCAACCAGATCGCGACGACAGCCGGGTACTTCACAGGCGTAGCCATAGGAAATGTCCTCGGCCGGAAAGTGGACGTCATCATCGAGGCCTATGACCGCAAGGGCGGAACACGGATTGGCTTTGCCAAATTCCAGCTTCCCCCCTACGGCCGCAAGGTCGCGATGATTGACGAGCTCACTCCCGAGGCCCGCGGGCAAGCCGCAGGATTCATTCGGGTTGGCTGCCTGCCGGAGCAAGTCTTCGATACTGACCAGGACCTGGTTCAGCCGGAAGGCCCGCCATGCGGGGGCTTTGCGCTCTACGGCAACTTCGCGACTGGCGCCATGGCCGCAGTCCCCGGCCAGCCGCAGTAGCGAGCCTCGCCTATGAAGGCGGGCCGCAATAACAGCACCAAAGGAGGGTGCATAACGAACAAAACAGGGCGAGGAATTCATTACGAATTCCCCGCCCTTTAATTTTGCCTTAATGATTGACAAAAATAAGAGGGTGTGCTACCCTTGCCACACCAAATGCACAGTAGGAGGGTCTATGAAAACCAAACGTTTTAACGGCGTTTCGTTCGTTCGATCGTTCGTTTCGTCCGTCGTTTGTGTCGTTGTTGCCCTCCTGCTGTGCGCCAGCGCGGCAGAGGGAAAGACAATCGGGCCGAAGCCGGCGCCGACGATTGGTGACCTGGATGTGCAAACAATCCCATCCGTAGTTCCGGATGGTTTTGTAGGACATATCCAAGTCACGATCCGGGACAAGCGGGACGGTCAGGTCATTCAGGACACTGATTGGCATCCCGCGCTGCAGGACGCGGTCTTCGGCCCCGTCTTCGGAGAACCCGGTCAACGTTTAAGCCAAGTCCTGATTCCTGGTTTCGCGATCGAGATCAGGGTAACCTGGACTGACGGTGAAATCGTCTGGGTTTGGCTGCAGCCGTCTATTGCGGTCATTAACGAAGCGATAGGCGACGAGCCCCGTCCCACCGGAGAGGGCCAAAGGGGCAGGCGACTGCCCTGACACACCCCGCCCGCAACAACGAAGAGAGCCCTCTTGAACTTTCCGGAGGGCTCTCTTTCTTTATTTGACATCTTACCCGGACAAAGCATACACTGGTGTGTTGTTTTCAAACTGCGAAGGAGGAATATGAAACGATATAATTTTCCGATTTTGTTGCTTCTGCTTTTTAGCGGTCGTTTCCTTGTGGCGCAGGAAACCGTGCTGGGGCCGGCAAGCAAGCTGGATGGCGCGATGTTTGTCGCAAGCAGCACGACCACAGGGCTCGTCTGGACAAATATCTGGAATGTCGGTACCAGAAAAATCAGGCAGGCCGCGGGGATTGCGGGCTACGCGATTCGTCCCAAATACCCGCAAATCGCGGATATCCCAGTTTTGAACCCGGCCACCGGCGAATACCGCGCTTTCTTTGGCCGACCCGGCGTGGCCTGGTTTTATTATACGCTGGACAAAAACGGCAAGACGCCGCGCTACTCTGCGCTGGGGGAGATGGCGACTGTATATGATCCGACGGAATTGCCACTCCTGCAAAACCCGGCAGCTATTTTGTTCCCAGCCTCCCATTTTGCCGGCGGCAACGACAAAACACTCGCGATCGCGGCTTATGCCTTGCGGCCGCTCCGGGGGGCATTTCGTCTTGTTTTCCGTCTGCTTACACCCGGCGGGAATGAGGTTGGATTTGGCGTCCCGACCCCGGTCCTGGATCTCGCTTCCGGCTCGGAGACAAAAACGCCTCTCTACGAAGCGGCTCTGGACGACACCACGCCCAAAGGCGACTACAGCATTGAGGTGAAGCTTACCGACGCGAGCGAGCAAATCATATTCGCGCTCGCGCGGTTTGATTTCACCTTTCTCGAATATGGCCGGGGCGGCGGAATCGGCCCGCGACTGAATGCTGGCGTGCTCTGGATCACCTACAGCGATATGAAGCCCAGCGCGATCGTGGCAACTGGTAAATTTCCCAGCGCCAAGCCCGGGCGCGTGCTAGTGCTCCTCGGCAACCGCGTCATCTCGCGCTCGAGTGGCCCCAACACCATTGAGGAGCTGAAACATGACCGGATTATCGCGGGCGTCTCGCCTGACGACAAATTCCCGGCCGAGCGAACTCGCCTCGTTCTCTACTTTGAGGACACGGGCTATGTCCTCGCCGGCGAGTATGAGAACTTAGTTGATCCCGCGACGCTCGAGCCGCTCGAGCTCGCTGGGCCATAAACCGAAAGGAGCTCTTCTGCCTTGCAGCGAAGAGCTCCATTTTTTTATTGGCGAAATTTGCTATTGCTTTGCCAGGACGCTTAAATCAACGGTGACCACGCCAGTTACGGCGTTTTTGGTGATGCTCACCGTGAGTTCGCTGTCAGATTTGACGGCATAGAGCGAAGCCACGGTTTCAGTGCCGGATTTATTTTTTATCTCCCAGCCATCGCTAGTTAAAAAGTCCAAATATACTTGATAGTTTTGCGCTACGGTTTTACCGGAGACAAACGCGCGCGTGGCCTGATGCCGGCCATCACTCACCTCGGCTTCATAATTCTGAATTATCGTCGCGCCCGCCTCAATCGGCACGCCTTGAGGAAAGCCGGCCGGCGCCTCATCCGCGCTCACTTCTTTTTTGGCCACCTTGAACTCCTCGCCGCCCTGGTCGCTCTCCACCGCGGTCTGTTTTTGCCAGTTGTTAACCGCATAATAAGCGATAACCAAAACCGCTATGCCGACTATTGGTAAAAGTAATTTTTTCATACTTAAATATTATACCATAGGTCGTCATTTCAACCCAATCCGACCCGAGATGCCATCCACGATTATTGCGCTGACCCTCTCCTCCGTAGCGTGCCGAAGTTGCACTTCCCCAATCTGGTTAGCTTGGCCATCCACAGTGATCTTGCCATATGGTGCATCAAAGCGAATTTTCATCTGCGCTTCCGGCACTGCGCTGCGGTACAGCTGGCCGATGGCAATGTTCTGCGACAAAGCAATGGTTTTATAACTCGTTTTATCGGTCCCAAGGTAATAATCCACGGTGTAGTTCTGACTGCCGATACTAAAAGTGATTTCATAAGCGGTTGCGGCCTGGCCGCCCGCGACCTGTTTCCCAGTGAGGATCAGATTTTGAATCTCGCGGAGGTTGGAGATAAGATCCTGCCCCGCGATCTGGATCTCCTGGCTTGAACGCTGGGTTTTGAAATTGACCGTGACAATGCTCGAGAGTAGCCCAATGATGAAGATCACGATCAGAAGCTCAATAAGCGTAAATCCCAATGACCAATGACCAATGACCAATTTTGGAAATTGGGATTTGGGATTTGATTGGGAATTGGAAATTGGGATTTGGGATTTCATTAGAAATTAGAAATTAGAAATTTTACGATATGCCTATCAACACGAAGTACCAGTTAACAATGTCCTCTCCCCACAGCATAGCAATAAAAGCGGCGAGCGTTAAAAAAGTGCCAAAGGGCAGGCGGTCAGCCATTTTCTTTTTCCGCAGGGCGATAAGGATGAGGGCAAAAGCCGCGCCGATGAAATAAGCGAGGAAAAACAGGGCCACGGTCACCGGCCATGGCACGAGCGCACCCAAGAATATCCCGAGCTTCACGTCCCCGGCCCCGATCCATCGCCCGCGGGAGACAAGGTACAAAAAATAGAAAAATCCAGCGAGCAATGCCGCGCCCAGGAGGGCATTTCCCAAATTCCCCAGATATCCCTGATAGAGGAGGGTGAGAATCGCCGCCGGGAACACGACTTTGTCGAGGATGAGGTAATGCTTGAGGTCATAGCCAAAGATGAGGATGAGGAGGGCGGCAAAAATAAAATTAAAAAGAATAGGGAATAGAGAATAGGGAATAGAGATATAAATCAAGACGAATGCCGCGGCGGTTGCGAGCTCAACTATTGGATACTGCCAGGAAATTCCTTTGCCGCAGTAGCGACATTGGCCTCGCAAGAGCGCAAAACTCAACACCGGGATCAAATCCCGCGCGGCGAGGGCGTGCCGACAATGCGGACAACGCGAGTGAGCAGCAAACACAGACTCGCCCGAAGCGAGTCTGTAAATGACAGCGTTCAAAAAGCTGCCGATGATGAGGCCGAAGACAAAGACCGCGAAAACTGCCATCTCCTAAAACGGTGCGGTCGTACTGATTCCCGTTGGGCTTAGGTAGTAAATGCCGGCTGAGCCGATCGAGGTTTCCCCTTCGGTCTGGAACTGCACTTTATAGTTTGCGTAAACTGTACCGCCACAGCCGCTGTAGGCATTGCCCCCTGATTGGTACGTATAGGCAAAGGCTGGCTGGCTCGCGTTCAGCGGATCCTGCGGCACGCGCAGCGTGGCCGTGCCGGCGCAGGAGAGCTGGCCGCCCGAACTCTGCGCCGTCGCCCACTCCGTATCATGCGGATAACCCGTGCCGTTGCTGTAATAGATGTCCAGGCCGGATTTGACCTGCTGCATATCCGAAAGCCGCCGCGCATCGCGCGCCTTGGCCCGCGAGGTATTCAGCGCAAAACTGATGATCGAGGTCAAAAGGCCGATGATGGCGACCACGACCAGAAGTTCTATGAGGGTAAAACCTTTTTGCTTGATCATATAATTCTATAATTTAAGTGCATGAGACTTCTCCCAAAATTTGGGAGAAGGGTTCACAAACTGAAAACTAGAACGGCGCGGCCTGCGCGATACCGGCTGGCGAAGCGTAAAGCTGGACGCTGCCAGGAAGGCCGCCGGTCGCTGCGCCAACACAAAACGCAAGTTTATAATTTGAGCTTGTGCCGTTGACGGTGTAAGTGTACGAATTCTGTGCTGCCGAGCAAGTACCATCAACCGGCGTCGGTGCGGCACTGGTGGCCTGCATATACGTCGTGCCACCAAGTGTCGCTGACCAACCATTGGTGCTTGACAAGCCTTCGCCATCCAAGACCAAGCTGCTGCCCGCCGGGTAGGCATTCTGATCATTAAAATAAAGTTCCAGAGCGGTCATCATCTGGCGGACATCGGCGAGGCGCTTAGCATCGCGGGACTTCTGACGGGCGGAGTTGAGTGAGACCAAAACCACGGCAGCCAGAATGCCGATGATCGCAATTACCACCAGCAGTTCAATCAGGGTAAAGCCCTTACTCTTGCCTAAATTATGGATTGTTTTCACTTTTTGTTTCACCCCCTCTCAAAGATGTGGATATTTTTTATCCTTTATTGAATGTTAGCTAGATTATAAATCGGAAGTAAAATTCCTGCAACCATAACCGCAACCGCGAAGCCGAGCAGAATCATAATAATCGGCTCGAGAAGCGTGGTCAATGTGGAAAGCGTACTGTCCACTTCCTTGTCGTAAAAATGCGCCAGCTTGCCCAGAATCTCGTCGAGCGAGCCGGTCTGCTCGCCGATGCGGATCATCTGCGTCACGATCGTGGGAATCTCCTTGTGCTGGCCAAACACCACGGCAATGGATTTGCCGGTCTCCACCTCGGCGGCAGCGGCCTCGATGATCCGCCGGTAAACCGTGTTACCGACAATGTCCGCCACCGTATGCAGCGACTGCACAATCGGGATACCGCCGGCCGTGAGCGTCGCGAGGTTGCGCGCGAAGCGGTCCATATAAATTTTCTGGAGAAGCTTGCCGACGATCGGCATTTTCAGGATCGCGTGATCCCAGACAATCCGACCGGAATGGCTATGAAGGTAAAACTGGAAACCAACGATGAGGCCGACAAGCCCCAGCAGGAGCACATACCAGTAGCCGCGGAAAATATCGGTCAAAAAAATTAAAACCCTCGTGGTAATTGGCAGAGCCGCGCCGGCTTCGCGGAGCACGGAGATCATCTGCGGCAACACAAAAATGAACATCAGCGCGCCGACAATGCCGATCGCGGAGATGATGAAGATCGGGTAAGTGAGTGCGCCGCGCACCTTGGAGATGAGGTCATAATCTTTCTCCTCCTGATCGGCGAGATAGAGAAGCGACTGGTCGAGCGTGCCAGACAGCTCGCCGGCTTTGACCAAATTGATGTAGAGATTGGAGAAGACGCGGGGGAAACGGGAAATGCTTTCCGACAAACTTTTGCCACCCTCGATGTCGGCAATCATCTCGCCGATCACATCTTTCAGTTTCCGGCTGGTAACCTGGCTCGACAAAATCTCAAAGGCCTGAATAATCGGCACCTTGGCATTGATCAGCGTGGAGAGCTGTCGCGAAAAAATCACGAGCTCTTTACGCGGCACGCGGCCCAGGAACGGGATAAACTTGCCAAGATCCAGTTTCGGCTCTTCGGCTTCCAGGGAAATAACAACCAGGTTGTGGTCATGGAGAATCTGCGAGGCCTGCGTTTCTGATCCCGCCTCCACCACGCCCTTGCGGATGACGCCCTGTTCGTCCCGCGCCTTGTAATCGAACAGCATTAAAATCTCTTCACTAAGGATTTAAATAAATCGGCATTGACCGCATACGCTATGGCATCCTCGAGTTTCACTTGCCCACGGCGCGTGAGTTCCGAGAGGGACTGATCCAAACTCACCATGCCTTCCGCGGAACTGGTATGGATGATATTGGCAAGTTCATACGTCCGGCCCTCGCGGATGACGTTTCTCGTGGCCGAGTTGGAGATCATAATCTCCACCGCCGGGACACGGCCCCCGCCGATCCGCGGCAGAAGCCGCTGCGAGACAACCCCGATCAGAATGTTCGCCAGTTGCGACCGGATCTGATTCTGCTGGTGGCTCGGAAAAACATCAATAATGCGATCAATGCTCTGCGGAGCATCATTGGTGTGCAAGGTCGCGAGCACCAGGTGCCCGGTTTCGGCCACGGTGATCGTGGTCGCGATGGACTCCAGATCGCGCATCTCGCCGACCATCACGACATTGACATCCTCGCGCAGCGTAGCGCGGATGGCTGGCGCGAACCCCTCGGTATCCTGATAGACTTCCCGCTGGCTCACGATGGATTTGTCCTGGGTGAAAATATATTCGATCGGGTCCTCAATGGTAATAACGTGATCGGCCCGCGCGTGGTTGACCAGATCAATGAGCGCGGCTAGGGTTGAGGATTTGCCATGACCCGTCGGCCCGCACATCAGGATGAGTCCCTGACGATATTTCATAAAGTCCGCAAGCCGCGAGGGCAGATTGAGTTCGGCAAGCGTCCGGATTTTCGTCGGGATGTGACGGAACGCGCCGGCGAGCGTTCCCTTTTGGTAATACAAATTGACCCGAAACCGGGCCTGGTCTTTAAAACTATAGGAAAAATCCACCTGACGTTTTTCCCGAAGCTGCATGGCGCGTGCTTCGTTCAACAGCACGAGGAGGAGATCGGCAAGCGAGTCCGCGTCGTACACGCCGTAGCCCTCGACCGGTACCAAATTGCTATCCACGCGGATAATCGGCGGCTTGCCGGCCAAAAGATGCAAATCCGAGGCCGCGGCCTCGAGCACAAAAGACAGCAGGCCCTCCAGTTCGGCTTCGCGATTTCGATAATTGATCGGCATCACGCGCTAAAACTTAAAAGTAATTTTTTCACGTCATTGACGGTATCGCGGCCCTTGACGAAATAACCGCTTACCCCAAACGAGAGCGCGGCTTCGATATCGTCGGGGTGGTCCACCCGCGAATAAATCACGACCGGCAGCTCTCCTCGCATATCCTTTAAAACTTCATAACCCGGCGCATCCGCCAGCAAGAGCTCCATCACGCAGAGATCCACCTGCGGCAAAAGCGCGCGGGCGGCCGCGGCCTCGCGGGCGACGAGCACTTCGGCCACATCGGCAAGGTGACGGCGGAATTCCTGATGATAATATTCGTCTGGGTCGAGCAGTAATACGCGCATTTATAATTATAGTTTATTATTCCTTCGTTACCCGTATCACCTCTTCGATGGTCGTGCGGCCGGCGAGCACCTTCAAAAGTCCGTCCTGTTTCATAAAAATCATACCTTCGGCCACGGCGGTTTCCTTGATTTTGGCGACAGACTGGCGCTCCAGAATGATATTTTTGATCGGGTCCGAGAGCGGCAGCACCTCAAAAATCGCGATCCGTCCCTGGTAGCCGGTATCCGAGCAGGTTTTGCAGCCCTGCCCTTTGAACATCTTGATCTTGGACAAATCCACTGCCGCGCTTTCGCCGGCCGGAATGTCTTTGAGCTCATCTTTGAACATCTTTTGAATCTCGTCCGGAACGGGAATTTCCGTCTTGCAATCCGGACAAATCTTCCGCACCAGGCGCTGCGCCATCACGGCGTTGACCGAAGCGGTCAGCAGAAACGCCTCGATGCCCATGTCCAAAAGCCGCGGGATCGCGCCGATCGCGTCATTGGTGTGCAGCGTCGAAAACACGAGGTGCCCGGTAAGCGCGGAGTGCACCGCCAGCTCCGCGGTCTCGCGATCGCGGATCTCGCCGACCATGATGATGTTCGGATCCTGCCGGAGGATGGAGCGCAGGCCCGAGGCAAAGGTCAGGCCGATGTCAGGATTGATCTGGGACTGGTTCACGCCCTCAATATAGTACTCCACCGGATCTTCCAGAGTCACGATGTTGACGCCGATTTTGTTAAGGATGTTCAGCACGGCATAAAGTGTGGTAGATTTGCCGCTGCCGGTCGGGCCGGTCACGAGCAGCATGCCGTGCGCCTTCACGATATTTTCTCGCAGGCGTTCCAGCTTCATGCCCGAAAGCCCCAGTTCTTCCAAAGTCGGTACGCCGCCGGATTTGTCGAGGATGCGCATCACCACTTTTTCGCCATTGACCGTCGGCAGGGTGGAAACGCGGAAGTCAATCGACCGGTCCTCGATATTCATATGAAACCGGCCGTCCTGCGGCAGGCGCTGCTCATCGATCTTGAGATTGGAAAGGATCTTGATGCGTGACACCACGCCGGGATGAACGATCTTCGGGACGACCAACGAGCTGTGCAAAATGCCGTCGATGCGGTACCGGATCCGCAAATCGTTCTCCTGCGGTTCGATGTGAATGTCCGAGGCGCGCGCCGTGATCGCGTGCGCGATGATCACGTCCACGATCTTCGTGAGCGGCGCTTCGGCCGCGATTTTCCGCGTTTCCTCCACCGCCGCTTTTTGCGGCTTGCCGACTTCTTTTTCTTTCTCCTCGATAATGTGCAAGGCCTCGGAAACTTCGGTCGTGATCGTCTTGGAACGGTGCAGCGCTTCGCTAAAACTGGTCCTGGACGTCAGGTAGAGTTCGATGCGGTATTTATTTTTTTGCGCCAAAAATTCCAGCGCCTCGAGGGCCCGCAGATCCGCCGGGTCCGTAAGCGCGATTTTCAATAAATTGCCCTGCTTGGCAAACGGTAAAAACCGATAGTTCTCAATGGTCTCTTTGGCAATGACCGCGAGCGCTTCTTTGGGCAGCCCCACTATCCGCAGGTCCACATAGGGCAGATGAAAAAAAACGGCTTTCGCGCGCGTCAGTTTTTCCTCGTCCAAAATTTTCTCGGCGACGAGCGCCTGATCAACGGGAAGCTTGCTTTTCACCTGCGCGAGGTGCACATCCGCAAGCTGTTTTTTGGTGACATAGCCCTCGTCCACCAAAAATTGTTCAAAACTAACGGCTTTTTTTACGGCAGTGGTCGTGGCCATAAAGGCAAAGGTTAATCACCAAAGGGATTCGGCCGCCCGAGTTCTTCCGGGAAAATTTCCAGAGGCGGAGTGCTCTTTAAACTCTTAAATCTGGCGTCATCGAGAATGCCGAGATCAATGGTCCCGCCATAGGGCAGAAGGCCGCCC
Organism: uncultured Candidatus Saccharibacteria bacterium; assembly: GCA_964565195.1. Taxonomy (GTDB): domain Bacteria; phylum Patescibacteriota; class Doudnabacteria; order UBA920; family 2-01-FULL-46-14; genus CAZMCQ01. The sequence continues at coordinate 77,246 of CAZMCQ010000005.1, read as the reverse complement.
TGATTCTTCAGCGCGGATGGCAATTGCACTGGCGGGGCGGCGGGCAAATTTGAGGCATTGGGCACAGCAGACTGGCTCGTATCGGTTGGCGGAAGAATTTCAGTTTTGGAACCGGTAAAGAAATTAAAATAAACGATCCCGCCGACCGCGACGATCAGAATCAGCAGAGCACGAACGGTCTTCTTTTTGTCTTCCGGTAAAAATTTCATACCCTATTTTTGGTAATAAGTCTGAATCTTCAAAACATATTCCTGCAAGCCTGACTCTGCCTCCACCAGGCCAAAGTTGAGGCTGTCCGTGTCCATCAGCCGCTGGTTCTGTTCCAGATTAGCCAGAAACGCCTTCACATTCGGATATTTGCCTTTGAGACCGACATTGATTTCCAGGACCCCGAGGTTCTCCGCGCGCCGCAGCAGCTGCGTCCGCTTGGGCAGCGCGCCTTGCGTCTCATTGGGTTTGACCTCGATCGCCACCGGCGTGATCTGGAGCGAGGCAATCAGCAGACCGCTCTGCTTGGCCAGGACGTCGAGATTGGCCAGCAGTTCGGGAATGCGGGGCGCGTCCGGCAGCGCCAGGGCAACGGGCTCGAGGCGGTTTTGCTTGACTTCATAATCCGCCGCCAGTCGCTGGACAGTCGCAAGCTGCCCCTGGCGTTTTTGCACATCGGCCTGCGCCAAACTGACCTCGGCGCGCGCCGCGCGGGCGGCGGAAAATTTCGGCATGACGATAAAGTAAGCAAACAGTCCACCCGCGAGCACGAGCAAGGGAACGCCGATGCCACTTAGATATTGAGAGAAGGTATACTTCGGCTTGGCCATAATTATTTGCTCAAAAGTTTTGGGTTGAAACTCACGAGCATCGTAAATTCATAACCGGCCTCTCCGGATTGCGTAGCCCCGGTGGCGTTGAGCGTAACGTTTGAGACATTGGGTGACTGCTTAAGGCCGAGCATGAGTTTACCAAGTTCAGTGTAGGAAGGAATCACCCCGCTCACCAGGAGTTCGGCTTTCGACTGGTCCACCTGCAGCGTGCCATAGCGGGCGCCACGGTAGGTAAATTTTTCGAGTTCATCGAAAATTGGGGTCCAGAAAATGTGGTTTTGCAGAAGAAATTGCAGATTGCTGACCCGCCGCTGGAAGGAAATCGCCGCCAAGCGAGCAGCATCCAATTCTCTGGTCTCAAAATCAATCGCTACCGCCTGCTGCTCGACGGCCCGTGCCTGCCGCGCGAGGTACTGCTGGTAAAACACCAGACCGCCGAACAGGAAAAGCTCCAGGGCAACTACTGCCGCGACGATATAAAACGAGGCCAGGCCGGGCGGACCGAATGAGAACGGCCCTTTTTCCTGTAATTCATTTTTTAGAAGGTTGATTTCGACCATTTTATTCCCGCATGGCGAGGCCCAAGGCCACAGATAAAGACAAGGCACTTTCGGCTAAATTACTTTTGAGACGCGAATCAAAACTGATAAACTGCAGCGGATCGCCCAGGACCACCTTTGGCCCCAAATCCGAAAAATACTTGATCAAACCCGGCAGACGCGCACTCGAACCGGCCAGGATTATCTCCGCGATGGTCTCGCCGGAGGACTGGTAAATATTAATGAGTTGCGAAGTCTCGCTTTTGATGACATCAATGGTCTGACGTATGGTCTGGGGGATCTGGTCAGACGCGCTTTCCGACAAACCCAGATCGCGCTTAAATTGCTCGGCGCGGGCAAAACTCACCTTGAGGCCCTGCGCCACCGCATTGGTGATCGTCTCGCCGCCGGCCGAGAGGTTGCGGCTGACCCGCAGAAAACCCTTGTCCACGAGGTTCAAAGAAGTGCTGCGCGCGCCCATGTCAATGATGATGAAGCTTTCGCGGCGCGCGCCCACCAGAGACCGGATCAGCGCCAGCGATTCAATCTCCAGGGCAATTGGTTCAAGGCCGGCGAGTTTGAACATTTTGAGATAATTATCAATCACGTTGGTCGGGACCGCGGTGAGCAGAACTTTTACTTTGGGACTCGCGAGCGCGCCTTCTTTGAGTACGCTCCAGGACAGCGTAACCTCCTCGAGCGGCAGCGGCACATACCGTCTCGCCTCGAATTCAATGGAGTCTTTGAGCTCTTTTTCGGACATTTCCGGCATATCAATGACCGAGACAAAGACAATGCTGTTCGGCAGGCTCGCCACGACCTTCTTCGTGGTGGTCTTGGCGCGCGCCAGAAGACTTTTCAAAATCTCCGCGGTCTTGGCAATCGCATCAAAGCCTTCCGCGAGGCCCCCCGGGAAGGCCACGCTCACCACGCCATAGGTTTCCAAAACAAATTTCTCTTGTGCTTTTGTTAATTGGACGACTTTTATGCTAGAAGTGCCGATATCGATCCCTAATTTGCTTTTGGTGCGGGCAAATAGCATTAATTTTATATTTTTGCTTTCAAAAACCCATGAGCCGTGAGAAAATCTAGGATTTAATATATCACAAACTTGCCAAGAATGTCAAAATTTGATAATGTGCGCATTGCGACGAGGGCACGTAGCTCAGGGGCAGAGCACTTCACTGATAATGAAGGGGTCGATGGTTCGATTCCATCCGTGCCCACCAAACATATGCGCATCATTTGGGGACTAATTGGCATCGGCCTCGGCACGTTGCTCATCTGGAAGACTTATCCGCTGGTCGGCCTTTTCGGCAAGGTGCCTTGGGCCGAGCAGCATCTCTCCTCCGGCGGGACGTATTTGCTTTACAAACTGATCGGGCTGGCAGCAATCATCCTGTCCGGAATGTATATGTTTGGCCTTTTGGAACTGTTCCTCGGCCCGCTGGCGTCAATCTTCAGCGGATTGAAAGGGCAATGAGGGGATATAGCTCAGCTGGTTAGAGCGTCGCATTTGCAATGCGAAGGTCGCCGGTTCGAATCCGGCTATCTCCACCAGAATAAAATTCGCCAGAAGAGCGAATTTTATTTTTTCAGTCTATCCCAAAAGCTCTCGTCAATGCTGCCGGCTTCGCCGCGCTCCCCGGCCATTTGCTTAAATAATTCTTTTTCTTTGCGGGTTAGCTTCGTTGGCGTGATGATGCGGATGGTGAGGAGATGATCGCCGCGGCGCGTGCTCTCGAGATGCGGCACACCCTTTGCGCGCAAACGCAGCACCTCGCCGGACTGAATGCCCGCCGGAATTTTGAGCATCACCGGGCCGTCCACGGTTTTGACCTCGATCTTCGCGCCGAGCGCGGCCTGATAAAAACTTATCGGCACTTCGCTGCGGATGTCAAAGCCGGCGCGCACGAATTCCGGATGCGGTTTTACTCTTATCACAATATATAGATTGCCTGATTTGCTGCCTTTGTAACCGAATTCTCCTTCGCCGGTAAGTTTGAGCCGCTGGCTGTCGCCTATCCCGGGCGGAATCACAACTTTGACCTTCTTCTTCACTTTCTTCCAGCCCGCGCCTTTGCACTCCGTGCATTCTTTTTCCGGCACCTGTCCGGAACCCATACATCGGTCGCAGGTTTGCGCGCTCTGGAAACTGCCGAGAATGGTTTTCTGATGCGTGATAATCTGTCCCTGGCCGTGGCATTTAGGACAGGCCTTGTTTTTACTGCCCGGCTCGGCGCCCAAACCCGCGCAGCGCGGGCAGGCGTCTTTTTTTTCAAGGGTTAGTTCTTTTTCCGCGCCAAAAACTGACTCGGGAAAATTGATCTCGAGCGTCATCTCGAGATCCACGCCCTGACGCTTGCGGCTCTGCCGCGGCGCGCCAAAGATATCCGAGAAAATATCGCCGAAGTCGAATTCCATGCCCGCATACGGCCCGCGCGAATAGTTCTGGCCAAAGCCCTTCATAAATTCGGAGAAATCATTGAATCCAGAGAACCCACCAAAGCCTGCCTGTCCGCCTCTGGCGGACTCAAAAGTCTGACCAAACTGGTCATACTGCGCGCGCTTGGTCTCGTCCGACAAAACCTCGTAGGCCTCGTTTAGCTCGCGGAATTTTTGCTCGTCGCCGCGGCCGTGCTGTTTATCCGGATGGTATTCGTGCGCCAGTTTTCGGTAGGCGCGCTTAATCTCGTCGCGCGACGCGTTTTTGGAAACGCCTAAAATGTCGTAATAATTCCTGGCCATAATGAACTGTCATTGCGAGGAGTGAAATGACGAAGCAACCCCATGAAATTCGAGATTGCTTCGCTTCGCTCGCAAAGACTTTAACAATTACTCCTTCTTCTCCTCAAAATCCGCGTCCTTGGGCTTATCTTTGTCCGCATCTTTATACATGGCCGCGCCGACTTTCTGGATCTCGGCGCTCACCTCATCCATTTTCTTCTTGAGCGCGTCCATATCATTGCCGTCCTTGGCTTTCTTCAAGTCCGAGACAAGAGTTTCCAGTTTGACTTTGGTCGCGGCGTCAACCTTATCCCCGGCGTCTTTCAAAGTTTTTTCCACGACCGAGATGAGATGATCGGCCTGGTTGCGCGTGTTAATCAGTTCGCGGCGCCGGCGATCCTCTTCGGCATGCGCCTCGGCCTCCTTGCGCATCCGCTCAATCTCGTCCTTGGAGAGATTAGACGAACCGGTGATGGTGATGTGCTGCTCCCTGCTCGTGGCCTTGTCGCGGGCAGCGACTTTGAGAATGCCGTTGGCGTCAATGTCAAACGTCACCTCGACCTGGGGAATGCCCCGCGGCGCCGGCGGAATGCCGTCCAGCACAAACCGGCCAAGCGATTTGTTGTCCGCGGCGAGCGGCCGCTCGCCCTGCAGCACGTGAATCTCCACCGAGGTCTGATTGTCGGCCGCCGTCGAAAACACCTGGGACTTGGAGGTCGGAATAGTGGTATTGCGGTCAATCAGCGGAGTGGAAACCCCACCCAGAGTTTCGATGCCCAAAGTCAGCGGGGTGACATCCAGGAGCAAAACGTCCTTGACCTCCCCGCCAAGCACCCCGGCCTGAATCGCCGCGCCTTTGGCCACGGCTTCCATCGGGTCCACGCCGCGTTCGGCCGGCTTGCCGACAAATTCCTCGACAAACTTCTGCACCAGCGGCATACGCGTCGGCCCCCCAACCAGAATGACTTTTTCAATATCCTGCGGCGAAAGTTTGGCATCCGAAAGCGCCTGTTGAATTGAATTCTGGGTGCACTCGACAATTGGCCGGACCAGTTGCTCCAGTTTTGTGCGCGTGAGTTTCAGACTTAAATGCTTCGGGCCCGCGCTGTCCGCCGTGATAAACGGCAGATTGATCTCGGTCTCGAGCGTGGTGGAGAGCTCGATTTTCGCCTTTTCGGCCGCCTCCTTCAGGCGGTTTAGAGCCATCTTATCGTTTCTAATATCAACGCCGGATTCTTTTTTAAATTCCCCGGCAATGTAGTCCATAAGCGCGTTGTCCATATCCGTGCCGCCAAGGTGCGTGTCCCCGGAAGTGGAAACGACCTCAAAAACACCCTGCCCGAAATCCATGATCGTCACGTCGAGCGTGCCGCCGCCGAAGTCGAAAACCATGATCTTCTGCTCGGCGCCGTTTTTATCCAAACCGTAGGCGAGAGCCGCGGCCGTCGGTTCATTGATGATCCGAATCACTTCCAATCCGGCGATCTCGCCCGCGTTTTTCGTGGCCTGCCGCTGCGAGTCGTCAAAATATGCCGGTACCGTAATCACGGCCTTGGGCACTGGCTCGCCAAGATACGCCTCTGAATCGCGCTTGATTTTTTGCAGGATAAACGCGGAAATCTGCTCGGGCGTGTATTCTTTGTCGCGCAGTTTAATTTTCTCTTTGGCGCCCATCTTGCGCTTCACGGCATAAGCCGTGCCCTCGGGGTTGGTCACGGCCTGCCGCCGCGCCGGCTCGCCGACCAAAAGCTCGCCGTCTTTGGTGAAAGCCACATAAGACGGAAACGCCTTGCCGCCGCCCACTGTCGTGCCTTCCGCGGACGGAATGATGACCGGCTTGCCGCCCTCCAGCACGGCCGCCGCGCTATTACTTGTTCCAAGGTCAATACCTATAATTTTTGGCATATACTTTTCCTTATTTGGCCACTTTTACCTTTGCTGGCCGGATTAATTTTCCATTTAATTTAAACCCTGTTTGCACTTCTTCAATAATATGCCCTGAGCTTGCCTGAGGGTCCTCCACCATCTCCACTGCCTCGTGGAGCGCAGGATCAAATTGTTCACCAACAGTTTTAACTTTTTCTATCCCCATCTCGAGCAAAACCTTTTCCAGCTGCTGAACGATCTTGAGCACCCCCTCTGACCAGGTTTTGAACCGCTCGTCCTGCGGCGCGTTCTTCAGGGCTTGCTCGAGCGACTCCAGGGTCGGCAGCATTTTTACTACCGTAATCTCCTGGGCAAACTGCACGAGCTCGCGGGCCTCTTTATCCTGCCGCTTTTTGTAATTTTCAAAATCCGCGGCCGTGCGTTTCCAGGAATTCAGATAGTCATCACTCTTCTTCTTAAATTCGTTTAGTTCTTTATTAAGTTTTTCTATATCTTGCATCATTTTCAAAAATTTAAAATTCAAAATGCAAAAATCAAAATGACAATGTAAAATCCAAAATTTTTAATTTTCAACTGTCATTTTGCACTTTGATATTTGCATTTTACATTTCATAGCTTAACAACCATCAGCAATACCAAACCACCTGCAAGAAACTTGCTAACATATTCCAACAGCGATATGTTCCGCGCGTATTTCATGCGCTTCGGGCCCACGATGCCGATCACGCCGCGGTCCCCGCCCGGCAAGCGCACGCGGCGGACCAGCAGACTGTAGCTCGGCGCGATCAGAGTTTCAACCTCTTCGGAATGGGTCTTGACCAAAGATTGGCCGCGTTCTTCCAGCTCATCCAAAAAATGCGCCATCTCTTTCATCTCATCCACGCTCGAACTCTGCTCAATGACATTGGATAGCCCCGCAGCGCTCGTTCCTTGGGGGAGGAGCGCAAAAGCCGCGCCCTCGGTCTTCTGGGCGAGCAGCTTGGCCAGCCCCTGTCCGAGCTCGAGGTACTGCTTCTGCAGTTTGCGAATTTCCTCCTGCAGCCGCAGCTGTTCCTGACTGGAAAGTTCCAGATGCTTCATCAGTTTGTTCACGAAATACCGGTAGCCCGCGTCAGTCGGAATGCGGCCGGCCGAAGTGTGCGGCTGGGTGATATACCCCTCGTCTTCCAGAATGACCATTTCATTTCTAATCGTCGCGGGACTTATGTCAAAGTTGTATTTTTTGGCCAAATCCAAAGACGCCACCGGCGTGCCGGTTTCGCTGTATTCTTTGACAATTGCCGCCAAAATTTGGGCCTGCCGCTGTGTCATACCAATTAGCACTCTAGCAGTCTAAGTGCTAAAAGTCAAGCCTGCCCCGTCGTATGACGGGGTGCTAACCCTGGACGAATTCATTACCTATAACTATAATGAATTTCAACTTTTTGGAGGAAAAAATGCAATTGGAAAACCCTAACCAAGCTAACTACCAGGCTGCGTTTCGCTGTTTTAGTGATTGTCCCGGAACTTACCCGCTTGATGAGGTGATTTACGAATGCCCGAAATGCGGCGGTCTCTTGGAGGTGACCCATCGCCTCTCCGAGCTCGCCAAAACTCCGCCCGACCGCTGGAAAGAAGTCTTCCACAGCCGTCTCGCGACGACTGAATGGCCCTATGGCTCCGGCGTGTGGGCGAAAAAAGAATTCGTCCACCCCGAACTCGACAATGAAAATGTCGTCTCGACGGCCGAGGGAAACACCAACATGTTTTGGGCCGAGCTGCTCGGTCAGCAGTGGGGACTTCCGGATCTCTGGATCAAACAGTGCGGGAACTCTCACACTGGCTCGTTCAAAGACCTCGGGATGACTGTGCTCGTCAGTAACGTGAAACAGATGCGGGCCAGGGGAAAGAACGTGCGCGCTGTCATCTGCTCCTCGACGGGCGACACCTCGGCCTCACTCGCGGCCTATGCGGCCATGGCCAAAATTCCGGCCGTCGTCCTCTTGCCGCGGAACAAGATTTCCGGGGCCCAGCTCGTCCAGCCGCTGGCGAACGGCGCCATCACCCTCGCGCTCGACACGAATTTCGACGGGTGCATGACGATTGGCGAACAAATCGCCGCGCGCCTCGGCTTTTACCTCGCCAATTCGAAAAACAGCCTCCGGATTGAGGGACAAAAAACCGTCTCCTTCGAAATCTGTCAGCAATTTGATTGGCAGGTTCCTGACTTCGTCGTGCTACCGGGCGGCAATCTCGGCAACGTGAGCGCCCTGGCCAAAGGTTTCTGGATGCTTCGGATACTCGGGCTAATCGATCGTTTCCCGCGCCTCGTCTGCGCCCAGGCGGAAGCCGCCGACCCGTTCTACCAAAGCTACCGGACTGGTTTTAAGGAGTTCCATCCCATGGAACCCAAACCGACGCTCGCGAGTGCTATCCAGATCGGCAATCCGGTAAGCTACCCGAAAGCCGTCCAGGCGATCAAGAATACCAATGGTATCGTGGAGATCGCGAGCGAGCAGGAGCTTGAAGAAGCCCGGGTTGAGGGTGACCTCACCGGCATGTTCAACTGCACCCAAACCGGAGTCGCTCTCGCGGTTACGAAAAAACTCGTGAATCGCGGCGTTATTCCCCGCTCTGCCCGGGTGCAAGTACTCTCGACGGCGAATGGGTTGAAATTCACTGACTCAACCCGTCAATATCACGAACAGAGCCTCAAAGGCATCGAGGCCCGCCACGCTAACCCGCCGATCGAACTCGCGGCCGATGTCCGAGCGGTCGAGAACGCGCTCCTGCGCGCCCTCGACACACGCGAAACTCAGCTCGCCAATCTGTCGGCGATCTGAATACAAACGCCGCCCTAGGACTTAAACATCCTCGGGGCGGCGGATTTTTTTATAATTTTACAAAATCTTCTTCAAATACTGCCCAGTGTAGCTGCGCTTGATGCGGGCCACCTCCTCGGGCGTGCCGGCGGCGACGAGCTCGCCGCCGCGGTCCCCGCCCTCGGGCCCGAGGTCAATGATCCAGTCCGCGCACTTGATGACGTGCAGGTTGTGCTCAATGACGATCACGGTATTGCCTTTTTCCACGAGCTTGGCGAGCACATGCAAGAGCCGCTTCACATCATCAAAATGCAGGCCAGTGGTCGGCTCGTCGAGAATATACAAAGTCTTGCCGGTCTGCGCGCGCGACAGTTCCGTGGCGAGCTTGATGCGCTGCGCCTCCCCGCCGGACAGCGTGGTCGCGCTCTGTCCCAGATGCATATAGCCCAGGCCCACGAGCGAGAGCGTGTCGAGTTTGCGGTAGACGGCCGGGATGTTGCGGAAGAAAATGCGCGCCTCGTCCACAGTCATCTCCAGAATATCGGCAATGGTTTTTTCTTTATAGTGGATATCGAGCGCTTCTTTGTTGTAGCGCTGGCCTTTGCACTCCTCGCACGTCACATACACATCCGGCAGGAAGTGCATCTCGATCTGGATGAGGCCGTCGCCCGCGCAAACCTCGCAGCGGCCGCCTTTGACATTGAACGAGAAGCGCCCGGCCTTGTAGCCGCGCATCTTTGCCTCCGGCGTCGCGGCAAAAAGATCCCGAATATAGGTAAAGACGCCCGTATAGGTCGCGGGGTTGGAGCGCGGCGTCCGGCCGATCGGCGACTGGTCAATGTTAATGACCTTGTCAATGTTGTCCAGGCCGAGAAGTTTCTTGTGTTCCCCGGGTTCCTCCTTGGCATTATAAAAATATCTAGAAAGCGCCTTCGCGAGAATATCATTGAGCAGCGTGGATTTGCCGGAACCGGAAACGCCGGTGATGCAAACGAACTTGCCCAGCGGGATATCTACCGTGAGGTTTTGTAAATTATGCTCGGTCGCGCCGACAATGGAAAGTTTTTTGCCGCTGCCGCTCTTACGCCGCGCCGGCAGGGGAATTTCCTCCTTGCCGGACAAATATTTACCGGTGAGCGAGGCCGGATTTTTCTTGATCTCCGCCGGGAGCCCCACGGCCACGATTTCGCCGCCGTGCTTGCCAGCGCCCGGGCCGATGTCCACGACCCAGTCCGCCGCCAGAATCGTCTCCTCGTCGTGTTCCACGACGATCACCGTATTGCCGAGGTCGCGCAGGTTTTTGAGCGTGGCCAGCAGACGCGCGTTGTCGCGCTGGTGCAGCCCAATGGACGGCTCGTCCAAAATATACAAAACACCGGTGAGACCTGAGCCGATCTGCGTGGCGAGACGAATACGCTGGGCTTCCCCGCCGGAGAGCGTGTCCGCGGCGCGAGCGAGGGTCAAATATTCCAAACCCACATTCTGCAAAAACTTCAGGCGCGCGCGGATCTCCTTCAAAATCTGTCGGGCGATCTTGCGGTCCTTTTCGGAAAGTTTGGTCTCCAAGGCCGCGAAAAATTCCTGGGCGCGATCCACGGTGCGCTCCGAGACATCAATAATCGATTCATCCAAAATAGTCACAGCCAAGACCTCGGGCCGCAGCCGCCGGCCCTGGCAGACCGGACAGATCTGCAGCCGCATATACTGCTCGATCTCGGCGCGCATATAATCCGAATCTGTTTCCAGATAGCGCCGCTCGAGGTTGGGCACCACGCCTTCAAACTCCGTCTCCGCGCCGTCCAGATAAATTTTTCGGTCCTTCGAGCCATAAAGCACAATGTCAATGTCCTGTTTGGAAAGTTCTTTGACCGGCACGCTGACCGAAAAGCCGAAAGTCTCGGCCACGGCCTCAAGGATGCGGTCATACCAGGACAGGCGCGCCGTGGTTTTGCTCCACGGCCGCACTGCGCCCTCGGCCAGGGACAGGCGTGGATTCGGAATCACCAAATCGGGGTCCACTTCAAGCTTGGTGCCGAGGCCAGTGCAGGCTGGACAGGCGCCATGCGGCGAATTGAAAGAGAAATTGCGCGGATGCAATTCGGGAAGCGAGATGTGCCCCTCGGGACAGGCGAATTTCTGCGAGAGAATGACGTCTTTTCCTTCATCCACTAAATGCAAAACGGCCGCTTCATTGCCGAGATCAAGCGCGGTCTCAAGGGAATCAGCGATGCGGGCGCGGTCTTTTTTGTCGAGCGTCAGCCGGTCCACGACTACATCAATCGAGTGTTTCTTTTTCTTATCTATATTGGAAGCAAGCGCCTCGGAGAGGTCTAAAAAAGTGCCGTCGAGACGCACGCGCGCGTAGCCGGCTTTACGCGCCTCTTCAAGCGCGAATTTGTGCTCGCCCTTGCGGTCGGCCACAAACGGCGCGAGAATCATCAGTTTTTTTCCCTCTGGGTAATGCAAAATCTGGCCCACCATCGCGGTTACGGTTTGCCCCGCGATCTTTTTCCCGCAGACCGGGCAATGCGGCACGCCCACGCGCGCGAACAAGAGCCGCAGGTAATCGTAAATTTCCGTGACTGTGCCGACTGTCGAACGCGGGTTGTGCGAGGCGGACTTCTGGTCAATGGAAATCGCGGGCGAGAGCCCTTCGATCTGTTCCACGTCCGGCTTGTCCATGAGCCCCAAAAACTGCCGCGCATAGGCCGAGAGGGACTCGACGTACCGGCGCTGCCCCTCGGCGTAGATCGTGTCAAACGCAAGCGAGGATTTCCCCGAGCCGGAAATGCCCGTGAACACCACGAGTTTGTTGCGCGGAATATCGAGGTCAATATTCTTGAGGTTGTGCACCCGCGCGCCGCGGATTTTGATGAGTTCTGCGGAGGTTGGTTTGGTCATGAGATTTTTGCCAAAGCCGATTGCCCCGATAAAGATCGGGGAAGCTAAAAATAAACTAGCTGCCAGTGTACCATAGCTGTCAAGACAAGTCAACCCGCGATATAATGAGGACATGTCGTTGCTTGAAAGCAAGCTAAACACCCTTCCTGCCAAACCCGGCGTGTATTTATACAAAAATGCGGCCGGAGAAATTATTTATGTCGGCAAGGCGAAAAATCTGCGCGCTCGCGTGCGCAGTTATTTCATCAAAAGCTCTGGCCGCGAGACGCGCACAGAAATGATGATTGCCGAGATCGCTGACCTCGACTATTTCCTGGTCTCCAACGAAGTGGAAAGTCTGATTCTCGAAAACAACCTCATCAAGCAGTACCAGCCGCGCTATAACATCCTGCTGCGCGACGATAAAAACTACCAGTTCATCAAGATCGATTACGCCTCTGCAATTCCCCAAATATACCCGGTTCGTAAATTGGGATCGCGGGCGCAAGCAAAATACTTCGGCCCCTACACTTCCGGCCTCGCCGTCCGCCGCACTTTGAAACTCATCGAAAATGTTTTCCATCTTTGCCGGAACAAAAAAATCACCAGCAGGCCCTGCTTTGCCTATCATCTGAAACGCTGCCCGGGTGTCTGCGTCGGCGAAATTTCTCTTTCACAATACCGGCACCAGATGAAAGAGATTGGTGATTTTTTGAGACATAAGCAAGGCGCGGTAATCGCAGATCTAAAACACGATATGAAGCAGGCGGCGCGGGAGAAAAATTTTGAATACGCGGCGCTGCTCCGCGACAAGCTTCGCGCCCTGCTTTCGATCTGGGAACGGCAAAAAGTCATCTCGCCCAAAAAAGAAAATGAGGACTACCTCGGCCTATACACCGCTCCGACTGAAGCAGTGGTCAATGTATTCTTGGTCCGCGAAGGGAAACTCCTAAACCAGGAGCATTTTACGCTTACGCATGATAGCGCGCCGGCGGGCGAAATCCTCGAACGCTTCATCGTGCAATATTATCAGGACAGTTCCGACATCCCGAAAAATATTTTTTTGCCGGGCCGCATCGAAAACAGCGACATCGTGGAAGCCGCGCTCGGCAAATTGCGAAAAGCAAAAGTTAAAATCGCTGTGCCCGTGCGCGGCCGCAAGGGCAAACTGATGCAGCTGGCCGGCGAAAACGCGCGGGCGTACTATGAACGCGAACGCGCCACATTCGAAAAAGAAGACGAGACGAAAATTCTCGAGGAATTAAAAAGGCTTCTCAATCTTCCGAAATTGCCGGAGCGGATCGAAGCTTTTGATATCTCCAATATGCAGGGCACCCATCCCGTGGGTTCAATGATAGTTTTCACGCAGGGCCGGCCAGACAAATCGCAGTACCGAAAATTCAAAATCAATATCAAGGAAACGCCAGATGACGTGGCGATGATGCGGGAGATGTTGGAGAGAAGGTTCGGGCATATCTCGACCCCTCTCCCATCCTCTCTCCACCTCCTGGAGAGAGGAGTTCCCTCCCCAGGTGATGGGGAGGGAGAAAGGGAGAGGTCGAAAACCTGGCCAACCCCTGACCTCATCATCATTGACGGCGGCCGCGGACAGCTCAACGCGGCGGAAGCCGCAATTCCCAATTCCCAATTCCCAATTCCCAAGATCGCTTTGGCCAAACGGCTCGAAGAAATTTATCTTTCCCAAAAAAAACAACCGATTCGTCTGCCGCAAAATTCTCTGGTTCTGCATCTGCTGCAGCGCCTCCGCGACGAGGCGCACCGGTTTGCCGCGACCTTTCACCGCGGGCGGCGCGGCCGCGCGATGGTCCGTTCGCGGCTCGACGAGATCCCTGGGATTGGGCCAGTGCTCAAGAAAAAACTCTTAAAAAAATTCGGCTCGGCTGCGGAAATAAAAAAAACCTCGCATGACGAAATCGCAGAGGTCATCGGCGAGGCAAAAGCGAAAATTTTAAAAGAACAAATATAAATCACATCGGGATTGACTTATCTGCCTAATTTTTATAGGATATTTAGGTGCAAAAGGTAATCATCATTTCACAAATCGTTATTTCCGTACTGCTGATCGGCTCGATCCTGCTGCAGAATCGCGGCAGCGGCCTGTCGGGCGTGTTCGGGGGCACGGGCGCGATCTATCGCACCAAACGGGGTTTGGAAAAAATGCTCTTTGCGGCAACCATTGTGCTCGTCGTGTTATTTGTCGCCATCGGCGTCATCAACCTTGTTATCTCGTCTTAAAACTTACTGGCACCGCTTTTCGAGAGTAGAAAAAAGGCTGCTCCTGTTTTTCACTGCCATCCTCCTCGCCAATCTGATCTTCCTGATGTTTTGGCGAGGGAGCGGCACCACCCCGGACTACGGTGGCGAATATACCGAAGGGTTGATCGGCCAGCCGCGCTATTTAAATCCGCTGCTCGCCACGGCCAATGACGTTGACGCGGACATCTCGCGCGTCATCTATGCCGCGCTTTACAAATATGATGGAGAGCTGAATCTCGTTCCCGACCTGATCGCCGATTTACAGATCGCCCCGGACGGAAAAGTTTTTACCATTCGCATCAAAGATAATGTCTATTGGCACGACGGGGTAAAAATGACGGCAGATGACCTCGTCTACACCTACCAGATCATTCAAAATCTGGAATACGGCAGCCCCCTGCACCTCACCTGGAATCGCGTCACTGTCGAAAAAATTGATGACTTAACCCTGCGGCTCACGACGCGCGAGGCCTCCACAAGTTTTCTCAATAATCTCACGGTCGGCATCCTGCCGAAACATATCTGGGCCAACATCAAGCCGGAAGCGTTTGGACTTTCCAGCTACAATCTGGAACCGGTCGGCAGCGGCCCTTACCAGGTTACCGGCATCAAGCGGTTTGGCTCTGGCGAAATCCGTGAGCTCCGCCTCAAGCGTTTTGACCGCTACCACGCGGGCAAACCCTACCTTGCCGAGCTGACCTTCAAATTCTATGACGCCACTGACTCGCTGATCACGGCCTATCAGGGCCGCGAGATTATGGGCTTGGGCTACGTGCCCTTTGACCAAAGTCTTTTCCTGGAACCCAAAAAGAATCTTAAGCAACTGCGGTTCTTCCTGCCGCAATATCAGGCGGTCTTCATCAACCGCCTGAAAAATCCCGCCCCCTTAGGCGACGTGCGCGTGCGCCTGGCCCTGGCCAAGGCCGTGGATAAAAAAAGAATCATTACCGAAGTCTACGGGAATCAGGCCGAGGAGGCGTATGGCCCGATCCTGCCCGGCGCCTTAGGCTACCATGAACAAATTCCGGGCGCGGATATGAATATCTACGAGCCGCAAAAGTCCGAAGCCCTGCTCGACCAGGCGGGGTGGGTGCGGCAGTCGCAGCCAGCGGGAGTGCGCCGCGACAAACAGGGCCGCGCTCTCGCCCTGTCGCTGGCCACCAACAATTTCTCGCCGAACGTGCGCGTGGCCGAGGCGCTCAAGGAAATGTGGGAAAGTCTGGGTGTCCAGATCAATTTAAACATCGAGGTGGCCTCGGACCTCGAGGAAAAATTTATCCGCCCAAGGAATTTCGAACTGCTGCTTTTTTCCGAGAATGTTGGTGGCGACCCGGATCCTTATCCCTACTGGCATTCGTCGCAACTTCGCGATCCCGGCGCAAACCTCACCAACTTTTCCAACAAGGAGGCGGACAAACTGCTCATCGAGGCGCGCGGCATTGTCAGTCCGGAAACGCGGGCCGAAAAATATAAAAAATTCCAGGAAGTTTTCGTCGGCGACGCGCCGGCCATCTTCATCGACCGCAGTCTCTACGTCTACAATATCTCCAAAGACGTCAAAGGTCTTGATCTAAAAAACATTGTCACCCCCCCGGATCGTTTTGCCGACATCAACAAGTGGTATATTGAAACAAAATGAATTGCGCGGTAAAATATATTGCGACCTGGGCACGTGGCGGAACTGGCATACGCGCTAGCTTCAGGAGCTAGTGGGAGCAATCCCGTGGAGGTTCAAATCCTCTCGTGCCCACCAGTTGACAGCCCGGTTTTTCTTTGCTATACTTCCTCTACAAGATATCCTCTTGCAGAAACAAAAAATGGCTTGGTAATTAGGGATTTTCGCATAAAACCGCGGTTTTGTGCCAGATTTTCTACTTATTAACCACGTGAAAACTTCATAATGATTGCCTTTACCAGAAGTTCCCGGACCCATTCGGGAATGAGAAAACGAATGGTGCGCCACCTGCCGGTCTCGCGCTCTGTTCAGTACGCCCGTGGTGCTCAAGCGACACAAAAGAGTGAGCCTGCCCGCCGAAGCCTTGGCGAAGGCGGGGCGCGCCTGCGCGTCATTCCGCTTGGCGGCGTGGAAGAGGTCGGTGAAAACATGACCATGTTCGAATACGGCCATGACATCATCGTCGTGGATATGGGCCTGGCGTTCCCGGATGAAACCATGCCGGGAATTGATTATGTTATTCCGGATACCAAATATCTGCAGGAACGGAAAAAAAATATCCGCGGCGTGATCATCACCCACGGCCACCTCGATCACATCGGCGCCGTGCCTTACATCCTGCCGAAAATCGGCGATCCAGACGTGTACACCATGCCGCTCACGGCCGCGTTTATTGACAAGCGCCTCGAGGAATTTCATCTCCAGGGCCGCTCCAAAATCCATCGGGTGAGCAAGGACGATACGCTTACGCTCGGCGTCTTCACCATCCGTTTCTTCCGCCTGAATCACAACATTCCGGACTCGGTCGGCCTCTCCATCAAAACTCCGGCCGCGCACGTCGTCTACGCCACGGACTGGAAATTCGACCACACGCCGGTGGACCAGAAGCCGAGCGAGTTTGACAAAATCGCTAAATTCGGCGGCGAGGGCGTGGATCTCCTGATGTCAGACTCGACCAATGCCAACGAACCCGGCTATTCCATCTCGGAAAAGGAACTTGGCGAAACCATTGACCGCATCGTCAAAGATGCGCCAGGCCGCGTGATTTTCGCGACCTTCTCCACGCTCATCTCGCGCATCCAACAGGCCATCAACTCGTCCGTAAAAATGGACCGCAAGGTCGTGGTCACCGGGAGAAGTATGGTGACCAATGTCGAAATCGCCCATGGTATGGCCTATCTCGACATTCCAAAAAGAACCATTGTTACTGCCGAAGCGGCCCACAGATTGCCGGATAATAAAGTTCTGATTCTCACGACCGGCTCCCAGGGCGAAGAGGCGGCAGCCCTCGCGCGCATCGCGCGGCAGGAACACAAAACCATCCGCATCAAACCGGGCGACACGGTCGTGGTCTCGGCCTCGCCCATCCCGGGCAACGAGCGGGCGATCGCGTCAGTGATGAATGATCTCACCCGCCAGGGCGCGCACGTGCTTTACCAGAAAATTCTCGATGTGCACACCTCGGGCCACGCGCGCCAGGAAGACCTCAAACTCATGATCTCGCTCACCAAGCCGAGATACTTTATGCCGATTCACGGCGAACACTACATGCTGGTGGCGCATGCGAACCTGGCCGAATCAGTGGGCGTAAAACGGGAAAATATCTTTATCGTGGACAACGGCCAGGTGCTGGAGATCGGTCCGCATGGCGCGCGCAAGCTTGGCGAGCAGGTTTCCTCGGGGCTCATCTTCGTGGATGGCCTCGGGGTCGGCGATGTCGGCGAGGTGGTGCTGCGCGACCGGCAGGTCATGGCCAAAGACGGCATGTTCGTGGTGATCATGAGCGTGGACCGCCGGAGTGGCAAACTCGTCAATCACCCGGATATCATCTCGCGCGGGTTCGTGTATATGAAGGGCTCGGAAGACCTCATTCGTGAGGTCAAGCATGAAGTCCGCAAAGTCGTAGAAACTCACAATCACAAACCGCACGAGGCGAACTGGGCGTTTATCCGAAACCAAATCCGCGACCAGATCGGCGAGTTCCTCTTTCAGAGGACCGAACGCCGACCTATGGTCTTACCCGTAGTAATACAAGTCTAATTACTCACTGTTCATTTCCATTAAAAAACGGCCAGTAAGGGCCGTTTTTTAATTTTGCGCGATTCCGAGTTTCTCTTGAATAGTTTTGACTTGTTTTTCCAATTTGTCAACGCGTTGGGAATCAAGATACATTGCCTTATCGACTTTTCGCTCAACCAATGTCAATCGCGTTTCAACATCATCAAGTTTCTTATCTACGCCGTCAAATCGCTTATCGACATTTTCAAAACCCCTGGCCACCATTTCGGCCAGTTCTTCATTGGATATATCCTTATCGTTTTGTTTCGCCATGGCAATAAATTAAAGACGTAAAATTATTATACTCCGTGCGATTTTATTGTCAAAGCTGAAATCCTAATGATGTAAAACTCATCCGGCCGGATGAGTTTTACATCAAACAAAATACCTTGTCTACGCACTCTAGCAATTGCTATGTTCCGTAGACAAAAAACAAGCAAAAAAATAAATCGGTGAACAAACATCGTCCACCGATTCTTTCTACTTATCCGGACCTAAAGGGCTATATTCACCCCGAGAAAACCTGCGACGGTCAGAAGACTTTCTAGTGGGCAAGCCTTCCTAAACTGATCCTCTACCCTGCGCCGCAATTTGGTAAAATCATAAGGCCACAGTAGGTGCACCCCCAAAGAATTACCATAATAATTGGGGGTGCGCAAAAACTCATACTGAATGACTGCGATAATCTGCTCATATGGTACTCCCCGCTCGCGCAAATATTCCTCCAAAGACAGAGAATTCCCCGGGCCTTGCCCTTCATCAGCACGACAATCCAAACCGAATATCATGCCTGGAGGAAATTGAGCCTGCATGATGTAGCGGCGATGTAACCAGTTACTGTCACCAGTCCCGATCTGCGTTGGAAAACGCAATTTGAAATCGAACGTGATTGGGCTGTCCGTAAAAATTAATAGCTTAGGGCATGTCCTCCACTGCCGCCATCCCACTTGACTCACCCCTTGCCAAGTTTGGCTTGCGCCATCAAGGGCCTGAATTGCAAGATGGATATTAACTCCTAGATCGCCGACTGCCTTCTTTAGGTATTCAATCATCGTTTCCTCCGTTCGTTGCCCTCTTTTGAGAGCGGTGATTTGAGGCACTCGATCCGCGCGGATCGTAGCGGTCTATTCTTCCTCTGAATAGAACAACCCATTATAACATCGCATTATCAAAATGGTCAAGAGTTGATATACTTCCTTTATGAATCAACGTATTGTTTCGGGGATACAGCCGACCGGGAAACTGCATATCGGCAATTATCTCGGCATGCTCAAGCAGTCCGTGGAACTCCAGGATCAGGACTATGACTGCTTTTATTTCGTGGCCGATATGCACTCGCTTATGGAAAATTACGATCCGAAAGAAAAGCCACAGCAGATTCGGGATGTAGTCATTGATCTGCTCGCTCTGGGCATTAATCCCAACAAATCCACTATCTTCATCCAATCCCAGCTGCCCGAACATGCCGAGCTAGCCTGGTATTTCAATACCCTCACGCCGGTCGCTTCTCTGGAACGGATGACCCAGTACAAAGACAAAGCCGCACGGCAAAAAAACAATATCAATGCCGGGCTGCTCGATTACCCGGTTCTCCAGGCCGCAGACATTTTACTCTACAAGCCTTTTGGCGTGCCGGTGGGAGAAGACCAGGTCCAGCATCTCGAACTCACCAATGATATTGTTAAAAAATTCAACAGCAGGTTTGGCCAGACATTTCAAGTGGTGAAAACACTGCTCACCAAAACCGCGCGCGTGATGAGCCTCCTCGCACCCGGCAAAAAAATGAGCAAATCGCTCGGGGACAACCACGTTATTAATTTACAAGATGAGCCTGCCGTAATCGAGAAAAAGCTGTCCCGCGCCGTGACTGACACCGGCAAGACCAAGACGATTTCCGCGGGAACCAAAAATCTTTTTACGCTGCTTGAAATTTTCGGCGATAAGGAGCAATATGAATTTTACCGCGACGCGCACCAGGAAGGCGCAATCCGCTACGCGGACCTCAAAGCCAATCTCGGGAAGCTGATCGCACACCATTTTGCACCGTACCGCGAGCGACGCCGCGAGCTGGAAAAACAACCAGAGTATATCGAAGGAATTATCACTCAAGGTCGAGAGCGCGCCCGGGCCATTGCCTCGGCCACACTCTTGGAAGTCAAACAAAAAATGGGCCTGTTGGCCTAAGCAGCAAAGATAAGGAGGCAATAATGCAACCTAGTAAATCACCGCCCGAACCAAAAGTTCGTAAATTCGTAGTTGCAACACAGACTTCTGCCAGATTCTTGGCACAGGAGGTCAGAGAAATTCTGCACCTTGGCGAAATTCACGCAGTGGGAGTATTCGGAAACGAGATTATCATTTGTATGGTTCATCCCAATACCTCGCTTCCAGATTATATCTGCCGCAAGCTCGAAGCCGGCGGGGCGACTGAAATTCTTGAGTTGTTTGGCGAGGAGCCCAATCGTCACCGAGCGGCGCTCCCTCTCATCCAGCCTGAATCAAACCCCTGACCTCAGTAAGTTTCTCTTTCATTATTGACTCGTCAAGCGCTTCCAAATTGAGCCGCAGGACTGGTTCGGTGTTCGAGGCGCGAGCCGAGAACCACCAGTCCGGAAACTCGATCTTCACGCCGTCCAGACGGGACACTTGCCCGTCTGGATATTTTTTTTCCAATTTGGCAAGCACGGCTTCCTTGTCCGCGACTGTGAAATTGATCTCACCGGAATGAGCGTATTTTTGATGCAACCGCCAGATCTCGGAAAAGGGTTTATCCAGCTGCGAGCGCATCTGCAGAAGCTCGGCAATCACAAACACTGGGGACTCGCAGTTAAAATTATCACGCAGATAATAATGCATAGAAAGTTCACCGGCGAAGAGCAAATTCTCATCAGCCATCTGCTTTTTTATGAACGAATGCCCGACCGGCGTTTCCACGGCCACGCCCCCCGCATCCTCGATCATCTCCCGTGCTGACCGGCTCATCCGCAGGTCGTAGCCGATCTTCACGCCCGGGTTTTTCTTCAAAATGCTTTGCGCCACCAGACCGGTAATGATTGCTGCGGACATTACGTCCCCTTTTTCGTCCAAAAGTCCGATCCGGTCCCCGTCGCCGTCCGGGGCGATGCCAAAATCCGCTTTTTCATTCTGGATCACTGCCTGCAGCTGCTGCAAAGTCTCGGTCTTCAGCGGATTCGGCTCATGAATGGGCATATTGCCGTTTAAGTCCCAGTTGATCTTGATGGGATCGCAGGGAACGGCCTTGAAAAGCTCTTCCAGGTACAGCGCGCCCATGGCGTTGCCCGGATCAGCCGCGATTTTTAACCTCCTTATCTTGGTGATGTCAACTTTGGCAAGGTCATTGGCGACGTACTCGCGCGTCGCGCCATCAAAGCTGGAAAGTTTGCCTTTGAGCGATGGGCGGCGAATACGGCGCCCGAGCGATTCCTCATCGCGTGGTATGGCCGCAAAGAACCCCTGCGCATACTCTTCGATTTTTTTCAAACCGGAATTTTCCCCTATGGGCATGGCCCGCGGGCCGCACAATTTGAAACCATTATACTCTTTCGGGTTGTGCGAGGCGGTCACCATGGCACCAGCCGCGAAATTTTTGCTCGCCACGGCATAGTAAAAAGCCGGCGTCGGCGTGCGGCCGAGATCCACGACATCAATCTCCGCTTCATTGAGCGCCCGCACGACTTCCCGCGCCAGAAACGGCGAGGACGGCCGCGCATCCTGCGCAATCGCGACTGTGAGCGGCAGCTCTTTTTTTCTCCCTTCGGGAGATCCCCCGTAGGGGGACAGATCTTCTCGCAAAAATTTCGCAAACCCCTGGCCGATGCAATACGCAGCTTCGAGCGAAAGTTCAAGCGGATAAACCCCGCGAATATCGTAGGCCTTGAAAATTTTCGGCTCAATCATTACTGCTCGCGCAGACTCTTCAGCTGCTCAATCATCTCATTCACGCTGTTCGCAGTCAATACCTCCCCATTATCGAGTTCAACCCGAACGCGCGGTCTATTTTCCCCTTCCCGGGACATTGCTGGCCTGAACGCTCCCTCCATCCCCTCCCGCGGTTGTATTTCCGCCATAATTAATGCCCTTTCTTTTTAAAAAATTAACAATTATAATCTAGCAAATATCTATGTCATTTTCAATAGGCATTGTCGGCTTGCCTAACGTAGGAAAATCTACACTCTTCAATGCCCTCACCAATCTTCAGGTTGAGGCAGCTAACTACCCCTTCGTCACCATTGAGCCGAACGTGGGTGTGGTTGCCGTGCCGGATGAACGGCTCGAGGAACTCGCTCGCTTGGAAAATTCAAAAGAAATAATTCCGACTGTGATCGAGTTCAAAGACATTGCCGGCCTCGTGGCCGGCGCACACCAAGGCGCGGGCCTGGGCAACCAGTTTCTCGCGCACATCCGCGAGGTGGATGCCATCGTGGAGGTCGTGCGGTTTTTTGAGGATGAAAATGTGGTTCATGTGGAAGGCAAAGTTGATGCCAAACGCGACATCGCGACAATTGAGACTGAACTCACGCTTGCGGACCTGCAGCTTGTCGAGAAGAAGCTAGCAGGACTGCGATCTGCTGCCAAAGGCAATAAAAAGGACGACCTAACCAGATTGACCGTTGCGGAAAAATATTACCAAGCGCTCTCGGACGGCCAACTCGCCAGCACGGTTGCGTTCACTGACGAGGAACGAAAATATCTGCACGAATTTCCACTGCTAACGAACAAACCGATTTTGTATGTCGCCAATCAAAAACAAAATGTCATTCTGAGCGAAGCGAAGAATCTCAACGAGATCCTTCGGCTACTGCCTCAGGATGGCAGAATGATTACATTAGATGCGCAACTTGAATCCGAAATTTCCCAACTTCCACCCGCAGAACGCAAGGATTATCTGAAAGAATTGGGGCTTGAGCAATCCGGCCTGGATAAATTGATCATTGAATCTTACAAAGTTCTTAACTTGATCACCTTCTTCACGGCCGGACCATCAGAGACGCGCGCCTGGACCTGCAAGGCGGGAACGCGCGCCCCGCAGGCGGCGGGAATTATTCATACGGATTTTGAAAAGGGCTTTATCAAGGCCGAGATCACCAACTGGCAGGTCCTCCTCGATTGCGGCGGCTATGCCCAGGCAAGGGAAAAAGGCTTGCTAAGACTGGAGGGCAAAGAATACGTCATCCAGGACGGGGATGTTGTGCATTTCAAATTCAACGTTTAGCGCTTGACTTACGGCTTTTTGCCCGGTATAATGCAAAGACAACTAATGATTATCATATTCTTTCCGCTTCATCGGCGGAGAGATTACCACCGCCTCTGGCGGGGCCCCGCTAAAAGCGGTGGCGAAAGGACCTGGTAATGCCAAAATATGAATTGATGTACATCGTCGGCTCGCATGTCGCGGACGACGAGATCCCGAAAACCACTGACGAGGTCAGGAAATTTATCGAAAGCGGCGGCGGCCTCATTGAAAAATACGAAGAGCCCGGCAAAAAAAAACTCGCCTACCCGATCAAGAAAACCAAGATCGGCCACTATGTCGTGGTCGGCTTCAGCGCGCCGTCAGACAAAATTAATGAGATCGAACACCGGATCCGCACCACCCAAAGTATCATCCGCCATCTCGTAGTAAATATGGACGAGGCGCTCGAGCGCATGGAAAAGGATCGCGTCATCCAGAGCCAGATGAAACGGAGAACTCCGCAGGAGGCCGCACCCGTCGAGAAACCGGCCGCAAAACCCGCGCGGAAGATCGAGATTGACCTCGACGCGGAAATCGAAAAAGCATTGGAATCGGAGAATTTAAAATAATCATTAAGCTTCGAATTTCGATATTCGAATTTAGGATTTAAAAATATATGGATCTAAATCGAGCAACCATTGTCGGCCGGCTCACCCGCGATCCCGAGAGCCGCACCACGCCTTCGGGAGCGGGCGTGGTTTCGTTTGGCGTCGCCACCAATTCGGTCTGGAAAGACCGCGCGACCGGCGAAAAGCGCGAAGCCGTCGAATTTCATAACATTGTCATCTGGGGCAAACTCGGCGAGATCGCCGCACAGTACTGCCACAAAGGCAGCCGCGTTTTGATCGAAGGCCGCCTGCAGACGCGCACCTGGGATGGCCAGGACGGCACGAAGAAAAACCGCACCGAGATTGTCGCGGATAATTTGATCATGCTCGACAGCAAGGGCTCTGCTGGCGCAGGGGCCGCTCCGGTTGCCCGCCCGGCAGCCCAGAGCCAGGAAGACGAAATTTTTGTTGAAGAGCCGGCGCCACCAAGAGAACCGAAAACGGACCTGTCCTCCGTAGCTACTTCTGAAGAAGGTGCGAAGGAGGAAGAAATCAGCCTCGAGGATATACCCTTCTAACGAGCCATGCCGATCCCCCAACAGCCAAAATCCTGCTTTTTGTGCGAAAATAAAATTTCCTGGGTGGATTATAAAGATACCCAAATGCTGCGGCGCTTCATGTCGCCGCACGCGAAAATTCTCGGCCGCAAGCGCACCGGCTCCTGCCAGAAGCACCAGAAGCTCGTCACCCGTGCCCTGAAACGCGCGCGGCACATGGCCCTTTTACCATTCGTTCCGAATGGATAAATTTCTAATTTAGAAATTAGAATAATTAGTAATTTGCAGATGCTATTATGGAGATGAACGAACTCAAAAAGGGGGCTATCATCATTTTTAATTCCCAGCCTCATGAAGTGATCTGGTCGCTGTTTGTGCGCATGCAGCAGCGCAAGCCCGTGATGCAGGTAAAGATGCGCAATCTCAAAACCGGCAAAGTTGTCGAGTACTCCTTTAAATCCGGTGAGCGCGTGGATGAGGCGGACATCACCAAACAGAAGGCGCAGTATTTGTACTCCGATCAGATCGGAGCGCATTTTATGACACAAAACACCTTTGAGACGATCACTCTCCCCGCCGAGATCAGTCAAGATAAAATCGTTTATCTCAAAGAAGGCGAAGAGGTCTTGCTGAAATTTTTTAACGGTGAGCCGATGAGCATTGAACTGCCGGTTAAGGTCGCGCTCAAAGTCTCCTCGACCCCGCCCGGCATCCGCGGCGACACAGCGACCGGCGGCACCAAGCCAGCCACGCTGGAAACCGGCCTTACCGTGAACGTGCCGCTCTTCATCAAAGAAGGCGACGTGGTCAAAGTGAATACCGACAGCGGGGAATACGTAGAACGCGCGAACTAGCATTGACTAGTTCGTTTTTTTAAGTTAAACTAGAGGGCTGTTTTAAATTTGGTCAGGAGGACTTATGAAGACTGCTATCGCAGTATCAGCCTGTTGCTTCAAACGGCCGGTGCACGGCACTGGGTTGTGCGAACCGACGATCCAGCGGCTGGAGAAAACTTTGAAGCTCTCCGGAACAATGGAGGACTCGCTTGTTGTCGTACTCGGCAAGATCCCGAGAAAAACTTATAATCTCGGCTGCCTGATGGAGGCCTGGCTCTTGGTTAACGGCTGCAAGAAACAAATCCTGATAGACAACCGCGGCCTCGAAACCATGTCAGCGTGTCGCGGCGCAATGCGAATTGCTCGACAACAGGGTGCTGCGCGAATCATCTGGGTTACATCAGACTGGCATCTCAAATACGGCGAGCCGGTATGGAGATACTACGCGCGACGATCTGGTCTCGCAATTGACTTTGCCGATGTCGAAGATGCAGCCGGCAAACAAACACGTGAAGATTACAAAAAACGAGCCGATTTTTCACAACTGATTTTCGGCTCAAACTTACAGCACTTCGGTGCTCCGGAGGTTCTCTCTATGATCGCCTACGCGCGCTGCTTTTCCCGACGCTGGTGGCTCACCTATGACGGCTGTCGATAAAACCAAACAAGGAGGAATCAATCATGAACACTGCTGTGGTTTGCACTCAAGTGAAGCAAGGTGTATTCCAAACTCTGAGCCTGGATTTCCCCACCCTTTGCAAGACAGAGGATGAAGTAGAAGTCACGCGGTGGAATCTCAAGGCCGGGGATACTTGGCGGTTAAAGCGGTGCCAGGGCTCCACGGTTCATCTGAGGATGCGGCCCGGACACGGCATCACCATGAAGGGCCCATTCCTGGCCAGAACAAAGAAAGGAAGGCAATTCAGGCCAAAAGAAATTGCCGTTCAGTCACGCCGCAAGGGCGAACCATCGGGCTTAACGATCGCTGGCTACGAGGTCATTACGACCAAACCCGTTGCTCCCTTCAAGGAATGGGTCATGGAAGGTCTGCTCCTTGCATTGAGGCGACTGTCCAAGTCTGCCAGCTAGTGGTGGCCGGCCCGTAATCAAGCACGGCCTCGGGGAACCCTTCGCAAGTTCCCGAGGCCGTATTTTTTTTCTTCCCCTTCTTTTGTTCCATGCTCAAAATTACTTACTTATATTAACGTGTTAACACATTAATATAGACCAAAACTCTATCAACTATTTCTGTTCAGCCAAATACTTTTCCGCGTCCATCGCCGCTTTACAGCCCGCGCCGGCGGCAGTAACGGCCTGGCGGTAGCGGAAATCGTGCACATCGCCCGAGACAAACACGCCCTCAATGTTGGTCCGGCTTTCGTCGTAGATTTTGATATAACCTTTTTGGTCTATCTCCACGCCTGACCCTTGTAAAAATTTCGTGTTCGGCACGTGGCCAATGGCCACGAACAATCCCTGGACTTCCAGGTTCTTAAGTTCTTTCGTTCTTACGTTCTTAAGTTTAACCCCTCTTACTTCACTCTCGCCCAAGACTTCCACCACTTCTGTATCATAAATCAATTTTATCTTCGGGTTTTCCATCGCGCGCTTTTGCATTATTTTCGACGCCCGCAAAGTGTTGCGGCGGTGAATGATCGTCACTTCGCTGGCAAATTTGGTAAGAAAAGTCGCGTCCTCCATGGCCGTGTCCCCGCCGCCGACCACGACCACGTCTTTGCCCTTAAAGAAAAATCCGTCGCAGGTCGCGCAGGAGGAAACGCCCTTGCCCCGCAGCCGCTGCTCGCTTTCGAGGCCGAGCCATTTCGCATCCGCGCCAGTGGCCAGAATAACAGATTCTGCTTCATAAGTTTCTTTGTCAGTCATGACTTTGAACGGCTTATTCTGAAAGTCGACCTTTATCGCGTTATCAAATACTACTTCAGCGCCAAAGCGCTGGGCCTGTTTCAGCATCCGGTCAATAAGCTCCGGCCCTTTGATATCCTCAATGAAGCCAGGATAATTTCCCACATCAGTCGTGAGCATGAGCTGCCCGCCGTAAGTCATGCCGGCGATAAGCAGCGGTTTCAGTTCCGCCCGCGCGGCATAAATCGCAGCTGTCAGCCCCGCCGGCCCGGACCCGATGATTATCAATTTTCTTACCATATGTCGAAATTAATGTCGGCTTTATTGTAGCCGATTTCCTCAAGCTTGCGAATACTGCTCGTTACAAATTCCGGGGAACCGACTACAAATACCTGCGAATTTCTTGCCGCTGGAAAATCCCGAGAAATGGAAAGGGGATGCTTGTCGGCTAACTCCTTGAATTCTTCCCCAAACAAATTTTCCCCCAGCCGCGATTTATAATACAGCGTGGCTTTCGCGTCCGGATATTTCTCAAACCAGGCGCGCAGCATAGGTCGCACCGGCGCGATGCCGACGCCGGCGGCAATGAAGGTCAATTCCGTTTGTTGGGCAGGCAATACAAAGGACCCCTGCGGCTCGCTTACCGCAACGGCCCTGCCCAGATTATTTTTTAAAAAATTCACGCCAAGGCCCGGGCCCTCGTCCCGCACGCAGATCTCGAACTGCGGCAGCTCCTCGGGCAGCGAGCAAAACGAATAGGCGCGCAACACCGGCAGGAAAGTGAAAAACTGCCCGGGCAGAAATGAAAAACCCCGGGACAGGGCTTGGCAGGTGTAGAGTTTGACCGAGGGCGACAAATTCTCGGCCTTAATAATCCGGGCTTTCGGCATTTCAGACTAGCTCATAATGCTGAAGGGCTTTACGGAATTGCCGCGAATTTTTATAGACAATGCCGTTCATGCCCACTTTCCGCGCCCCGCGAATATTCGCCAAACGGTCATCCACCATCAGGGCCGCGCGCGGTTTTACCTTTAACTTGTGTAAAATATACTGATAGGCCGCGCGGTCTGGCTTGGCGTGGTGAATGATATACGACTGGAAGACATGCGAAAAAAGTTTTCGCGCCGGAATGCGGCGGCGGCGCAGCACCTCCGAACCCATATGCCCGATCGTGTTCGTGAACATGGCAATCTTGCTGCGTTTTAGTTTTGGCAGAAGGTGCAAAAGCCCGCGGTCCGCGCGCATCTTTTTCACGATGACCCTATGCATTTGCTTTGGTGTCATATGTACATCAAAAACGCGCTGAATTTCCTCATAAAATTCCTTTTCCGTGATAAAACCGAGGTTGACCTCGCGCTCGAGCTGCTCGATTTTCTTTTTGCCGCGGCCGGAGAGCGCACCGCGCACATAGTGCCGGAGGAAATCCAGATAGCCACCATGCACCACAACTCCGCCGAGGTCGAAAACCACTGCCTTGATTTTGCGCTTCTTTGCCATGCTGGCTTTAATTATAGCAGTTTTATCTTCCTGATCCGAATACTCTTTGGCGTCACCTCGACGAGTTCGTCGTCGCCGATGTATTCGAGCGCGTCCTCGAGGCCCATCACGCGCGGCGCGTCAAAATGCCTGGTCGTGCCCTCACCTTTGGAGCGCATATTGGAAAGCTGTTTTTCTTTGCAGACATTGACGCTCATATCGCCGCCGCGCGCGTTCTGCCCCACAACCTGGTCTTTGTAAACAGCTATTCCTGGACCGACAAATAATACGCCCCGTTCCTGCACGTTCAGGAGGCCATACAGATTGGTCGTGCCGGTCTCGTGCGCGACGAGCGAACCCTGGTCGCGCTCGCGCCACTGCCCCGTGTCCTCGCCGTATTCATAAAAGTTGCTGTTCATTATACCCAGGCCGTGCGCGTCGTTGAGAAACTCACTGCGGTAGCCGAAAAGGCCGCGCGTCGGAATAGTAAATTCCAGATAGCCCACGCCTTTTTCGGTGCGCAAATCCTGCATCTGGCCGTGACGCGAGCCAAGTTTCTGAATCACTGCGCCGACATACTGCTCCGGCACTTCGATAAATACCCGCTCGAACGGCACGAGCTTTTTGCCGCTGACGATTTTTTCGATGACCTGCGGACGTGAGACCTGAAGCTCAAATCCTTCGCGGCGCAGCCGCTCGATGAAAATCGCCAAGTGCAGCTCACCGCGGCCCGAAACCACCCAAGCCGAGGCGCCGGCGTCTTCCACGCGCAGGGCCATATCAGTCTCGAGTTCCTTATAAAGCCGCTCGCGGATCTGCCTTGAAGTGGAAAACTTGCCTTCCTGGCCGGCAAACGGCGAGTCATTGACCGCAAAGGTCATCTTCACTGTCGGCTGCTCAATATCGAGAAGCGGCAAGGCCTGCGGCGCGTTGGGATCAGCGATAGTTTCGCCGATCACGATATCCGGAACCCCGGCCACGGCAATGATGTCGCCGGCTTGCGCTTGCCGGGTCTCCACCCGCCCCAGCCCTTCAAACGTCATAAGCGAAACCAAACGATATTTCTTCTGTTCACCAGCGCGACTCAAATGCGTTACTTCCTGGCCGGCTTTCACACGGCCGTGGTGAATCCGGCCCGTGGCAACGCGGCCCTTGAAATTGTCCGGGGAAAGCATTGTGGCGAGCATCTGCAGGGGTTTTTCCGGATCGCCGACTGGCGGCGGGATATGCTGCAGGATCGCCTCAAACACCGGCGCAATATCAGTCATCTTGGACACATCCGGTTCCGGCCCGGCGAGGCCCTGCTTGGCCGAGGCGTACAGCACCGGAAAATCCGCCGTCTTATCAGACGCGCTGAGCTCTAAAAACAGCTCAAAAGTTTTATCCAACACAAACGAGTGCCGCTCATCCGGCCTGTCAATTTTATTTATAATGACAATAATTTTCAGGCCAATCTCGAGGGCGCGCTTCAAAACGAAGCGCGTCTGCGGCATCGGCCCTTCTTTCGCGTCCACCAAAAGCAAACAGCCGTCCGCCATCTGCAAAACCCGCTCCACCTCGCCGCCAAAATCCGCGTGGCCAGGCGTATCAATGATGTTTATTTTTACATCCTTCCAGCGTACCGCGGCATTTTTGGAAAAAATCGTGATGCCACGCTCGCGCTCGAGTTCATTGGAATCCATGATGAGGCCGGCCGCATCAGTATCTTTCTGAAGCTTGGTGTTGGACTGGCGCAGCAGCGCATCCACGAGCGTGGTCTTGCCGTGGTCCACATGCGCGATAATTGCTACGTTTCTAATGTTATTCATCGATAAATCATATGTTAAATCAGCGCTTTTGTAAATGAGAATTGATAAAAAAACAGGCGAGACCGATGTCCCGCCCGTGTTTCAAAACCAGAAATGACAACATTTCTTAAAAATATCGGCTCGAACCACATTTTACAGAATCGCCACCTGATTTTTGAGCCCAAAAAACCTTATGATTTGGTTGCCGAGTCCTGCTGCAGGTGGGACGAGGGTTTGACATTTTCCATTTGGTGGCGCCACCGGGATTCGAACCCGGGTACCAAGCTTGAAAAGCTCGTGTCCTGGACCAGACTAGACGATGGCGCCACGTCGCAATGCGCTTCGCTTGTTCGGATTGACTAAAAACCATCCTCTCTCGCTCCGCGATTGCTCCTCTTCCCGAAAAATGCTGCGCATTTTTCGGGAACCCTTTTATTAGGGGAACGAGAGTAAATTTAGCAAAAAAATGACAAAAAATCAACGGCTCAACGCGTTGAGCCGTTGGCGATGACCCTTGTCAAAAGGACGATTTTTTGTTATCATTCATTTTCCTATGGCCAAGCATCCCTTAATTCATTACATCACTGAAGCCCGCAAACTCGGCGCGGATACCCCGCAGATCATCAGCGCGCTCACTGGCGCCGGCTGGCAGGTGCATGACATCATTGATATCATTCTGGAACATAAGCCAGAAGTTTCGGCTGCGCCAGCAGTTCCCGCCGAAGGCGCAAACATTATTGAGGTGCAAAACATCAGCAAATCCTACGGCAAAATTCTGGCATTGGACAAAGTCAGTCTCAAGGTAAAGCGCGGCACGGTCGCGGCGCTCTTGGGCCCCAATGGCGCGGGCAAAACCACGCTCATCCGGATTTTGACCACGCTGCTTCCGGCCGCTGCCGGCCGGGCCCGTGTTGCCGGCTTTGACGTGGAGCGCGATGCGCAGCAGCTTCGCTCCGTGATCGGCCTCGCCGGCCAGTTCGCGGCGGTAGACGAGATCCTCACTGGCCGCGAGAATCTGGAAATGGTGGGCCGGCTTTATCACCTGCGGCCCTCGGATGCCAAGTCGCGCGCTGCCGAACTTCTCAAGCAATTTGAACTGGATGACGCGGCAGACCGGTCGGTCAAAACCTATTCCGGCGGCATGCGCCGCCGCCTTGACCTCGCCGCCTCCCTCCTCTTCCGCCCGAAAATTTTGTTTCTGGACGAGCCGACCAACGGGCTCGATCCGCGCTCGCGCTTTGCCCTCTGGCGCATCATTCACGATCTCGTGGCCAATGGTACGACGGTCGTGCTGACCACCCAATATCTGGAAGAGGCCGACCAGCTCGCGGATTTTATTTTTGTCATTGACCATGGACACATCATCGCTGAAGGAACACCCGATGAATTGAAACGCGCGGCCGGCGGCGAGGTGCTGGAGATTCGCATGACCCAGCATAGTGAGGCGCCAAAAGCGGCTGGCGTCATCCGGAAATTCGGCAGCGAAGAGCCGCACGCCGACTCTAACAGCGGCATCATCACCATGCCGGTGAGCCGCGGGGCGGCTGTTTTACCGGATGTGATCCGCGAACTGGATGCCGTCCGGCTTAAGCTTTCCGATATTATTCTGCGCCGGCCGTCCCTTGACGATGTCTTTATGAAATTGACGGGCCACGCCGCCGAATAGTATGACAATACTCTCCGACATCTGGGTAATGATCAAACGGAATCTGATCCGCTACCGGCGGCTGCCCCAGCTGATCGTTTTTACCTTCATCCAGCCCGTGATGTTCGTGCTGCTCTTTGCCTATGTCTTCGGCGGGGCGATCCAGACCCCGGGCGTGAATTATATCAACTACCTTATTCCCGGCATCATCGTGCAAACCGTGCTGTTTGGCGCGATGATGACCGGCGTGGGCCTGGCGGATGATCTCTCGCGTGGCATGATCGACCGGTTCCGCTCCCTGCCCATGGCCCGCTCGGCCGTGCTGGCCGGCCGCACCATCACGGAAAGTATTCGCAACCTCTTCGTGGTGCTGCTCATGACCGGCGTCGGGTACATTATCGGGTTTCGCATTGAGCACGGCTTCGGCAATTTTGCGCTGGCCATCGGCCTCACCGTGCTCTTTGGCTTTGCCTTCACCTGGGTCTCGGCCACGATTGGCCTGGCGGTCAAAAACGTGGAGACCGCCCAGACCGCGGGTTTCATCTGGGTTTTCCCCCTGGCCTTCGCGAGTTCGGTTTTTGTCCCGGTGGCCACGATGAAAGCCGGCATTCGCGCTTTCGCGGAACACAATCCCATCACCTACACGGTCAATGTCGTCCGCGCCCTCGCCCTGGGCACACCGGTCGGCAATGATCTGTGGTTTGCCCTGGCCTGGATCGCAGCCATTCTCCTCGTCTTCATGCCACTGGCGGTCTGGCGCTACCGCAAAATCACCTAGGTTTTGTTATACTAAAGTTATGCAAAAAATCGGGGGACTCCTGGTCCTAATCCTGCTCGGGACCGCCCTGCCCTACCTCTGGCAGCGGCTCGCGGCGCTTTACGCGCCGTGCCAACGGCCACTTGCGTATACCATCGGCAGGTTCGACGAGCGGTTCGGCCTCGCGCGGGCCGAATTGCTCGCGGCCTTGAGTGAAGCCGAACACGTCTGGGAAAAACCGATCAGCCGCGACCTGTTTAATTATGCTGACCGCGGCCGCCTCGAGATAAATCTGGTCTATGATGCGCGCCAGGCGGCCACGGAAATTTTAACCGAGATGGGCCTCGTCATTGCCGACACGGAAAATTCTTACCAAAATCTGAAAGCCCAATACACGCTCCTCAAAAATCAGTACGACCGAGAGAGGGCCGCGCTCGATACCATGGTAAGCGATTTTGAAAAACGCAAAGCCGCATACGAACAACGGGTCAATGACTGGAACAGCCGGGGCGGGGCGCCGAAAGGCGAATACGAAAAACTAGAGCGGGAAAAGGGAATCCTGCAAACTTCTCTTGCGGCAATAGAAAACGCGCAGGACGAGCTGAATGCCCTCGCCGAAAAAATCAATGCGCTCGCCACGACCATGAACCGCCTCGCGACCGAACTCAATCTAAATGTCGAGCAGTACAACACCGTCGGCGCCTCGCGCGGCGAGGAGTTTGAGGAAGGAACTTACCAGGAAGATCGCGCCGGCCGGCGCATCAACATTTATGAATACTCCAGCCGGGAAAAACTCACGCGCGTGCTGGCGCATGAATTCGGCCACGCGCTTGGCCTGCCGCATGTTGAGGATGGGCAGGCCATCATGTACCGCTTGAACCAGGGCGAAAATAAAACGCCCACGGCCGCCGATCTCGCGGAACTCAAAAAAGTTTGCGAACTGCCATGAACAAACTCAAAAAATTCTGGCATGAACTCGGGCCCGGCCTCATAACCGGCGCCGCGGACGATGACCCATCCGGCATCGCCACCTACTCGCAGGCCGGCGCGCGGTTTGGCTTTGGATTTTTGTGGCTCGCGGCCTGGACGTTTCCGCTGATGGCCGTGGTGCAGGAGATGTGCGCCCGCCTCGGCCTCGTGACCGGCCGCGGGCTCGCCGGCAGCGTCCGGATCCACTATCCGAAATGGGTGCTCTATATTATGGCTGTTTTGCTGTTTGGGGCGAACAGCTTCAACATCGGCGCTGACCTTGGCGCCATGGCTCGCGCCACGCAGCTCCTGCAGCCGGCCTGGAACTTCAGTGCGCTGCTCATTGGTTTTGCCATTTTAAGTTTGCTTCTCGAAATCGCCATCCCTTACAAACGCTACGCATATTTTCTGAAATGGATGGTCTTCATTCTGTTTGCCTACATTTTTTCGGCGCTGGCGGCGCGGCCCGACTGGTCAGAGGTGCTGCGCCGCGGAATTTTTCCCTCGTTTTCATTCACGCGCGAGCACATTCTGCTGTTAACGGCCGTCCTCGGCACGACCATCTCTCCCTATCTCTTTTTCTGGCAGACGAGCCAGGAAGTGGAGGAAGAGATCGCGCGCGGCAAAACCAATCTCCGCCTCCGGCAGACTGCGGAGCCGGAAGAAATCCGCACGATGCGCGTGGATGTGTGGTGGGGAATGTTCATCTCCAACCTGGTGATGTTTTTTATCATTACTGCGGCGGCGGTCACGCTTTTCCCGAACGGCATCATGGAGATCAAAACCGCAGCCGAGGCAGCGCGGGCCTTGCAGCCGATCGCCGGCTCGGCGGCTTATTTGCTTTTCACCATCGGCATTATCGGCACCGGCCTCCTCGCCGTGCCGATCCTGGCCGGCTCGGCGGCTTACGCGCTTTCCGAAAGCTTCGGCTGGCGCGAAGGCCTGTGGCGGAAATTCAAAAGCGCGCATGCCTTTTACGGCGTCATCATCCTGTCAATGTTCCTTGGACTGGCCGCAAATTTTTTGGGCCTTGATCCGATCCGCGCCCTGATCTACTCCGCCGTTGCCAATGGTATCATCGCCCCGGTTATTTTATTCCTGGTTGTCCGAATGAGCAGCGATAAAAAAATAATGCGTGAATTTGTGAATGGCCCGGCGACTGCCCTGGTGGGCTGGGCAGTCGTCGTTTTGCTGGCGGCGGCCAGCATGGCTACTCTTTATTTATTGTTTGCGGTAAAATAATGCCGTGAAAAAGCTGAAGCCCGGAACATTCCAACGGATTCTACTGCAACTGCGAGCTTACAAAAAAATGCTCGCAGTTTTGCTGCTGCTCGCCGGCCTGGCCGCGGCAGCGGATATCGCGGTGCCGTTTATCACCCGCGCGCTCATTGATCAGCTTATCGCCACATTTTCCACTCCAATCCCGTTTGCCATCCGTTTTCTGGTCATCGCCGCGCTTGGCATTCTGCTGGCGACCATCGTAGCGCAAGGAGCGCGCTCGCTTTACAATTACCGGCTCTTTGTGATGGTCACCGCGCTCGAGGATGAATTGCGCTTTAAGGCGTATGAAAATTATCTGCGGCTGCACGCGCTCTTCCATCATGGCGCCAGTTCCGGGCAGATCATCGGCCGGATTGACCGCGGCGCCACCGGCGTGTATGCCATTCTGAATGACGTGATCGGCCAGCACCTGCTGCCGCCGGTGATTATCTTTGTCGGCGTCATCAGCGTGCTGATTTATAAAAATCCGCTCGTCGCGCTCACGGTGTTCCTGCCCCTGCCGATCTACGCGCTGCTCGTGCGCAGGTTGAGTCAGCGCATCTATGAAATTGAGGCGCGGGCGAATGCGCAGTTTGAAGACGCGGCGCGGGAGGAGTATGATGTGGCGAGCAATGTGCTCACCGTAAAAAAATTCTCGCGCGAGACCGAGGAGATCGCGCGCGAGCGCAGCTTACGCGGAGAGGCGCGGCAGACCCAATATTCCGGCGAGCGCGCCTGGGCCCTCATCGAATCGCTGCAAACCACCATCGCCACCGCGGGCCGTGTGTTGGTGATCGGGCTTGCCGGCTGGCTCGCGCTCTCCGGCCGCGCCACAGTCGGCGAATTTGTTTTCTATGTGACCCTGCAGAATATGGCCTACCAGCCGCTCGCGCAGCTCTCGGTCGCTTTTCCCCGCACGCGGCGCAACGCGGCACGGGCCGAGCGGCTTTTCCAGCTCATTGACGAGCCGCGTCATGTCGTGGACAAACCCGACGCCAAAATCCTGCGCCCCCTGCAACACGAGATCCGCTTTGAAAATGTCTGGTTTCGTTATTCTTCAAAAACTGACTGGGTACTAAAAAATATTGACATCGTTATTCCCGCAAAAAACGTCATCGCGGCAGTCGGCCGGTCGGGCTCGGGCAAGACCACGTTCATCAATCTGCTGCTCCGTTCGTACGACCCGGAAAAAGGCGGCATTCTTATTGACGGCGAGGATCTTCGCGACGTAACCCAGGAAAGTTTGCGCGAGCAAATCGCCATCGTGCCGCAGGAGGTGGATCTCTTCAGCCGGACAGTGGCGCAGAACATCAGTTATGGCAAACCCGGGGCCGCGGCAAAGGAAATCGAAACGGCCGCGCGCCTGGCGCACGCGCACGACTTCATCAAAAATCTGCCTGCCGGCTATGCTACTCTGGTCGGCGAACGCGGCATCAAGCTCTCCGGCGGCGAGCGGCAAAGAGTCGGCATTGCCCGCGCGCTGCTCAAAAAGCCGCCCATCCTCATCCTCGACGAAGCAACCTCGCATCTGGATACAGAGTCCGAGCGGCTCGTTGCCGCCGCGACCGAGGAACTGATGAAAAATACCACAACGATTATCATCGCGCATCGGCTTTCGACCGTGCTCCGCGCTGATAAAATTCTGGTCTTTGACGACGGCAAGATCGTGGCCCAAGGCACCCACCGCAAACTTATCAAAAAAGATTCGATCTACCACCGCCTCTACGAAATGCAATTCCGCGATGAAGAAACAACGTAAAGTTTCCCTCTTAGCCATTGAAACCTCGGCGGATGAGACCTCGGCCGCGGTCTTGACGGATGGGAAGCTCCGCAGCAACATCATCTATTCGCAAATCGCGGTCCACCGCAAGACTGGCGGCATTGTGCCGGAAGTCGCGGCCAGAAACCATATCCTAAAAATCCTGCCTGTAATCAGGCAGGCCCTCGCGCAGGCGGGGGTCCATCTCCGAGAAATTGATGCCATTGCTGTCACAATCGGCCCGGGCCTCGTTACCTCGCTTCGCATCGGCGTGGATACTGCCAAAGCCCTGGCCTTTGCGCTAAACAAACCAATCATTCCAATCAACCACTTGGAAGGCCATCTCCTGTCCGCTCTTCCTATAACCTATAAGCTATCTCCTAAAACCTATTTTCCCGCCCTCGGCCTTATCGTCTCCGGCGGGCATACGATGTTGGTGCTAATCAAAAAGATCGGGCAATACAAAATTATCGGCGAGACAGTGGATGACGCGGCTGGCGAGTGTTTTGACAAAGTCGCCAAGCTGCTGGGGCTTCCTTATCCCGGCGGGCCCGCTCTTGCGAAGCTCGCGGAACAAGGCAATCCGCGCGCATTTGATTTGCCGCGGCCGATGCTTGATCGAAAAAATTATGATTTTTCCTTTTCTGGCCTCAAGACCGCGGTTTTGTATTTATATAATGATGTCATTGCGACCCCGACGCAAGGTCGGGGGAAGCAATCCCGAGATCGCCACGGGCTCCGCCCTCGCGATGACAAACTGCGCGCCGACATCGCCGCTTCGCTTGAGCGGGCCATTGTCGATGTATTGGTCGCAAAGACTATCCGCGCGGCGCGGGAATACAAAGTCAAAACCATTCTCCTGGGCGGCGGCGTGGCCGCCAATAAAAAACTGCGGCATCAACTGAAAGCTGCAATTAAAAAATTCTTCCCTAATTCCAAATTCCTAATTCCCAATTCTTCTCTCACCACTGACAACGCCGGCATGATCGCGCTCGCGGCGAGTTATCATTATCGATACCGCGACCTTCGGACTTTTGACCAGGTGAAGGCCAATCCAAATCTAGAATTAAAATCCTGGAGATAATTATGGTAAAATACTAAAAGGGCTGTCATTCTGAGGATCAAAGAGACGAAGAATCTAGATTCTTTACTTCGTTCAGAATGACGACGTTTTTTATGAAAGATCTCCCGAAAAACTACAATCCCAAAGAAGTCGAGAATAAAATCTACCAGCGCTGGGAGCGTTCGGGTTTTTTTAATCCGGACAAGCTTTCCGGCAAACCCTACACTATAATAATGCCCCCGCCCAATGCCAATGCGCCGCTGCATGTCGGTCACGCTTTGGGCCTCACCATTCAGGACATCTTGATCCGCTTTGAGCGCATGCGCGGCCGAAAAACCCTGTGGCTGCCCGGCACAGATCATGCCGGTTTTGAGACGCAAGTCGTTTTCGAAAAAAAGCTGGAAAAAGAAGGTCGCTCGCGCTTTGCGATGACGCGCGAAGAATTTTACAAAGAAATTTGGGATTTTGTTCAGCAGAATAAACACATTTCTGAAGAGGGCATCAAGCGCCTGGGTTCATCCTGCGACTGGAGCCGCAACATCTTCACGCTTGACGAACGAATTGTTAAAATCATTTATGAAACTTTTGAACAGATGTATCGCGATGGCCTCGTGTACCGCGCCGGCCGTATCGGCAACTGGTGTCCGCGCCATCAGACCGCGCTTTCTGATCTCGAAACCAAATACGAGGAACGCCAAGAGCCCTTTTATTACCTGAAATATGGCCCATTCACAATCGCTACCGCCCGTCCGGAAACCAAATTCGGTGACAAATATGTCGTCATGCATCCTGATGATAAACGATATAAAAAATATAAGGATGGGCAAAAAATCGAGCTAGAATGGATCAACGGACCCATCACCGCAACGGTAATCAAGGATAAGGCCGTGGATATGGAATTCGGCAGTGGCGTGATGACCATCACCCCGGCGCATGATCCGATAGATTTTGAAATCGCCCAGCGGCACAATCTGGATATGGAAAAAATTATTGACCGCAAAGGGAAGCTCCTGCCGATTGCCGGGGAATTCACCGGCCTGCATATTAGCAAAGCGCGGCCGAAAATCGTGGAAAAACTCAAGGCGAAGGGACTGCTCGAAAAAATTGATGAAAAATACCAGCACAATGTCCAGCTTTGCTACAAGTGCGGCTCGATCATTGAGCCGCAAATCATCCCGCAGTGGTTTGTGGGCATGACGACTTTGCGCGACCGGGCGGTAAAAGCAGTCATGAAAAAAGAAGTGCAAATCGTCACGAAGCGGTTTGAAAAAATCTTCATGCACTGGATGGAAAATATCCGCGACTGGCCCATCTCCCGCCAGATCTGGTGGGGCATACCGATTCCCGTAAAATATTGCCAAAATTGCAGCGAGGTAATCGTGGATCTCCAAGACAGAGTCAATAAATGTCCAAAGTGTAAATCGTCAAAATTGGAAAAAGATCCGGATACCTTTGACACCTGGTTCTCCTCGGGCCAGTGGCCCTATGCCACGCTCATGGCGCATTCGGAAAAGGATTTTAAAATCTTTTATCCTACACAGGTGATGGAAACCGGCTGGGATATCCTGTTTTTCTGGGTTGCCCGGATGATCATGCTATCATATTACAAAACCGGCAAGCCTCCCTTTGAAAAAGTTTTGTTGCATGGCCTGGTCCGCGATAAAGACCGCCAAAAGATGAGTAAAAGCCGCGGCAATGTCGTGGATCCGCTCGGCGTCATCGATACCTATGGCACCGACGCCTTGCGGTTTGCGCTTATTTTTTCGACCGCCGCGGGCAATGACATCCCGCTCTCCGAGGATAAAATCAAAGGCATGAAGCACTTTGCTAACAAGCTCTGGAACATCAGCAGGTTTGTATTAACAAACCTGCAAAATCCAAATATCAAATCCCAAATTCCAAAGGCAGAAACCGAGGCCGACAAAAAAATCCTCGCCGGTTTGGAATCAACAAAACAAAAGGTCACCGCAGCTTTGGAAAATTTTAATCTCCACGAGGCAGCCCAGGAAATTTATCAATTCACGTGGCATAATTTCGCAGATATCTATCTTGAAGAATCAAAGCCGCAGCTCAAAGACGAAGCATTGAATAAAAATACGCAAAAGGTTCTCCTCTACTGCCTGATAAATGTTCTCAAGCTCCTCCACCCCATTATGCCGTTCGTGACCGAACACATCTGGTCGCATCTCTCGGATGATCTGCTAATGGTCCAAAAATGGCCGGAAATTTGACCAAAATTATTTAGCATTCTAATATGGAGATATGGCTGAAAAAAATAACAATACAACGCTGGATGATCTGGCCGAAATGATCAAGGCTGGTTTTGATAACACTGCCACAAAAGATGACCATGCACGGCTGGAAAAAAAGGTTGATGGAATTGATGATCGCCTGCGTTTGGTGGAGACGAAGCTGGATAAAGCATTTTATGCCGATATCAACCGCATCGAAGTTCGCGTCAAAAAACTTGAAGAGAAAGTCGGAATGAAATAACAAACCAATGGGACTAGCCCAAGTAGCCAAGCTGCGTGAACAGGCCCGCCACCAGGCGGCTTTTCTGTTGGTCAATAAGATCATTTGGCAGCTCCAAAAAGATCGCGATCACAAAACGCTTGCCTCTGCTTTTGGCCACCGAAGCTACATCTATAAACACCTCTTTCAATTGACGCGTAATCCTGACCTGGCCATGCTCGCGCTCAAAGACGCGGAAACGCAATTATTGCTGGCGCAAAGCGCGACCACACTTTTTATCGTCGGAGAAATGCATGCGTTAAATGGAAATTATAAACTCGCCACAAGTTTCTACAAACTGGACGGGCCATCTTGGGTTCGCGCTCTATCTAGCCGGACAAAAAAGTAAAGGCGAGCAACTGATGATAAAAGGATTGAATCAAGTTAAAAAATATTTCGGCCAGTTTGACACCTTCACTGCCAATGTCTGGCATTCCGGCGCCTACATGCGCCTCGCTGAAGCCCTGCGCGCTGACCAGCCAGCCCGCGCAAGAGAATATTTAAAAGCTGCAAAAAAGATAATTGCCTCCGGCCCGCGCCTCATCATGCGCAAAAAACAACTAGGGATATTATCTAAAAAATTCCAAACATTATAAGTCTTATATCTCTTTTGTCTACACTCGATAGCAATTGCTATAGTCTGTAGACATAAAAAAACCACTAAAATTATTCCTCGGTGCTGACGACCGTGTCCGCGGCTTCGGCCATTTGTTTTTCCACGTCGAGCAGGCGCTCTTTGGAAAAACCGGTGCCGGCCGGGATGAGCTTGCCGATGATGACGTTCTCCTTGAGCCCGCGGAGGTAATCAATCTTCGCCGTGACGGCGGCTTCGATCAAGACGCGCGTGGTTTCCTGGAAAGACGCGGCCGCGAGGAAGGATTCGGTATTGAGCGACGCTTTGGTGATGCCGAGGAGGAGCTGCTCGGCCTCGGCCTTGCGGCCTTTTTGTTTGCCGATCTCGCGGTTCAAATCCACAAAACGAAGCTTATCAACCACATCGCCGACCAAAAGCTCCGTATCGCCCGGATCAGTGATCCGCACCTTGGAAAAAATCTGCTTGACAATGATCTCGATGTGCTTGTCAGCAATATTCTGTCCTTGCGAGGAATAAATATCCTGCACTTCGCGGATAATATAAGATTGGCATTCTTCAATGCTTTTAAGCTGCATGATCTGGTGCAGATTGAGGTTGCCTTCCGTAAGCTGCTGCCCGCGCGTGACCAGATCCTTGTCATTGATGGTCAGTCCCACGCTCGCCGGCACCATGTATTCACGGAAATTTTCGGCTTCCCGAATGATGACGATCTTCTTCTGGCCGTCTTCCAGGGCTTCGATTTTCGCGAGACCCGCGTTTTTTGCCTTCACCGTCTGACCTTTTTCATCCACCAAAATCGGCTCGCCCTTTTTCACGTTCTCGCCATCAATAAGCTGCGGTTTGACCCCGACCGGTAAAAGGTATTCGTCTTTGTGCAGGTCCGGAGTTTCCACGCGGATTACGACTTCCTTATGCGTTGGTTTGGAAAGGTAGGCCAGGCCGTCTATTTCCGAGACAACCGCCTGCCCTTTCGGCGCGCGCGCCTCGAAAAGTTCCTCAACGCGGGGCAACCCTTGGGTGATGTCGAGACCGGCCACGCCGCCGGTGTGGAAAGTCCGCATGGTGAGCTGCGTGCCTGGCTCGCCAATGGCCTGCGCGGCCACAATGCCAACGGCCGAACCCAAAGCAACCATCCGGTTAAAGCCGAGGTCAAAGCCATAGCAGGCCGCGCAGACGCCGCGCCGGAGATCGCAGTGCAACACTGACCGGACCACAAATTCCTGCAGGTCGGATTTGTCCAGGGCAGCAGCCAGAACATCATCCACGGCCTGGCCGCGTTTACCAATGTCGCCCGCATCCGCGGCCAGAACCCGACCAAACAGCCGCTCGGCAATGGTCTTGCCCATTTCCCGCGTCGCTTCGCGGGTGATGAGCAGGCCCTTTTTCGTCCGGCAATCCTCTTCGTTCACCACCACGTCCTGCGCCACGTCCACGAGCCGGCGCGTGAGATACCCGGCATCCGCGGTGCGCAACGCCGTATCTGACATGCCCTTACGGGAGCCATGCGTCGAAATAAAATATTCCAAAATGGATAAACCTTCCTTGAAGCTGTCCCGAACCGGCAGCTCGATGATGTCGCCGGCCGGATTCACCACCAGGCCCTTCATACCGGTCATCTGCGAGACCTGGGAAAGCGACCCGCGTGCGCCCGAGGAGACCATGGAGTAAACCGAACCCGTCTGGTCGAGTGATTTCGTCACCTGATCAGTAATCGCGCTTTGCGTCTCCATCCAGATTTCCACGACGCGGTTATAGCGTTCGCTGTCGGTCAGGAGTCCCTCGCGGTATTGTTCATAGGTCTTCTGGACCTCCAAATCTGCCTTCTGCAACAGTGCGTACTTCTCCTGGGGGACGCGGAGGTCATCCATGCCCCAGGAAAGTCCGGAACGGGTAAGCTCGGCAAACCCCAGTTTTTTCACCTCGTCAATGAGCTGGGCCGTGCGTTCGGTGCCGAACCGCCGATAACATTCCCGAATCGTGTTGCGCAGGCGCTTCTTGTCCATCACCTCATTGATGAAGCGCATCTCCGGCGGCAGCAGGTTGTTGATCAAAATCCGACCCGCGCAAGTCTGGAGCAGGCCGTCCCGGGTACGCACCCTGATCTTCGCCTTCAGGGATAAAACGCCGGACTGGTACGCGAGCAGCGTGTCTTCAAAACTGGCAAAGGCCTTGCCCTCACCCAGGGCGCTGGATTTGATCTCGGTAATATAATAGCAGCCCAGGACCACGTCCTTATCCGGCGTCATGATCGGCTCGCCGGAGGCAGGTTTGAGGAGATTCCGCGACGAAGACATCATCTCGCGCGCCTCAAATTGGGCCTGGGTGGTGAGCGGCACATGCACGGCCATCTGGTCGCCGTCAAAATCTGCGTTGAAGGCCTGGCAGACCATGGGGTGAATCTGGATGGCCTTGCCCTCGACGAGCACTGGCTGGAAAGCCTGAAACCCAAGGCGGTGCAGGGTCGGGGCGCGGTTTAATAAAACGTAGTGATCTTTGGTGACTTCTTCCAGAATATCATAAACCTCGGCGCGCTCCTGCTCGATGAGCCGGTTCGCGGAGCGCACGTTGTGGGCAAATTCACGGCCAATGAGCTTGGAAATGACAAAGGGTTTGAACAGCTCGAGGGCCATGCGTTTTGGCAACCCGCACTGGTGCAGTTTGAGCTCCGGCCCCACGACGATCACGGAGCGGCCGGAATAGTCCACGCGCTTGCCCAGGAGGTTCTGGCGAAACCGGCCCTGCTTGCCTTTGAGCATGTCCGCCAGCGAACGGAGTTTGCGCCGCTGGCCGGTCGAGGCCGTGACCTCTTTGCCGTGCCGGATGGAGTTGTCGATGAGCGCATCCACCGCCTCCTGCAGCATCCGCTTTTCGTTGCGGGTGATGACCTCCGGCGCATTGATCTCGAGAAGCCGTTTCAGGCGATTGTTACGGTTGATGACGCGGCGGTAGAGATCATTCAGATCTGATGCGGCAAAGCGGCCGCCGTCAAGCTGGACCATGGGCCGCAGGTCCGGCGGAATGACCGGCAAGGCGGAAATCAGCATCCATTCCGGCCGCGAGCCGGCCTTCACCAGGGATTTCGCGAGCTTGATCCGCTTGATGATCTTGCGCCGCCCCGCGCCCTCGGTGGCCACGAGCTCCTGCTCCAGTTCGGCAACAAGCTTTTCCAAATCTGCCTGCGCCACGAGCTGCATGATGCCTTCCGCGCCGATGCCTGCTTTGAACACTGGCCCGTATTTCAAAGACAGGTCGCGGTATTCGAGCTCGGAGATGACCTGCATTTTTTTGAGGGACTTAAGTTCCGCGCGTGCCAGATCGCGGATCTTTTCCAAATTGCCAGCCTCGTGCTGCGCCCCCTCCTCAAGTTTATGTACCTCGGTCTCAATACGCGCGCTGGCCACCTCGGCATTTTCCGCCTTATCAATCCTGGCCGATTTGGCGCGCGCGATAAGCCGCGCGTAACGATCCTCAATCTCTTTTCGTTTTATTTTGTACTCTTTTTCAATCTGCTCCATGGTATTGGCCCGCGCCTCCTCGTCGATTTCCGTGATGATGTAAGAGGCAAAGTACACCACCTTCTCCAAATCCTGCACGGACAGATTCAAAATCAGGCCCAGGCGCGAGGGCACGCCGCGGAGAAACCAGATGTGCGCCACCGGTACGGCCAGGCCGATGTGTCCCATGCGCTCGCGGCGGACTTGCGCGCGCGTCACTTCGACGCCGCACTTGTCGCAAATGATGCCTTTGTAGCGGATCCGTTTGTACTTCCCGCAATAACACTCCCAGTCCTTCACTGGCCCGAAAATTTTCTCGTCAAACAGCCCGTCTTTTTCCGGCCGCTGGGTACGGTAATTGATCGTCTCCGGTTTGGTGACCTCGCCATAGGACTGCTCCAAAATCTTCTCGGGTGAAGCGAGCTTGATCTGGACGGCTTTGAATTCGGAAGTTTTCTGAAACATGTTGATACCCTTACGAATAGTGCCTGCTAATGGCGCATGCGAATATTATCTTCCATATTGGCTTCTGGCGTTGTGAGTTCGCCGATCTCGCCCGCGGCGGCAGTGGTCTCCGTCTCCTCACCAATCAGGTTCACATCAAGGCAGAGCGATTCGAGCTCTTTCACGAGCACGCGGAATGATTCCGGAACATTCGGGGTCTTGATCGGTTCGCCCTTTACAATCGACTCATAAGTCTTGCTGCGGCCAACCACGTCGTCGGATTTGATGGTCAACATCTCCTGCAGGGTATGCGCTGCGCCGTAGCCTTCGAGCGCCCAGACTTCCATTTCG
Organism: uncultured Candidatus Saccharibacteria bacterium; assembly: GCA_964565195.1. GTDB lineage: Bacteria > Patescibacteriota > Doudnabacteria > UBA920 > 2-01-FULL-46-14 > CAZMCQ01. The sequence continues at coordinate 32,412 of CAZMCQ010000005.1, read as the reverse complement.
CCGAAGCGCTGGCCGCCAAACTGGGCCTTGCCGCCCAAGGGCTGCTGCGTAATAAGCGAATAAGGGCCAGTGGAACGCGCGTGCATCTTGTCATCCACGAGGTGATGCAATTTCATCATATAAATGTACCCTACGGTAACGCGCTCATCGAACGGTACGCCGGTCTTGCCGTCATACAGCTTGACCTTGCCATCCTCGGGATAACCGGCTTTCTTGAGTTCAGCTTTGATTACTCCTTCCGGCACGCCGTCCAGCGCCGGGCTCGCGGCCTTGTAGCCAAGCTTATGCGCGGCCAAACCCAAATGGGTTTCTAAAATTTGCCCCAAATTCATACGCGAGGCTACGCCTAACGGATTTAATATAATATCCACGGGCGTCCCGTCTGCCATAAAAGGCATATCCTCCACCGGGACAATTTTGGAAATCACGCCTTTGTTGCCGTGCCGGCCGGCCATCTTGTCGCCAACCGAAATCTTGCGCAACACCGCCACGGAAACCTGGATCGACCGGATCACGCCGGACGGCAATTTGTCGCCGCGGTCGCGCGAGAATTCGCGGATGTTCACGACCTTGCCGTATTCACCGTGCGGCAAGGTCAGCGACGTGTCTTTGACATCGCGCGACTTCTCCCCGAAGATCACCCGCAAAAGTTTTTCCTCGGCCGTGAGATCCGTCTCCCCCTTGGGCGTGATTTTCCCGACCAGAATGTCGCCGGCCTTGACCTGCGCGCCGATGCGGATCACGCCAGTCTCGTCGAGATCTTTGAGTTTTTCCTCGCCGACGTTCGGGATGTCGCGCGTCACAATCTCGGGGCCCAGTTTGGTATCCCGCACGTCAATTTTGAAATCCTCGATATGCACTGAACTGTAACGATCCTCCTCGACAAGACGCGAGGAGATAATCACCGCGTCTTCGTAGTTGTACCCGCCCCAGGACAGAAAAGCGACCAGCACATTCTGGCCGAGCGCCAGCTCGCCATCTTCAGTGGCCGGGCCATCCGCCAGCGCCTGGCCGCGCAGCACCTTGTCCCCCCGCTTGACAATCGGCTTCTGGTTAATGGAGGTGGAAGTATTGGATCGCAAAAACTTTTTAAGCGGATACTCGCGCTTGAGCCCCCCGGCTTCCGCCACGACAAGCCGGTCGCCGGTTACGGACTGCACCGTACCATCGGCCTCACACACAATGATCTGACCGGAATCAAAAGCCGCTTTTTCCTCGACTCCTGTCCCGACGAGCGGCGCTTCCGGCTGGATGCAGGACACAGCCTGGCGCTGCATGTTCGAGCCCATCAGCGCGCGGTTCGCGTCATCATGTTCCAGAAACGGGATCAGCGAAGTGGTTACCGAAACGATCTGTTTTGGCGAGACGTCCATAAAATCAATCTCATTCGTTGCGGCCAGGGATGGTTCGGTGTGCACCCGAACCTGCGCGCGCTCTTCCAGGAAATAGCCCTGCTCATCAATTTGGGTATTGGCCTGGGCGATCACGGCCTTTTCTTCTTCGTAGGCATCAAGGTAGATGATCTCATCCGTAACCTTTTTGCGGCCGTTTCGATCCGCGATAACTTTCCGATAAGGCGTCTCGATAAACCCGAACTCGTTGAGGCGCGCGTAAGAAGCGAGGTGCGCCACCAGGCCAATGTTCGGGCCTTCGGGCGTGGTGATCGGACAGAGCCGGCCATAGTGCGAACGATGCACGTCGCGCACCTCAAAACCGGCGCGTTCGCGCGACAGCCCCCCCGGCCCCATGGCCGAAAGGCGGCGTTTATGCTCGAGCTCGGCCAGAGGATTGGTCTGATCCATAAACTGCGAAAGCTGCGAGGAGGAGAAAAACTCCTGCATCACGGCCACAATCGGCCGGACGTGAATGAGCTGCGCCGGGGTCACCGTTTCCAGGTCCGCGAGACTCATCCGGTCTTTCGCAATCCGGCTCATGCGCTGCAGGCCGACGCGGAATTTCGTCTGGATCAGCTCGCCGACGGCGCGCACGCGGCGATTCGCCAGGTGGTCAATGTCATCCGCGGGTTCCTGCGAGTTATTGAGCCGGATAATCTCCCGAATCACAGCCGCCAAATCTTCTTTGGTTAAAATCCGGTCCTCGCGGCCGGTAATCGAGAGGCGCTGATTGAATTTATAGCGCCCAACCAGGGAAAGATCATACCGGTCAAAGTTAAAAAACATGGCTTCGATGAGCGATCGCGCGTTATCCACAGTGGCGAGATCGCCGGGCCGAATTCTTTTGTAAACTTCCTTGAACCCTTCGTCCGCGTTCTTGGAAGCGTCTTTGTCCAAAGTGTTCTGGATATATTTCAAATCCGGATTGGTATCCACCTCGGCAAAGGCCGCGAGAATGTCTTCGTCAGAGGACAGGCCAAAGACGCGCAAGAGCGCCGTTACCGGAATGCGGCGCTTCCGATCAATCTTCACGCCAATCACGCCGTTTAGATCCGTATCAAATTCGAGCCAGGCCCCGCGGTTGGGGATAATCTTGCCGCCGTAGAAATTGCGGCCGCGGACATACTCGCTGGAAAAAAACGCGCCCGGGGATTTGATGAGCTGCGAGACCACCACGCGCTCCACGCCATTGATGACGAATGTGCCGCGGTTGGTCATGAGCGGAAAGTCGCCAAGATAAACGTCCTGGGTTTTGGTGCGGTTCCTGGCTTTGTTCAGCAGCTTTACCTGGACATAGAGCGGCGCTTCAAAGGTCGTGTTGCGTTCTTTGGCCACGATCTCCGAGAACTTGGGTTTGTCCAAAAAATACTGACCGAACTCCAGTTCGAGGTTGCGGCCGGTAAAATCCTTGATCGGGCTGACTTCCTGGAAAAGTTCCTTCAATCCTTTTTCAAAAAACCAACGGTAAGACTCGGTCTGAATCTCGATAAGATTCGGCAGATCCACGACTTCCGAGGCTGCGGTAAAACGTTTTCTTAAAGCCGTAACGCCTTTGCGGATTTTGGCGCCGACGGCTCCGCCCTCAAAAAGCTTGAAAATTTGGGGTTTTTTCTCTTTGGGTGACATCAAAACAATGCCCTTCATGCAAAAGCAAAAAGGGCCAATTTAATGGCTCTATCGCACCATCCTATAATGCATAAAGTCATTGTACCTGACGAGAAATCCTTGTCAAGTAAATTGCTAACTTTGCCTGCCCGCCGTAGCTTTAGCGTAGGCGGGTCAAGCGATTAACTTCTTGAACTCCTCCACCACAGGTACGGCTTCAGTCTCCAAGCCGTAATTTTGCGCGGTATGAACTGCCACCCAGTCCGCGAGCAGAAGCGAGGAGAATATTTTTTCCAATTTTGTAGCGCCAGAGAGCTCGATAATTTCGACCGGCAATTTTCTGTCGCGATAAAGTTTTTCGAGAACCACCATCCGTTTCTGAACCTGCGGATGATCTTCGCTGTCGCGCAAAATAATAAAATAAAATTTTTCCGAAAGCCCGCGGCTCGTGTCTTTCACATCGAAGCCAGTCATCTCGTTGTGATTGAGTTCCGGAAAGACATTATAGAATGCCGGAATTTTTCCGGTCTCGTTGAATTTAATTTTCCAGTTGTACGGGACAGACATATTGCGCGCAGACGAATAAATTACTGGAACAAAACCTTTCAGTTTTGCGGCGAGCTCTTTCCCCGTTTGCTCCAAATCTGACGGCCGCAAAATTTGGGACAATCGCTTGGCTTCTTTTAGCAGATCGCTCTGCTTCATTACCTTCAAAAAGGCCAAAAGACTGAAACCAAGCGCGGAGCGCGGCTGAATGCCGGTGTTCGGCAGTTCAATATACGGTATTTTGTGCTGCTTTGCGAGTTCCAAAAGCTTGCCGCCAGTCGCGATCGCGATCACCGGCAGATTATTTTTTATGGCTAGCTCAAACGCACTTATCGTCTCTTCGGTATTACCGGAATAGGAACTGGCAATGACCAAAGTTTTCCCCCTGACTTTCCCCTCCCCAGGCGTGGGGAGGGTGCCCGAAGGGCGGGAGAGGTCGAACTGCGGCGGTAACTCATAATCATTATGGATTACAATATCCAGTTCCGGCTTCAAGGTCTTAACAATTCCCCCGGCGAGGTGCGACCCGCCCATGCCCGCGACAATAAACTTTTTGAATTTCTTAAGCTTGCCGCCCTCAACTTTCGGCCGGAATTTGAATTGCTTTGCAAAATTTAAAATTGCTTCTCTCATCATAGCTCTATATTAATACTGAAATTTACTTGGTATATAAATCAACAATACAACCCAAGCGAGGATAAAACCTAGGCTGTATAAAATAGCATACTTCACTTTTTCACCTTTTTTATCTTTTGCTCTTAAATACCACCAAAAAATCAGACTACCTACCACTAACAAAAATTCAATAACAGCTAATTTTACTATATAAATAGGAAGTATAGCTGGGCCAGCACTCTCGAGAATTGAGATAACTCCAGGGTAACTAAACGCTCCCGCTGCTAGCCAACTATGCAGTATGAAAGCCACAATAGTGATTATTCTTGCTATCTTCACAAAATTTTGATTAAATTGTTCCAGTCTTCAGAAAACTTTTGGGTGCCTTTGTCTGTCAGGGAATGCTGAATATTAAATTCCGTCCAGGATTTATTGAGATCCAACTGCTGATAAGGGATTGGCCTGAGGCCCGCCGACCTCTCCCTTGATCCCTCCCCACCCGCCTGCCGGACGGGCAGGTCTCCTGGGGAGGGAAAATTAGCGGATGCCCACTCTTCCAAAATCTTAAACGGCGCGGTCACGATGTCTGCACCAAGGGCAATTGATTGCTGCAAATGATCCTGATTCCTAAGGCTTGCGGACAAAACTTCGACGTGTGAATTCGCTTCGCGGTACATCTTGATAATGTTCTTAATGAGATCCATGCCATTCTCGCCGATGTCATCGAGGCGCCCCACAAATGGCGAGATAAAGACGTCGCCCTTTTTCGCGCCGCGCGTCGCGGCGTGAACGGCCGCGGCCTGGTCCTGCGAAAAACACAAAGTCATATTCACGTGGATTCCTTCTCTCACCGCAGTTGCCGCGGCCTTGAGTCCCTCCACTGTTGTTGGAAATTTAATATGCGCGTTCGGAATCCAAGTAAATAATTCTCTGCCTTGTTCCAGCATATCCTCCGAGCTGGTTGAAAAGTCAGCGTAAACCTCGATGGAAACTGAACCCCGCGGAATCAATCCAGAAATTTCCTGCACGACTTTTTTGTAAAACTCGAGAATTTCCTGCCTGCCGAATTTCTTTCCGGCCGTCTCGGGATTTTTCGCGATAAGTGAAGGGTTAGTAGTCTGCCCATCAAGAAAACCGAGCCGCTCGAGCACGGCTTTGGTTTCTGCGGGATCGCCGCTATCGAGAAAAATGCGAGTTTTAAGCTCCGCTGGCTTCATCTTGCGAAGTGTACTTTCCCTGCACCGCGAGGCTGTTCATCCTCGCGCGATGATAAAACTTTTTTTGCGCGGCCGGCGCATTCTCCGCCTTGCCATTCCAAGTTTTGAGCGTACTATCCTGAAGCGCGCGGCCGTAGGAAAAAGAAAGCGCCCAAGGCTGACGGCCGGTTTTGTTTATAGCATTCAGGTTCGCCGTCGCTTCGATCTCGCTCTGCCCGCCGGAAAGAAAGGCAATGCCCGGAATCTGTTCCGGCACGCTTTTTTTCAAGACCGCGAGCGTGGCCGCGGCAATCTGCTGCGGCGTTGCGGCTTCTCCTGATTCTTTACCTGGCAAAACCATATTGGTTTTGAGGATGGTCCCTTCCAAAACCAGTCCCCTTTTGGCCAGTTCCCCAAAGAGTGAAGTCAAGACGGCTTCCGTAACCTCCTCGCATCGCGCCATTGTATGGCTGCCGTCCATTAAAACTTCCGGCTCAACCATCGGCACGAGTCCTGCCTCCTGACAAAGCCGCGCGTATCCGGCAAGGCGGCGGTTGTTCTCGGTGATATTTTCCGCAGTCGGCAAACCCTCACCAATGGTGATCACGGCCCGCCATTTGGCAAATCGCGCGCCCATTTCATAATAGTGAGGAAGACGCGCTGGTAATCCTTCAAGCCCTTTCGTCACCTTTTCATTCGGCGAACCCGGCATCGCCTCCGTGCCCTCATCAACCTTTATTCCGGGAATAATACCCTCCTTCTGCAAAATTTCCACAAACAACGTGCCATTGCTCGCCTTCTGATGGACAGTCTCGTCAAACATAATCACGCCGCTGATAAACTCCTCGACTCCTGGCGTGGTAAAAAGCATCTCTCGATAAGCTCGCCGATTTTCTTCTGTGGACGGCAGATTGATTTTGGCAAATCGTTTCTCAATCGTGCCCAAGCTTTCGTCCGCGGCCAAAATTCCCTTGCCTGGCCTGACCATTTGTTTGGCGATCTGACGCAGCGCTTCTTTGTTCATATATTGTGATGATGAGTACTAATGTATCTTATTGTCCCACTCGTCGCGCGCATCACGATCGAATGGGTGATAATTATTTTGCCTTTAAATATTACCCCAGGAAGAAGCGGTCCGTCGATCACGCCGGTTGCGGTGAACGTCAGCTGCCGGCCTTTGGCTAAATTTTCAGTGCGGTAGATTTTTTTCGTGTTGACCCCGGCTTCTTTTTGCGTGAACCGGCACTGGATCTCTCCCCCCAGAATTTTTATGGCTGCGGCCGCAAGCACGGCTTCCGTGGAAGCGCCGATACCCATAAGGAGATCAATGCCGCTCTCCGGCAAGCTTGGCGCAATCGCGCCGGCCACATCGCCATCGGTAATTAATTGAACGCGCGCGCCGGCCGCGCGAATCTGTTTGATGAGTTTCTCATGCCGCGGCCGATCGAGAACTAATACACTAATTTCTCGCGACGTTTTGCCGAGCGCTTTGGCGACTTTAGTAATGTTGGTTTTCACCGGCGCCATAAGATTGATCGCCTTTTTCGCCTTCGGGCCGGCCGCGATTTTGTCCATATAAGTATCCGGCGCGGACAAAAGCGAACCACGGCTGCCGGCCACGATCACCGAAATGGCGTTCGGCCGGCCATGTGCCACGCTGTCCGTGGCTTCCAGCGGATCCACCGCAAGATCCATGGCCGGCGACCCGCCTCTTCGGCGGGCAGGTTTCCCAACTTTCTCGCCAGTATAAAGTTCGGGCGCTTCGTCCTTGGCCCCCTCGCCGATGACCACCTCCCCTCTAAAATCAATCTGGTTAAATCGCGCGCGCATCTCATCCACGGCCGCCTGGTCCGCGGCGTGTTTGTTGCCGCGGCCAACCCACTTCGCCGCGGCGATCGCCGCGGCTTCGGTAACGCGAACAAATTCGAGTGCTAAATTCCTATCCATTCTTTACTGCCTCAATAATACTCTTCCTTGAAATCTCTTCATAATCCAAAAGTTCTTCGGGTTTGCCGCTCTTCGGCATTTTTTTAACTGCCAAGTTTCGGATTTCCGCGGCCAAGGCCGCGGCGACGAGGCGCTGGACCTGCCGACGGGATATCATGCT
>CAZMCQ010000005.1:0-24939 GCA_964565195.1 uncultured Candidatus Saccharibacteria bacterium | reverse complement strand
CCATCCCGCCTTCCGGATTGTGATCCTCAACGGTGATAATTCTTCCGGTCTCTCTGGCCGCGGTTTTTAGGGTTTCAACATCGAGCGGCTTCACGCTGTAGAGGTCTATGACTCTAATTATTATACCCTGATTTTTAAGTTCTTCGTAGGCCTTAAGCGCTTCGTGCAAAGTGATGCCAGCGGCCACCACAGTCGCGACATCTTTATCGCTCTGATACAAAACCTTGCTGCCGCCGATGGGAAACTCTTCTTTATTATTATATATCACTGGTGTGTCTTTGCGCGTGGTACGCAAATAAACAATACCTTTGTATTTCGCGGCTTCCTCAACCAGCTTTTCTGTGGCGACAGCGTCGGCCGGGTACAAAACCGCGCTGCCGTGAATGGCGCGGAACATGGCGATGTCCTCGAGTCCCATCTGCGACGGCCCATCTTCGCCGATGGAAACCCCGACATGCGAGCCGCAGAATTTAATATTAGCATCTGAATATTGGCTCATCCTAATCTGGTCAAACGCGCGCGTGAAGAACGCGGCGAACGTCGAGACAAACGGAATCTTGCCACGGCGCGACAACCCCAGCGCCGCGCCGACCATATTCTGCTCAGCAATATACATCTCAAAAAATCTTTCTGGATGCGCTTTCTTGAAAGTTTCAGAATAAGTTGAATTGCTCACTTCCGCATCCAGCACCACCATCCCCGGAAATTGCGGATAAATGTTCACCAGCGCGTTGCCGTAAGCCTTGCGGGTGGCGACCTTGTCGCCCAGCTTATAGCTTATAGGAGTTAGCTTATAGGAAACTTCCTCTCCCCTCGCGGGAGAGGGTTGAGGTGAGGGGGACGCAATCTCCCCGCGCACAGCTTTATCAACCTCGTCAAATTCCTGCAATACTGTTTTCAATTCTTCGGCGGAAAGCGGCTTGCCATGCCAGCCGTCTTTATTTTCAAAATACGGAATCCCTTTGCCTTTCAGCGTCTTGGCTATGATCATTTTTGGTTTTTCGTTTAGATTTTGTTTCGAATTTAGTATTTCGAATTTCGAATTTATTTCCCCGATGTTATGCCCGTCAATAACTTCTGTCTGCCAGCCAAAACTTGCAATGCGCTTTTCGTATGCTCTGACGTCGTGCCCGTACATCGTCTCGCCGCGCTGGCCCAAGCGGTTCACGTCCAGAATGCCAATGAGATTATTCAGCTTATAATGCGCAGCGAGCTCAATCGCTTCCCAGACTGACCCCTCGGCCATCTCGCTGTCGCCGAGCAAGACATAGGTTTTGTAATCGAGCTTGTCTAGTTTGGCATTGAGCGCCATGCCGACGCCGATCGAAAGTCCCTGACCGAGCGAGCCAGTCGCGGCTTCGGTATAGGGAAAAGCCGGCGTCGGGTGGCCTTCGAGCCGCGAGCCGAACTTGCGCATGGTCAGAAGTTCATCTTCGCTCACCGCGTCCGCGGCCGCCCACAACGAATAAAAAAGCGGCGAGGCGTGGCCTTTGGAAAAAATCAGGCGGTCGTTGTTCGGCGACGCGGGATTTTCAATGTCGAATTTAAAATATCCCCCGAACATCAGCACGGTCATCAAATCCGTCGCCGAAAGCGACGAGGTCGGGTGGCCCGAGCCCGCGGCCGTGGAAGAAGTTAAAATAAAATACCTGACGAGCCGCGCGAGTTTTTGCAAAGTTTCAAACGGCATTGAGTTTGGGCAGCTCCTTTTTAGAGAGATAGAAAAACCAGCCGATGATCAAAAAGGTCACGATTGGGGAAACCCAAGGGTGCACCTCCACGTGCAGGCTTTCCAGCATCATAATGACGCCCAGCGCGCCGATGGAGTACATCGCGCCATTTTTGATGTAGAGATATTTCTTGACGGTCGCGATGCCGTGGACCGTGACGTAACGGATGAAAAACGCGCCGATGCCGTTGCCGAGCAAGATGAGCGGCACGGAAATCGTGAAGGCAAAAGCGCCGAGCACGCCATCCACGGAAAAAGTCGCGTCAATGATTTCCAGGTACACAATCTTACTGATGTCTGTGAGCCGGTGACCGGATTTCAATTCCTGTTCTTTTTTCGCGGCGTTCTCCTTGAACCCTGTGGTAATGAAGAACGCGGACGAACCGATCACTGCGCCGAGCGCGACCACCGGATTGGGGCTGATGGTCGCCCAGACGAAGAAGACCAGAATGACCGAGGCCAGCGAATAAAACCAGAACGAATAATGCTGGTGGATGAGCCGCTCCAGCGCGTAAGCATAATATTTGGTCTGGTCAAAAAGCCAGTGCAGAAACAAAAACAATAAAAAAATCCCGCCCCCAGCGAGCAGAATCGGTTTATTGAGCTCAATTGCCTCAATGGTTTCGCGGGAAGAGCGAAACGTGGCCGCAAATGCGCCGACAAACCCCACGCTCGGATTGGTCAGATAAACTATGACGAGCGGCAGCAGGCCGCGGACGAGAAATACGGAACTCAAAATGCCGTAAAACAAAAACCAGCGCCGCGCCCGCTCGCCCATACCCGCGAGCACATCCGCATTGATCACCGCGTTATCAATACTTGAGACGATCTCGAAAAGCGAAAGGCCGAGAGTAATGACGACGATGTCGAGAGCGCTCATTTCTTCTCCACTGGAGCCGAAACACCAACGTCCGTAGGGTCATAATCCTCCGGCCGGCGCCTCTTCCTGACCTCTCTTTTTACCGGGTTGGCTTCCGGTTTCGGCTCGGGATGGGGTTTGTCCAGACTCGGCTCAAACACCAATCCTGGCTGTTCCGGGCCGCGATATTTTTGCATGACTAAAATTATACCAATTCTATCCCAAAAATGTAATTCTTATCTCCCGCTCGCGGGGGCCACTGAATTCAATTAAAACCACGCGCTGCCATTGGCCGAGGACCAGCCTGCCGCCTTCCACCGGCAAGGTTAAACTCGGCCCGATGACGGAAGACATAATGTGGTCGCCGACATGCGCCGGATCGTGCGGGTGGCGGTAATGAAGTTTTGGAATCATTGCCTCAAACGCGTCGAGCATATCGAGGTCAGTGCCCGGGTCGAGATCCGCGGTGGTGATCGCGCAGGTCGTGTGCAAAGCAAAGGCGTGGCAGCAGCCATCTTGAAAATTCTGCTTTTGAAGTTCGCGCTCGATATCATCCGTAATATCCACGACCTGCTTTTTCTGTTGGGTTTTGATAAGCATAAATTGGTGCCCGGGGTGGGACTCGCCGCCCAAATTTCTTTGGGCGAGCCTCGCCCGCTGGGCGGGAACCCTCTTGGTGCCGCCGGTCGGACTCGAACCGACACGGGATATTATCCCAAGGGATTTTAAGTCCCTAGTGTCTACCATTCCACCACGGCGGCTCTGGAGGTCACGACGGGAATCGAACCCGTTCATCGAGGTTTTGCAGACCCCAGCGTTCCCACTTCGCCACGTGACCACGTCTGCTTTATTATAGCTGATTATATATCTATTGACTTTTTAGCTAAATTCTGCTATCTTTCACCGTTACACTCAGCCAAAAGGAGGCTTCATCATGCAGGTAATACTGCACTTTAACAGAGGTACATCGTGGACAGTGGAAGAAAGAAAAATCTTCCTGCGAGATTTACGAACTACTTTGGTAAACAGTTTTCGTTTACCAATAGATCGTATTTCTAGCGAACATCCAACTGGGGGTGATGTGATACTGGAAGTTCCTGACTCATTGGAACCTGACCAGATCACTCAGTCTCTAGCTTCGTTTGCCGAAGTCTTAGCTCGGCAAAACGGCGCTGATGTTTCTTTCCCGATCAGTATCCCGATCTGGAATTTCAAAGTGAGAATTGCCGGAGCCGCCTAGTCACAACGGGTGACAAGGTAGCGAGAAGCACTGTGGTGCTTCTTTTTTCTTATGTAGCTTCTTCTGGTTTTGTTTCTTGGACTGGCTCAACTTTTGTTTCTTCGATAACCTCGCCCATCGGGGCTGGTTTGATATCCTCTTTTACCCCTTTCAACGACAAACCTAACCGGTGCTCCGCCGGTTCAATGGAGATGATCTTGAACTCGCACTCCTGGCCTTCTTTCAGAACTTCCGCGGCGTCGGCAACCGGTTTTTCGGACAGCTCGCCGACGTGCGCGAGGCCGTGGATGTCCGCGTCGAGTTCGACGAACGCGCCGAACGGTGCAAGTTTCACCACTTTGCCGCGGACCACCTGCCCGATCGAATATTTCTTCACCGCGTCTTCCCACGGGTCTTTCTGCAGACGCTTCAAAGACAGACTGATGCGGTCGTTATCTATGGCAATGATCTGGGCTTTCACTTTTTGCCCGACCTTCACGATATCCTTCGGGTCCTCGATACGCTGCCAGGCCAGTTCCGAGATGTGCACGAGCCCCTCTAATTCATCCCCGAATTTCACGAACGCGCCGAAATCCACCACGCCCGTGACTTCGCCATCCACCACCTGGCCCACCGTGAGCGTGCCGATCTTTTTAATGAGTTCATCTTCAATGACCGCGCGTTCGGAGACGATGAGCTTCTCGCCTTCCTGCTCGACCGTAATGATGCGCACATTGAAATCCTGGCCGACATAGCCGCGCAGCACTGACAAAATTTTGTTCTTGTCGCCATCCTCCACGCGCGGGTAGTGCGAGGGTGCCAACTGCGAGACCGGCAAAAAGCCCAAAACACTGTTGATCTTCACCATAAGCCCGCCTTTGTTCGCGTCCAGTATTTTCGTTGCGACCGCTTCCTTGCTCTCCAGTTTTTCCTTCAGACTCTGCCAGACACGCTCCTGGCCGGCCTTGCGGAACGACAGCTCGACATTGCCCTCTTTGTTCTCCACTTCAATCACCGAGGCGTAAACCTCGTCGCCGACCTTGAGGCCGGACAATACCGTCTCGTCATCATACAGCTCGCGGCCGCGCACCACGCCAATGCCGATGCCCTCGACATCCACATAAACTTCGTTTTTGCCCACGCTCAAAATCCGGCCATTGATAACCTCGCCGTCTTTGAGCACTTTCAGCCGGTCGGCCCCGCGCGTCACGAGGTCGTTCATTGACATTATTGGGTTTTTGCTCTGTTCAATGGTCATTTATAAAGAAAATGGATACCCATTGAGGTATCCTTACTTGGGTTAATGATTAAAGCTTACATATTCACTTTTTACAGGCCTAAACATCCTACCAAACCCCTGGAAAAAAAGCAAGGGCCAGGGTATAATTAATGTATGGTTATCAACTGGTTTGGGCTGTCCTGCTTCAAAATCACTTCTGGCTCGCTCACGGTCGTCACTGACCCTTTTGCCAAAGAAGTCGGCCTCGTCGCCCCGCGCATGCAGACCGACGTGGCCATCATCTCGAACACCGCGAATCCCGCATACAACAACCAGGAGTCTCTCGGGGGAGAGAAGCTTTTTGTGGTGGACGGACCGGGCGAGTTTGATGTGAAATCCCTCTTCATCCACGGCATTTCCCTAAATGGCACGACCGTCTATTCCATCCGCATGGAAGACATTCGTTTAGGATTTTTGGGGGCGCTTAAAAAGAAGGAGCTCTCGGAAAAGGAGCTCGAAGAGCTTGATGAAATTGATATTCTGCTGATCCCCGTGGGGGGGCCGGCCTCGCCGACGCGAGTCGAGGCAGGCGGGGCAGTCTGTGATGCCGAGGAGGCAGTCAAAATTATCAATCAGGTCGAGCCGCACGTCGTGATCCCCATGCACTATGCCCAAAAGGGTCTCCGGATGAAGCTCGACCCGCTCGAGAAGTTTCTCAAGGAGATTGGCTCCAAACCCGAACCCCAGGATAAGCTCACCATCAAAAAATCCGAACTGCAAAATTTTGAATCCGCGGTGGTCGTCCTGAATCCCCAACGATGAGTGATTTAATAAAGGATCTTCAAAAAAAACCTTATCGGGAGCGCGTAAAAATTTTGCGAATAGTTCTGGTTATTGTGGCAATATTAATCACTGTGATTTGGACGCTCACCATCCGCTTCCGGAACCAACCCCAAGGCGAACCCTTCAAATTTAAAGAGATCTGGCAAAATATTAGAAATTTGCCGATATGGTAAAAAATAAGGATAACAATTTAAATAAAGATCCGAAATCCAACAAGCCCCCGGGTAATGACATCGGCTACATCAAGTCGCGCGAGATAGAGAAAGAAATGCAGGAGTCGTATCTCGACTACGCGATGAGCGTGATTGTTTCGCGCGCCCTGCCCGATGTCCGCGACGGCCTGAAGCCGGTGCACCGCCGCGTGCTCTTTGCGATGAATGAGCTCGGCCTGCACCCGGGCGCGCGCTACCGCAAATCCGCGACCGTGGTTGGTGAAGTTCTGGGGAAATACCACCCGCACGGGGATGTCGCGGTTTACGACTCGCTCGTGCGTCTGGCCCAGGATTTTGCCATGCGCTATCCGCTCGTGGACGGCCAGGGCAATTTCGGCTCCATGGACGGCGACGCCGCGGCGGCGATGCGCTATACGGAATCCAAACTCGCGCCCATCTCGGAACAGCTTTTGGAAGACATCAATAAAGACACCGTCAACTGGCGCGACAACTATGACGCGACGAAAAAAGAACCCGAAGTTTTGCCGGCGCGTTTGCCGAATTTGCTGGTCAATGGCACGCTCGGCATCGCGGTGGGCATGGCCACAGATATTCCGCCGCACAATTTGCGGGAGATCGGGGCGGCCACGGCGGCGCTCATCGACAACCCGCATCTTTCAAGCGAAGACCTCATGGAATTTGTGCACGGGCCGGATTTTCCGACTGGCGGCATTATCTACGACTGGAGCGCCATCAAGGCCGCCTACGCGACCGGCAAGGGCAGCGTCGTCATCCGCGCCAAAACCGAGATCGTGGCAGGGAAAGATAGCGCCTACCAGATCATCATCAGCGAGATTCCCTACCGTGTGAACAAGGCATCCTTGCTCGAAAAATTTGCGGACCTCGTGCGCGACAAAAAAATTGACGGCATCCGCGACCTCCGCGATGAATCCGACAAAGACGGGGTGCGCATTGTCGTGGACCTCAAAAAAGACGCGCTCGCCAACAAAGTGCTAAACCAGCTCTTCAACTACACGCAGCTTCAGGATACTTTTCATCTGAACATGCTCGCGCTTGTGGATGGCATCGAGCCGCGCGTTCTAAATCTCAAAAATATTCTTGAGCAGTACATCGGCCACCGTCGCGAGGTCGTCGAGCGCCGGACGCGCTTTGATCTCGAAAAGGCGCGCGACCGCGTACATATCCTTGAGGGCCTCAAAAAAGCGCTTGACCACATTGACGCGGTCATCAAAACCATCAAAGGATCAGAAACCAAAGAGGTCGCGCATATCGAGCTGCAAAAGAAATTCAAACTTTCTGACAAGCAGGCCGCGGCCATCCTGGAGATGCGCCTCTCGGCGCTGGCTGGCCTGGAGCGCAAAAAACTCGAGGATGAACTCAAAGAGAAACGCCTGCTCATCGCCGAACTCGAAGCTTTGCTCAAATCCGCCAAAAAGATCGACGGCGTGATGAAAACCGAGCTTTCGGGTCTCGTCGAAAAGTTCGGCGACGAGCGCCGCACCAAGCTCGTTAAATCTCCGATCGGCGAGTTCAAGGTCGAGGACCTCATCGCCAACCAGGAAGTCATCATTGTTGTGACCAAATCCGGCTACGTAAAACGTCTCCCGCCGGACACCTATAAAAAACAGGGCCGTGGCGGCAAGGGCGTGATCGGCATCACGACTAAAGAAACGGATGTGGTCGAGCATCTCATCTCTGCCGAGACGCACGATGACGTTTTGTTCTTCACGAACAAGGGTCGCGTTTTCCAGACCAAAGTCTACGAACTGCCCGAGGCCTCGCGCACTGCGAAAGGCCAGGCGCTTGTGAATTTCCTCGAGCTCGGCGCGGGCGAGATGGCCACCGCGGTCATAACATTTGGTAAGGCCGAACGGCAAAAATATAAGTACCTGTTTATGGGCACGCGCCTCGGCACGGTGAAAAAAACCGACGCAACGGCGTTTGACAAAGTCCGCCGCTCGGGCCTCATCGCGATGACGCTCCAGAAGGGCGATGAACTGAAATGGGTCAAACTCACGACCGGCAATGATGAACTCATGATCACCACGGCGAATGGTCAGGCCATTCGCTTCAAAGAAACCGATGTGCGACCAATGGGCCGCACGGCTTCGGGCGTCCGCGGCATTCGCCTGAAAAAAGCTGACGAGGTGATGAGTCTGGACCTCATCGAAAAAGGCCGCGATCTCAAAACCACGCAGGTTCTCGTCATCTCGGAACAGGGCCTCGGCAAAAAGACGGACATTGGCGAGTATAAAATCCAAAAGCGCGGCGGATCGGGCATCAAGACCATGAACATCACGAAAAAAACCGGCCAGCTCAAGGTGATGCAGATCACGAGCCGCGCCGAGGAAGCCGATCTCGTGGTCATCTCCAAAGCCGGCCAGACGCTGCGCACCGCCCTCGGCACCATCTCCACGCTCGGCCGCGCCACGCAAGGCGTGCGCATCATCCGCCTCGACGAGGGCGACCGCGTCGCCGGCGCAGCGATAGTCTGAAATTTGCTACAATAATAAGGGGCCAGTAGCTCAGTGGTTAGAGCGCGTCTCTTATAAGGACGGGGTCGATGGTTCGAATCCATCCTGGCCCACCAGAATAAAACAAAATGGCTGATAGAGAATTACTAAATTATATTCACGAAACTTCTTCGTCCGGATTTTCGCATGAGCAGATCCGGCAGACGCTAGCCGACGCCGGCTGGCTGCCCCAGGAAATAGAAGAGGCTTTTGCCGACGCTGCCGGACCGGAAGGACACCGCGCCGCCCCGCACAAAATAACTCTGCCGCAGGACCGCGGCTTCTTGGCCCGCCATCTAAAAGCTCTGATAACGATTTTCATCCTGATAATTTTCCTCCCCCCTGCCGCCTACGGCACGCTATGGGGTTACAAAAAAATTACTGGTTCCGGCGACAGCGAAACTTCACTGGGTGACGCGACACAAGAAGAAACTGCGCCGCCAGTGGAGGCTGCGGCAAAAATCGGCAAACGCGACGGCCAGCGTCTTGCGGACATTACCGCGCTGCAGGCCGCCCTCGAGATTTACTTCCAAACCAACCAAATCTATCCCAAGGATCTGGCCACCCTGGTTGCCACAGATATTATCGCCACCGTCCCGCGCGATCCAAAAACCGGCGACGCCTATCTTTACAGCCCCTTGGGCGAGCCGGCCCTGTATTACTCCTTATCCTTTGTCCTCGAAAATCCACTCGGCTCCCTCAAATCCGGCCTCAACAACGTCTCTTCGGAACAAAGCATCTCTGCAGAAACGGCCCAAAAAATAGAAGCCGCTGTCCGCGGCGAAACCTCGCAAAAACTTCTGAACAACCTCGTCATTACTGATGTAAGCGCTCTGCCTTTTTATCCCGCCGAAGAAGTGACTATGTTCATCTCGCCGCTGGCCGGGGTGGAATTTGCCAGTGCCTTCCTGATCGTGGATGATTTAAAACTCGTTGACCGCAAGACGCCCTTTGAGTTTTCCTTTTCCGCGCCGCGCCCGCCCGGAGAATATCCGGTCCAGGTTTTTGCCTTTGACGCTGCCGGCAACGGCTATACGGCCACCACCAAGCTCACGGTTAAAAAACAATAGCCATGAGTGGCCACAGCAAATGGGCGCAGATCAAACGACAAAAAGCCGTCGTTGACAAAAAGCGCGGCGCAATCTTTTCGCGTCTCTCGAGAGAAATTGCCATTGCTGCCAAAAATGGCGGGGATCCGGGCATGAATTTCAAACTGCGCTTGGTGCTGGCCCGCGCCAAGGACGCCGGTATGCCCAAAGACGCCATTGAACGCGCCGTCCGGCGCGGCACGGGCGAGGATAAATCTGCGCAAATTGAGGAGATCACTTATGAAGGCTATGGTCCGGGGGGCAGTGCGTTCCTCGTCGAGACTGCCACTGACAGCCGCAACCGCACAAGTTCTGAAATCCGCCACCTCTTCGATAAATGCAGCGGCAAGATGGGCACGCAGGGCAGCGTCTCGTTTCTTTTTGAATCACGCGGACAGCTCCTGGTACCCAAAGACGGCAACGAGAATCTTGATGACCTTTCCCTCATGGCTATTGATCTTGGCGCGGAAGATGTAAAATCTTCTGAAGAGGGTTTGGAAATTTATACCGCGCCGATTGACCTCGAAAAAATAAAAACCGCGCTGGAAGGCCAGGGTGTGAAGATTGCGTCTTATGAAATAATTATGCGGCCCAAAAATCTGCTTCCGCCACAGAGTCCGTCGGATCGCGAACAGATCGCCAAACTTCTCGAGGCGCTCGAGGAACACGAAGACGTGATCGCGGTTCACACCAACGCCAATCTTTGATTGGCAATTTCCAAATCCCAATTTGCAATTTCCAATAAAATTCCAATGACCAAAATCCAAAAAATTCTTGGGGTGGATCCGGGAACCGCCACCACTGGGTACGGAATTATTGAATCCTTGAATGGAAAATTATCATTGGTGGAGTTTGGAGCAATCAAGACTTCAAAAAGGGATTCTGCAGCCCAGCGCCTGGGGGAAATTTTTGGCGACCTAACCTCCCTCATCACAAAACACCGGCCGCAAGTCCTTGCCGTCGAGCAGTTGTTCTTTTATAAAAATATCACGACTGCAATCTCCGTGGCAGAGGCACGTGGCGTGGTCCTGCTCTGCGCCGAGCAGAATAAACTGAAAATCGCCGAGTTCACGCCGCTGCAGGTCAAAATGTCGCTCACTGGCTATGGCAAAGCTGACAAAAAACAGGTGCAGTACATGGTCGCAAAACTTTTGGGTTTAAAAAAATCGCCGCGGCCGGATGACGCGGCCGACGCCCTCGCCGTCGCCATCTGCGCAGCCGGGAGAAAATACTAAACGATTCGCAAAAATCTTTTGCCGAGACGAAGCAGAGTCCCTTTGGCAATTTTTATTTTCACAGTTTCGTCGTTGATACGCTCGCCGTCCACTTCCACGGCGCCTTCGGCGATTTTGCGCCGGGCTTCGGATTTGGATGAAGCGAGTTTGCCAGCGACGAGCAATTCTACAATAGAATAGCGGCCTGGTTTCTTTTTCAATTCAAAGTCGGCTTTGATGCTTTTCCCGCCTTCGCCAAGGCTTCGGCGGGCCTGGCGGCCGAATTTTCTCCCAAACTCCCGTTCTGCCCGTTCCGCCCCCTTTGCCCCATGATAAATTTTTACAATTTCTTTCGCGAGGTGAACCTTCTGCTCCTTCGGGTGCTGTTTTTTAATTCGCGCAATTTCATTTTCCGCAACTTCTGTGCAAAGCTCGAAATAGTGCATAATTAATTTATCGGGGATAGACATCACCTTGCCAAACATTTCCTCCGCGCTATCGGTCAGCGCAACATAATTGCCAAGCGATTTGCCCATCTTTTCTTTCCCGTCAAGACCGACAAGATATGGAACGATTACAATATCCTGCTGCTTTTGCCCGTAAAGCTTTTGCAGCCGCCGGCCTGTCAGTAAATTGAACTTCTGCTCGCTTGCGCCGAGCTCCACGTCGGCTTTCACCATTACGGAATCATATCCTTGCAGAATTGGGTACAGCAGTTCATGCGCAAAGAATGGCTCCCGCTTTTTCACGCGTCTTCGGAATGTCTCATGCGCCAGGAGTTGTTCTACGCTGCTTTTGGAAAGCATCTCAACAATGGTCTGAAAGTCAAGCTTGCTAAGCCATTCGCTGTTGTAGTGAACCTCGGTCTTTTTGCGGTCCAGAATCTTGAAGGCCTGCGCAAAGTAAGCTTTGGCATTCTTGCGCGTCTCTGTAAAAGAGAGGCCTCGCCGAGTCTTGTCCTTGCCCGAGGGGTCGCCAATCATGGCCGTGAAATCTCCGACGATAAAAACCGCCTTGTGCCCGGCGTCCTGAAATTCCTTAAGTTTCAAAAGCGGCACGGCGTGGCCGATGTGCAGATCTTCGCCAGTCGGGTCAATGCCCAACTTCACGCGCAATTTTTTTCCGGACTTGAGCTGCTGCTCGAGGTGTTTTTGGTCAATGATTTCCGCTGCGCCGCGCTCCAAAAGCGTCTTTATATCCATGATTTAAATTATAACACCTTTCGGCTATAATAGAAGCTATGTCATCCTATTATCGCGGCTGGAAGAATACTTATTCTCCGCATCCGCGTCCTCCCTCGCGTGGCATCTTCGCTGCCATCTGGAAAATCTTGGCTTACCTGCTCGGCCTCCTTTGGGTAGCCATCCGCTGGATTTTCCGCCGCAAGGGCTTCTGGCGGAAAATAGTCGCCCTCGGCGCGGCGAGCGCGCTCGTGCTGTTTATTTTCAGCGGGATTCTGTTTGCTTATTACGCCATCACGCTGCCAGGTCCGGATAAACTCGCGAGGCGCGATGTGCCAGAGTCCACGCGAATCCTTGATCGCAACGGCAAACTGCTCTATGAGATCCACGGCGAAATAAAACGCGATGTCGTGGAACTCGGCGAGGTGCCGCAGCATATGAAGGAGGCGATCATTGCCATTGAAGACAAGGATTTTTACCGCCACAAAGGCATCAGCTTTACGGGCATCATCCGCTCGGCGCTGAAAAATCTCTTCACCGACTCGCGGGTCGGCGGCTCGACCATCACCCAACAGTTTGTCCGGAATGCCGTACTGACGCGGGAAAAAACCTATACGCGGAAAGTCAAGGAAATAATCATTTCCTTGCAACTCGAGCGGCGCTACAGCAAAGATGAAATTCTGAAACTCTACATCAATGAAATTCCGTTCGGCTCCAACGCCTATGGCGTGCAGGCCGCGGCACAGACTTTTTTTGGCAAAGATGCGCGCGATCTGACTCTCGCGGAAAGCGCCTACCTCGCGGCTCTGCCGCAAGCGCCGACTTTTTACTCGCCCTATGGCCCGCACCGAGCTGAACTCGATCAGCGCGCCGATACGGTGCTGGCGCTCATGGCTGACCAGGGCTACATCACCAAAGAGCAAAAAAATTCAGCACAAGCTGCAGCGGTTGCCTTCCGCGATATCGGCACCGGCAACACGGCGATCCATTTCGTACTTTATATTCAAGACCTCCTTGCGCAGAAATATGGCGAGATTACAGTGCGCGAAGGCGGGCTCAAAGTAACCACGGCCCTCGACCTCGACCTGCAAAAAATTGCGGAAGAGGCGGTGGCCAGACAGGTGGCGATCAATGAAAAAAATTACCGGGCCGGCAATGCCTCGCTCGTGGCCATTGATCCGAAAACCGGCCAGATCCTCGCCATGGTCGGCTCCCGCGACTATTTTGACAAAGAGCACGACGGCGCGGTTAATGTGAGCTTGAGGCCGCGGCAGCCCGGCTCATCGTTCAAACCGTATGTTTACGCCACGGCCTTCAAAGAGGGCCTGAATCCGGCGGCCATGCTCTTTGACGTGGTCACCAACTTCGGCGAGTTCGGCGGCAAAGAATACATCCCCCAGGATTATGACGGCGGCCAGCGCGGACCGGTTTCCATAAGAAAGGCGCTGCAAGGATCCCTGAACATTCCCGCAGTGAAAACCCTGATTTTAGTTGGAATCGAAGATGCGATTGATACAGCCGAGCAGATGGGGATTACGACGCTCAAGGACCGTTCACGCTATGGCCCCTCCCTGGTCCTGGGCGGCGGCGAGGTGAAACTGCTCGACCATGTTTCTGCCTTCGGCGTGTTTGCCGCAGGCGGCATCCGGCACGAACCGGTTTCCATTCTGAAGGTGGAGGACAAAAACGGCAAGGAGCTGGAGGCCTGGAAAGAATCACGCGGCCGCGAAGTGCTTGATCCACAAATCGCTTACCAGATTAATAATGTCCTCTCCGACAACGACTCGCGAATTTACATCTTTGGCGCGGGAAACCGTCTGCAGATTCCCGGACGCACTGTCGCGGCCAAGACCGGCACCACGCAGGAGTACCGCGATGCCTGGACTGTGGGCTACACGCCGAGTCTCGCGGCCGGCGTCTGGATCGGCAATAATGACAACTCCCAGATGAGCGGCAAGGCCGATGGCTCGGTCGTGGCGGCCCCGATCTGGAACGAATTTATGCGCCGCGCGCTCGCGAATAAACCCAACGAAGATTTCCCGCGGCCGGACGGGATTATTGAAATGGCCGTGGATGCCGTCTCCGGCAAACTGCCAACGACCGAGACGCCGATAACCAAAACCGAGATCTTCGCTAGTTTCAATGTGCCCAAAGAGCTTGACAACGTGCACAAAAACGGCTGCCTGGTTTACCATTCGGAAAAACCAGATGATCCGGCGTGGGAAAATCCGGTGCGCGCCTGGGCCCTCGCCAACGGCGGCTGCTACCCGGGCGAGGCAGGAGGTCCGCCCACGGCGGATCTGGAAATCAATATTGCGGCGCCCAAAAAAATCGCTGCGCTGCCCTGGGAAATTTCCGCAGAAATCAATACGCCGCTTGTAATCAAGGAGGTGCAATTTTTACTCGATGGCGCAATTCTGGCTACCGTTGCTGACGCGCCTTATACCTTAACAAGTTCCGTGGGCCGCGCTCCCGGCCAGCATACCCTCACCGTATCAGTGGAAACTACGGACGGACAAGCTGCGCAAAATTCCACAGGCATCGAGTTTGCGCTGCAGGAAAACTTATGGCTAATTACCCCCCCGGACAACTCCATAGTTAATCTCCCGACGAATATCGTTCTGGAAGCAAATCGCGATGTGGGTCTCGCCGACGTTGCTTTTAAAATCCGGGCTGGCAGCGGACAGGAATCCGTGCTCCCCGGAATGATTACCAGGCGCCAGATCAGCAGCAAACTTTACCACTACACCTTAAACTGGGGCTCTGACAACCGGCCGGAGAGCGGCAGTTATGCCCTCTTCGCAGAAATTTCCGGCGAGAGCAGCAATCAGGTCGTAATCAAAATTGAATAGCTTTACGAAGTACGAATGGTTACGAATATACTAATTCTTCTGGCTTTGTCTTGTTTTGCACTCACGGCTATCATTCGCCGGGAATGGTCTTTATATTTAATCATTCTGCTGCTGCCAGCTTACCAAATCCGTTTTCACGCCGGGCCCGTCCCCATGACCTTGCTCGAGGGCATGATCTTGATTCTGACGGCTCGGGAGCTCAAAAATCTCTTCAAAATTTTTGCGCAGGACAAGATTGGCAGTTTTCTCATCGGGCTGTTTCTGCTGGCCGCGGCCGCAGCCGTCTTCACCTCGCCGGTGCGCCTCGCGGCCGCCGGTATTTTCAAGGCCTTTTTCTTGGAAGCCGTGCTTTTTTACTATCTGGTCCGCGCGGTTATCACCAGGCCGGAGCAATTTGAACGACTGGCGAAGATTCTCGCGCTGCTGGTTTTCTATCTCTCCGTATATGGTATTTATCAGTTTATCACTCTGGCTAATCTGCCCTTTTCCTGGTGGGCCGTGGAAATTGCCGGCCGGCGCATCACCTCGCTGGTCAATCACCCAAATGCGCTCGCCCTGCTGATCACCCCGCTCCTGGCGCTCCTCGTGATGTCCCTTGCCACAGCCGGGAAAAAATTGCGCGGACAAAAATTCCTGGTCTTGAGCATAATCCTCGGCCTTGCGGCTGTGTATCTATCCTTCTCCCGCGCCGCGCTTTTAGCCCTGATTTTGGCCCTGGGATTGTTCGGTCTCCTTACGCCGCACCGCAAAAAAATTCTGGCGGCGGCCGGACTGATTGTGATTTTTTTGCTCGCGGTTCCTGTTTATCGGCAAAAACTCGCCGATCTCGCCCGCGGCCGCGATCCCTCGCAGCGCACGCGCTATTTTCTCTGGGATGCCGCACTGGATTTGCTCAAAAATAATCCGGTTTCCGGCCTCGGCCTCATGGGCTTCCATGAAAATTTCAAAAACTACCCCATCGGCCCGGACCGCGTGGTGCAAAACTACCCGCACAATTTTATTCTCAATTTCTGGCTGGAAATCGGTTTGGGCGGCCTGGTGGCAGTCCTCGCACTGCTGACCTTTTTCTATAAAAAAATTCTCTTCCTCTATCGGAAGAGTTGGCCCTGGGCTTTGCCGGCCGCAGCGGCCATGGCCGTCATTTTGCTCCACGGCCTCGTGGACGTGCCGTATTTCAAAAATGATCTGTCAGTTTTGTTCTGGCTCCTGCTCGCGACTGCCGACCTCGGGCTTCGGTTTTATCAAAACCCGACGCTCCGGGTCCTCGCCGACTGATTCGGTCGTAATATCCGGGAGCGAGTTCAGCTCGGCGTGCACCACGCGCCGCTCATAGGACAGCATGGGTTTCAGAAGTAGCCTTTCGCCGGTTTGCCGCACGCGGGCCGCGGCCTGCCGCGCGAGCTCGCGCAGATATTCTTCGCGGTGTTTTTTGTATCCTTCCACATCAATGACAAACGCCGCGGGCTCGGCAAGTTTTTTGTGCGAGAGAACGCGTGTCAGATACTGCAAGGCCGCGAGATTGCCGCCATGCTGGCCGATCAAGATGCTGGAGTCGTCGGTCTTGAGATTAAAAACCGCCGTTCCGGCGGCATCAACGACTTCGATCTCGGCAGTGATGTCCATGTAGGAAAGGAGCGACTGCAGCACCTCCTTCACTATTTGCTGATCGTTGTCATGCATTTTTTTTATCTTTTCTCATTATATAGTACTGCTGTCCGATTGCAAACAGCGTGGTCACGATCCAGTAAACGGCGAGGCCGGCCGGCAGGCGCGCGGCAATAAGGACCGTAACAATCGGCATAAAGTAGAGGAGCTGCGCGTTCATCAGGGCTTGGGTTTTGTCAGCCGCGCCTCCGGAACTTTTTTTCGGCGCCATCATTTTGGACTGGACAAACTGAAACAGGCCGGCCGCAAGGCCAAAATACAAATTCGGGCTGGCCAAATTGACAAAGCCCAAAAAGGTGGTCTGAATCTTTCCTGGATCAGAAATAAACGGGTAGAGATCGCCGGCGACATTGCCGTTTAACCCCGTGAGAAACACGCGATAAAGCGCGATCAGGATGGGAAGCTGCACCAAGAGCGGCAGACAGGACGAAAACGGGTTGACCTTGTGCTGCTTATAGAGCTCGAGGGTGGCGCGGGTTTGCGCTTCTTTATCATCCTTGTGTTTGCGACGGATTTCCTCGAGCTGCGGCTGCAGGTGCTGGAGTTCCTTCTGCGAACGGAGTGATTTTTGAAAGGCCGGGACGAGAATAACCCGGATGAGCAGGGTCAGGGCAATGATCGCCAGGCCCACGTCCTGGCCGGGAATAATATTGTAGAGCCAGACCAGGGCATTCAAGAGCGGCTGGGTGAGAATGAGATGAAAAAAATTACTCATACCGTTTCAATCCCTCCGTTTGACCACGGGTTGCATCTTAAAACCCGCCACAGTCCGCGGGCGAGGCCTTTTCCCGCGCCATATTTAGCAATCGCCTGTCTGGTATACTCCGAACAGGACGGAGCAAATCGGCAATAACCGTACGGATAGCGGTGTTTTGCCCAAAAGCTGTGATCCGGGGATAAAAATTTCTGGTAACCGCCGATCAGAAAAATTAAAAATCTTGCCATAGTCGCGTCTTTTTAAAAAGTCCTTCAAGTTCGCGCGAAATTTCCCGGGAAGACAACTCCCCGAGCATGCCGCGCACGGCGATGACGGCCTGAAAACCCGGCTTGAGGTGTGGCAGGAGCCGTTGCGTCTCGGCGCGCAGGCGCCGTTTGATCCGGTTTCGTTCCACCAGCGTACGGGCGAGTTTGTTGGCGACAACAAAACCAAAACGGGAGGTGTTTTGGTTGGCGGGAAGATAGGCAAGGCGCAAATTTGGGGAATTAGCCTGCGCCCCGCGCCTATAAATCCGTGTGAAGTCGCGGGTCGCGGTCAACCTCTGGCCGGGCTGCAACATAATCCTTCAGATGGTGAGCTTGCGGCGCCGCTTCAAACGGCGCCTTTGGAGCACGGCCCGGCCAGTCCGGGTTTTCATGCGTTTGCGGAACCCGTGCCGTCTTGCCCGGTGCTTTCTTTTCGGCTGATAAGTTCGTTTCATTTCCTGTTTATTATACCTCTCGCAGTGCCTTCTGGTCAATGATATGTGGCTATGCACGCCTTATACACAGCCTGTCCACACTAAATCCGCTTTTTCGCATAAAACAAGGTAAAAGTACTGATTTTACTTGTTGATAACCTTTTGATAAGATGGGTTATATATGAGTACGGGGCAACAAATCTGGCAGGCTGTGCTGGGTAATCTGGAACTCTCGCTTTCGAAAGCAAAATTTACAACCTGGTTCAAAAATACTCGCGTTTTGGAGCAGGCAGGGGATAAAATCACGATTGCCGTACCCAACGCCTTCACCAAAGAGTGGCTGGTGAACAAATATCATCAGGATATTCTGCGCTCGCTCCGCGCGATTAACCCGGAGATAAAACGGATTGAATACCAAATCTCCTCCAATTTTGTGCCCCCGGGCACGGCGCGGCCCAGGCCAGAGGAAAAAAATTCCCCCGCGCAAAACCCGTCCCCCGGGCTACGCTCGGGCTTAAATCCGAAATACACCTTTGAGAGTTTTATCGTCGGCGCCAACAATTCCCTGGCGCACGCCGCGGCCCAGGCCATCATGAAAAAGCCCGGCCGCGCCTACAACCCCCTGTTTATTTACGGCGGGGTGGGGCTCGGGAAGACTCATCTCATGCAGGCGATCGGCAATGAACTGCTAAAAAGCGGTGGGGCGAGCCGCGTGCTGTATGTCACTACGGAAAAATTCACCAATGAGTTTATCCAGGCGGTTCGTGACAATCGCGGCGAAAATTTTAAAAACCTCTACCGCACCGTGGATGCGCTGATCATTGATGATGTCCAGTTTTTGGCGGGCAAAGAGCAAACCCAAGAAGAATTTTTCCATACCTTCAACGCCCTGCACCAAAACAACAAGCAGATCATCCTCTCTTCGGATCGGCTGCCCAAGGAAATCCCCTCCATTGAAGAGCGGCTGGTCTCGCGGTTTGAGTGGGGGATGATCGCTGATGTGCAGCCGCCGGATTTTGAAACCCGGCTCGCGATTTTGCGCACCAAAAGTAAGGAGCGCGGCTACGAGGTAGACCCGCGTGTTTTGGAGTATCTGGCGCAGACGATTGAGACCAACATTCGCGAGCTGGAGGGCTCGTTAAACCGGCTGGTGGTCTTTTGCCAGCTCAACAATACCGAGGTAACTTTGGAAAAGGTTAAAGACGCCCTGGCCAGTATAATTTTCACCCCGAGGAAACGGGGAGCGAACCCGAAAAAAATCATGGAGGTGGTTGCGGATTTCTATAATGTTTCGGTGGATGACCTGGTCCGCCAATCAAGAAAGAAAGAATATGTAACCCCCCGGCAGGTCGCGATGTATATTATCCGCAAGGAGTTGGAGACCAGCCTGCCGATGATTGGGGAAATTTTTGGGGGGCGTGACCACACCACGGTAATCCATGCGGTGGACAAAATTCAAAATTTGGCCAAGGAAAAAGAAAATCTGAAACAAGAACTCTCCCTAATCACTGAAAAAATTTATATGGATTAGCTGGGGAGTGGTTGGGGAGTAATTAAATCTAAATTTAACAAAACAAAATCCTTCCCCACCCCATCAACACCCCACCAACAACTTGTTATAATAAAAAAAACTTAAAACCACCACCTTCCTGCCAGAAACCAAATTCTCAACTTTTCCCCAACAACTATTACCACTACCCCTTTTATAAAATATTAAATATTAATTATAACAACATGAAAATCCAATGCACAAAAAAAAACCTAAACCAAGCACTTTTAGTAACCTCACGCGCCGTAAGCCCAGCCAACACCCTGCCAGTATTAAATAACATCTTACTAAAAACAGAGGGGGGGCGCCTGCGTATTTCCAGCACCAATCTGGAGATCGCTATAAACACCTGGGTAGGGGGAAAGATTGAGGAAGAGGGGGAGCTAACCGTCCCAGCCAAGCTAATCAACGATTATGTTAACAACCTTCCCACTGAAAAAATCGCCCTTTCCAGCCAAAACCAAACCCTAACTCTAGAGGGGGAGAAGGCCAAAACTCACATTCGGGGGCTGGCGGGCGAGGAATTTCCCCTTATTCCTAAAATTAACGAAGGGGTGTATGCCAAAACAGAGGGAAAGGAGATTTCCCGAGGCATCACTGAAGTGGTGTTCGCCGCGAGTTTTTCTGAAACCCAGCCAGAAATTTCCGGAGTGCTGTTCTCTTTTGAGGGAAAAACCCTGATTCTCGCAGCCACAGACCGTTACCGCCTTGCGGAGAGCCGCCTTCCTCTTTTGGAAGAAGTAGCGGCCCCGAGGCAGATAATCGTCCCGGTAAAAACAGTTTTCGAGCTTGGCCGGGTGCTCCAGGACGAGGTAGTGGAGATTTTCCTCACCGAGGGGCAGATCATGTTCCGGGCCCCGGAAATCGAACTAACCTCCCGACTTATTGAAGGGCAATACCCAGATTATAAACAGATTATCCCCAGCACATTTAGCACCGAGGCCGAGGTGGAAAGAATGGCCTTCCTGCAATCCATCAAGGCCGCCAGTCTGTTTGCGCAAGACAATCACAACATCGAACTCGAGATCAGCGCGCAAAACAAGCAGCTCACCATCCGCTCCCAGTCCGCGCAGACCGGGGACAGTGAGATCCACCTGGACGCGAGGGTAAGCGGGCAGAAAAATTCCATTATTTTCAATTATCGTTACCTTTTGGATTGCCTTAATAATTTGAGCGACGAAAAAATGGTCTTGAAGGTCATTGATAGTGCGTCGCCAGCCGCCTTAACCCCGGTGGGACGAGACAACTACCTTTACATCGTGATGCCGATTAAGCTTTGAAAATTTGAAAAGTGCACATTTCCCGCGCCGCTTACGAAAACTTCCGAAATTTTACGAGCCTTGATTTGAACTTTAATCAGGGCTTTGTTGTATTAACCGGGCCGAATGGCGCGGGCAAGACCAATTTTCTGGAAGGGCTCTATTTTGGAGGAACGCTGCGGCGCTTCCCGGAGAGCGCGCTTTCCCAGCTCTTTTATGGGGGGCAAAGTTTTTTCCAGATTCAAATCGAGGCGGAAAATGAGGAGCGGGTGACGGTGGAAATAAATTATGAACAGCAAGAGGGCAACTACAGTTACAAACTAAAAACCGATGGCCGGACCGCCCCGCGCGCAAAAATTGCGGGGCTGATTCCACTGGTAAGCTTCCTTCCCCAGGATCTGAATTTGCTCACCCATTCCCCGGCCGGGCGCCGGCGGTTTCTTGATGAGGCCTTAACCGGGGTTTCCGCTGAATATCGTTTTGCCAGGCGGCAGTATGAAAAAACGCTCAAACAGCGCAATGGGCTTTGGCAAAGAATCAAGCAGGGAGAGGCGCGTCTTGCGGAAATGAGCATCTGGGATGAGAAACTGGCCGATTATGGCAGTCAGATCATCAGGGCGCGGGGAGAATTTTTGCTCTATTTAAATCTGGGTCTCGGCCCGGCCTTGGCGCAATACGCGCCGAACCTGGCTCAAGCTACGCTGCTTTATCAATTCTCGGGCGGGCCAACCAAAGCAGAGTTTCTCGAGCGCTTGCGCGCCCTTGCCGCGCGGGAACAGGAGTATGGCGCAACCCTGGTCGGCCCGCACCGCGATGATTTTTCTACATTTTTGGGAGTCCGCCCGGTCGTGGGTTATCTTTCCCGCGGCGAGTTGCGCTCGGTGGTGCTGGCTTTGAAAATCGTTGAGTCTGATTTTCTCAAAGACCGTCTCCAGCAGACCCCCCTGCTGCTCCTCGACGATATTTTTTCAGAATTCGACCCGGAGCACCAGCAAAAGCTCGTGGCGTTTTTGAAAGGTTTGGAGCAGGTCTTCATCACCACCGCGCATTTGGAAGAAGTCAAAGACTTTTTGCCGCCGCGCGCGCGGGTCTATAATGTTTTTGACGGCCATGTTCAATAAACTTTCGCAAATTCTCTCCTCGCGGTTCGGCCGCCGCGACGAACTCTCGCGTCAGCTCGAAATCGTGAAAATTTTTGAGCTGTTTCGGCAGCAGGTGCCGGGCCTGGGTGAGCCGCTTACGCTGCGCAACAAGATTCTCACCGTGCGAGTGGGAAGCTCTGTGGCAGCGTCAGAACTTCGTTTCCGCGAGGCCGCGATCATCGCGGCGGTCAATGCCGCCCTCGGCCAGGAGGTTATTGCGCGGATTCGCTACCGCGTCGGATAAGCGAGCGCACAAACTTCCAGGGGATGGCCCGAAAGATTACGAGGAGCGTGGTATAGAGGGCAAGGCCCGCAATAATTTCCCCGAGCCAGTAAAAAGTGAGCAGCCGGAAAAATACAATCAGGGCGAGCGTGGCCGGCAGGGCCGGGATCAGAATTTGCCAGCTGATGCTCTGCCCGGCGGCCCGCCGCACCAACAGGTAGGCAAACAGCGAGACAGCCAGCTCCACGGCGATTGTGCCAAAAGCCGCGCCATAGTAACCGTAGGGGGGAATTAAGATTAAGTATAGGCCGAGGCCCCCGAGGGCCCCCCCGAGGTAGCCCCAGACCATGGTTTTTTGTTTTTCTACGGCCACGACCGCATAGCCAAACAGCGTGCCAAGAAAAATAACGCCGGTGGCGAAAATTAAAATTTGCAAAAGGCCCGGGGAGGCCGCATAACCCTCCGTCCCCTTGATAAAGGCAATGATCTCCCGGGCGTAAAACAGCGTCACGATGATCATTGGCACCACGACCAGGAGCAGGGTGTCAAACCCCCGCTGCAGCACAGTGCGAAATTTTTCCCAGGACTGCTCGTGCGCCTCGCGCGACAGCACCGGCATCACGAGCCCCACGAACATATGTGGAAAGGCCAGCAGCACCTCGAGGATTTTATAAGGCAGGCTGTACACGCCGACCACGCTCGGGGGGTAATAGAGAGAAAGAATAATCGTGTCAGTTTTGAAATAGAGGAGATTTAAAACCACGGCGAAGGCGAGGGGCCAGGACTTTTGCAGAATTTCCCGCCAGGCTGGCCAGGCAAAGCCCAGGCCGAATCGTTCATAACGCCTGGCGAACCACAAGGTGGAAAAAAAGATCACCCCGTTGGCGGCGGTTAAAGCCAAAATGGCCTCTCCGACGGAAAGATTGCGCCGGACGAGGAAGAGGATGAGGGCCAGGTTTACGAGGCGGCCCAGGATCTCGGCGATGACGGCCAGATATTGCACGAGGTGTTTCTGGAAAACCCCGAACAGGACCTGGTTTAGGGTTACGAATTCAAAAGCCAGGATGCCCAGGAAAATGGCGCGTTTGAGCTCTGGGGTATAGGGTAAAAAGGTCGCCACGATCGCCCCTCCCAGAAGAGCGAGCAGGCCGATCACGAGGCGAAGACCCAAGGCATTGGAGATGATTTTGCGATTGTCCTGTCCGTCGGTTTTCGAAATTTCCCGCACCACGAACAGGTACAGGCCGAGGTCGGAAAAAACCACGGCCAGGCCGAGGACGGCCAGCACCGTGGAGTATTGGCCGAAGCCGTGTTCGCCAAGATAACGGGTGAGGAGGCCAATGGTGACGAGGCCGATGCCTACGGCCGCGATTTTGCCAAGCATGGCGGC
Organism: uncultured Candidatus Saccharibacteria bacterium; assembly: GCA_964565195.1. Taxonomy (GTDB): domain Bacteria; phylum Patescibacteriota; class Doudnabacteria; order UBA920; family 2-01-FULL-46-14; genus CAZMCQ01. The sequence continues at coordinate 1,424 of CAZMCQ010000005.1, read as the reverse complement.
AAGAGTGTTATAGAAAATTCGGCGGGCCGTGGACATTAGATTGCCCCGGCTTCCTTGACCCGGCGAATGAGTTCGCTTGAGCTTTGCGCCTTGCCGCCGCCGACATTGAAGACCATTTCAATCCCGCGCTGTTGGCAGAGTTCCTGCTCGGGATTGAGCGAGGAATTTTTTGTATCCGCGTCCCGTTTATCGCGATCCCCGCCATTGGCAAAGACCGCTGGCCGCAGGGCTTCCAGTTCAGCGCAAACCGACATATCCTTTGGGTTTTCCGGATGCCTGGTAATAATTACCTCATCCACATAACGGATGGCGCGCAGTATGGCGGCCCGTTCCTGCTCGTTCATAAATGCAAAACCCTTTTTCGCTTTGAGCCAGTTGTCGTTGTTCAAAATGACGACCAGGCGGTCGCCCAAAGCGCGCGCCGCGCGCATGAGCTCAATGTGGCCGATGTGGACCGGGTCAAACCCGCCCGAGATCGCGACGGTCCGGAGGGAGTTGTTCATATAAATCCAAAATTAATTTGGCGACGCGGTGCGGATCGGGAACATTGTTGAATTCAAACCGGGTGTTTTCCCCGGCGGTTTCGACAAAGACATCGCCAAAATTAAAGACGTTGCCCAACACCCCTTTTATTTCCGCGGTGACGTCCTGCACGCGATTCAGATGGAACTCCACGGTGGTGTGGGAGAGGAGATGCTCCTGGGTGATGTCCACGACCCGCTCATTGGTGACAATCTGGTAATTGAGATAGTAGATAATCCAGATGGAAAAGATGCCAATCGTGAGCAGCATCAGGTAAAGGGTTTTAATGAGATTGAAGATATAGATATAGGGTTCGCGCAGGACGGCCGGAAAGGCGCTGGTGACAAAAACATCCAGGAGCAGAAGCAGCGCCACGAACACAAACCACATAAGGACCCGCCGCGCCAGGATTATCCAGTGCGGTCGGGTGACAAGATGGATGCGTTCACTGGGCTGTTGGCCGGGGAAGAGAGATTTGGCAGGATTCATAGTGTTGGAAAGACAATTTTGTCAAAATTGGATTGCACGGCCGAGTAGAGACTTAACATCAGGATCAGGTAAAAGGCCGTAACGAGCAGACCGAGGAGTTTGGATTTGCCAAACCGCAGCAAGGCATAAAGCATGGCCAGGCTGTAGAGTCCGAGGCCCGCGAGCAGAAGGTAGACAATGACGCTGGCGGCGAGTTTGATCACAAGAGCTGGTTTAATTCCGGACTGTTTTTGTGAAGGCCGAGGTGATCATAGGCCTCGCGGGTGGCCATCCGGCCTTTGGGCGTGCGGGCCAGAAACCCAAGCCGCATGAGATAGGGTTCGTAAATATCCGCGATCGTATCCTCTTCTTCGCTGGTCGCGGCGGCAAGCGAATTGATCCCGACCGGCCCGCCGTGGAATTTCTCAATGAGC
>CAZMCQ010000004.1:0-130675 GCA_964565195.1 uncultured Candidatus Saccharibacteria bacterium | reverse complement strand
TCTGCGAATCATCCGAGACGACGTCCACGGGCCAGAAGTCCACTTCGAGAAGCGCCCGCAGCGACATGGCGTGCGAGGAAAACGTTACCAGCCGGTCCGGCCGCGAGGCCTCCACCATCTGCCAGAAGGAATTGGCGACGGCCACCACGCGTGCGATCGCCGGCGCGTCCCAGATGTTGTTGTTATAGACCGGCATGGGCTGGAAACTCGAACGATACGGTTTTTCGGCCGTCAAAAAGGCATAGGTCAGATAGGCAAAATAGTTTTGGGAAACCACGGTATCGGAATCCAGAGCGGAAACAATAACCTTGTCAATTGAAATCCCCAAATCGCGGATTTGGCGCGCGGCGCTGCGGGCCGCATAGGTAAGGTTAGCGCCTTTGGCCTGGATCTCTCCCGGGATGCCGTCGGGGTGAACGCTCACCGCAAAGCGAAAAAACGTTTCGCCGTAGCGGTTTTTGAGCATTCTGGCATTCGCCATGGCGCGCTCGTAATCGCGCTCCTCAACCGCCAAAATAAAGAATATCTTTTCTGTCGGAAAATCGGCTTCGGCGATAGACCGGATCGATTGATCCAGCACGACCAGGTTTTCCTTGAAAGTCGGCAAAATGACGAGATGATAAATTTGCTTCCAGTCCAGCATTCTACCGGAAAAATCAATCCGCGCGAGTCTTTTATACTCTTGGCGCAAATCGCGGCTCGGCGCTTGCCGCAAATCCTGCCGATACGACCCCAGGTCGGCAAGCTGCCGAAGCCGCCACATCCAATCATATCGGTTGTGGATTTTTAGTTTGAAAAAACTGCTCAACAGATGAAGCGCGGTATTGATCGCCTTCAAAACCCAGTAAAGATCAAACAGCAGAATAAAAATCGCCACCCAAACCGGGACAAAGTAGGACAAGAGTATCGAACCCAAAAGCGTCGTCCAGGTTGCGACGCCGGGAATTATCTCGAGCGCCCGAAAAAGCTTGGTCCGTCCCTGCACCATAGTTTAGCGGTTTAAAGTTGCGAGCGCGACCCCGGCCACAAGCAAAATCCCCTGCGCCGCGGCGGCCGCGAAAATTAATACATAACCCAGAAGCTTTTCCCGATCATAGAGCAGCCGGCCGAGAAAAACATTCACGAAAAAAATCAGCAAGCCCGCCAGGGGCAGCTGGTAAACGCGACGGCTGCTATTCACAAAATCTACTCCCGAGACCACGTTGTAGTGCAGCGGTATGGAGCGGCCGGCAAAACCGAATTTGCCGAGCAGAACTGCCCATAGTATAATATTAACGAAGAATGCTATTAAAAGTGAAACAAAAATTAAGCGGTCCCGGAGAAACGATTTGGTCATAAAGTGAACACAGCATACCATAAAAACCTTCTCGAGTCGAACGCCCTGCCCTTCCTTATTTTCGGTCTGGCTTTCTTTTTCCGCTTCTGGAAAATCGCGCAATTGCCCGGCGGTCTTTTCCCGGATGAGGCCGCCAACGGCCTCGATGTTAATGCCATCCTTTCCGGCAACTGGCAGCCGTTTTACGAGCGCGGCAATGGCCGCGAGGCGCTCTTTTTTTACTTTTTGGCGGTCGTGGTAAACTTCTTCGGCCGCGGGCCGTGGCAGCATCATATTGTTTCTGCCGCCTTCGGCTTCGCGGCTGTCATCGCCGTTTACTTTTTGACGAAAAAACTGTTCGGCAAAAATGTCGCGCTGCTTGCGGCTTTCTTGATGGCGATTTCAAGCTACGCGGTAACGCTTTCGCGCACGGCCTTCCGCGCCAATACCGTTCCGCTGCTTTCGGCTCTGACGCTTTTTTTTCTGATCAGCTGGTTTGAAAGCAAGAAACCGCGCGCCAAAAACTATCTGGCCGCGGCCGCCGGCGCCAGTTTTGCGCTTGGCTCTTACACTTATACCAGCTTCCGGATGATGCTGCCATTGCTTGTCGGCTTTACCTTCATCCTGCTCTTTGGCTATCGCGACAAATTGCGCGCTGTGGTTCAGCGCTATGGCCGGCAAACGCTAATCTTCCTGGCTTGTTTCGTCATCGTTATCTTTCCGCTCGCCCGCTATTTCACGGCCCACCCGGAAAACATCACCGGCCGCGCCGGCCAGGTTTCGATATTTTCTCCTGATCTGAACCATGGCGATGTTTTCGGCACGTTTGTCACGGTTTTCAAAAAAACCATGCTCGGGTTCTTTACTGAAGGCGACCTGAACTGGCGCCACAATGTCTCCGGCTTTCCGTTTATCTCGCCGATCCTCGCGCCGCTCTTCGCCTTGGGTCTTCTGATGATGACGCTGGCGCTGTTCCAGCTCATCAAACAATCCTGGCAAAAAGAGATCAAAACCGAAACCCTTTATCCCGCCCTCTGCGCCGCCTGGTTCTGGCTGATGCTCGTGCCGGAAATCCTCACCGCCGAAGGCATCCCGCACGGCCTGCGGCTCGTCGGCATAATCCCGCCGATGTTCATCTTTGCCGGCTGGGCGGCAAATAAAGTCTGGAAAAAAATTATCGCCGCGTCCAGTTTCGCCAGAATTCGCCGCGGGCTCGCCGTGGTATTTGTTAGCTCATTGCTTCTCTATAATTACACCCTGTATTTCAAGGTGGCGGCGTTATCGCCGGACTATTACTACGCCTTTCGCTCTGATCTCACCGTCGCAAGCCAGTATTTGAATAGCCGCAATCAAAAAGATAAAACCTATTTGTCTCTTGATGAATTTTCGGTCCAGACCGTGGCGTATTTAACTACGGAACAGCAGCAGCCCTATCTCCTCCTTGATCCCGCGCGGACTTTTGAGGTGAAATTAAAAACCGGCGATCAGGTCATTTTTACGCAATCCACTCTGTTTGACCGGATTAAATTTACCAAAGCCCATCCCGAGGCCGTGCTCGTCAAAACTGAAAAAAACCAATTTGGTGAACTCATTATACTCGTCTACGAACAACCATGAGCACGATCTTCCTCATTCTTGCCCTTCTATCCGGCGCGGCCTTGCGATTTTACCACGCCACCGGGGTCGCGCTTTGGTACGACGAGGCGTTTTCCGCGCTGTTTCTGCGCTATCCCTGGCGCGAGATGCTGTACCAGATCAGTCTGGATGTCCATCCGCCCCTTTACTACATCGTGCTGCGGCTCTGGGCTTATGTCGCCGGGCAAAGTCTGTTTGGCCTCCGGCTATTATCTATCATCTTCGGAATTCTGACCGTCTGGGCCGGCTACCGGTTTGCGCTCGCGGCGTTCAAAAACAAAAAAATCGCTTCGCTGGCCGCGATTTTGCTGGCTGTAAATCCGTTCCAGGTCCAATACGCGCTCGAGATGCGGATGTACGCGCTGGGCATGTTTTTGATCATGCTCTCGAGCTTCTTTCTGGTTCGCGCGCTCGAGACCGAAGCGCGACGGAAAAAACTTCGCTTCTGGGCCGGCTTTGTCCTCGCCTCCACCGCCGCCCTCTATACCCATTACTATCTGCTGTTCTCGGTCGGCGCGCAGGCCCTTTACCTGCTCTGCTATTTTCTGAAGAAGCGCCGGCTCAAAATTTTGTTCGAAGGCGCGCTCGCTTATTGCTCCATTTTTTTTCTTTACCTGGCCTGGGTGCCCGTGTTTCTGGTCCATTTGCAGAACGTCCAGGGCGGCTACTGGATCCCGCCCATGGACCGCTGGTCAGTGCCGGGCACATTCTGGAAGATCATGTTCGGCGATTTCGCCGCCAATCACGCGACGCTGGCCATTTCGGCAATCGCCGTGCTCGTACTCACCGCTTACTTTCTGAAAAAGAACCAGAGCTTCCATAAATGGCTGATCTTCCTGAACATCCTCATCCCCGTTAGCGCCGCAATTGTTTTTTCCCTGAAGACCAGTCTTTATCTCGACCGTTATTTTGTCTTTGTGTCGCTTTATTTCAGCATCCTGATTGCCGCGGCCTTCTGGTCCATTCCCCGTTTTTTCGTGCGCTGGCTGCTGATTACCGCCTTGATTCTCGCCAGCCTTCTGGCCTTTTTCAGGAATTGGCAAAACCTCGACATCGAACACCAGCCCGGCATGGCCGCGGCCGCGAGCTATATCAATGCCAACGCCAAATCCGGCGAGCTGCTCTATGGCGGTTCCAGTTATGTTCTGCTGACGTTTCGGTTTTATAATCAAACCGGCATCAAACCGCTCCTCATCTCTTCCCAACCGCTCGGATCGCGGGTCCCGCTTTATGCACCCGAGGACGTCGTTTTGGGCCTGGCCCAAACCAAACCGGGCGGCACGGTCTGGCTGTTCTGGACCACTGGCTTCGGCGGCGTCAAACCAACCATCCCTAAAAACTGGAAACTGCTGGACGAGCAGCGCTTCAAAGATACCCCGAGTTTCAAAGGGGAGATCTTTATTGATAAGTATCTGGTAAAATAATGGGGATTCTCTTTGCCATCATTGCGCTCTTCTGCTGGGGGACCGGCGATTTTCTCATCCAGAAGTCCTCGCGCCGCAAAGGCGTCTGGTTCACGATCGGCGGCATCGGCGCAATCGGCGCTGTCGTGCTCTTGCCGTTTGTCTATGAGCGCATCATTGATATCTTCACAACCAAAAACCATCTCACCCTGCTCGTTATCACCTCCAGCGTCGGCCTCGGCGTTTCGCTGCTTTATTTCGAAGCGCTGCGCCGAGGCAAAATTTCTGCCTTAACCCCGATTCTCGCCTTTGAAATCCCAATTACGGTTTTCCTTGCGGCCGTGGTCATCGGGGAGGTGCTGTCCATAGACCAGATGATCCTGGCTGGCGTACTGATGCTTGGCATAATTCTGCTGGCTGTGCACCGCTTCCACCGCATCCGGAAAATTCATATTGAACCAGGTGCGTTCCTCGCCTTTTTCGCCATGATCGGACTCGGCATAGTCAATTTTCTTGTCGGCTACACCGCGCGGCAGACCGACCCCTTGCTCATCAACTGGTTTATGGCCGTATTTTTTGGCCTGACAGGACTCGTCGGGATGCTCTGGACCGAGGGTAAAAGTCGGTTTGTCGAAGAAATAAAAACTAATAAGCAGCTCGTTCTCACTATGGGCATGTTTGACACGCTCGCTTGGGTGGCCTACGCCCAGGCCACAGTTTACATTCCGATTGCCATTGCTGCGAGTCTTTCTGAATCCTACATCGCCCTCGCCGCCATTCTCGGCCTCATTTTCAACAAAGAAAAACTAAAACCCCACCAATACGTGGGGCTCGTGGTCATCATCATCGCCGCCACGGCCCTTGCCTCGGTCACGCCGGGGTGATATACTAAATTTGTTCAAAGCTAATAGGAGGATAAGTTTGATATGGAAACCTTTGATGAGTTACAGGGAAGAGTGAAGAAATACTTTGAGGAAACTCCGGCCGAGGAGATTGTCGCCAAGGCGCAGAGATTAACGCCGGCAGAAGATTCCCATCCAATTTTTTGTGACTGTAACGAATGCATCCCAATCTCCGCAAGCGAAACTAAGTCAGAATAACACCTCGAGTTTCCTTCTCTAATGGCCGTTTTAGAGAGGAAAATTATGGCGGCTAAGCTCAAGCGTCATAATTACGAAGTGTAATGGCCACCCCAGGGTACTGTTATTCGACATTCTGTCGGTTTCAGTACCCTGCTTTTTTATTTTCCCCAAACCTCATTTGTTGAAAGATACATACAAATGTATAGAAAATTCAACAAACGATTTACCCGCTATTTAATAATCGTGCCACGGAAAGGTTTATTGGCGAACAGATTTTTTAAATTCTCAAGTTTGCGGCCGTTCATAATGACGGCTGTTATCTTATACTTTTTGGCTAATGCGGCAGCCACAGGGTCAAAGGGATAATTTGCGCCAGGTTTCCATTTGCGGCCGAATTGCTTGAGATACTGTGTCCAAGTCAGCTGCTCGAATTTTTTCGCGCTTTTGTTCTTCTTCGGATCAGCAGAATAAACGTAATCAATGTTAGACAAATTGATGACAGTTTTCGCCCCATGCCGCTTGGCCATGCGAACTGCTTCATAATCGGTTGAACGCCCGGGTTTGTCCCCGCCGGATATATTTACCTTATTCCCAAATGCCAACCGCATAAGATGCGCATTAAGCTTAGTCGTCTCAATGCCAAGCCAGTCAAGGTTCTCTGAAGTAGATTTGCTTATCTCTTTCAGAGCGCTCTGATATTTTCTGCAAGTCGCTCCCCCGCCGGTGACAATGAATAAGCGATGTCCCCGCCGAATTTCTGACGAAATTCGGCGGATAAATCTTCTTAAAAAAACCACGTCAATCTCGTCCGGAACGATGATGGATCCGCCGAGAGAAATTACATAAGTCATGGATTTTGCGCGCAGGGCGCATCTTTATAGCAATAGTATGCCACATTGGGAAGCCGCACGTCGATGTACGAAAGGCCGTCATAAGTCTCGGGGCGAATCTCTTGATTGAGCAGCAGCTTGAGATTGGCCAGCTGCACGGCCGCATCCCTCTCCTGGTCAAAATACACCTCAAAGCCGAGCGCGGTTTTGGCAAAAATATCGCTCGATAAAACTCCGGGAATAGCAAAACTCGCTATTTTTGGCTGTGCAATTTGTGCCAGCCACTCGGCTTTGAGTTCATTGATAAATTCCAAGTGTCTTTTCACCTCGATCTGCTCACCAACTTTCACCCCTCCGCTGCCTCGGTCAACAATAAGATCCTGCCTATAATCTTGCGGCAGGTAATTGGTAAGGCGGGCAAAGACAATGCCGTCCTGATCCATGAAATAGAAATTATTTCCGCTTTGCCAGACGTACCGCGCTTCCCGCTGTTCAATGCCGAGCTCGATCCAGTCCGGCCAGTGCCGCCGGAAATAGGTTATTCTTTTCATCTCGGGAAGCTCGCTTTGCAAAGCGGCAAACAGATTTCTCGAGTTCAAAAGCAGCAAATGGTTGCGCGGAATCAAAAAAGTCCGCTCGCGGCGGAGGGCAAGCAAAACTTGCGCGACCGCCTCCGGGGACGCGCCCGGCGTCGTCAGGGAGACTTTCTTTACGAGAAAGCGCGGCGAGACGACAAGAAAATAAACAAGGGTCAAAAAAAACAGGATACCAAACACTTGCGCCAATCGGGAACGCAGCAAAATACCAAATACTGCGAAGCGCGGGCCATCGAGCGACTCGGCGCGGCGCGTGTACCTGCTCGCTTTTTTCAGTTTGCGTTGAAACTCGGGACGGCGAAAACGCGGTTCTTTGGCATGGTCTCTCATCGCTCACGCGCCAGTTTAATAAGTCGGTCAAGGAATTTAGTAAAGCTAATGCCCGCGGCCTGCGCCGATTGCGGCACAAGCGAGGTCGGCGTCATGCCCGGAATAGTATTGATTTCCAAAAAATAAAACTGCCCATTTTCGCCCAGGATAAAATCAGAACGCGTCACGCCGCGGCAACCGAGGGTTTGGTGAGCGGCGAGCGCATAATCCTGAGCTTCGCGTTCTTGTTTTTTGGTAAGCGGCGCAGGAATGATATGTTCTGATCCACCCTCTTCGTACTTCGCCGCATAATCATAGAAAGTCGATTTTTTCCACGGCAAAATCTCAATTGTCGGCAAAGCTTCAGCCTGGTCATTGCCCAGCACCGGTACCGTAATCTCGCGGCCCTCGATATGGGCTTCAACCAAAATCTCGTCGTCAAACTTGAAGGCGCGTTCAATGGCTCGACCAATGGTTGAGCCATTGCCAGAAACAATGGTAATCCCGAGCGAGGAGCCCATTTTATTGGGTTTGATGACGAATTTTCCACGACCCCCTCTCAATCTCCCCCTCACGAGGGGGAGAGGCGAGCGGGGGTCATAGTCGTTTTTTTTGATCACCACATCCGGCGGCACAGGCACACCGGCCGCAGCCACAAGCCGCTTTGTCCGCGCTTTGTCCATGGCCAGAGCCGAGGCGAGCACTCCTGAACACGTATAAGGAATTTTGAGCAGTTCCAGCATGCCCTGAATAGTTCCATCCTCCCCGCCCGGGCCGTGCAGCGCCAGCAAGGCAACATCAATCTTACCCTGGTCATGAACATCGACCGGGGCTAACTCGCGCGTCGTGGCCTTCTGGGTTTTTACTTCTTTGCCGATTTGATGAATCGTGGAACTTGAAATCAACCATTTTCCATTCAAATCAATTTCAACGGGAAAAATCTCATATTTTTTGGTACTTAAATTCTTGGCTATTGATTTGGCGCTGCGCAAAGAGACTTCGCGTTCCTGCGAGGTCCCGCCAAATATAAGGGCAATACGAAGTTTGCGTTTGGCCATAAACACAATTATATGTCATTCCCGCGAAAGCGGAAATCTATACAAATAGTTCTGGATCCCGCATCAAGTGCGGGATGACCCCTGCGGGGTCAATTTCTTTTCCCCCACAAAATCTCGCAAATCTTTGGGCACTTCCACAGAGCCGTCTTTTTGCTGGTTATTTTCCAAAATCGCGATCAAAATTCTAGGGCTGGCGAGTACCGTATTATTCAAAGTGTGAACATATTCTGTCTTACCGGCCTTGTCGCGGTATTTGATATTCAGCCGCCGCGCCTGCCAGTCCGTGAGGTTGGAGCAGGAATGCGTCTCGCCATAGGCGCCGCGCGCGGGCATCCAGGTCTCGATGTCATACATTTTGTATTTCCCAGCCCCCATCTCCACGGTGGCAATCTGAATGACGCGATGCGGCAGCTTCAAGTCCTGTAAAAGCTCCTGCGCGATCCGTGCCATCTCTGTAAACCAATGCTCTGATTCCAGGAGATCCTTACACAGAACCACTTGCTCCACTTTTGTGAACTCATGGGTGCGATAAACGCCTTTGGTGTCTTTGCCATAACCACCGACTTCGCGCCGGTAAGACGGCGAGATGCCGACAAGCTTAACAGGTAAATTCTTTTCCTCCAATGTTTCGCCGACGTGATAGGCCAAAAGCGACGGCTCGGCCGTGCCAACCAGAAACTTGGTTTCTGGCCCTCTCCCTTTATCCCTCTCCCCTGGCGGGAGAGGGTGGGGTGAGGGGGCATATTCCTCGACCTCGTATATTTCCTGTCTTCCTGTCGGAAAGTGGCCGCTCCCGATAAGCGCGAACTCTTTGATCAGAGTCGGAGGGATCATCGGTGTAAAGCCTTTTTTTACCATTTTCTGAAAGGCCAGCATCAAAACGCCGAGGTGCAAAAGCGCGCCTTCGTTTTTGAGGTAATAGCCGCGAAAACCAGCGGTCTTCACTCCCCTCTCCAGATCCAAAATATCCAGTGATTTTCCGAGTTCAATATGATCTTTAATCGGAAAATCAAATTTCGGCTGCCTGCCCCAGGTCGAAATGACTTTAAAATCCTGCTCGCCGCCGACAGGCGTATCTTTAGATGGGATGTTCGGCACAAGGAGCATGAGCTCGTTATAACGCTGCTCCGCATCAGTCAGTTCTTTTTCGAGCGCCGCTATCTTTTCTTTGACCTCTTTGCCGTCGATTTTCAGGCGTTCTTTTGTGGAAGCATCCGCGCTTTGCATTTTTTCGGCAATGTCGTTTTTCTTCGCGCGCAACTGATCGATCTCGGCAATGAGTTTCCGCCGCTTTTCATCCAATGCCAAAAGCTCGTCCAAATTGAGAACAATTCTCTTATCTATGATTGCTTTTTTCACCGCCTCCTTATTTTCTCTTATATATTTTATATCTAACATATTCTGGATTTTGTCATTCTGAGCGAAGCGAAGAATCTCGCGCGTGAGATCCTTCGGACTCCCGTCCTCAGGATGACTTCGTCAATTAAGGTAGGGCTCCAGTTTTAATAATAGCTCTTTACAAACTGCTTTTCTATGCGACTCACCGTCAAGTTCAGCATAATATTTATTGAACTGCGGTAGAAACAGCGCCGAGCGGTAAGGAAACCCGAAAACTCTCACCGGGCTCGGCTTCTCGGGAATGGTGCCTTCCATTTTCCCCTTACTCATAATATAATCACGCTCCTCTGGAAAGTATATTACTGTCACATTTCTTAGTCGAGCGGTCCGCTGCTCTTCCGGCACGTCTTTTAATAACTCGATAATTTTATTTATCTTGTCTTCATCTGTGGCATTCGGCCCAAGCCAGCGACTGGAATCAATCCCCGGCCGTCCATCCAGCGCGTCAACTTCAAATCCGCCGTCATCGGCAAGGGTCGGATATTCTGTACGTTCAGCGTAGAATTTCGCTTTCTGCAGGGCATTTTGCTCAAATGTTGCTCCTATCTCAAGCGGTTCTTCAAAAAATTGTAAATCTTTAAGCGTAACAATTTCTAATTTCGAATGAACCAAATATTTCTGATAATCCGCGACCTTTGCCGGATTCATCGTGCCTAATAATAATTTCATAGATTGCTTCGTCGCTTCGCTCCTCGCAAAGACTTGTCATTGCGAGCGCAAGCGAAGCAATCCCCGTTAATCTTTCCCCCTCATTGGCGGGAAAACCACCGTTTCTCTTACTGATTTATCCATCAGCACTGCAAAAAGCCGTTCCGACAGTCCATAACCGGCCGTCGGCGGCAGGCCATACTCGAGCGCCTCGACAAAGGACTCGTCCATCATCTGCGCTTCGGGGTCTCCGGCGCGGCGCAGCTCCATCTGCTCCTGGAAACGCATTTGCTGATCAACCGGGTCGTTCAGTTCCGAGAAACCGTTGCCAAGTTCTGTGCCCGCGGCGATCACATTGAACCGCTCCACGCGGCCGGCGAGCTGGCGGTGCTGTTTCGCCAACGGCGAAACCTCGATCGGATGATTGATGAGAAACATCGGCTGGATAATTTTCGGCCTGACCCTTTTTTTGAAAATATAATCAATGATCCGTCCCCGGCCCCAGGCCGGATCGGTTTTCAGGCCATGCCCGAGAGCATATTTTTTCAGCTTCTCATCCGACATTTTTTCGAGGTCTATGTCCAGCTCTTTTTCGATCAGCCGGAAATAATCCACGCGCGGCCATTTTTTGCCCCAGTTTATCTTCTGCTCTTGGAATGCGGTCGCTAGTCCTCCGGTGGTTTCCTTCACAATGGCTTTATAAAGCTGTTCCACAAAACCCATCAGCTCTTCATACTCCGCGTAAGCCCAGTAAAATTCGCACTCGAGATAATCCTGCAGATGTTCCGTCGAAATCCCTTCGTTGCGAAAAATTTTGCCGATCTCGTATATTTTTTCAAAGCCCCCGATGATGATTTTCTTCAAGGGAAGTTCCAAAGAGACCCGCAAATAAAAATCGCGGTTAAGCGCGTTGTGATGCGTGACAAATGGCGTCGCGTCAGCGCCGCCGGCGACATCCTCCAGCGCGGGCGTATCAATCTCGATGAACCCGGCCTTCTCTAAATTTTCCCGGAGAGCTTTCCAGAATTTCGCTTTCTTCAAAAACAGCTCCTTGGCTTCAGGGTTTGAAATAAAATCTAAGTACCGCTGCCGCAGGCGCGTCTCGATGTCCTGCAGGCCATGCCACTGCTCGGGCAGCGCGCGGAGACTCTTGGTGAGGATTTGATAGTCCTTAACCTCCAAAGTTTTTTCCCCGCGCTTCGTTTGGATGAGCTTGCCGGTCGCAGAGATGAAATCGCCGATGTCAATATATTTTCTGAAGATATCAAATTTTTTTTTCGCGACCAGATCCCCGCGCAGCAGAATTTGCATGCTAGCGCTGCCGTCCTCGAGATGGCCAAAAATTATTGCCCCATGGCCGCGCAGGCCGCGGATACGCCCGGCCAGCGAAATCTGCTTGGCGCCTTTGGAAAGCACAAAAAAATTATCCAGCGCTGCACTGACTTTGTGTGTTCGTTTCGTTTTGGCTGGATAAGGATCGGTGCCAGCGGCGCGCAATCCTTCCAGTTTTTTCAGGCGGTCCCGGTAAAGCTGTTCTTCTTTTTCCGTCATTGGGTACAAACTACTAAGATTTACGAATCTACAAACTTAATTATAACACAAAACTGCCCAAGAAGGCAGTTTTTCGTAGGTTCGTATAGATTCGTAGTTCGTGCTTTAGCGAATCTCCACGATTTCGTACAGTACTTTGCCACCGGGAGTGGTCACCTCGACCTTGTCCCCGGGCTTCGCGCCGAGCAATCTCTGCCCGACCAGCGATTCATTGGAGATTTTTCCTTCGGCCGGATTCGCCTCATTCGAACCGACGATCGTGTAGACTTTCTCCTGACCATTAATCTTCAATTTCACTGTCGAGCCAACCGAGATGATATTCCTGTCGCCATTACTCCGGATAATCTCCGCGTTTTTAATGATCTCCTCAAGCTCCTGAATCCGGCCCTCGATAAAGGCCTGCTCTTCCTTGGCCTGCGCATAATCCGCGTTTTCCGAGAGGTCGCCATGCGCGACCGCCTCCTGAATACGCTCGATCACTTCCCTGCGGCGCTCCTTGATTAATGTCTCCAGCTCATTTTTCAGTTTGGTCAATCCATCCTGTGTGAGGAGATGTTTTTTTGCCATGTGGATACTTTATAGTTTGCGTTCGGTGTTGTCAACTACGGCGCGGAGCAGCATCGCCACGGTTACCGGCCCCACTCCGCCGGGAACCGGCGAGAGATAGCCGGCTTTTTTGGAAACGCCTTCAAAATCGACGTCGCCAACCACGCTGCCATCCTCTGAACCTGTCGTGCCGGCATCAACCACGACTGCGCCTGCTTTGACCATTCCGGCTCGGACAAGCCCGGCATGCCCCGTGCCAGTAACAATCACGTCCGCGGTTTTGGCAACTTCCTCAAGATTCTCTGTCTGCCTGGTTGCCACTCTCAAATCCAGATTCTCTCTGTTTAATATTTCGGCGAGTGGCCGGCCCACGAGGTCTCCGGAACCGATGATCAGAATTTTCTTTGACTTGAGATCAATCGGTAAAGTCGAAAGGATATAGCGGACCGCGGCAGCGGCCGGGGAATGAGCTTCTACATCCAACTTCGGGTCTATCGCGCCGAGTACTCTCTGTTTATCAAGATGGGGCGGAAGCGGGAGTTGAACTAAAATGCCGGAAATATCGGCTCGCTGGTTGACAAGTTTGATTTCCCTGATTAATTTCTCTTCAGTAGTAGCTTCCGGATGGTTCTTTATCTCGACTTCAATGCCGACTTTGGCCGCGCATTTCCGCTTGACATTGACATACGACTCGGACGCCGGGTTGTGGCCGATCAAAAAAACCGCCAGCCGCGGCTGCCTGCCGGACTTGCGCAGACTGGCGACCCGTGCTTTCAGGTCATCCAAGATGCCCTGTGCTATTTTTTTTCCGTCAATCAAAATTGCGGCCATAGAAGTGAGATAAAGAAAAGAATAGTATAACACAAATAAAAACAGGGTGGCCGAATGTGGGGCCACCCCTTTGGCAAACTGCAGCGTCACGCCACCCAACCGAAAGACTGCAACTCACGGCCGGTGAGACCCTTAGAATCCTCCAGATTCAACCAGAGCCAATAATGCTCCAAGTTGGTCATGGCGTCACACAGGCGCGTCTTGGCTTCATTGGGAATCGTCCCACCGATGGACGCGAGCAGAACCTTCCGCAACGCCAAAAGATGTCTGTGCGCGTACTGTACGCGCAGGTCAAACATCTGTCGGGTGAGCTCCAGCGTCAATGCGAGAAGATTGATGACTCGCTGGTGTGCAGAAAGCGAGGGCCGAAAATCTTCAAGATAGGCATCAAGAGCGATGAGCCGATTTAACGCGAGCGAGCAGTTATAGAGCTCGTGCGTCCAGATGCGTCCGAGCAAGCTCTCAAGAAAAACAAGGCGGTTAACCTGCGCCTTAATCCGTTCGGTTTCATCCTGCAGCGGCTCCTTCACGCAAAAGACAATTTTCGCACGCGCCGCGCTAGGATTCGCTATTTCCAGAAGCTCAGCGAGGCTTTTTTTCCGCAGATCCTCGCCGGAAATTGCTTCGCGGATGACCAGACAATTGGGGCAGCGCGCCCTGGCGAACCGTTTTTCGGCCCGATTCAGCAGAACTCGCGCCGTGGTTTGGGAATCAGACGACTTCAGATCAGCGGTCGCGAGGAACTTGTGGAATTCCAAAAAATGCTGAAGCCAAAAGGCATAATCCCCTGACGTGGTCATGATGCTGGTCATGATGTGGCGAAACGACCGGATCGCCTCCTGATAAGTTCGGTACGACGACTCGACGCGCGTCCGCTTACCACCCGCCCAATTTCCCCGCGTGATTTTGATATAGGAGTCGCCCCGAAGTCCCTCCTTTGGACGAATCACCACCCCGAAGTTTTGTGCCAACCTGACCAAGGGAAAAAACTGTTTCGGATTGGCCGGCTTGGCATAGCCCGTGATCGGCATTTTTACCAGTTTAACGTCCATGATTTCCTCCAAGAAATTTGCTGCGAGCATAACACAAAATGAAAAAAGATTCAAGGCGCCAAGCGCACTGAACCTTTCTTCATCGGTGGAGAAAATCGTGATTGAAAACGAAACCCAATCGCCTTAGCCGAGTTCCCGCAAGTTGCCCCGCGAGCCTGTCGGCGCCGGCCCGAAGCCGCTGATCAGGCGGTTCGGCAGAAAACGGTTTCCCGCTCTCACTCAAATCACGTTTTCAAAGAGATTCCCCCCACAGAGATAATTTACAACACCCCCTATTTTGCGTCAACAAAAACTGCTTGTGCCTAAAATAAGGGAAAATTTTATCAAGTGTGAATATGCTGTTTATAATCTGTATACTACTCGTGGACAAATACCTCCGTTTACTTCTGATACCGATTCTTCGCCCACCAGTCGAAGACGTCACGGGCCACGGGGACAGACATCGATGAGCCTTCTCCCCCGTCTTCTATCAATACGACGATTGCGATCTGTGGGTCGTCGTAGGGCGCAAAGCCCGCAAACCAGGCGTGTGTGCGCGCGCGATTGCGCGCGTCAAACTGCGCAGTGCCGGTTTTACCGGCCACAGCCACTGACAAAGTGTCCAATGCTTTGGCCGTGCCATCAGTCACCACTGCGCGCATCCCCTCGCGAACGATCTGCAAATTTTTCGCATCAATAGGCAGCGCAGCGATCTGCTCTGGCTTAAATTCCGCAAGCCAGTTGCCGTTCTCATCCTCGACATGGTTTGCAATCCATGGCCGAAAGATCTTCCCGCCATTGGCAATGCTGGCTGTCCAAAAAACTACGTCCAGCGGCGTCGCGAGCAGATCGCCCTGCCCGATCGCCACATGGTATGTATCCCCGAGATACCAGCGCGAATCTATCGGATGGTTGTTGAAATATTCCTTCTTCCAATCCGGCGTCGGAACAAATCCGGTTTTCTCACCCGGCAAATCTATACCAAGTTTCCGGTCGAGATAAAATGCCTGATAATACCGCGCGAGGCGGTCTATGCCCAGCCCATTAACCTTTGCCTCGTCCCAACCGCCGCCTGCTGTGTAGAAATAGATATCAGACGATAGCGCGATGGCAGATCGGACATTCATAGGCCCCAGTCCCTCTCTCCGGTAACCGTAAAAATAGTAATCCGGCCCGCCGTAAGGATTAGGCACCAGAATATAACCGCGGTCGTTGATGACCGTTTTTTCTGTAATCACACCCTCCTGCAAGGCAGCCGCAGCCACAAGGGGCTTTATGGTTGAACCAGGCGGATAAGTGCCGGCAACGCTGCGGTTAAACAACGGCAAATTTTTATCCTGGGTAAGGCGCGCGTAATCTGCGACGCTGATGCCGCCCGCAAAAAGATTGTTGTCATACGACGGTAGGTTAACGAGCGCGAGAATTTGCCCGCTTCTCGGGTCAACCGCAATGGCCGACGCTTTTTTACGCCCAGTAGAACGCAGCTGCGCCTCCAAGACCGAATAGAGTTTTTCCTGCAGGCGGGCATCGATGTTCAGATGTAAACTTTCGCCGGTCACCGCCGGCTTCTCGCCGTAAACTTTCTTGACCGCGCCACGCGCGTCTACTTCAACCTGCCGTTCGCCAAACTCGCCTCGGAGAAATTGTTCATACTGCTGCTCCAATCCCGTCTTGCCGAGTGAATCATTATAAAAATAGCCTGCGGCCGACTTTTCTTCGTACTGCTCCGCCGTGATTTTCCCGACATAGCCGACCAGCTGCGCATAAGCTGGGGCTTCCTTATAATCCCGGATCGGGGTTTTAGCGAGATGAAAACCAGCCAGTTCGCGTTCCTGCTCGCTCCAGACCAGGGCTTCCTCGCGGGTTAAATTCTCTTTTACCAAAACAGAATTTATCCCGCTCTCCGCGCTGGCCGCGGCGATCAGACTGGTAATTTCCTCTGCCGGCAATGATAAAATATTGGCGACGCGAGTAATGATCGCTTGCCTGGCTGCCTCATCCTTCGGCAGGTCCAGAGGGCTCGCCACAACCTCAAAACTGGGTTTATTGCCCACAATGACCTCTCCAAAACGGTCGTAGATCGCCCCACGCGGCGCTGGCAGGTATTCAATGCGCAAGCGATTGCCGTCAGCAATCTGCCGATAGTATTCATGTTCGGCGACCGCCAAATAATACAGGCGCCCAAAGGCCACCACAAAAGCTACCAGCAGCAAAAGCCGAAAAAAAACTGACGGCAATCGCGCCTCGCCGCCGCGTTCCAGGCGCTCCCGTGAATCGCGATCAATCAAAACCTCTTCAACGGCAAGTTCTGAACCTGCTCCTCCTTCCACACTCCTTCCGGCTTCAATTGTATTTTTCAGTCGAAACGGGTTGCGCATATTTCACCGGATAAAAAAACAGCACATTTAGCAGTGCGGCCCAAATTATGTTCACGGAGAATAAATCGGCAAACGCCACGCTCTCGGTCAAATTCAGCCCAGCCATTAACAACAAATACAAATAGGCGACAAGCGGAAAAATCGCTGTCCCCAGCGCCGCGAGCGTCGCGGCGGCCGGCAAAACCACCCGTCGGGAGGTGACATTGCGGGTGATAAGAAAAGCGGCCAGCGCGATGATAACCATCGCCAGAAGATTGGCGCCGAAAAAAAACCCGGAAAAAAATTCCAGTAAAAATCCGGCGGCGAAGGCATACCAAAGCGTCGCAATAAAAGTCTCCCGGACGGCAAAAATTATTACGGAAAGAAAAACCAGCTGCGGCACGAGATAGGGATGACCGGTAAAAACTTTCAAACCGGCAACGTAAATCAGAAAAAGAAAGAAGAGGTAAAGCAGTTGGTACAAATTTTGTTTGTTCATCCCTGTATATCAATTTATCTCTTTACCACAAAAACAAATCTCAAGGCGGAGAGATCGGCGGCAGGAATCACGCTGGCATTCTGAAACAGCTCACTCGTGCCGCTGCGTGTATCGCCGATTTTGCCGATCAGCAAATTTTTGGGGAAAGTTCCGCCAAGGCCCGAAGTGACAAGCCGGTCGCCGGGGTTCACTGTGGCATCCTGGGAAATAAGATCAAGAAGCAGGCCCAGCCCGTGTTCACCTTTGACAATGCCGGTCGCGCCGGTCACGGCATCTTCGGCATTGACGGAAACTCCCGAGGCCGTGAGAAGCTGTACCTCTGAAGTTCCATTAAAAACTTCAGAAATAACCCCCACCAATACCCGGCCGGAGACAATCACTGCCGCGCCGCGCGTGACCCCACTTTCGGCACCACGGTTCAAAACCAGTCTCTGGTCGGGCGCCATAAAATCGCGGGTGATTACCTCGGCCGGAAGCAGATTTAGGCTGCGGCCCTGTTCAAAACCCAAAGCTTCGCGCAGGATCCGATTTTCCGCACTTGCTTTTTCCAATGTCGCCACTTCTGCCGAAAGTTCTTGCACCTGCTCGGTCAGAATGATGTTCTGATCATACAAGTCGTCGACGTGTACGACCACGAGCGAGAACTTTTTGATCCCCGAAAAAACGGCAACCAGAGGAATATCAAAAAACTCCACCACTTTCCGGCCATAATCCTGAACGAATTGCAAACCGCCGGCTAAGTTTAACAACACGAGTCCCATGAGGACCAAAAAAGCGATTACGACATGCACCGGCGCGCTCATCGCGAGATCTGCTCAAACTCGGTCAAAACCAGAACCTCGCGCAGGGTTTCCAGGTCTTCCAGCACTATGCCCGCCCCCCGCACCACCGCCGTCAGCGGGTCGTCGGTAATGGTCACCGGCATCTGCGTCTCGCGCGCGATCAAAGTATCAATCCCGCGCAAGAGCGCCCCGCCACCGGCAAGGATGATGCCGCGGCCCATAATGTCCGCCACGAGTTCGGGCGGCGTTTCCTCGATCGCCTGACGGATCGAATTGACTATCGTGCGCACGGAACGCGACAGGGCGATCCTGATCTGTTCGTCGTTGACTGTCACTTCTTTCGGCAGGCCGGTGACCAGATCGCGGCCGCGCATTTTGGTTTCCATCCGGTCTTTCTGCGGGTAAGCCGAACCGATCTTGATTTTCACTTCCTCGGCCGTGCGCTCGCCGAGCAGCAAATTGAATTCATCGCGGGCGAATTGCACGATATTCTCGTTCATCTCATCGCCGGCGATACGGATGCTCTTGGAAACGACAATTCCTCCCAGGGATATCACGGCAATCTCGGTCGTCCCGCCGCCGATATCCACGATGAACGATCCAGCCGGGTCCTGCACCGGCAGGCGCGCGCCGATTGCGGCAGCCATCGGCTCTTCGATGAGAAACGCGGTGCGCGCGCCGGCATTAAGCGTCGCATCCTGCACCGCGCGCTTTTCGACCTCGGTCACGCCCGAGGGAATACCGATCACGACCTGGGGCCGCGAGAGAAACGTAAAGGCCTGCTGATGGACTTTGTCGATGAAATAACGCAGCATCTGCTCGGTGACCTCAAAATCCGAAATGACGCCATCCACAAGCGGACGCGTGGCGACGATGTGTCCGGGGGTGCGGCCGACCATTTTTTTCGCCTCGTTGCCGATGGCGAGAGTCTGTGTCGTCTTTGTGTTGATGGCAACCACAGGGGGCTCGTTGATCACGATGCCCTTGCCCCGAACGTACACGAGCGTGTTGGCCGTGCCGAGGTCAATGCCAATGTCTTTGGAAAATTTGCCGAAAATGGTGTCAGATAAACTCATAGTTCAAAATGCAAAAATCAAAATGGAAAATGACAAAGCAAAATTAAAAATTTTCTAATTTTACCCTGTCATTTTTATTTTTAATATTTAATTTTTGATTTTTAGCAACTCTTCCAGTGAGATTAATTTTGAATTCTTCCCATTTCGTTTTTTAATTTCCACCTTGTCTCCAGTTTTTTCTGACACCACAGCCCGCCAAGGGATACCGAGCAGATCCGCATCCGCGAATTTGACCCCTGCGGAAACCTCCCTGTCATCATAGAATACCCCAATCCCGGCCTTCCGTAAAGTTTCGTATTGTTTCTCTGCATCAACATTGAGTGCCAGCAGATGAACCCGAAACGGCGCCACGCTTTCCGGCCAGATGATGCCTTTTTCGTCATGCGAAACCTCGACTATTGCGCCCATCACGCGGCCAAGGCCAATGCCATAGGACCCCATAACCACGGCTTGCTGCTGGCCGGCCTCGTCAGTAAATTTTAATCCAAAAGCGTCCGAATATTTTGTGCCAAGTGGAAAGATGTTGCCCACCTCAATGCCGCGTTTTTCATTAATTTTCCCGCCACATTGCGGGCATTTGTCGCCGCTTTTGAGTTTGGAAATTTCGCCGTTCTCGGCATAGCTGCATTTTGAGCAAACCATCACTTTATCCTCCCCAACTTCTGACAAGACTTGAAATTCGTGGGTATTGCTGACTGTGAAATCTCCGCCGGCGGCAACCGTATAAACTGTTTTCAGGCCACAGCGTTCGAAAACTTTGAAATACGCTTTTTTTACCTCTTCATAGTATTTCCAGAGGTCTTCTTCGCTCGCGTGGAAGCTGTAAAGATCCTTCATCATAAATTCGCGCCCGCGCAGCAGGCCAGACTTGGCGCGCGCTTCATTGCGAAACTTGGTCTGGATCTGATACGCGCTAAAGGGCAGATCTTTGTAGGAACTGATGAATTTTGAAGTTATCGCGGTCAGGACTTCTTCATGCGTCCAGCCGAGCACAAAGTTCTCGTCCTGAATTTTGAAGCCGATATCTGTATTCCACCGGCCAGTCGCGTCCATATATTTCTTTTCCACCAGCGCCGGCATAAACAGCTCTTCGCCGCCGATCGCGTCCATCTCTTCGCGAATGATGTTCATGATCTTCTTCATCACGCGCCAGCCATATGGCAGGAACGTGTAAACCCCCGCGGAATTTTTGAAAATAAATCCCCCGCGCTCGAGTAGCTGCGCGTTCACACTCTGCTTATCTTTTGAAACTGATTTTAAAGTTTTTGTAAACAGTTGCGATTGGCGCATACTTAAGTAGGTTTCTCCCCCCTCATGGATTGTGATTGATTCTGCGGCTGCGGATTGGCTTGTCGTTGTCGCACTTTTTCAGCATAAATAAACCCTGCGATCAGCACGACCGCACCGATTACTCCTGCCAAAATTTTGGTTTCTTTGGGGGTCATTGATAAAATTCCTTTCTCAATTCTGCTTCCGAAATAAATCGCAAAGCTTGGTTATAGATTGCCTTTAACGTCCCTGTTTTGATTTCCTTGTGACTTGGAATAGTCAAAATCTGAACTGAACCGTCGGCCGTAACTCGTCTAAGTTTAATGTGGCTGCCTCTTTGGGCAGCCACAGCGAATCCGAGCTTATTGAAAATTTTAACCAAGTCCTGCCCTGACAATACCCGAAGTTTAGGCACGCACTAGGTCTACTACTTCATAATTAACTAAGGCGTGGAGATCAGGGGCAAGCCCAAGAGATGTCAGATTTTCGCCTTCCAGATGAAGCTGGAGCGCTTCTTTCAAATTTGCCACCACCTCGTCTAAAGTATTACCCTGGGTAACAATAGCCAGATCCAGCCCTTCGGCCACATAGTAGTTTTCGTACTTGGTTATGCGAAATTGGATGATGTGCTTCATGTCCTGATTATACAGCAACCTAGGTTCTTTTTCAAGGATTTATAATATCCTCTCAAACAAATTCTTAAACTGCTCCGAAAATTTGCCGACGTCGCGGAAGGTGATGGCAACCATAAGGAGCATCAGGAGCGCGAAGCCGATAACGTTCGCATACTGTTCCCATTTGATGCTCTTTTTTCCGCGGATCTTTTCAACGAATAAGAACAGCACGCGGCCGCCGTCGAGCGCCGGAAAGGGAAAGGCGTTGATCACCCCAAGATTTATAGAGAGCGTGGCCGCGAACTGCACGAGGTAAATTATCCCGAGCTGCGTAAAGTCGCGCGTCAGAACGGCAATGCCAACAGGACCGGACAAACCTTCGATAACGTGGCCGGTAGTAAGGATGTTTTTAATCAACAGGCCAAAGGCCGAGAAAATCAGGATAGCTTTGCTCACAAAGGCAAAAAGCGAAAGCTTTAAAGCGGTAAGAGTGGGGTAAGTCACAATCCCGATTTTGGCCGGTGCAAATCCGACCGGCCCTTCTCCTTCGGCAACTTCAGTGCGCGGCACCACCTGCTTATTGATAATTTTTTTGCCGCGTTTCAGTTCATAATTCACCGGGCTGCCAGCGCGGCTTTTGGTGTAGTCAATAAGCGGCATGATCTCGGTAAATTTCTGCCCGTCCACTGACAATATCACGTCGCCGGCGCGAAAACCCGCAGCTTCGGCCGGCGAATCGCCTTGAACCACGATTATACCTATTTCTTCACTGCGAATATTCGCATTTGCCAAATACGGATTATCCTCGAGGTCAGTCGGCGCGCCGAGGGCCAAAAAGCCCAGGAAAATCAAAAACCAACCGAGGATAAAGTTCATGGTCACGCCGGCCAGGAGTGTTGCCAGGCGCTGCCCGAAGCTTTTGTTGGCAAATGCGCGCGGGTCGTCCGAGTGCCCCTCTTCGCCTGCGATTTTTACAAACCCGCCAAGCGGTATCCAGTTTACGGAGTACATCGTCTCCCCGCGGCGAATGCCAAACAATCGCGGCGGAAAACCAAAACCAAACTCCTGGACGTGCATGCCGGCCCTCTTCGCCATCACAAAATGGCCGAACTCGTGTACAAACACAAGCAGGCCAAGGATGATGATAAAAACGAGGATAGTCAGCAGAATCATAATTTATTCTACCACAAGACCCGCTAGACCGTCATTATTTCTTTTTCTTTGGTTTCTGCGATTTCTTTGACTTTTTTATTGAATTCGTCCACCTGGTCCTGAAGTTTTTTTTGCTCCCGCATCTTTTGGTCTTCGGAAATTGTGCCGGCTTCTTCTTTGCGCTTCAAGTCTTTTATAATTTCCTCGCGCGCATTGCGGATACGCACGCGCGCTTCTTCGGCAAACTTGCCAACGAGTTTTGTAAGCTCACGGCGGCGTTCCTCATTAAGCGCCGGCAAAGTGATACGGAGCTTGTCGCCTTCGTTTGTCGGGTTGAGCCCGAGGCCCGCGTCACGGATGCCTTTTTCCAAAGGAGCGAGGGCATTTTTATCCCACGGCTGCACCAGGAGCTGCCGAGCTTCGGGCACGGAAATGCTCGCGACTTGCTTGACTGGCGTCGGCGCGCCATAATAATCAATTTTCAAATCTTCAATGAGCGCGGGATTCGCCCGCCCTGTCCGTAGTTTTCCCAATTCTACTTTCAAAAACTCAATTGCTTTTTCAAAATCAGCGAAGTCCGACATAGATCTTGTTGGGTTCGTTAGGATTAACTACGATATCGCTGATCAAACGCCGCGTCGGCAACGATACTGTCTGCCAGGTCGCGCCGCCGTCGGCGCTTTTAAAAAACACGTACCTTATGGCAGCGTAAATAAAGCGCGAATTTTTCGGGTCAACGGCCACAGCCGAGACATCATCGCTGGTCGCCTGCACGGGAAGCAAGAACCGTCGCCAGGTTTTCCCGCTATCAAGAGATTGATAAAGGCCATTCCCTGTGGCGACATAGACGAGATTGCTGGGACTTAAAACTAAATGATTATAACTTGCCGGATTGCCAGGCAGCAGCAGCGAGGCCCAGGACTGGCCGCCGTCCGAGCTTTGCTTTAGGCCCTTGCCCTTTAACAACACATAAATTGTCCGCGCGGGGCTTTGCGCGATTTCGATTTGCCTGATGCGGTCGCCAAAATCCACGAGGTTTCTCCACGTTTCCCCGCCGTCAGTCGTTTTGAGCAGCGTGCCCGAAGAAAGCCCGGCATAAAATGTGCTGGGCGTTACCGGATCGAAAGCCATGGCGCTCACCTCGGCCTCGACATTCGGCTGCCGGTAAACTTCCTCCCACGTTCCGCCGCGATTGGAACTTTTGAAGATTGTGGCCAGTTTGCCGCTCGATCCCGACACATAAATTTCCTGGCTGTTGTTTGGGTTGATAAAAACTTCAAAGGTCGAAAAATTTGGTAAAAGGATGCCCCAAGACTCCGCTTCATTGGAACTGGCAAACACGCCCTCATCCAAGGTTGCGGCCAATATATTGATCGGGTTATATCGCTCAATGAACAGCCGATAAACCTGCGAGTCAGAAAGCTTGACTTCTCCGGCGGATTCATTTGCCGCGGCCCACGTCTCGCCGGCGTCCACGCTTTTGAATACGCCTCGCACGCCGCTGCCCTGGTCAGTGCCGCCCAGAATATCGCCAAAAAGAAAATTACAGGCCTGGGCCGTAAATAAAACCGGCAGAATCACAAGCGCAACCCTCGCTATACTTTTTCCGTTCATGGCAAAAATAAATTATCCAGAAGGATTTTAGTATTTAAATTATAGCGCAGATCCGCAAATGCCGTGCGGAGACGCCGGCCCAGCGTGACACCTTCTGGTTTTTCGGCCCATTCCTGCATCCAGAAAGAAAAAAGTTTGGCCAGCAAATGACTTTCCAGCTCATAAAATTTTTCGGCGGCAAGCAGGCGCTCGTGCTGCTTTCCGGCTTCCAAAACTTTGTATTGCTGCCACGCATTCTGAAAAAATTGCAATTCCTCGGGGTTTTCGACAAGACGTTTAGCTAGACCGATACGGCCGCAAGCCAATCCCACGATTTTCTCATCGGAAACTGCCTTGCGCACTTCATCATCGGAAAGGCGAGAAAAATTGACGCGCACCACGCGCGAGGCAATCGTCGGGAGAAGCGCATAGTAATTTGCGGTAATCAAAAAAATAATCGTACGCTTGGGCGGGTTTTCCAAAAATTTGAGAATCGCATTGGCCGCTGCCTCGGTCATCCGGTCGGCGTAAGAAATGATCGCGACTTTGTGCTTTCCGGTCGCGGAGGTGAGATTCAAAATATGCTGCAGTTCCCGCGCCTGTTCGATCGTCATACTGTTTTCTAGATCAAATAGCGTGGTGTCGAGGATCGGGTGGCAGCCAAGCTCGCGCGCGAACTCGATCGCAAACGTTGTTTTGCCGATGTTCTCTGGCCCGGCCAGAACATAGGCGTGCGACAGCTGGCCGTTCTTTATGGCTCGCTCGAACATCGCTTTTTGTTTCTCGTGTCCGATCATTTGCGCATATTATAGCATTTTCTCAAATTGTCATTCCCGCGAAGGCGGGAATCCATTCTTAATAGTTCCCGGATCTAGTCCGGGATGACATCAGCTTTGCTAATGTCAGTTTTGCCGTCTCTCCCCAACTAAATCGCTTCACATTCTCTAATCCTAATCTAATCTTCTCCTCACGTAAACTTTGGTCGCCCAAAAGTTTCCCAATGGCTGCCGCGATGTCATTCACGCTTTCCGGATTAACAATCAGCGCGCCCTCGCCCGCTATTTCTGGGTTAGCTGTGCGATTGGACGTAATCACCGGAACGCCAAAACTCTGGGCTTCCAGAATGGGGATCCCAAATCCTTCATAAAAAGTGGGGAAAACAAATACGGCGGTATCGCGATAAAGCTGTTGCTTTTCCCCCTCGCTGATGTAGCCCGTGAATCTAACGCGTTTGGCAAGCTCAGACCTTTTGGATAAATAATCTTCAACATCGGCAACCCTGACTTTGCGTCCCGCGAGGATAAGATCCGGAATGTCGTTGCGAGGAGCTTGCGACGAAGCAATCTCGGTTTCGCCCTGGGATTGCTTCGCTTGCGCTCGCAATGACACAAATTTTTCATACGCCTTCACGATGTTCAGAATATTCTTCTTTGGCTCGAGTCTGCCTACAAATAATAAATATTCATTTTTTCTCTCTCCTGGCGAGGGGAGATGCCCCGAAGGGGCAGAGGGGTTAACCCCAAGATAAGTGACACTCAACTTCTCCTCCGGACACCCATACACTTCCATAATTCTTTGCCTTGAAAATTCCGAGATCGTAAAAATATGATACGCATGTTTCACCGCAAATTTCGCCGACCAGCGATGGTACCAAAGCGACAATTTATCATAAAGTTCCGGATTATCCTCAAACCCAATGTCATGCAAGGTCGTAAATACCCGCATTCTTCGTCTCCCCAGGTGATGGGGAGAGGTTAGGAGAGAGGTCGAGATTGGAATTGTATGAGCTGGGCAAAATAATACATCGGGCGTATTTCGCAGGATATCCCATGATAACCTGATTTGTCCCCAAAAATATTTCAATGGCCAGCGCAATATCTTCACCGAAAAATTGTCGGGCAAGTTATTGACCAAATCTGCCTGCGGCGCGTCTTTCAGATACAAAACCACGCGGACATCAGATCGATCGCGCAGCAGCGTTTTGAACTCATCTATCAAATGGAAAGCATACCACTCCGTCCCGCTTCTGACCTTCCTGTTCGCCTGACTCGCATCAATGCCCAGTATCATAATCTTTATCTGTCATTCCGGGCCTGCCTGCCCGCCTTTGGAGGGACCCGGAATCCAGTTCCATTATTATATATTCCCGCGAAGCTTGCCCTCGACTGCGATCGGGGGGCGGGAATGACAAGTAAATTATACACCTCTCCCCGGGCGATGGGGAGAGGTTGGAAGAAAGGCTGACTTTCAATCTTGTAAAGTTATGTAATGAAAAGAAATAAAAAATTTTCTACCTAAAATCACGCAATTGCTAGAATTTTGGTACAATAGATTCTAGCTCTTTTTTCCACCGACATTGCAATCTCTTCATCGACGCGGAGACTACGGCCGTGGTTTCCACGTCAATACATTATTTCGTGAATTTGAAAGTGGAGAGGATTTGGTTATCGAAACTCTCGAGTTCAGAATAAGGCTTCTGAATAAAAATTTTGATAAAATCTCGCTGCTTCTCGGAGGAAACAAAAAGAGTGCTATCACCATCTCCTAAACCCGGCAGTCTAACAAAATAAGCCGAACTTCCATTGCTTAAGGTCACCTTTTTAGGATTTTCTCCAACAAAATCTTTCTCCCCATAGTTTTGCTGAAACCACTCAAGGAAAGTTAACTTTTCAGGATTATCTTGAATCGCAAACGCTATATTTGGCAACGTGGCATAAGAATTAATAGTGTTCTGAGCGTCCCAATTTTGAGGCGACCAGAGTTGTAAATTATTCTTATCTAGTAAAGAAAACCATTCACGCGGATACTTCACCTCGAATCCATACTCCTCATTCCGATAAGTTTGCCAGTTAGCGACCTCTCCCTCACCCTCTCCACCACCTGGAGAGGGAATTTGATTCTGCGTCTGATACAGCGCATCGCGGTTTAGGCCCCACAAAACGAAAACAACCGCGAGGGAGATCGCGGACGTTAAAACTGGTATCCAGATTTGCGGCGGAAGGTATTTTGGTTTCTCGGACGATTCTGGCACTAAATTTTGCTTAGATCGATACTAATTCCTGCTTTTTCCGCAAGAATTTTGACTACTTCTTCAAGAACATTGATCCGTTTTTCCAATCGCTGATAACTCTGTGAATGCGCGGCCTGTTCCTTGAGAATTTTATCCAGTTTAACCGACAGTTTGTCGTTACTTGTAAGAATTTCATTCTTGGCCGAATTACTCTCCTCTTTAACTATCGTTCTCACTTCAGGCAAAATGTACTTCTGCGTAAATTCCAGAAGGTATTTTGAAGTTATTGGTTGATCTTTATCGTTTGTCATAATGTCGAGTCTTTTTCTATAAGTTTCTGCTGAAGCAAAAATTTGACTACCGGTTTACCGCAATCAGTACAGAGCACTTTCGAGTCCCAGCCAAAACCGGCGGTTACGCTTTTTTCTCGGTCTTTTAAAATTTTCTTGCACAAGTCACATTTATAAACAAGCATAATTTGACTATACGCCTGCGAGGTTTATTGTGTCAAAACTATCGGTTTGTGGCCAAAACGCTGCGTTTATAACTCTCCAAATTTTCCAAAGCCACGCCCGTGCCTTTGGCCACGCAGAGCTCGGGCTGGTCGGCCACATAGCACGGCACGCCGGTCGCCTGCGCGATCAGGCGGTCAATATTGCGCAGATTCGCCCCGCCGCCGGTCAGAACCATGCCTTTATCAATGATGTCCGATGATAGTTCCGGCGGAGTTTCCTGCAACACGTGCCGCACGGCCTGGATAATCTCGCGCAGCGGCTCCTGGATGGCTTCCACGACCTCATTGGTCCGCACGCGGATCGTGCGCGGCAGGCCCTGCACCAAGTCGCGGCCGCGGATTTCCATCTCCATTTCTTCCTCCAGCGGCAGGGCCGAACCGATTTCTATCTTGATCTCCTCGGCCGTGCGGTCGCCGATGGCGAGGCCATGCTTTTTGCGGATATATTCCGCAATCGCGGCATCCATCTTGTTTCCGGCCACGCGTACGGACGTGGAATTAACAATTCCACCCAGGGAAAGCACGGCCACGTCAGTCGTGCCCCCGCCGACATCAATAATCATATTGCCCGAAGGCGTCGAGATATCTATGCCGGCACCGATCGCGGCCGCGACAGTTTCTTTGATGACAAAAGCGGCTTTCGCGCCCGCGCTCTGCGCTGCATCCACCACGGCGCGCTTTTCTGTGGAGGTAATGCCGCCGGGGACAGAGATCATCACCTCGGGCCGCAAGAGCCAAACTCTTCCAATCGCCTTGGTAATAAAATAGCGGAGCATCGCCTCGGTTACTCGGTAATCCGCGATCACGCCGTCCTTCATGGGCCGATGTGCCACGATCGTCTCGGGTGTGCGGCCAAGCATTTCTTTGGCTTCCGCGCCCACTGCCAAAACCTTGTTGTCGAGGAGGCTGATCGCGACAACGGTCGGCTCATTGATGACGATTCCCTTCTCGGGCACAAAAACCAACGTGTTCGCCGTACCGAGATCTATTCCTAATTTCTTGATGAACAAAGCCATTAGACTCTTTGGATCATTGCGCCTAAATTATTAAGTCTTTCGTCAATGCGCTCATAGCCCCGGTCAATTATCTCTGCATTATAAATCAGCGTCTCGCCCCGGGCAAGGAGCGCGGCAATGAGGATGGAGGCGCCGGCGCGGATATCCGGCGTTTTAATTTCCGCGCCCTGCAGCTGCGTGGGCCCCTTGATGCGCGCGCGGTGCACGTCATCAAACTGGACAGAGGCGCCCATGGTCTGCAGGGCCGCCAGATACCCCTGTCGGCCTTCATAGATCCAGTCATGCACGAGCGAGATGCCTTCAGCCTGCGTCGCGAGCACGCCCAGCAGCGGCTGGTAATCCGTCAAAAGCTGCGGATAAACGCCGGTAATAATGCGCGTCGCCTGATAAGGCCGAAGCGGACTTCTAATCCTTATGGTTTGCCCTTGGGCTTCCAGATTGACTCCCATTCGTTCGAGCGCGGCCAATGGCGCATCAAGATGGTCTAGATCAACATCTTTGATAATTACCTCGCCGCGCGTCGCGGCGGCGGCCACGCAAAAAGTAATGGTCTCGATTTCGTCGCTGCAAAGCCGGTGCGCAGCGCCCCGGAGCGCGGGAACGCCCTCAATCGTGAGACTCGGTGTGCCGATGCCGGAAATTTTCGCGCCCATTTTATTTAAAAACCGACAAAGCTCCTGCACGTGCGGCTCCATCGCGGCAATCTTGATCCAGGTCGTACCCTCCGCCAGTACCGCTGCCAGAATAATATTCTCCGTCCCGGTGACACTCGTTACTCCCATGGTGATACTCCCGCCCGCGAGCTTGGCCGCTTCCACACGCACCGTCCCCTGATCCTGGCTAATCCGCGCGCCCAACTTTTGAAATGCTTCCAGGTGAAAATTGATCGGTCGCGTGCCGATCGAATCCCCCCCGGGGCGCGAGAAGACCACTTTGCCAAACCGGCCCAAAAGCGCGCCGGCAAAGAGAATTGACCCGCGCAGTTTGCCCATCATCTCCTCCGGAATCGGTCTGTTCACAAGACGAGCGCAATTTATTGTCAGGGTATGATCGCCGCGCTCAATCCGCGCGCCCAAGAATTCCAGAATCGCCAAAAAATTATTGACGTCGCTGATCTGCGGAACATTCTCAATCCGGCAATCGGCAAAAGCGAGCAGGCATGCGGCCAGCACCGGAAAGGCCGCGTTTTTCGAGCCCTGCACCGCGATCTCGCCGGCTAATTTTACCCCTCCGGAAACGACAAATCTGCTCATATGCTGGCCCATTATAGCAGTTTTTGGTAAAATTATCCTTACCTATGACCTTGCGAAGCCGCATCATGTTACTCATCACCGGATTCATTATCTTCCTGCTCGTGGGCCCGGTAATAGTTTTGTTAGCGCGCGGTTACAGCTATGATTTTGCCAACCGCCGTTTTATTAAAACCGGCGCACTGATTATCAAATCAGATCCGCGCGGCGCCAGCGTTTATCTGAACGGCGCGCCGATCGGAACCGCACCCATTACCAAGCGGTTCCTGTTGCCGGACGAATACTCAGTGGAAATAAAAAAATCCGGCTATCTGCCCTGGCGAAAACACATCACTCTTCATCCCCAGGGCGTCGCCTCTCTCAACCCAGTCTTATTCCGACAGGCGACGCCGTCTATTTTAGCCACGAGTACCATAGATTTTCTAGTCAAGGGCGAGAACATCTACGCGGCCATTGGCGATGATTTCTACCTATTCCGATTCGGCGGATTGGGAAAAACCCTGTTCGCCACCAGCACGGCTCGGCAAACCCCAACCCAATCCCCTTCCCCGGATAGCGAAAAAATTGTCTTTGAGGGAAAAAATGAAATTTGGTTTTGGCGAAGTTACAATGGCAAGGAGGAGAAATTCCTCGTCACGCGCAGCGCGGAGCCGATCGAAAATCCCATTCTGAACAAAGAAACTCACTACGTGTTTTTCCAGGTGCGCAGAACCATCAAAGCCATTGAACTGGACAAAGAAGGGGTCCCCAATGTTTATGACCTGCTGTCGACCAAAAATTTGCAGACGAAATTTGCCATCTCGCCTAACGGACGCGAGCTTATTTACCTCGAAGACGGGACACTCTTTCGTCTAAACATTCGTTGACCAGCCGGTCGGCGACCCTATTTTTTTCGCGCGGCACGTGCGTAAACGAAACTTTTTGGAAATTGGTTTCCAGATTTCTGACTTTGAGCAGCAGTTCGGCAAGGCGCCGCTCGCGCACGCGGTAGATCCCGGAAAGCTGCCGCGCGACGAGCTCGCTGTCCATATAAAACCGCACCTGCGCTGCGCGCTGCCGCGCGGCTTTTTCGAGCGCGAGGATTATCGCCTCATACTCGGCCTCATTGTTGGTGCGCTCGCCTAAATATTTGCTGAATTTCTCGATAAGCTTCCCGGAGCGAGCGTAAATGGCGCCACCGGCCGCGGCCGGGCCCGGATTGCCGCGCGCCCCACCGTCAGTATAGATGATCAGTTTCTCTGGCATAAATCGACAATTTTTAACTGAATGTTTCTTTCCCCGTTCCATTCGTTGAATTGCGGCTCGCAAATCATATCGATCACAGCGCCTTCCTGTAATTTTTCCGCCCAGAAGCCGAGATTAAATCCGATACATCCGATTCTCTGATTTTCTGATTCGTCCGAAACATACATTCTCAAATGCTTTTCACTATTGCCAATTTTTTTAACATTTCTTGCTTGCAAATTATTAATTCGAAATTTCGGACGCGGGTTGCCGACGCCGTGGGGCTCAAACTTTTGCAGATTATTCAATAATTCTTCGCTGACCTCGGAGAGTTCTATCTCCGCATCATAGTACAATACCGGCGATAACAACTCCTCTGGCAAAGCCGCGTCCGCGTAGCTTAATAAATTCCTGTGAAAGACTTCGATATGCTCGGTGGTTAAAGTAAAGCCCGCGGCCTGGGCATGCCCGCCGTAGCGCAAAAGAATTTCCCGGCTTTGGCCGATGGCCTCCACGATATTGAACCCAAACACACTCCGCGCTGACCCCACTGCCTCGGACTCGCTTCGGGACAATACCAGCACCGGCCGGTAAAATTCGTCGGTCAGTTTGCCGGCCACCAGCCCAACGATGCCGCGCGGCCAGTTCTCCCCTTGGGCCAGCAGGACTTTTTTATCCTTCGCGAGCGCAAGCTGCTCGCGCGCTTCGCTTAAAATCTGCTCCGTAAGCTCCTGCCGGTGCCGATTCAGCTCCTCCAGTTTATCGGCCAGAGTCCGCGCCCGGTCGCCATCATCCGTGAGGAGCAATTCCAAAGCGATATTGCCATGCGCAATGCGGCCCGCGGCATTGAGGCGCGGCGCGATCAGAAAACCGATTTTGTAAGTATCCAGTTCCTGCCCGCCAAGGCCGACCCCTTCCAGCAAGGTTTGCAGCCCAATCCAACGGGTTTTTTTTAAAACCAGCATCCCCCACTTTACGAAAATCCGGTTCTCGCCCAAAAGCGACTGGCAATCCGCGACTGTGCCGATGGCCACAAGATCGAGCAGCCACTTTGCCCACCCCCCCGCACCCAAACCTTGCACCAGTTTAAACGCCACACCGACGCCGGTTAAATCTTTAAACGGATACTTATCGTCCGGTCGGCGGGGATTCACAACTGCCGCAGCGCGAGGTATCCCATCCGTCAATTGATGGTGATCAGTGATAATCACCTCCGTCCCGAGCGAGTTTGCCAGATCCACGGCCTCGGAAGCGTTGATCCCGCAATCCACGGTGATGATGAGCTTGGTGCCGCGCGCGATTAAAACCCGAATCGCCTCCGGGTTAATGCCGTAACCTTCGGCAAACCGATCGGGAATATAATAATCAACGTTTTTATAATTAACCTGCTGAAAATACCGCAGCAGCACAGCGGCCGCGGTAATCGCATCAGCATCATAATCCGCATAAACCGTGATCTGCTCTCCCTGCGCGATCGCGTCTTGAATACGCTCTACCGCCTTTGGCATATCGGCAAGCAGCAGTGGGTCATGCGCGTGTTCATACTGCGGCTCAAAAAACCTGGCGGCATCTTCTTCGCCAGTTATGCCGCGCGCGGCCAAAAGCCGCGCCACGAGCGGCACGTCAGCCGCCGCCGCTTCAAATTTTGGTTTCCAGGCTTTTTTCATAAACAAGCGCGGGCAGCAGCGAAATCGCCGTCATCTCCGGCGGGGGCACGATCCCCATTAATTCCAGCGCTGTCGGCGCCACATCCGAAAGAACGCCTTCCGGGACTAATGCCGGCAGTTCCAGATAGCCGCGGCTTTTAATTTTCTGCCGCTCCAAACCTTTCCCCGCGATGATCAACGGCACGGGGTTAAGTGAGTGTTCTTTGTTGATCTGTCCACTCCTCGCGTTCAGGAGTTCTTCGATATTGCCATGATCCGCGGTAATGACAAATGCTGCGCCCACCGCCTGCGCGGCTTCAAAAATGGTGCCAATATTTTTGTCCACGGCGAGTACAGCCGCCTCGGCGGCGCGCCGGTTGCCGGTATGGCCGACCATATCGGAATTGGCAAAGTTGGCGAGAATGAACGCTGTTCCCTCACGCAATCTCTGCACAATCTTCGTTCCGAGCTGATCCACACTCATCTCCGGTACATCTTCATAACTTTTTTGATAAGCGCTCGGACTGGAAATTATCTCCCGCTCCTCCCCGGGAAACGGTTCTTCCCGGCCGCCGTTGAAAAAGGAGGTCACGTGCGCGTACTTTTCACTCTCCGCAATATGGTATTGGTGAAGCCCCTGCCGGCTCAAGACTTCGGAAAGCCCCATCCCGAGCACGAGCGGCGGGAAGGCAACCATGGCCGGGAGATTTTTATTGTAAAGGGTCATGGTGGCGCAGAGGAGATTTTCAAGCGGCGCGTACTTTTGGGAAAATTTATCGAAGTTCGGATCAGCCAGCGCGGAGAAGAGCTGTAGCGCGCGATCCGGCCGAAAATTGAAAAAAATCACGCCGTCGCCCGCGCCCACGGTCGCGACCGGCTGCCCGCCTTCAGTAATCACGGTCGGTGGAATGGTCTCGTCGTAGATCTGCTGGTCGTAATAGTGCTCGATTGCGTCCCGCGGCGAGATCGCGCGCTCCCCTTCGCCATAGACCATGGCGCGGTACACGCTTTCGGTCACCTCCCAGTGCGCGCCACGATCCATGGCGTAAAACCGGCCGGCAACGGTCGCGACCTTGCCGACCCCATGCTCGAGAAATTTCCGCGTTAGCCGTTCCAAGCTGGAAAGCGCGGCTTTTGGCGGCGTATCGCGGCCGTCCGTAATCATATGCACGTAAACCTGCGGCAGCCGGTACTCGGCGGCGAGCGCCAGGAGCGCGTGCAGATGTTCGTCCGACGAATGCACTCCGCCGGAGGAGACCAAACCCACGAGATGCAGCCGGGATTGATTGCTCTGGACATGCTCCAAGACGGAAAGAAAAGCGCGATTTTTGAAAAACTCGCCCGAGGCAATGGCCTGGCTGATGCGCGGCAGATCCTGGCTCACGATCCGCCCGGCGCCGAGATTCAAATGGCCGACCTCGGAATTGCCGCGCTCCCCCCAAGGCAGACCGACCGATGGACCCGAGGCCTGCAAAGTCGTTGCCGGATAGTGATTAATCAGATAATTCAGGTTTCTTGGGTTGGCGGCTACGACGGCATTGCCCTCGGAGGGCGACGCCACGCCAAAGCCGTCGAGAATGAGCAGTACCACTTGTTTAAACTTTGGCATAACTTTTTATTTTTTGAGCGCCTCGAGAGCGGGCAGGGATTTGCCGGCCAAAAATTCCAGCATCGCCCCGCCGCCGGTGGAAACATGATCAATGTATTTACCCATCCCGAGCCTGGCAATCACGTCCAATGTCTCGCCGCCTCCGGCCACGCCGAAGGCTTGAGACTTTGAGCGGGACGCAAACAAACGGCCCAGAGCAAAAGTCCCGTGGGAGAATGACTTATTCTCGTAATACCCCATCGGCCCACCCCAAACGAGCGTTTGGCCAAGCT
Source organism: uncultured Candidatus Saccharibacteria bacterium (assembly GCA_964565195.1). Taxonomy (GTDB): domain Bacteria; phylum Patescibacteriota; class Doudnabacteria; order UBA920; family 2-01-FULL-46-14; genus CAZMCQ01. The sequence continues at coordinate 96,559 of CAZMCQ010000004.1, read as the reverse complement.
TCAAAAATTTGCTGTAGTGCCGAATCGTCTCCGGGCCGATATCCAAAATCAGGTGATGCGCTTTTACCTTGTCAATCCTCACGTATTCCGGCGCGCCATCGCGCCTGGTCGAAACAATCGCGTCAAGCGGCAATTTGATTTTCTTCTGGTAATCGCGCCAAAGCTGGCGGGCCAATTTTATTTCCTCTTCTCCTCCCCAGACAGATTTGCCGATCTCAAACCCGCGCATCTTAAGAAATAAATTAGCCAAACCTCCGCCAAGCAGAATGGCTTCGCTAACCCGGGCTAAATTTTCGATCGCCCCGGCCTTGTCCGCTAATTTTATTCCGCCCATCATTACGACCACTGGCTTTTTTGGATGGTCGAGAACACGCGAAAGATTCAGAATCTCTTTTTCCAAAGACAATCCTGCCGCACTTGGCAGCAGTGCCGGCACGCCGACCATGGAAGCATGCGCTCTGTGACTTGCGGAAAAAGCTTCGTTCACATAAACGCCGGCCAGGCTCGCGAGCTTTTGGGCGAAGAGCGGGTCATTGTTTTTCTCCCCGGGATAAAACCGCAAATTCTCCAGAAACGCAATATCCCCCCCGCGCATCGCGCGCAAGAGCGGCAGGATGTTGACCCGTTCAATATTCTGGCCAAAAAAATAAACGTGGGGGACATCATAGTCCGGCAGCGCTTCGGCAATCGTCGCAAATTTGCGGTTTAAAATTTCCGCGAGCCGCTCGGCCACCGGGCGAAAGGAAAATTTTTCCTCCCAGCCCGCGGGCCGGCCGAAATGCGAGACAATAATTATCCGGGCTTGGCGCTTTACGAGATATTCGATCGTGGGCAGCGCGTTTTCGAGACGGGAAACATCGCTTATCGCTGCGTCCTGCATCGGCACATTAAAATCAGTGCGTAGCAGCACCGATTTATCACGCACCTCAAATTCTTTTAGCGAGTTAAGCTGCATTGACTAATGCAATTTGTTCCACGAGCCGGTTGGCATAACCCCATTCATTGTCGTACCAAGCGAGCACCTTCACGAGGTCCCCGTCCACGACGCGAGTGAAACCGACGTCCACGATCGCGGAATAGGTTGTGCCAATGATATCCGAGGAAACGATCGGGTCTTCGGTTACGGCGAGGATCCCTTGGTACCGTTTTTGCCGCGCCGCGGCCCGGAAGGCGCCGTTGATCGCATCCACGGAAACGCGGCGGCTCACGAGAAAAGTGAAATCCGTCACTGAACCGGTAATCGTCGGAACCCGCAGGGCAATGCCGTCGAATTTGCCGCGCAAGTCCGGAATGGCTTCCGTGGCGGCGATCGCGGCGCCGGTTGTGGTCGGCACGATATTCGCGGCCGCCGCGCGCGCGCGGCGGAGGTCCCGGTGCGGTCCGTCCTGGAGGTTTTGATCCTGCGTATAACTGTGGACCGTGGTCATCATCGCCTTTTTTATGCCAAACTTGTCCAAAATCACCTGCGCGACAGGGCCCAAGCAGTTGGTCGTGCACGAGGCGTTGGAGATCACGGCGTCGCCGCGAAACTGATCTTCATTCACGCCCATCACAAAGGTCTTGATGCCGCCGGTGCCTTTCGTCGGCGCGGAAACGATGACGCGTTTCGCGCCGGCCGCGAGGTGCACTCTGGCCGCGCCGTCTTTGGTAAAGACGCCGGTGCACTCGAGGACCACGTCAACTTTGAGCTTGCGCCAAGGCAATTTTGACGGATCTTTTTCTGCAAAAATCGGGTACGGCTTTTTATCCACAATCAATTTGCCGAGCCTGGCCGCAACCTCACGCTCATAAATACCGTAGGCCGTGTCGTATTTCAAAAGGTGCGCGAGGGTTTTTGCGTCCGTAAGATCATTGATCGCCACGACCTCCAGATTTTTCTTTTCTAAAGCTACCTTGAAAGCTGACCGCCCGATCCGGCCAAACCCATTGATTGCCACGCGAATTTTCGCCATAAATTTTTGTTAGAAATTAGTAATTAGTAATTTGCAGTCTAAATTAAACGAGGACGATAATTTTTCGGCGCGCGTTTCAATAAGGACAATAACTTATTTTTTGTTAACAATCCTTCCCTCGCTCCCACATATTGCACCACATTCATTGAGTTAATCGGCGCCCAGCGCATGGCCTCCGCGACCGGCAAATCATACATCAGGGCGCTCATAAAGCCCGAAGAAAACGCATCGCCCGCGCCGGTGCGCTCAAAGGGCGGCGCGGGGTCAGGATAGATGGGCATAAAATAAACTGTATCGTCCTCTGACGCATATGCCCCGTCCGGGCCATCCGTAATGCAGACAATTTTCGGCCCCAGTTTGTGCAAGCCGCGCATCAGTTTTTTAATAGCAGAGATTTTCGCGTCCAAAACGCGCGCCGCTTCTTCGCGATTTACAAACAGCACATGAGTTTGCCGGTAAATTCCGGCTAATTTTTTTCGTCCCATCTTCATCTGAAAAGTGCCTGGATTAAAACCCAGTTTTATTCTCGGACGTTTTGTAAGGTAGCGCGCGAGTCGGTGATGAAAGGGCAGCATATGCTCGCCGGTGGAAGAGAAAAACAGCCACTCCGGATTGCCGATGCGATTGACATCGTAGTATCTGTATTGGTTGTGCTTGATAAGGATCGTGCGTTCTCCTCTGTAATTCAAGACAAAATGATAATTCGTCGGCGCGCCGCGGTTGGTTTTGACCAGAGCCGGATCAACTTTTTCTTTTCTAAATAGGGCGATAATCTCGCGGCCATAGTGGTCGTCCCCGACCGCGCTCATAAACCGTGCCTTGTGGCCGAGCCGCGCCGCGCCCACAGCGACATTAGCCGAATTGCCCACGCCCGGAACCACGGTCAGGTCCTCATAAGGCACCTTGTCAGCGAAGGAGACGCAGAGCTGGCAATTTTTGTGATTTAAGTCGCAGTGCACGGATGCGTCATGCAGACGAATGAACGCGTCCGTAGTAGTATCGCCGATGGAAACTAATTCCGGCTTTGACATTTCTAACTCAAGGCAAAAATTAATAACAAAATCACGGCCACAGCGAAGGCGACCTGCCAAAAAAGGATGATTTCCCGATGGCGGCGCGCCTGCGCGTTGTCTGGTTTTGGTTTCAGTTCGGTCTCAAGGTCAAAATGAACCATCTTTATTATAACATAAATGAAAGAAATTTCTAATTGACCTAATTGCTCTAATTATTCTAAACAAATCCCAATTTCCCAATTTAGTCATTAGAAATTTAATGGCTTTTTCTCTTCAATACCTTTTTCACAGCTTTTATTATCGCATCCTGGCCCATGCCATAATATTCCACCAATTCAAAGGCCGAACCAGACTGGCCGAAAGTGTCCGGCATACCAACCCGCTCGACTGGCACCGGGTATTCCTCGGCCAGAACTTCCATCACCGCGCTGCCGGCTCCACCGTTGATCTGATGCTCCTCGACTGTGACCACAGCCCCGCATGTTTCAGCGGCCGCGACGATGGTTCTGCGGTCAATCGGTTTGATTGTGTGATTATTGATTACCATGCATTCAATGCCTTGTTTGGCTAAGTCTTCCGCAGCAAGGAGTGCATTATGAACGAGAAATCCGCTGCCAATAATCGCAACAGCCGAACCCTGCCGGAATACTTCCGCGCGGCCGATCTTGAACGGTGTTTCTTCTGTGGTGAACACCGGCGTCTTCTCGCGGCCGAATCGGATATAGGCCGGCCCTTTGATATCCTGCGCCAGCGCGATCGTGGCTTTTTGCGTTTCAATGGCATCACACGGAACGACCACAACCAGGCCGGGAAGCACACGCGTGATGGCGATATCTTCCAGCCCCTGATGGGTCGCGCCGTCTGGCCCCACGGAAATGCCGGCGTGCGCGCCCGCAACCTTCACATTGGCCTGCGAATAACAAACCGAGACCCGAAACTGATCCCAGTTCCTCCCGGGATTAAATGTTGCGTAAGACGAAACAAAGGCAATCTTGCCGGAGAGTCCCAGTCCCGCGGCAATCCCCATCATATTCTGTTCCGCCACGCCGACCTGGATGAACCGCTCCGGGAATTTCTCGGCAAACCAATGCGCGCGCGTGGATTCGGTCAGGTCGCCGGACAAGACGACCACATCAGGATTGTGCTCGCCAAGGTAAAGGAGTCCCTTGCCATACCCATCCCTCGCCGCCGCCATCTCGATGTCAGGCTTGAATATTTTTTTTGAAAGTTTTGCTTTTGGATTAATCATTGACGACAACAACAATGCCTCCCAAAATGGTTTCGTGCACACTCATCATACTTTATTATTTGTGATAAATCGCGCCCAGTTTCATCCAGATCGCGATATATAACAGGCCGCTGCCGGCAAAGTAAAGGTCCTTCTGGTCAAACCGGCCAAGAAGCATGTTCCCGCCGCCCTGCCACAGCAGCACAAAGGCGATGATGTAAAGCAACACGCCCAAAAAACCCAAACCCACGCTCCAATTAGCCAAATTCTGCGGATTCATATTTGCCACTATTTATCACCCCCTTTCATTCGTGTTCCGACTTAATTCTACCATGCAAGGTGCGAAGTTCGGCAAGGGCTTCTCTGGCCTGCTCCTTGTTTGGCGGCACGCCGTGCCAGTGATAATCGCTCTCCATAAAATCCACGCCGCGGCCCGGGATCGTATGCGCGAGGATCGCCACCGGCTTTTCGTAAACGGCGACGGCCTGCCGACAGGCCTCCACGATCTGCCTGATATTGTGTCCGTCAATCTCAATCACGTGCCAGTTAAAGGCCTCCAATTTTGCGCGCAGCGGTTCGAGCGGCACGACATTCTCCGTAAAGCCATCAATCTGAATATTGTTTCTATCAACAATGGCGGTGAGGTTGTCGAGTTTGCGCGCCCCGGCAAACATCAGCGCCTCCCAGTTTTGTCCCTCTTGCAGCTCTCCATCTGACATCACGCAATAGACTTGATATTTTTTCTTGTCCAGTTTCGCGGCCAGCGCCATGCCGATGGCCTGCGACAGCCCTTGGCCCAAGGGCCCGCCAGAATTTTCCACGCCCGGCGTGGTAAGGTTGTGCGGGTGACCGGGAAACCGGCTGCCAAGCTTTCGAAGTTTCTTTATAAATTCACCCGTCGGAAAAAATCCGCGCCGCGCCAGTGTCGCATACCAGACCGGATTGATATGGCCATTGGAAAGCACAAACCGGTCGCGCTCCGCCCAGCGCGGCTGTTTCGGACGGATATTTAGGATATGAAAATACAGAACCGTAAAGACATCGGCCATGCCGAGTGGCCCGGCCGAGTGGCCCGAGCCAGCATTCACCAGAGCTTTAATAATATCCTGCCGGATTTGGTTGGCGATCTTTTGCAGGCTGTTAATCTTTGTTTCGGTTATTTCGCTGCCGCCCATATTATTTTTTTAATTTCTCGAGAAATTTATAGATGGTCGCTTTGGGATCCGGAGATTGCCAGATGCCCGAGCCGACGTTGACTTTATCCGCGCCATGCGCCACGATGGCCTCCACATTCTCGAGCTTCACGCCGCCATCCACTTCGATTATGACATGGCCGTGTTTTTTTTCTAAATTGTGTGCCCGGGCAAGTGTTTCCGGAATAAAGGCCTGCCCCTGAAAACCCGGATTAACTCCCATGAGCAGAGCTTCGTCCACATATTGGTCAAAATAATCAAAAATATAAATATCGGTTTGTGGATTGATCGCGAGCCCCACAAGCAAACCCATTTGGCGGGCATTTTCCAGAGTGTTCTGCAGGGCCTCATGCGTGTAAAAACTCTCATAATGAATGAACGCCGTTTTTACTCCCAAGGCTTCCAGGTCATGCAGATAGCGCTGCGGCTCCATCACCATGAGGTGTGCCTCAAGCTCCAGTTTCGTTTCGAGCTCGCCAATTTCGCGCGGCGCGGGTAAACTATTGGGCACAAATTTTCCGTCCGCGAAATCCAGCTGTACCGCCCGCACCTCGGGAATAGTTTCCAAAAACTCGAGGCGCCCGCGGATCTCCTCTGGATCTTTCGACAAAATTGACGGAACCAAAATGGCCATTTTTATTTTTCGCTTTCGATATCTTCGATCTGCTGGAGACGGCGTTTGTACCGCTCCGCGCCGCCAAAGGAAGTATCCAGAAAAATTCGCGCAATCGATTTAACCTCTTCCAGGGAAAGGGCGCCGGCGGAAAGGCAAAGCACGTTCGCATTGTCATCGTTGCGGGCGGCTTTGGCAATTTCCGGGTTCCAGGCCTCGGCCGCGCGGATGCCTTTGATCTTGTTCGCCACGATGCAAACGCCGGCGCCGGAGCCGCAGATGAGAATCCCACGATTTTCGACATTGGCAATTACTTTTTCCGCGACAGCCTTCGCAATAATCGGATAATCATCATTGGGGTCGAGTTCTTTTGCTCCCAAGTCTTCAAAATTGATATTTTGCTCGCCAAACCACTTTTTTATGGCTTCTTTGAGTTTAAACCCGCGGTGATCCGCGCCAATGTAAATCATGCAGCAAACGCTTTAATTATCTCCAAAAAATCATCACTCTTGAGACTGGCCCCGCCGACCAGGGCTCCGGAAACACCGACTCCGGCAAATTCGCGGGCGTTATGCCTGTCCACACTGCCGCCGTAGATGGGCTGCGCGCCCGGCACTACGCTCTCTATGAATTGTAGCATTTCTCTGGCATGCGCGGCTGCCGCCGGCTGGCCTGTGCCGATCGCCCAGACCGGCTCATAGGCAACGATTAATTCCACGCCTTGTGGGATTGCGGCAAGTTGCTTTTGCAAAATAGCCCGCACTTCCTCGGCCGATGCTCCTTTGTGCGCGCCAAAACCGACACAGAGGATTATATTCAATTTATGAACAAAGGCGATATTTAATTTCTTGGCAATAAGTTCATTGCTTTCCCCCAAAGCGCGTCGCTCGGAATGGCCAATGATAACATACTTGACGCCGAATTCTTTTAACTGCGCGGCTGAAACTTCACCGGTGAAAGCGCCCTCTTCCTCGTGCGCCACATCCTGCGCCCCAAGGGCGGCGAAATGCAGAGAGTGTTTCAAGGCCGGTAAAAACACGAACGGCGGACAAATTACCACTCGGACCCGGCCCTTGTCCACGCCCATCAGTCCGTTTTCAACGCTCGCCGCCAGCTTCTTCGCCTCGGCTACGGTTGCGGGATTCATTTTCCAGTTACCGATAACAATATTCATCGTAGTATCAGTGGAAAAATTTCGCGGCCCTCTCCGGCGGCATGGGGTTGACGTAAACTTCCGTGCCGAGCTCGAAACCGGCCCAGATATTGACGCGCGGCAAAATGACGATGTGCCAGTGGTAAGACTGCCGGTCATCAAACGATTTACTTGCGATCTTCTCTCCGAATGGCAGGGTATGAAAATAATAATTATAGGCCGGGTTCAGCATGCGGTTGTTGAGCCGCGAGAACACGGCTTTCATCACCTCGGCCAGGGCCTGCCGCTCGGCTGCCGGAATGTCCTGAAATGACGACCGGTGGGTTTTCGGCAAAATGTGCATCTCAAACGGCATCTTCGAGGCATACGGCGCAAGCACCAGAAAATAGGGGGTATCGATCACGATCCGCTCATCCTGTGCCAATTCATAGGCAATCATCTGGCAAAAAACGCACTCGCCGTGCGCACTCCAGTACCGGCGCGTGCCCAAAAGTTCATCCTGCAGCCGGTCCGGTAAAAACGGGATGGCGAGGATCTGGGAGTGCGGATGCATGATTGATGCCCCGGCCTGGCGCCCATGATTTTGGATAATGTGCACATAATGTATCTCTTCGTGCTTTTTTAGTTCATTGATCCGGTCAATATAGACCCGGAGGGTTAAATCAATCATGGCGATATCCTGCAGGGCCAGATATTTATTATGCTCACGATTGATCACGACCTCATGATCCCCGCTGCCCGGCCGGCTGGTATAGAACTCCTCATACTCCCTCCCCAAGGCGTGCCCCACGGCCTCATATTTGTTCGGTACTACACGAATCTGCCACTCGCCCTGCTTTGGGTAGCGCCCAATCTCAACCGGTGTCAAGCGTTCATTTCCCGGACAAAATTCGCAGGTTAACTCGCGCTCCGGTAAATCGGGCGGCGTGGCCTGATTTTTTTTAAAATCATCCGGCCGCGACCCCCGTCCCTCGGCAATCAAAACCCAGTTTTTATTGACAATATCCTGGCGAAACTCGCTCATTTGGCGGGTAAAAATTTAAAACTCTCGATAATCTTGTCAAAAACCGGAGACGAACCGGCAATATAATAAAGCTCGGCGTCTTTGTGAATCAGAATTACATTGTTCGTGGCCCTGTCCCGGGGATCGCCCTTGAGCCAAGCAGCCGGCAGGCCGCCGACTGTCGCCTTTTCCTCTGAAAAAACTTTGAGAGAACTTCGGATGATGGCCTCATACTTTGGCGTCGTCATTGAAATGGAAATATTCTCCCCGAAATTCTGCGGATTCTCCAAAGTTACGCTCCGCGGCTCAAGGCGATCCAGCTCGATCTGCCAACCGGGCGGATAACGCAAAGAAAATCCTAAATCCTGGGAGCGGAATGTTTTCCAAAAAACTTCCGAATGCGCGAGTTCATCCGAGGTTCTTTCCAGATCACTGACGGTTTTAAGGATAAAAATTTCCAGGACCAAAGCCGTCGCGGCGAGAAAAGCAATAACGTAAAAAAACCAGCGGTTAGGATGAATGACGCGAAACACAAATTTCTAATTAACCTAATTATTCTAAATAATTTTCTAAAATTTTTTGTGCTACTAAACTATCTATTAACTCTCTGTCTTTCGTTATCCTTTCCGCCCCTTTCGTGCTATAGCGTTCATCAATCAATCGAACCGGCAATTTAGTTTCTTGTTCGAGCCATTCGCCAAAGCTCCGAACTTCGCGGGTCATGATAGTCTCCGTTCCTTTCAGGGCTTTTGGCAAACCCAACAAAATTTCGTCCACCTCCTGGTCTTTTATCAATTCCAGTATTCTACCTTTTTCTTCTGCTTTGATATACGGCTTCGGAACCGCAATGGTTTTTGTTTCATCAGATATGGCCACGCCGATACGCTTGGTCCCATAATCGAGAGCTAAAATTTTGGTCATCTCTACTCGGCCTCGCCAAGGGTTACACTGACCGTGCGCTCCTCGCCATTACGCAGGAGCTTCAAAGTAACCTGGTCACCCGGGTTGCGGCCGCGCAGCTGTTCTGCGAGTTGATTTTCCGGAGTAATCTTTTGTCCGTCCAGTTCGAGAATTATATCTCCCCGCGCTATGCCGGCTTTGGCCGCGGGACTGCCCGGAATCACTGCGGGTTCGTTTAGCGCGTCGCCGGAGACTATTAACACGCCATAATTGACAGGGAGATTGTTCTGCCGCGCGTAGCTTTCAGTAATGATGACATACCGCACCCCCAAAAACGGCCGCCTGACCTTGCCGAACTGCTTTACATCGTCAATCACTTTTTTGAGCTGCCCCACGGGAATCGCAAACCCGATGAGCTGCGCCTCGGAACTCACGGCCGTGTTCACCCCGATCACCTCCCCCGATAAATTCAGAAGCGGGCCCCCGGAGTTGCCCGGATTGATTGCGGCATCGGTTTGGATAACCTCGGTAAGCCGTTCGGTCTGCGTTCCGCCCGACGCTGTTACGTCGCGCTTAATTCCGGAAATCACGCCAGTGGTAACGGTATTTTGAAATTCGCCGAGCGCATTGCCGATGGCGATCACGCGCTGGCCGAGTTTGAGTTGATCGGAATCACCCAGATTGACAAAGGGCAAATCGTTGGCAGCGATTTTGACGATGGCCAAATCATTAGCCGGATCAGTAGCCAGAATGTCGGCATCGTATTTTTGCCCGTCTTTGGTGATCACCGTGTATTCCGCCTGCGGATCGGCGACGACGTGCTTGTTGGTAACGATCATACCGTCCGCGGAAATAATAAATCCTGAACCGGCGCCGATTTTCTGTTTTTCCAGCTCGCCGGAGGGTACAGAGAAAAAGATATCGCCAAACGGCGAGGCATACTGCTCGAGTTTGGGCAGATCTTTGGAAATGATGATCGAGACAACCGCCGGATTTACTTTTTCCACGGCCGCGATTATCGCTGACTCTTCGTCAACGACTGTTTGTCTTGCTACCGCGCCTGGCTCTTCTTTCAAAATATTCTTCTGGTACCATGGCGCGACATAAACCGAACCTATCACGCCGCCGGCGAGGCCGGCAAGCAAACCGATAATAGCAACGGCGCTGGTCTTTTCGCTGGAATTTTTGGTTTCGAGAGGTTGCATAATGCCGCTTTATTATATCATAAATATCCACATCTTCAAAACTTGACAAAAGGGAGTATAATGGAATCGCAAGGAGCGAAAAGGAGGTATTCTATGCCACATTACGTCAATCATACGGAACTTTGTATGCAGCCGCCGGAAATACAGGCAAAATGCAAGCAGCTCGCAGACGCGCATCATACCCCCACTCCGATTGCCTGGGACAAGGTTCAAAAACTCGCCGAGGCCCTTGGCTGGACAGCAGAGCAAGCACTCGACCGGGATCTGAAGGCTGCTGGACTATGACTGCAATCTCAAAGGGTCCCTCGACTGCCCGAGGGACCCCGGTTTTTATTTCGTCAAAACTATGCTGCCGTTTTCTCTCACTGCCACGGTATGCTCAAAATGCGCGGCCAGCGAGCCGTCAGTAGTCACCACTGACCAGCCATCGTCAAGAAAATTTATCTTATAATCGCCCAGCGTGAACATCGGCTCAATGGCGAGCACCATGCCAACCTTTAATTGTTCCAAGGTCCCGGGTTTGCCAGTGTTTGGCACCGACGGTTCCTCATGCACCGCATGCCCCACGCCGTGCCCGACGAGATCGCGGATGACGCTGAGCTGCTCGCGCCGGCCGACGGCCTCGATCGCCGCCGAAATATCACCAATGTAATTGCCGGCTTTGATTTGTTTAATTCCTGCGACCAGGGCCTCGCGGGTTGTATTTATTAGCCGCGTCGCAGCGCGGCTAATCTTACCAACCGACACGGTAGTGGCAGCATCAGTAAACAAATCTTCATATTTAATCCCAAGGTCAAGACCAATGATATCCCCTTCCTTAAGCACTCTTTTCCGATTTGGCACGCAGTGCACCACCTCATCATTGACGGAGGTGCACAGCGCGGCCGGATATGGCTTCCTTCCCCGCCCGCCGCCATAACCGCGAAACGCGGCCTCGACGCCGGCCTTTCTGATTTCCTCGCGGACAACTTCTTCCAAAAAATAAGTCGAAATGCCGGGTTTAACCAGCTTGGCCGCCACCGACAAAATGCGGGCCAGGATCTGCCCGCCGGTTTTCAACTTTTCGATTTCTTCCGAAGTTTTAATGAGACTCATGCCATTTTTTATACGCTTCGACGATTATCTTGATTACCTCTTCGAGATTGTTGGCAACCGTGTCCACAACCAGGTCAAATTGAGATTTTTCGGTAAAGTCCACATTGTATAAAGCTTTATAACGTCTTCGCTCGCTCTCGAATCTTTTGAGCGTGTTCTTCCGAACCTCTTCTAGCGACGAGCCGACCTGGCTGGCCCGGCCCTCTTTTTGAATGTGCGCGAACGTCCTCTGCGCCGCGGTTTCCGGGTCAAGATCGAGAAAGACCTTAAACGCATCCGGGATCCAGTGAAACGCCATCCGCGAATCAATAACGAGATTATTTTTCTCTTTCCCTATTTTTTTGAGGAGTTCATCAACTTCGAGATCAATCTCCCTCTGTTTTTCGGCGGCGAAGTTGATCCCTTCCACTGTGAGTCCGCGAGCGGCCGCCATCTCGCGAAACAAATCGCCGGAAGAAAAATGCTCATAACCAAGAATCCGGGCAACCCCTTTGGCTGTGCTCGATTTCCCACTGCCCGGAAAGCCGCTGATCGTAACGATATTTTTCTTCACAAATTTAGCTGCTTAACGATGTCGGCGTGAATCTCTTCGATCGAGGGGGCGCCGTTCACTCGAATGATTTTCCCTTCTGCTTCCAGCGCTTCGATCACCGGCAAAGTTTCCGAATTATACAGGGCCAAACGCTCTCTTATCATTTCGGGTGTGTCATCGACACGGCTGCGGAGCAATAACCGCTTGACCGCTTCCTCTTCCGAAAGTTCCATTAAAATTACCTGATAATCGCCGCGGCCGAGCTTTGGCCAAAAATTATGCAGCAATTCATATTGTTTGAGGCTGCGCGGAAAACCCTCGATAATAACGCCTTGTTCCTTCGGCAGCGCGCTGAGGCGCGCTTCAAAAACCTCGGCCACGAGCTCGGGTTCAACCAGCCGCCCTTCAACGTTGATGGTCTGGTGCACCCGCCGGCCAAGCTCGGTATCCTGTTTGGCAATCTCGCGAAGAGAATCTCCAGCGCCAATTAGCACATAGCCGAATTTATCCGCAAGCAGCTCGCCTTGGGTGCCTTTGCCGGACCCCTGCGGCCCGAGAATAATGAGATTATTAGAACCCTTCATAATCGCGCATCACGAGCTGCGAGTCGATCTGCTTCACGGTTTCGATGACCACCGCGACCACGATCAGAAGCGAGGTGCCGCCGATGGAGAGGGCCTGGGTTTTGGTGACAATCTGCATGAGAAAAGGCAGGACCGCGATGAGGCCGAGGAAGACTGCGCCGGCAAGGGTGATGCGATTCAAAACACGGTAGAGATAATCCGCCGTCTGCTGCCCGGGCCGCAGGCCCGGCACAAAGCCGCCCTGCTTTTGCAGATTGTCCGCAATATCCTGCGGGTTGAAAATCACGGCTGTGTAAAAATATGTAAACGCGACTACGAGCAGAAAATAAGCAACCCCGTAAAATGTCTGGTTCTGAAAAAGCTGATTTACATCCTGCGCAAAGTTGGCAATGACAGCGGTTTTGGCATTAACCAGAAAATTGGCGATGATCCCGGGAAACAACAAAAAAGAAATGGCAAAGATAATCGGGATCACGCCGGCGGTATTGATCCGAATCGGCAGATGCGTGTTCACCCCGCCGTAAAGTTTGTTGCCGCGGACGCGCTTGGCGTAGGAAACCGGGATGTTGCGCGTCGCTTCCGTCATGACGACCACGCCGAAGATCACCACCAAACCAATGGCCAGAAACCCGAGAATGGTCGGGAGGCGCGATGGGTCAAAAATCGCGATTTCGCGCGAGGCGGAGGCAGGCAGGCGCGCCACGATGCCCGCAAAAATGATAAGCGAAAGGCCGTTGCCGATGCCGTATTCGGTAATGAGTTCGCCAAGCCACATCAGAATTATGGTCCCGGCTGTGATGGACAGCAAAATTATCACCCATTCGGCCGGAGATAAAATGCCCAGGACGCGCGTCCCGGTCGCGGCGCCGCGGGTAAGCAGATTGATGGTGCCAAAGCCCTGCAAAATACTAAGCGGCACCGTGAGATAACGCGTGTACTGATTGACTTTGGCGCGGCCCTGCTCCCCTTCCTTCTGCAGCTCTCCCAACTTTGGGATGATAATCGCCAAAAGCTGCATGATGATGGAGGCGGTGATATACGGGCCGACGCCAAGCATGGCAATGGAAAAATTGGAAAGGCCGCCGCCGGAAAATATATCGAGCAGGCCAAACAGCTGGTTCTGCGCAAACAGGCTGCGAAGCGAGGCCAGATTAACCCCAGGAATCGGCACGGCCGCAAAAACCCGCGTGAGGGCCAAAAGCAGCATCACCATAAAAATCTTATGGCGCAGGTCCCGAAGCTTCCAGATTTGCGCGAGCTTTTTAAACATTGGTTTCCAATATCCGACCGCCGGCTTTAGCCACAGCGGCGCGGGCCTTGACGGAAAATGCCACGCCTTGAAAGTTTAGTTTCTTTGTCAGTTCCGTCCCAAGAATTTTTATCGGCAACGCCACTGCGCGAATCAGGCCCGCCTCACGCAGGCGCTGCGGATTCACAGTATCATTCTCGCTGAATTTATTGGAAATGTCCACGAGATTTACGGCTTGCGCCTTCGGGTGAATGGAGCGAAAACCGCGGCTTTTGGGAATCTGGCGGATGATCGGCATCCGGCCGCCTTCGAAGCCCGGGCGAATGCTGCCGCCGGATCTGGCTTTCTGACCTTTGATGCCGCGCCCGGAATATGCGCCGTGTCCTGAACCGGTCCCGCGCCCGACGCGCTTGCGACCGCGGCGTTTCATTTTCGGTTTGAGATTGGATAAATTAAGCATGTTTAAGTTTTTTCAGCGCTTCATAAGTGGCGCGCACATTGCTCACCTTATTATTCGAGCCCAGCATCTTGCTGGAAATGTTTTTGATGCCCGCGAGATCAATGACCGCGCGCACGGGCCCGCCGGCAATGATCCCGCTGCCCAAGGGGGCGGGCTTCAGCAAAATCAACGCCGCTTTATATTTGAGTTTCACTGCGTGCGGAATGGTCTCATTGCTGATGGCCACGGTAATCAAGTTTTTCTTCGCCTCATTGGTGGCTTTGTTCACGGCCTCGGCCACGTCTGCGCCTTTCTTCAGCCCCACGCCCACCCGCCCCTTGCGGTCGCCGGCCACGACGAGCGCGCGAAACCGCATGCGCTTGCCGCCGGCCACCACGCGGGTCACGCGCTTAATTTCGACGACCTTGGTTTGTAAATCCTTTTTAATAACTTCGCGCATAGAAATCCCTTTACGATTAAACTTTAAGCCCGGCTTCACGCAACGCGTCAGCCACCGCCTTGATGCGGCCATGGTAGAGGAAACCGCCTCGGTCAAAAACGGCGGTTTTGATGCCGAGTTTGGCTGCTTTACCGGCAAGAAGCTTTGCGGCGACGGCAGCTTTGGTCGTTTTGCCAAGTTTCTCTTTAACCTCCAAAGTAGAAGCGGCGGCCAGAGTTTTTCCAGTCACATCGTCTATGAGCTGCAAATGCATGTGCTTCCCGCTCGCAAACGCCGCCAGCCGCGGCCGCTCGGCAGTGCCGGAAAGCTTCGCCCTGACCCGCTTGTGTCGCATTATTCTTTTTTCTCTTTTATTAGACATAATTATCCGCCGACCGCCTTAACCACCTTGCCGGCCTTGCGGCGCACCACTTCATCCTCGTAGCGGACACCCTTCCCTTTGTATGGCTCCGGCGGCCGGCGACTTCTGACCACTGCGGCAAACTGCCCGACCATTTGTTTGTCAATGCCTGTAATCACAATAATATTTTTTTCAATTGTCACGGCCAGTCCTTTCGGAATGACAAGCTCGATCGGGTGCGAGTAGCCCAAGTGCAAAGTGAGTTTATCGCCGGCAAGCGCGGCCTTGTAGCCGACGCCCTGAATCGCCAGGCGCTTCGTAAAGCCCTCGGTAACCCCGGCGACCGCGCCGGAAAGCAGGGACCGGAATGTCCCCCAAAGCGCCCTCTGCCGTTTGTCTTCCGGGTTTTTCACGGCCACGCTCGCCGCGCCATCCGCGACGGATACGGAAACTTTCGGATGCAGCCGAACTTGCAGCTCCCCTTTCGGCCCCTTGATTTGCACGAGCAGGCCGTTGACTGAAATCTCAACGCCTAACGGTATATTGATCTGTTTCTTTCCAATCTTACTCATGTTCGTACACTACCAGACTTGACAGATTACTTCGCCGCCGATTTTTTGTGAACGCGCCTCCTTGTCGGTAAGCAGTCCCTTTGAAGTCGAGACTATCGTCGCCCCAATGCCATGCGAAACGCGCGGAATATTGGTAGAGGCCGCATAGATGCGCTGCCCGGGCCGGCTCACGCGGACAATGCCGGAAATGGCGGGCGCGCCGCCCGCATCATATTTCAAAACCAGGCGCAACAATTTCCCGTCATCACTTTCGGCCTCTTCCACCTGCAGAAGCCAGCCCTGCTCGGCAAAAAGTCTGGCGAGGTTCGCCTTCAGACGCGAATATGGCAAAACCACTTCCGGCTTTTTGGCCTGAAGTCCGTTGCGAATTCGCGTTAACATGTCAGAAATTGGATCAGTCATTGGCATATGCAAATTACCAGCTGGCCTTAATTACTCCCGGGATCTCGCCGCGCGAGGCGAGCTCGCGGAAGCAGATGCGACAAAGGTCAAAATCCCTCATATAGCCGCGCTTCCGACCGCAGCGGAAGCAGCGCCGCACCACGCGCGTCGAGTATTTCGGTTTTCGGGCAGATTTTGCGATCTGACTCTTCTTGGCCATACTAGTCCTTAAAAGGAAAACCAAGTTTCTTCAATAAGATATATCCAGAATTATCATCTTTTGCCGTCGTGATGATGTTCACCTGGAGTCCGAAGCTCACTTCCGATTCTTCCTGCGCCATTTCCGGAAAAACGAGATGCTCCTTGAGGCCCAGGGAATAGTTGCCGTGGCCGTCAAAACCTTGCTTCGACACGCCGCGGAAGTCGCGGGTCCGGGGCAGCGCCACATTGATAAGTTTATCCAAAAAATCATACATTCGCTTCCCGCGCAGCGTCACGGACAGGCCGACGATCTGCCCCTGCCTTATCTTGAAAGCGGAGATTGCTTTTGCCGCTTTGCGAGCAACCGGTTTTTGTCCGGTGATCTTGCCGAAACTCGCGGTGAGCGTGTCGAGGGCCTTGGGCGAAGTTTGCAAAATCCGGCCAATACCTGCGTTCACGACGATCTTTTCAACGCGCGGCACGGCCAACATATTTTCTACCTTGAGCTCGGCCTGAAGCGCGGGCCTAATCTTCGTCTTGTATTGTTCCAAAAGTCTTGCCATATATTTACGCAATGCTTTTTCCACAATTTTTACAAATGCGGGTTTTTATCCCTTTATCATCAGTGACGCGACCCACGCGCGCGGCCTTTTTACAATGGGGACAGACGAGCATAAGCTTGCCAAGCGAGATTCTCCCCGGCAGCTGCACGCGCTGTCCCTTCTGGCCCTGTTTTTTCGGCCGCTCGTGGCGGAAAAAAAGATTGCGGCCCTCCACCGTCGCGCGGCCAGTACCTGGATCCACAGCCAAAACCTTGCCGGTTTGCCCGCGATCGCGTCCTGTTAAAATTTTTACTGTATCACCTTTGCGAATATGCATGCTAGATAACCTCCGGCGCAAGACTAATAATCTTAGGAAACCCGCGGTCGCGCAGTTCCCTCGGAATGGGTCCGAAAATGCGCGTACCCCGGGGCTCCCCGGTCTCTTTGTTAATCAACACCGCGGCGTTCTCGTCAAAACGGATATAGGAACCGTCCGGCCGCCGGGTTTCTTTGCGCGTCCGAACGATCACCGCATAAATCTTGTCGCCCTTCTTCACCTGGCCAGTCGGAGCAGCCGTCTTCACCGAAGCGGCCACGATATCGCCAAGCCGGACGTGTCTGCGACGGTTTTTGCCGGACACCGAAAACACGGCGATCTCTTTCGCGCCAGTATTGTCAGCGACTTTTAAGCGGGTGCGTAGATGAATCATACAATTCTCCAGTGTTTTTCTCGCGAGCGCGGACGGGTTTCCTCAATCCTGACCTTGTCCCCGACCTGGGCGGTGTTATTTTCATCATGAACCTTGTATTTTTTCGCCACGGTATATTTTTTGTGATATTGCGGATGACGTTTCTCCAAATTCACCTTGACAACGGCCGTCTTGTTTCTACTCATCCGAATCACGATGCCGGACAAAGTTTTTCTGCTTGCCATCATGACTGTTTCTCCCCTTCCTTAAGAATTGTCAAAATGCGGGCGATGTCCTTTCTGGTCTTCCGCAGAAGTTGATGGTTCTTTATCTCGCGACTGCCGATTTTGAAACGCAAATCACGAGCTTGCTCGCGCAGGTCCAAAAGCTGCCTCTCCAAATCCGCCTTGGATTTTTTCCGGATTTCCGAAGATTTCATAGCTGTTGCTCCCGCTCCTCAAAACGGGTTTTGACCGGGAGTTTGCGGGAAGCCAGACGCATCGCCTCGCGCGCCTGATCGGGAGCCACGCCATCCATCTCAAAAAGCATCCGGCCTTTTCTGACCACGGCCACAAAATGATCCACCGATCCTTTGCCGCCGCCCATCGGAATTTCGTTGCCTTTGGCTGTTACTGGTTTGTCCGGAAACACCCGGATCCAGATTTTGCCGCCGCGCTGGACGTAGCGCGTCATGGCCCGCCGCGCGGCCTCAATCTGACGGCTGGTCACCCAGCCATTGGATAGCGCGCGCAGGCCAAAGTTGCCAAAACTCAAATAATTACCGGCCGTGGCCTTGCCCCCGCCTTTGCCGCGATGGTGCTTTTTGTGCTTGAGCTTTTTTGGAATCAACATAAAAATCAGCGTTCTTTCGTTCTTAAGTTCTTTGGTTCTTCCGTTTTTCCGAATACCTCGCCTTTATTGATCCAAACTTTTACGCCGATGGTGCCATAAGTCGTATAGGCCGTCGCGCGGGCAAAATCAATGTTCGCCCGCAGCGTGTGCAACGGCAGTTTGCCGCGGTAGAGCCACTCGGTGCGAGCAATTTCCGCCCCGCCCAGGCGCCCCGAGATCGCAATCTTCGCCCCGAGCGCGCCGGCATCCATAATCTGCTCCAGCGCGGTTTTGATCGCGCGGCGAAAGCTCGCCCGTTTTTCCATCTGCTCGGCCAGGGTCTGCGCCCAAACCTGCGCCTCAAGATTGACCTGACGCGATTCTTCTATCGTGATCTTGAGGTCAGTCTTCAGGCGAAGTCTGGCTTTCAATTCCTTTTTCAGCTCCTCCACGCCGCCGCCGCCTTTGCCGATAATCATTCCCGGACGAGTGGAATGGATGATGACATTGATCTCCTGGCCCGTGCGTTCGATGTCAATCCGGATCACCCCGGCTTTTCGATACTTCTGCCAAACCAGGTCGCGGATAACGCTGTCTTCCCGCAGGCCTTGAGAAAATTTCCGGCCGCGGGCAAACCACCGCGACTTCCACGTGTCGGTAATCTTGAGTCTCAAACTTCTTGGATCAACTTTATGCCCCACGTCGTAATTGGTGTGTCTTCGCGTCCCCTCTCCGCCCCAGGCGGATCCGGGCCGCTCCGTCACACTGATTACTCCTTCTTCGCAAAAATCGTGCTCGCTCTTCGAGCTCCGCTCCAATTTTTGCGAACTTAATAGTTTCTTTGCAATATATCATGTTATTCGTATTCGTAGATTCGTACATGTTCGTGGTTCGTACTCTAACTCCCCGAGCGGCGGTCAAAGCCCGTGTATTTTTTCCCTTTGGTAAATTCCTGCCGAGGTCTGCGGCGCAGGAAGCCCCATCTCCTCTTTGGTTGTTCTGGCTTTGACACCGCTGCCTTTACCTCTACCGCGGGCTTGGTCTCTTTCCCGACCTCTGCCTCTGCTTCGACTTTGGTCGGAGCTGCCTTTTTTTGGGGCAGGCCCGGTCGCACGCCCACAATCAGGTTGGTCTGGCTCGGGCGTTTCCGCACCGCAACCGCACGGCCCTGCGCGCCCGGTTTATACCGCATCATGACTTCGGCGCCGTCCACCGTAATATTTTTGACGTACAGCCGGTCGGCCTCAATCTGAAAATTATGCGCGGCGTTGGCAATCGCCGCAGTCACCAGTTTCCGGATCGGCACTGTCGCCCGGGAGGCGCGGAACTGCAGCTCCAAAAGCGCCTGCTCCACCGGCAATGTTTTGAGCAGGTTCGCGACCAGACGCGCTTTCCGCGGAGAGATATGCACCCGCCGGGCGGAGGCCCTGACCTCGGCGATTTCTTTTTGCTTCTCGTCTGCCATATTATTTCTTTCCTTCCGTACCGGCGACTTGCGCCGCGGCGGTCTTGGCCTTTTCCACCTCGGCCGCAGCTGCGGCTTCCTCACGGGCCATGCGGCCGCCGTGGCGGGTGAATTTCCGCGTCAAGGAGAACTCGCCAAGCTTGTGGCCCACCATATCCTCGGTCACAAACACTTCCGCAAAATTCTTGCCGTTATGCACGCCGAAGGTCACGCCGACCATTTCCGGCGTGATGCTCGAGTCGCGCGACCACGTCTTGATGACATCCTTCGCGCCGGCCTTGCGGTTTTGCAATTTTTTGAGCAGGTTCGCGTCAATGAACGGACCTTTTTTGAGCGATCTTCCCATATTATTTCTTCCTTCTCTGCATAATAAATTTATCGGACGCTTTGTGCTTGCGGCGCGTTTTAACGCCGAGCGCGTGCTTGCCCCACGGCGTTTTCGGGTATTTCAAACCAATCGGGTTCCGGCCTTCGCCACCGCCGTGCGGGTGATCCACGGGGTTCATCACCTTGCCGCGCACGGTCGGACGAACGCCCCGAAGACGCATCCGGCCGGCCTTGCCGATGCGCTCACTCCAGTGATCCACGTTGGAAATCTGACCGACGGTCGCCATACTTTTTGTAAAAACGCGCCGCAACTCGCAAGAGGACAGATTCAAAATCGCAAAGTCTCCATCAGCGGCCATAACGCTCGCCGCGGCGCCGGCGCTTTTGACAATCTGGCCACCTCTGCCCGGGGCAAGTTCAATGTCGTGCACCAGGGTCCCTGCCGGGAGATACTGCAGGGGCATGCGGTTGCCGGCCGCAATCTCCGTTTTGCCCCGCGAACTGACAACGGTCTGTCCCACAGCTATGCCTTGCGGCGCCAAAATGTAGCGCTTCTCGCCGTCACGGTAGGAAAGTAGCGCCAGAAACGCCGTGCGATTTGGGTCATACTCAATAGATTCCACGCGCGCGGGAATGTCATATTTTTCGCGCTTGCTATCAATAAGGCGGAGTTTTTTCCTGGCTCCGCCGCCAATGTGCCGGACCGTGATGCGGCCATGCACATTACGGCCGCCGCTCTTGGCCTTACGCAAAAACAGCGCCCGCGGGCCTTTGGGCTTACGGGCCACGCCGGCATAATCCACCACCGACATTTTCCGCCGTCCACTCGTTGTAGGTTTGTAAACTTTTATAGGCATATTTTATCCAACCGATTCCAGGATGCCCGGGATCTTCTCGCCCGCGCGGACTTTGATCACGGCCTTCCGCCACTCGGAAGTTTTGCCTTGGCTTTTGCCATAACGCCGCTTCTTTCCGGGCATGTTAACGATGTTGACACTTTCCACATGCACGCTATAAAGCCGCTCAATGTCTTTTTTGATCTCGGGTTTGTTCGAGCCGCGCATCACCGCAAAGACATACTGGCCGGCTGCGGCCAGACGCGTGGCTTTTTCCGACAAAAGCGGCCGCACCAAAACCTGTTTACCCGTCCTGGCTTTCTTGTCCGCCTTGGTGGAAGCGGAGGCGGACCGACTCACCTCTGGCTTAATCTCTTCCGCTGTCTTCGTTTCTTCTGGCTTAGTTTTCTTACCAAAAATTCCCATGTTCTTTAGTTCTTCGGTTCTTGCGTTCTTAAGTATGCCTTTTCCAAAACCGGTAGCGCGTCTTTGGTCATAACAACCTTGGCGGCGTTCACGATATCCAAAATATCCAAACCGCTGGCCAGGCAAACTTTGGCATCCGGCAGGTTTCGCGAGGCGAGTTCCAGCTTCTCGTCGCGCTGGCCGGTGACGATCAAAGTACGGCCGGGGCTCGAAAATTTCCTGGCTAGATCGGCCAATTTACTGGCCAGCTCTTTTGTCTTGCCGCTCGGCAGAGCCAGGCCTTCCATGACAAAAATTTTGTTGCCCTGCGCTTTATCAGTGAGTGCGGCCAAAAGCGCGCTCTTGATCATGGCTTTGTTAAGCTTCTTGGAAAAATTTCGCGCGCTCGTCGGGCCAAAGGTAATGCCGCCGCCGCGCCAGAGCGGCGAGCGGATGGAGCCGGCCCGCGCGTTGCCCGTGCCCTTTTGCTTCCAGGGCTTCTTGCCGCCGCCGCGCACCTGCCCGCGCGTCTTGGTCGAGGCGATCGGGCGGCGCCTGTTGGCCAATTTAGCAACTACAACTTGATGAATGACTTCGGGTTTTACTTTTTCAACGGCAAAAATTTTTGGATTTAACTCTATCTCAGACATAGCTTCACCTGCCGAATTATAAAGTTTAACTTGGGACATCTGTTTTTTCCTTTTTTGCATCGCTTTGGCCAAAGTCTGCCAGCTTGGCCGAAGCTTTTTTCTGCCCGGTTGTGATCACCTTGACCAGCGAGTTGGGCGCGCCCGGCACGCCGCCTTTGACGAACAGCAAGTTGCGCTCCGGATCAACAGCCACGATCATGGAATTTTTTACCGTCGCTGCTGTCCCGCCCATGTGCCCGGCCATGCGCTTGCCGGGCCGCACGTGCTGCGGGAAGCGGTGCCCAATGGAACCCACGGCGCGCGGGTGATCGTGTCCGTGCGAGGCCGGCGCGCCATGAAAGCCGTGCCGCTTCACCGCGCCCGCAAAGCCGCGGCCTTTGGAAACTCCGGAAATTTTAATGACCTCGCCAGGGGCGAATTCCGAGACTTTTATCTCCTGCCCGGCCTGAAACTCGCCAGCCACGCGAAACTCGCGCTTTTTCTTCCCAAAGCTCACCTGCACAGCGCTATAGCCGTCTTTCTCGGCCGTCTTCACCGCGCTTACCTTGATTGATCCGGCCGCCAAAACAGTCACGGGAACGACTTTTCCTTTGTCTGTAAAAACCTGGGTCATATTCACTTTTTTGGCTAATATAAACGCCATTTTGAACAAAAAACCAGCAAGATCCGCTGGCTATACAGTCGAATCTTCGGCGATATCCGCCGATTCGGCGGATCATGTCCCGAAGGACAATTTAATTAATTCCTGATTAATTCTAATACAACCCGGGGAGGGTGTCAAATCTCAATTTATTTTTTCTCAATTTATTTTTGGATTTGCTTCCAGAGCCAGATGCCAAGCAGCACGAGGTCGATAAGCACCACGAGCCACGTGAGGCCCGCAAACCACCCCGCACCGCCCATCATCTGCCCAAAGTTTCCATATCCCATCATGGATGTATTCTACCAGAGGTATTTGACAAGCTCAAGGGATTGTTCGTGGGAAATGGTAATCGTCTCCACCGGCACCTCGGCGACTGCGCCAAAGCCGCAGCCGCTGGGATTGGGATCAGGCGCGCTCACCACTTCCAGCGAATCGCGGCCCGAGAGTCCATAAGCCGTAGCAGCATGATAATGCGGCTGTCCGCATGCATCCGGATTAGCCACGCGAAATTGGTACTTGGGATAGTACACACCGTTGATCACGAGCATCTCCACTGCTTTGCCACTTCCGGCCTGGTCTTCCGGTTCTTCCGGCGGCGCGGTGCGCGACTCGTCTGGTTGTGCCGGCGGCGTCCAGCACTGCACGAAGATGCGCATCACCACAGTCGCGCCATCCCATAAAGGATAGCCAAGCTGCAAATTCGGGCCCCGGTCAGAGAAGCGCCAGATCTCCACCCCGTCAGGCGTCGCCGAATCAGCACCATAAATCGCCTTGTCCGCGCCGTCAGAGTAAACACCGGTCACCGTGACCGTGTGGCTGGCCACATGCCGGCCCGCTCGCCCATTTACCGCCTCCACAAACGCGAGGTCCATCTCCACCGCGCAGCCGTTCTGAATGGCGCTCGCGATATCCTGAACCGAGGGCCGCTCAATCACCGTCGTGGTGATCGGCAGCTGGTGGCGGCTGGTAAACGCGTTTTTGCCATTCACAAAATTGTCAGCCCCAATCACGCCGTTGTTGAAATTCATATCCGTTTTCAGCTCATCAATTATCTCACGCGGATTGGTTGGTAATCTATCACCTGCGCCATTGGCGCCGGCGAGTCCAGTAAGATTGTTCGCGGCCGAAGTCGGGCCGCATTCCATATTGCCCTGTGGGTAATCCGGGATCTCGAGGTCTGACTGCACATCAATCGGATCAGCCAGAGCCGTGGAGATTCCCGCAAATTCCTTCAAAAACGATCCGTTACTGCCGCGATACACATCCGGCCCCGCGCCCGGAACATTTAAGCCCAGAACATCGCCCAGCTCGACTGGTGAAATTTTGGCTCGCGTCTGCCGGTAAGACGCGCCTGTTTTTGTGCCGTCCCAATTCGTGAGTGGCTCTTTCCCCAATGCAACAAATACCGCAATCTTGTCATCGCCAAGGGCTATTCCCTCTGGCAGGGTAAAATGCAAAAGGTTGCGGCCGTCTTTCTGGACACGCGGCCGGATATTTTGCACCACCCATTCTTCTGCCGCGACTTTGCCATCGTGATTGAAATCAAGCGCGGCATTTAGCAATCCGCTGTCCTTAGCGTCAATAGTAAAGGGCACGGCCACGCTCGCTCCCCCATTGGATTTGCCTGCCACAGTATAGGCGTAAATCGCGATGTTTTTTCCAAGGAGGTTGTTCGCCGGGAGGTTGTTCGCCGGTCGCAAAAAGATATAGGCCGCCGCGGCCAAAATCAAAACAATACCTATCGAGAGAAGTTTTTTTATGTCCATACCTTGAAAAAACCCCGCTCTCTGGCAGGGTTTTTTAGAGATTTATTCTGCCCAGATGACAAAGGTGAAGACCTTGCCCCCGCGGCCCAGGTCTTTTTCATGCAGCGAACTTTTGCCATCGCCCGAGCGCTTGATAACTTTCCCCCAGCTTGCCGGATCATCACCGACATCATTGCCTTTGCCCGGGCTGGAAAGGTCGGCGGAGGCAATGGTCGTGGTGCTATCCAAATGTTCATAGATTATCTCCAACTGATCATAGTCATGCTGGTTGGGATGCTGGTTGGTTGACGGATCATTAGTATAATCCATACAGCTGCCGAGATTGGCATTGGTAAAATTCTCATCCTGATGATCCAGGCCAAAGGTATGGCCAACCTCCTGACACATCACAAACTGTCTCCACGCCGGCGTGTTATATTGGGCCGTGTTAAAATAGGTGTCGTTAAGCTTCACCGTGCCTTGGGTAATGTGGCTGCCGGAAATCCAGATGGAAGCCACGCCAAGCCAGCCGTTTTTGCCGTACTTGCTGTTGCAGACTTCTACCCGTCCGCTCGCCGGTCGGCAGTTTTTGGGATTAGTTGCCCCGGCGGTGAGTTGCGTATCCAAAACCGAAGACAAGCTCCAATCCGCCGACGCGACTCCCAACTGGTCATCCCAGGCAGAAGAAACATTATCGCCAAGCTTCAGCGTGAAGGGATTGGCTGTCCGCGCCCAATGATAATTGCCCCAGGAGTGAGCGGCAGACACCGGCACACCGCCGACGAGCAGGGTCATCACGGCGGCAATGCCAAAAATTCGGGAAAGTTTCATGGTTTGTTCCTTGTTTAATGATTATTTACAATACTATTTTCTCGCAGCGGCGCGAAAATGTCAAGTCCGGTCCCGGGAAATGCCCTTCCTTCGCCTGGCGAGATCCTGCACGCCTTCCTCGCTGAACCCAAAGTGGTGCGCGATCTCGTGCCAGACGGTTTGCCGCACTTGTTGTCTGATCGCTTCGGGCGTAGCGGCGATTTGTTCGATGGATTTCTGGAAAATGGTAATTTTGTCCGGCAAAACCAGAGTATAGCCCGGCCCCCGCTTCGTCCGAGGTACGCCTTCATAAAGCCCGAGCAGAGCGCCCTGTTTGGATTTTGGATAATCCTCAATCACCACCGCCACATTGTCCATCTTCTCGCGAATCTGCTCCGGCAACCCCTCAATCGCCTCCCCCACCAATTTTTCAAACTCCTGTCTGTCCATAATCATATAAATCAATTTTACCACTTTTTTGAAAAAAAGAGACCCTGGACTCCCCGCGCCCGAAAGCGCGAAAAGTCCAAGGTCAAAAGCTAGTTGATTTTTGTGGAGGGCGATACCCCGAACAGTAGCGACGTGGAGCTCTCGTGGACCTCCACAAAATCGTTGCCCGGGATGAGCGACAAGAGGTCGAGCCACTCGGGGATATGCTCGCTGAGTCTGTGGAAAAGTCCTTTTTCGTCACTCGTACGAAATTTGGCCAATGCCGCGCGATTGTATAGTTTCTTGATAAGGACTGCGACTTGCCGACGGTTCATGTCGAGCCGACGAAGTTTCCGCAAACCACCACGCGCTGGCAAACCCTGATAAAAAAGGAGTCCGTTGGCAGCCCCTTCAGCCATCTGACTAAGCCGCCGGTCCGCTCTCACTTTTCTAATATCCAACAAAAGCTCAATGGCGTGCCGCTCCGGGGGGCGTGCAAGTTCATTATACAAAGGAACGCAGACATCTTCGCCAAACCTGCTCGCCAAGTAGTTCAGCTCCACATCGGCGATAACCTTAAATGGCGGCAGCGCGAGCAAGGGTAGGACGCTCCGTCTGAAATATTGCGTGGCAAAATCCCGGTCATAACCGACAACATATCTCATAATTACCTCCGTCGTTTTTCGTATTATAGCAAAACGAAGACAATTGATGAAAAACCCTCAAACCGTAATGAGCGCCGACTTTTACAGCGGCGCTCGATTTTTTGCTCAAAAACTGGCTATGTACCGATTCGCGCGAATGATTATCAGTCAAATGCTCTAGCGGTTTTAATGCCGTGGATAACTTAAAACCGCCCTTGCGGGCGGTTTATTTATTACATCTTAATTTCCACGTCCACGCCGGCAGGTAAATTCAGGTTCGTCAGGGCATCGATGGTTTTTTGGGTAGGGTTAGAGAGGTCAATGAGCCGTTTGTGGATGCGCATCTCGAACTGGTCGCGGGAATCCTTGTGGACGAAGGTGGATTTATTGACCGTGTATTTCGTCTTCTCGGTCGGCAGCGGCACGGGACCCGCGATGGTCGCGCCCGAGCGCTTGGCGGTGTCCACGATTTGCTTCGCGCTTTGGTCTATAAGTTTGTGGTCATAGGCGCGGATCTTTATCCTGATTCGGGTTGAGGGCGCTTCTGTCGCTGCTTTGGCCATTCGATTATTTGAGGATTTTCGTCACCGCGCCGGCGCCGACCGTGTGGCCGCCCTCGCGGATGGCAAAGCGCTGCTTCTCTTCGAGCGCCACGGGCGCGATGAGTTTGATGGTCACCGAAACAGTGTCGCCAGGCATCACCATTTCTTTGCCGGCCGCAAGGGTCACCTCGCCGGTCACGTCAGTCGTACGGATATAGAACTGCGGTTTGTAGCCGGTGAAGAACGCCGTGTGGCGGCCACCTTCCTCTTTGGTCAGGACATAAACTTCCGCCTCAAACTCGGCATGCGGCGTGATGGAACCGGGTTTGGCCAAAACCTGGCCGCGCTCCACTTCTTCTTTTTTGGTGCCGCGCAGGAGCACGCCGGCATTATCGCCAGCGCGACCCTCGTCAAGCGATTTGTTGAACATCTCGATGCCGGTGACAACGGTTTTGGCCGTTGCCTTGAGGCCGACAATTTCCACTTCGTCGTTGACTTTGATCATCCCGCGCTCGATGCGGCCGGTCACGACCGTGCCGCGGCCTTCAATCGAGAAGATGTCCTCAATCGGCATCAGGAACGGCTTGTCCACGTCGCGCACCGGCTCCGGGAAGTACTCATCCATTTTGTTCACCAGCTCTTCAATCCCCTTGAGCGCTTCCACGTCGTTTTCCATGGCTTTCAAAGCCGAGCCGCGGATCACCGGAATGTCTTTGCCCGGGTATTCGTATTTATTCAAAAGTTCGCGGACCTCCTCTTCGACAAGGTCAACGAGCTCCTTGTCATCCACCATGTCCACTTTGTTCAAAAAGACGATGAGGTGCGGCACGCCCACCTGCCGCGCGAGCAGAATGTGCTCGCGGGTCTGCGGCATCGGGCCGTCGGCCGCGGAAACCACAAGAATTGCGCCATCCATCTGGGCGGCGCCGGTGATCATGTTTTTGATATAATCCGCGTGTCCCGGCGCGTCCACGTGCGCGTAGTGGCGCTTGTCGGTTTCGTACTCCACGTGCGAGGTGTTGATCGTGATCCCGCGCTCTTTCTCTTCCGGCGCGTTGTCAATCGAATCATAGGAGCGCTCCTTGGCGAGCCCTTTGCCGGCCAAAAAGTGCGTAATCGCTGCCGTCAAAGTCGTTTTGCCGTGGTCCACGTGACCGATCGTGCCGACGTTGATGTGCGGCTTGGTGCGTTCAAACTTGCCTACTGCCATAGTTTTTCCTTTGGATTAATTGGTTAATAAAAATTGGCGTGAAAATAATATAACAGATTCTCTAGAGCAGGTCAAGCGGCTCCACGGTGATTTCTGCGGCTACGGGTAAATCCGGCTCGGCGATCACCTCCTCGCGCAGATCCAAAACTTGGGCGTGCGTGATCTCCTGGTTAATCTGTTCCACGCGGTTCGCGAGCTCGCCGGCAATGCGCGGGACGGCGAGGTCAGAAAATTCCTCATAGCTCATCAAAACCGCCTTGGGTTGCCCGTCTTCGACGAGGATATACTTCCCGCCGGTTATTTTTAGAAGCGCTAGTAAATTTTGATACTCGTTTTGATTCATCTATAAGCTATCTCCTATAAGCTATCTATTCTGCCCGACTCTGATTTTCTGCCCCTCGCCGATGATCTTCTCGGCAATGCTTTTCGGCACCTCGGCGTAGTGCGAGAATTCCATAGTGTAGGAGGCCTGGCCCTGGGACATCGAGCGGATCGTCGTGGCGTAGCCGAACATCTCGCCCAGCGGCACCTCGGCGTCAATCACCTTGGCGCGGCCGCGCTCATGCATCTCCCTCACCTGGCCGCGCTTGGCGGAAATATCGCCGATGACATCGCCCATAAATTCCTCGGGCACGTTGACCTCGATTTTCATGATCGGCTCGAGGATGACCGGCGCGGCGCGGCGCATGCCTTCCTGGAACGCTTTGCTGGCCGCGATCTTGAAGGCGATCTCGGATGAGTCCACCTCATGGTAGCTGCCGTCATAGGCGGCGGCTTTGAAATCCACGACCGGAAAGCCGGCAATGACGCCATTGTCCGCCGCTTCCATTATACCCTTTTGAATGGCCGGAATGTATTCGCGCGGGATGATACCGCCCACGATCTCATCCAAAAACTCGCGGCCGCGCCCTCGCTCCTGCGGCTCGAGGCGCAGCCAGACGTGGCCGTACTGGCCGCGGCCGCCGGTCTGACGGATGTATTTGCCTTCCACTTCCACGGTCTTTTTGAACGTCTCTTTGTAAGCCACCTGCGGCGCACCGACATTGGCCTCGACCTTGAACTCGCGCTTCATGCGGTCCACGATGATCTCCAGGTGCAGCTCACCCATGCCCGAGATGATGGTCTGCGCCGTCTCCTCGTCGGTTTTGATATGGAACGTCGGGTCTTCCTCGCCGAGTTTCTGAAGTGCTAGCCCCATCTTCTCCTGGTCGGCCTTGGTCCGGGGCTCAATGGCCTGGGAGATGACCGGCTCCGGGAAGATAATGGTTTCCAAAATTATGGGCTTGTCCACGTCGCAAAGCGTATCACCAGTAAATGTATCCTTCGGACCAACCAGCGCGGCAATGTCGCCGGCAAAGACCTCCTTCACTTCCTGGCGGTCATTGGCATGCATACGCACGATGCGGCCGACGCGCTCTTTGTTGCCGCTGCGGGTATTTAAGACATAAGAGCCGGCGGCGAGTGTGCCAGAATAAACACGGAAAAACGCCAGTTTGCCGACAAACGGGTCAGTGGCGATCTTGAAGGCGAGGGCCGAGAACGGCTCGCCGTCATCGGGTTTGCGCTCGATTTCAGCGCCGGTTTTCGGCTCGCTGCCTTTCACCGCGCCGCGATCGAGCGGGGATGGCAAAAAGTTGGCGACGGCGTCGAGAATACTCTGCACGATCACGCCGCGCCCATCGCCGCCGAGCACCGGGAAGAACTTCCCGCCCATCACCGACTTGCGGATGGCTGTGAGAAATTCCGCTTCCGAGATCTCCTGACCAGCCAAATATTTCTCCAAAATAGCGTCATCGCTCTCCACGACTTTTTCCAAAAGCTTGCGGCGATACTCTTCGGCGCGAGATTTCAGGTCAGCTGGAATCTCGCCGACCGTGAAATCTCTATCGGTATAATCTTTGTAAGTATAGGCCTTCATCTGCACGAGATCCGCAAAGCCCGAGACATCTTTTTCAAAACCGATCGGCAGTTGAATGGGGAAGGCATCGACTGAAAGCCGGCGGTGAATGGAGTCCAGGCTTTTATAAAAATCGCCGCCCGTCTGGTTGATCTTGTTGATGAAGCACAAGCGCGGCACGTGGTATTTGTCGGCCTGCCGCCAGACTGTCTCGCTCTGCGGCTCCACCCCCATCTTGCCGTCGAAAACCACGACCGCGCCGTCGAGCACGCGCAGGGAGCGCTCGACCTCGACTGTGAAGTCCACGTGGCCGGGCGTATCAATGATATTGATCTTGTGCTTCTGCCCCGAGCCCGCCGAAGGGTTCCAGTAGCAGGTTACGGCCGCGGCCGTAATGGTGATGCCGCGCTCCCGCTCCTGCTCCATCCAATCCGTGGTCGTCTCGCCCTCGTGCACCAGGCCAATCGTGTGCTTCAAACCAGTGTTATACAAAATACCTTCCGTCACAGTAGTTTTGCCGGCGTCAATGTGGGCAATAATCCCGATGTTTCTCGTCTGTTCGATAGGAATTTCTCTTGTCATCTGTTCGTAGATTCGTAATTGTTCGTAGTTCGTACTACCTTCTTGAGAACCGCGCGAAATGGGCAAAGGCGCGATTGGCCTCGGCCATGCGATGGGTATCTTCTTTCTTTTTAATCGCCCCACCCTCGTTTTTCGCAGCAGCCATGATCTCTTCGGCCAGTTTCAAATGCATCGCTTTGCCTTTTTTGCTCCTCGCGGCGCCAATCAGCCAGCGCATGCCAAGCGTGGTTTTGCGCGGCTCGACAACCTCCAGCGGCACCTGGTAGTTGGCGCCGCCGATGCGGCGGCTTTTCACTTCCAGAATGGGGCTCGCGTTTTTGAGGGCCGCATCAAAAATCTGGCGCGGCTCGGTTTTGAGCTGCTCTTTGATGTAATCAAAAGCGCTGTAAACGATTCTTTGTGCGACCGTCTTTTTGCCGCGCTCCATAATGTGGTTGATAAACTTCGCTACTTTGGCGTTGTTGTAGCGCGGGTCAGGAGCGATCTTATGACGTTTATATAATCTTGACTTCCTTGGCATGATTTATAACAATAAGTTTCTACCAGTTTCAATGAATTTCTATTTATTTCAGGAAATAACTGAAATTTGCTTCGCGAAATTTATAGAAATTTTTTCCACTTTATTTCGGCCGTTTCGCTCCATATTTGCTGCGGCCGCGCTTGCGCGCCTCCACGCCGGCGGCATCGAGTTTGCCGCGCACAATATGATAGCGCACGCCCGGCAGGTCCTTAACGCGGCCGCCGCGGATCAAAACCACCGAGTGCTCCTGCAGATTATGCCCCACGCCCGGGATATAGGCCGTCACTTCCTGGCCGTTGGTTAATCTAACGCGGGCGATCTTGCGGAGCGCGGAATTCGGTTTCTTCGGCGTGGTCGTGGTCACCTTGATACAGACGCCGCGCTTAAACGGCGAACCTTTCGGCAGGTCCACGGGCTGATTTTTGATCAAATTAAAAGCCGTCTGAAGCGTGGGTGACTTCGACTTGCGTTTGAGACTATGGCGGCCCTTGCGGACCAATTGATTGATTGTTGGCAACTTAGATGAATGATTTCAATAAAAAATACGCGGTATTATCGCCGTCTGACTGTGTTTCAAACGTCGAAGCCTCGTACTGCTGCCCGCCGTAGCTTTAGCGTAGGTGGGTGTGAAAACATGATAGCAAACTCGCGGGTGCTAGTCAAATCCTTGCGCTGATCATAAAAAAGGGTCGTACAAGGTAAGCTTTGTACGACCCCGCGTTGGAAGCTAACTGCCTAGAGTTTTGCTCGGAACAGCGCGGCGTTAAACCGCACCCAGTAGCAACATTCCGCGAGCACGCAACTAAGCATCCTCGCATGCCAGTGGAACTTGTGAGGCAGGACGAGGCGCCACTTGAGCCGCGCGTATTCTCTCCAGAAGGAATCGAGCCAGTTCCGGTGTGCTGCTCTCCCAAACGTTCGGCCAAACCACGTGGATCGCTGAATGCTCGCCGAGTAGGTCCGGACACGGACCCTCATCACGAAGCGCGCGATGCGCAGCCGCCGGTGCACGTCAGCAACATGCGCCGTGCGTTTGCGAATCGTCGGCATCCACCTC
Source organism: uncultured Candidatus Saccharibacteria bacterium (assembly GCA_964565195.1). Lineage (GTDB taxonomy): Bacteria > Patescibacteriota > Doudnabacteria > UBA920 > 2-01-FULL-46-14 > CAZMCQ01. The sequence continues at coordinate 64,622 of CAZMCQ010000004.1, read as the reverse complement.
GTTTGGAAATAGACATCCTGGAAAAAATAATACTCGCGCGCAAGAGAAATGACGTACCGGATGTGGCGATGCAGCTCACTGGTCCAAAATTCCAGTCGAGACTCTTTTTCCAAACCCGGACGACGGTCTTGCCGGCAGCGGCGTCGGTAGAATCCTCCAAGCATCGGGTGCACCCCCTCGCGGAGCGCTGACCATCGGTACCACAAAAAGGTGCGCATCGCACCCCAGTAGTTGCCGGGGTTGACCCGGGAGAGCACCGAGACCAGATGCTCCGTGGTGTAGAATTCCCGCCAGGCGTTGTCGTAGGCCTCCTGCCACTGCTGCGCACTCATGAGCGGATGGCGCATGGCCGGCTGAAACGAGTCGTACCGGTTGAAATCGGGATCCATCCACTTTTTCGCCGCCTGCATCTGCATGTGATCCTGCGATCCCGGCAGCGGGCAGAGCATATAGAACGACGCCTGGTCGAAGCCGATGTTTTTCAGTGTCCGCACGTCTTCGGCAACGGTTGCCGGCGTGTCACCCGGGAAACCGATGATGAAACTCGCGTGACAAGCAATGCCGGCACTGTGGTAGAGATCGACCATGTGCTGATAGGTCTCAACCCGGTTTTGCGGCTTGCCGGTGTGCTGCAGCGTGTCTTGCCGAACGGATTCGACACCGAGGAAGACCTGCGAACAACCGGCTTCTGCCAGCAGTTCGACGAAACGACGCCCGGTCTTTTTACCCTTGAGACGCCAGGCCGCCAGGTCTGACTGGATCATAAAGCTGAACTGCAGGCCTTCGGCCTGGAGATTGCTGCAGGCCAGCAGGATATCTTCCCAGCAAGGATTGCGGCAGAAATTGTCGTCCGTAAAAAACCAGAACGTCCGGCCGTCAACGGCACACGCGCTGCGGATCCATGCCTTGATCGCATCGAGAGTCCGAAAGCGCATATCGTGCCCCTGCACATTGATGATCGTGCAGAAACTGCAGTCGAACGGACACCCGCGTCCGGAATCCATGGTCCGAAGCTTGCCAAAAAAGCCGTTGAAGTAATTCGGCGGATAGCTCGGCGGCGGCGCTTTTGCGAGATCGGGCCGCCCGCCCCGGTAAAGGGATTTTGGTGTCCCGCGGCAGATGTCGGCCAGCACAGCCGGCCAGAGGTTTTCCGCCTCGCCGTGGAAGATGATTACACCCTCGCGCATTATCTCTGCGCACTCGGGCGGCATCAGCTCGCAGTCAGAGGGTTGCGCCTCATGAGGACACGACCCGACCGGATGTTGCTTGTCGTGCAGCATGGTGATAGAACCGCTCACGTGGAAGCCGCCCATGACCACAACCGCGCCGGCGCGAGTAAACTCCTTGGCCAAATCGCAGGCCCGCGGAAACATATTGGTTTGCACGCCCACCAACCCGGCCACCACAACAGTGCCCTCGCGGGCGTGTCGCTTCATAAGTTGTGATACTTGGACCCGGCCGTCGCAGACCAGCTCATCATAAACATAAACCTCTTTGCGAGCGATATCGGCGAGCGGGCCGTTAAACGCCGCTTCTGTCAGAGAGTTCATTACCGCCAGGCTGTTGCTCGGGAGCGATCCGCGCAGCAACTGCAGTAAATACCCGTCACTGTGGTATTTACTCGGCCTGATAAGCAAAACGACCAACCTTTTTATATTCATGACTTCCTCCTTGAAGTAAGTATATGATTGCAAAGTATGCTGGAAAAAGTCAAATAATCGAAAACCCGAGAAAAAGTTTGGCCAGAAAAGTTATGATCGGGACCAGAACCGCGCCGACGAGGCCGGTGTAGAGAAAAAAGATAATCAACAAAAAGCCGAAGCGCTCCCACTCCAGGATGCGATACATCATATTGTCCGAGAGAAACGACGCGAGAACCTTGGAGCCATCGAGCGGTGGAATGGGCAGAAAGTTGAAAGTGCCAAGCACGAGATTTAGAAGCGCGGCCTGCACTAAAATATCAAAAATAAAAGTTTCCGGCATGGCCGCGCCGAGACGGATCGGCAGGGCGAAGATGATCGCAAGTAAATAGTTCGATCCAGGACCGGCTAGCGAAACCAGGGCCATGTCGCGCTTGGGCCGGCGCAGGTTGAAAAAATTCACGGGTACGGGTTTGGCCGCGCCAAACAAGATCGGAGAATTCACGAGATACAAAAATAACGGCAATAAAATCGAACCAAACAAATCCAGATGCGGAAGCGGGTTCAAGGTGAGCCGTCCCGAAAGCCGCGCGGTCTGGTCGCCGAGTTTGTCGGCCACTATCCCATGGCAAACCTCATGAATAATGACCGAAAAAAGCAAAATGATTAGAGTAATAACGATTGACCCAATATCCATATTATGTTATCCTTTATTTCATGTTCGTAGATTCGTAAAAGTTCGTAGTTCGTACTTCAATGATTTCACCAAACAAAATTTGTAAAATTTGCGATAAGGGCTACAGCCGCGGTTTCGCGCGCTCGCACTCTATGCAGGCCACCATTCGCCGTCTGCAGCCGAATTTGCAGTGGTTGACTGTCCGGCCCGGCAAACGCGTCCGCGCCTGCACTAAGTGTATTAAGTCAGTAAGTTCGGGCAAAGTCAAAATCCCGCAAGTCGTCTAATCAAACTCCAAAATCATCGGTAAATGGTCGGAAATTTCGAGGTTCGGCACTTCGAAGTTTTTTATTTTCACTCCGCGCGAAACCAAAATATAGTCCGCAAAACGCGAAAAGTGTTTGGGAAATGAGTCCGGCCGCGTCGAGGCAATCCGAAACTTTTTGATGAGGTTTATCATATTGTCTTCCAGAAGCTCCATTGACTGGGTGTCAGGGTTGAGATTGAAATCCCCGCAGATGATTTTTTCGCCCAGTTGCTTATCCAAAAATTCTTTAACCAATTTCATCTGCTCGAGTGTCCCTGGATTATCTACTTTCGGACCGTCAAACCACCAGCCGTGAAAGTTGGCTATGGTGAACTGCTGGCCGTCCTTTGTAAACCTTATGTACTGGAGTTTTTTGCCTTGTTGGGAAAAATCGTTACTAATGATTTTGACAAACTTCCCGAAGACGAAAAAATCGCCCTGCGATTTTATGGAAATTTCTTTGCGGACAAACATACCAAGTCCACAGTCACGGCCTTTCCACCGCATGCTTGGCGCGAAATATGCGTCGAACTCCGACAGGGCGGCTTTTAGCTCTTTGAGGATGCTCGCCTTGGGCGCATCGAAGACTTCCTGAAAGCAAAAAATATCCGTGGTTTCGCGGGAAGATTTCACGAACTCCATAAACGGCTCGTGCACCTCACCCATTAAAATATTTAAACTAACCAGCTTCATTCAAAACCTTTCCCAATATCATGATACCTTGATCCGCGGTTTTCTGATCTAGGCAAAGCGGCGGCGTGAAAAACAGGGTGCCGTGATGCGCGGTGTCAATTATTAATCCCTGCTGCAAACAATCATTATAAATTTTTTCCGAAAGTCCGCGCGGCTCTAAATCTATGCCAAACATGAGGCCCAAGCCGCGAACTTCTTTTACTGTCGGAAGCTTCTCGAGGCCCTTCAATTTGCCAAGCATGTACTCCCCCAGTTTCGCGGAGTTTTCGACCAGTTTTTCTTCTGCAATAAGTTCCACATTGCGCCGTGCGACGACCAAGCTTGACGGCATCCAGCCAAAGGTGGAATACAATGGGATATCCTGGCCCTTCTCAAAGACTTCTTCGGTCGTAAGCGTGGCGCCGAGAGTCGCGTACCCGCCGGAGATCGCTTTGCCGAGGCAAATAATATCCGGCTCGAGATTCCAATGTTCGCTTGCGAACATTTTGCCTGTGCGGCCAAAGCCAGTCGCGACCTCGTCCATAACAAGAAGAATATCTTGCTTGCGACAAATCTGGGCAATGTGCGGATAAAAATCCGCTGGTGGAATGATCGCGCCAGCATTGGTGAAAACCGGCTCGCTCAAAAACGCGGCTACATCGCCGCCATTAGCGATCTTTTCAAATTCCGTGACACCATCGCGCAGTGAAATTTTTTGCATTTCCGGCACGCCCGGCGCCATCGCAGAAGTAAGCCCCGTGCCGACCGTGGCCGCGCCATAAGTATGACCATGATAGACGCCCTCAACCGAAATTATTTTCTTCCTCCCCGTGGCCGCGCGGGCCAGCTTAATGGCGAATTCCACGGCTTCCGAGCCGCTCGTGCAGCGAAACGCGCGCGATAAGTTTCCCGGCGCCAGCCGGCAAAGCCGCTCGGCGAATTTATCCCACTCCGGCCAGCCAAAACTCGGTGGAACATATAAGCCAAGTTTCCCTGCTTCGGCTAAAGCTTTCTCCATTTCCGGATGCTTCCAGCCGACTGTGGCGACGCACCAACCGCCTAAAAAGTCAATGTATTTTTTGCCAGCTTCGTCAAACAAAAAACACCCTGCGCCTCGGACAAAATTAATCTCGGTTGCTCCGCTATTTGCTAAATGTTTTGTCATAATGCACGCGTACCCGCCTCTCCGGCGGGTCGCCGATGAGGCGACTATAACAAAATTCTCACATAATCGGGGTAGGCGGAATTGAACCGCCGCTACATGCACCCCATGCACGCGGGCTACCACTACCCCATACCCCGGTTTGGTAATTTTAGCATAAAAAAGAAAGGTGGCCCCGAAGAACCACCTAGGTAACCGCCGAATGCCAATCGAACCGGCAAATCATTATAACCAAAGTTTGGACCGCACCCGCAGTTTCTGACATCTTCTCTCGTGGCTGATCGGATCCTTAAGCCGCCTATTGCAGCCAGGGCAAAGCCACGGATGGGAAAAAGCAAACGACCCATAGTTTCTTGGAAAAGCCGCGCGATAAATCTTTTTTGACATTCCGTCCTCCTTATAAAAACCAAAATTCCGCTTTCGCGGAACTTAGGTTTTTGCTGCGAGTCGATTGAAAGTTTTAAACTTTGATCATAAGTTCCGCCAAAATGACAATTGTGAGCGCGATACCAAGCAGACCTTGGCTTAAAATATCAATCTACTCACATAATAAGTCGGTTTAGCGTGATAGTCAAGTATTTCTCCCCACGTTATCAACAGCTTAAAAATAGCTGCTTAGAATAATTAGGTTAATTTTTCAATGATTCCTTTTAGCTCATCGTCCGAATAAAACTGGATCGTAATCTGCCCGCCTTTCGCCTTTTTGCTCACCTCCACGCGTGTGCCGAGTTTGTCGCGAAGCTGATTTTCCAGCGATTCAATAAACGGGTCAGGTATAAACATCTCGCGGACTCTTATCTTCCGGTTCACGATTTCGCGAACTTTATTTTCAATGTCCCGCACTTTCATCTTATCCCTAACGACAATTTTGAACATGGCGAGCATCTCTTCGCGGTCGCGCAAGGTCAGGAGCGGCCGCGCCTGCCCTTCGGAAATTTCCTCGGAGACAAGCGCCTTCTGGATCTCTGCCGGCAAATTTAATAAACGCATGAGGTTGGCCACTGTCGAGTGGTTTTTGCCGACGCGCTTTGCAATCTGCATTTGCGTGAGTCCAAACTCCACCGAAAGCTGCTGGTAGGCCTTGGCCTCTTCGATGGGATTGAGATCCGCGCGCTGGATATTTTCAATAAGGGAAATCTCGAGCTTGGCCTGTGCGGACAGCCCTTCTCTTACAAAGGCCGGAACGCTGGATAAACCCGCGATCTTCGCGGCGCGGTAGCGCCGCTCGCCGACCAGGATTTCATAAGTGCCGTCAGTCCGCGCCAGCACAACCAGCGGCTGAATGATGCCGTGCACCACGATGGAGTCCGCCAGTTCCTGCAATTTTTCTTCGTTGAAAATGCGCCGCGGCTGAAATTCGTTGGGAATAATCTTGTCCAGTTCAATCTCCAGAAGCGGCGAACCGTCGCGCGGCGAACGGAACCTAACCTGCGCATCCGACTCCACGGTCGGGTGTTTTATCATACTCCTCTCCCCTTGCGGGAGAGGGGAGGGTGAGGGGGTCTCCTCCTCGAAGTTCCCCAATTTAAACGTATCGTCCATGGCTTCTATGTCATTCCGGCCAGCAAGCCGGAATCCAGCAATTCCTTAAAATAAATATCTAAATTTTCCAAATTTTTCAGTTGATCCATCGTAAACCAGCCAAATTCCATATGATCACGATCGAGTTTTGGCTCGCCTTCAATTTCGGCAATATAAGTTAATCGTACCACGTGACGCCCGGGAACGCGTAGAATATCCTGCGCAGCGATAAGTTTCGGTGTAGATCTTAATTCCAAATGCGTTTCTTCCTTGATTTCGCGGCGCAAATTTTCAAGCAGGGTTGTGCCGGGATCAATCCTGCCGCCAACAATGTCCCAGCGGGCACCAACCTCCGGGTATTTCTCTGGAGATCTTCGCACCAGCAAATATTTACCACCTTTCTTTCGCAAGAGCGCCTTCACGCCAACCTGTAATTCCATGCACAAATTATAGCAGAAAATAAAACAGGACGGGACTGCTCTTTAGAGCGAGTCCCGCAACCTCAAAATCCGCCGCGACAAGTGTTATACGATCGTGTAAAGGTTGTCCAGCTAAAGCCAACGGCGGATTTGGCTTTGAAACTTTGCGTATTGCTCGCCAAACGCCTCGGCCAGCTGCCGCTCTTCAACCCTGATCCAGAAACTTAAAACAATGAAGATGGCCAAAGTCAGCAACAGGGCGCTCACTGAACCGGCCAAGAGCGCTGCCCCGGCAAAAATCAAAATCAATCCCAGATACAGAGGATTCCGGGAATATTTATAAGGCCCCGTTGTGAGAAGCTGCGCTTGCGGCCGAGTGGCAATAACCCGCATTTGCTTTTGGTAAAAGAGATGGGTTGCCCAGAAACGCAAGGCTGCGCCCAGCGCCAAAAAAGTCCAACCGAGCTTTGCCAGCATTTCGCTTTGGAAATTTTTTAGACCGAAGACTAAATCAAGTTCGATCATCGCGATCGCAACCAGCAGCCCCAGGAGCACCGCTAAAGAAGTGAGGCTAAAACTTTTTATAAAATTCATCTAAGCGGCAAGAAGGAATCAACCCCAACGAAGCAAAATCAGACCCATAACCACCAAACTCACCAACTGATAGAAGTTGTTGATGAAAAAAAGTTTTCTGGAACGCAGGGCGGTCACGTAGTCCTGGCCGCTGGTGGCAATCACAAACCCGAGCCAGACCAGAAAGGCGATTGGCAGTACTTCTCCCGCCGTATCCGCATTGGCAAACTTCATGACAACGCCTAAGGCATAAGCCATCACCAAGGCCAGGATGAAGGAAACTATGAGTCCGGTTTTTGTTCCCTTTTTGAGCTCTTCTTCACTCTTGCCTGTCTCTCTCTTCCAGGGCTTGGAGAAAATGCCTGTGAACCAAATTCCGGCCACCACCATGCTGGCGATAGCCGCGATCAACACTCCCAAATAATTTACTGTCGGCACAATTTATCACCTCCCTTCATTTTTACTATCTTCTGGTGCCGCCGATCGGAGTCGAACCGATATGGTATTGCTACCGCGGGATTTTGAGTCCCGTGCGTCTGCCAGTTCCGCCACGGCGGCATAATATCATTCTAAACACAAAATACTGGGACTATTATATTCTATTTTCAGGAACATCTCAACGATAGAGAATGGTCAGCAAAACCGCAACGGCTAATACTAATCTATACCAAACAAAGACATTAAAATTATTTTTACTCACGTATCGCAGAAGAAACTCTATGGCCAGAAAGCCGGCGATGGCGGCGGCCAGAAAGCCGGCGATGAGTGGGGCGGTTATGGAAACTAAATCGCGCGAGGCGACGAGTCCCGCTCCGAAAATGATCGGGCCGGAGAGCAGAAACGAAAAACGCGCCGCGGCTTCGCGGGAGAGCCCGGAAAAAAGACCGGCTGTGATGGTCGCGCCGGAACGCGACACGCCAGGGATGATGGCGATGGCCTGCGCGAGGCCAATGCCGAGGACTTTTTTCCAATTCAGCACCTCACTCTCCTGACGAGGGGAGGGATTGAGGGAGGGGTTCCGATCCGCAAGCCAGAGCAGAAACCCAAAACCCGCGAGCGTGAAAACTGTGATCAACGGACTTCGAAAAATTGTTTCGGCCTGCTTCTCAAAAAGAAATCCCGCTGCCGCGGCCGGGATGGAGCCAAGTACGAGATACCAAAACATTTTCGAACCCATCTTGCCTGTGAGAATGTTCCAGTAATCTTTTCCAAAAAACGCGAGCACGCCAAGCAGAGTTCCCCAATGCAGAGCGATGTCAAACCCAAGCCCCTGATAATTCCACTTCAAAAAATACGGCACGAGCAGCAGGTGCGCCTGCGACGAGATCGGCAAAAACTCGGTAATCCCCTGCACCACTCCGAGAACGACAGCTTGAAAAATAGACATAAATTATTCGATCCCCGGCACGGGGAATTGTCTCGATAATTTCATTACCGCCACTTTCACCTCTTTAATCACTGGGTGGTTTTTCAATTTTGCCACAAATTCTTTCACTGCCGCGCTGCGTTTTTCTTTGTCATCCGGAAGCTCGGTGGTCGCGAACTCTTTGACAATACGCGCGATGAGTTTGCCAGCTTGCGTCATTTCCCCCTCTTTCATTCCTCGTGAGGTGACTGCCGGCGGTCCGAGACGGATGCCAGAGGGATAAAATGGCGTTGCGGTATCACCGGGCACAGTGGTTTTATTGACCGTGATGTGCGCGGCCTCAAGCGCTTTTTCGATAAAAATACCGCGGCCCGGACCAAACGGCCGCAAATCAATAAGCATTAAATGATTATCCGTACCGCCGGCCACGAGCTTTAGCTCTTCTACAATTAAAGTTTCGGCTAGTGCCTTTGAATTTTTGACAATTTGTTCTGCATAATTTTTAAACTCTGGCGTCGCTGCTTCTTTCAAGGCCACGGCAATCCCGGCGATCGTATGCTCGTGCGGACCGCCCTGCATCCCCGGAAAAACCGCTTTATCAATCTGCTCTTTGTATTCCGGCTTGCAGAAAATTATGGCTGCGCGCGGGCCGCGCAGGGTTTTATGGGTCGTGGTGGTTACCACATCAGTAAATGGAAACGGTGATGGATGCACGCCCCCGATCACAAGGCCGGAAATGTGAGAAATGTCAGCCATCGAGATAGCGCCGATCTCCTTGGCGATCTTGTGAAATTTCTTGAAATCAATCGTGCGCGGGTAGGCCGTGTAGCCGGAAAGAATCAATTTCGGTTTGTGCTCCCTGGCTAATTTACGCACCGCTTCATAATCGAGCGTTTCGTCCTTCGCAAGCGGATAAAACACGAATTTAAAAGTCCTGCCGGAAAAATTCACAGCCGATCCGTGCGTGAGATGCCCGCCCTCTTCGAGCTTCAGAGCCAGAATCGTGTCGCCGGGCTCGAGGAGCCCCCAGTAAACGGCCAGATTGGCCGGACTGCCGGAAAGCGGCTGCACATTGATATGATAATCGTTGGCCTGAAAAACCTCGCGCGCGCGAACTTGAGCAAGTTTTTCTACCTCATCAATGTATTGGTTGCCAGCGTAATAGCGGCGCCCCGGATAGCCCTCGGCGTATTTATAATTTAAGATGCTCCCTATCGTTTCCAAAACCGCGGGCGACACATAATTTTCGGATGGAATGAGTTCGAGGCCTTCCTTCTGGCGCTGCTCTTCTTTTTTGATGAGATCGTAAATCTCGCTGTCCTGCTCTTCTAAATGCTGATAATCCATATCACTTTATTAAGCTATATAACATGGTCATAAAGCCAACGAGGGCAAAAACGAGGAACAGGCTGCCGGTGAAATATAAAATCGCGATGGCGGCAAGGGCCGTGATAACTTTGCCGATGGAAAGGGCAAATTCCACAAACACGCTGTAGGCGATCGCGAAATCCGCGCTCCCCTGCCCGGTCCGGTCAAAAGTGAGCGCGACCATGGGCAGGTTGGTGACACTTTTGCCGGTCTTCGTTACGGAATCCATAATCAACACGGTCGGCAGGTCGCGCGCCACAAACCGGATAAGCCAGGTGATCCCATAAAAAACGGCGGCCTCCTCCACGAGCTTGCGTTTATTGGTTCGATCCGTAAGCCGTCCGACATACAACATTATAACAGTTCCGACGAGGGTCGCAATCATCGAAACCGTGCCGAGGCCAAAGAAATTCGGCACGACCATGAACATATATATCGGCCATAAACTCATCAACATCAGATCCTCGGCATAGCCCCAGTAGCCGAAGAAATTGCGGGTGTGCCGCCGCAGAATCTGCCAGAGCCGGCGGAAGTGAAATCTGTGCCGCGAATAGATCTCCGGACTGCGAAAAAGCGGATAAACAGAGAGCATCATCAGCGCCGAGCTTATGGAAAACAAAATTTTGAAGCCAAAGACGCCGGAGATAAAACCTCCCAAGAATGGCCCGGCAATGAAGGCCAGCTGCTGCAGCGAAAAGAGCACGCCGAGCTCGCGGCCGCGCTGCTTTTTCTGCTCCGCAAGCGCGATATCCGCATTGTAGGCCGGCCAGAACAGGGACTTTTGCGAAGCAAATAAAATTGGCGCGATGAAAAATAACAGGGGGTAACTTTTTGTGGAAAAAAGCGCGAGCCAGTAAAATACGTAGAAAAAATTGGAGAGGAAGATGGAATGCTTGTAGCCGAGGCGGCTGGCAAATTTGGCGCCGGCGCCCACTAAAAACGCGTACCAGACGTAAACCTGGACGTAAAACCACATTATCTGAATAAGCGAATAACCAAGCGTCCAGAGATAGATCGGCTCGAAAATAAACACCATGGCGAGCGCCAGGTTATTTATGATCGCATGCCAGTATACCTCCGAGGTTTCGCGGGAGAGCGCGCGGGAAAAGTAATGAAAATGGCTAAGGCGAAGCACGAATCGGCCCCTTTCGCAAAGTTTTTATTTTATTTTGTTCTATTTTGATGATAGTTGATGGTTTTTGTTTCGGCAAAACCCCAGCGTCCAAATACAAATCCGGCTGGTACTTTTTGAGGAAAAATTGTTTGAACGAATCAATCGCGGAATAAGACGTCGGCCCGCCGTGTAGATTCGCGGACGTGGTTGTGATTGGCCGACCAAGTTTTCTAACTAATTGCAAGGCAATCTTATTATCCGGCATTCGCACGCCGATCGTCCCCGTCCCGCTGGAAAGTAATTTCCATGAACCCCCTCTCCCCTTGCGGGAGAGGGTGGGGGTGAGGGGTAGCACCAAGGTCAACGGGCCCGGCCAATATTTCTTCATCAGTTTTCGAGCAATAGAATCTAGTACTGCGATCTTCTCCACCATTGCCACACTGTCCACAATCACATGCACGGGTTTTTTCAAGCTCTGATTTTTGATTCGGTAAAGGTTTCTCACGGCTTTTGGATTAAAAGCATCCACGCCCAGCCCATAAGCCGTGTCCGTGGGATAAACCACGGCTTTGCCTTTTTTGAGATACTGCACAACTTTGCTCGCATCTTTCGTGAATGTTTCGTCCAGCAATTCGAGGATTACCAGAGCTTGCTTGAGATTGCTCACATAAAAATCTGCGCTCACTGGTTTCGTCCAATGCCTCAAAATTTGACGGCTAATGTGGATGACGACAACCTTGGGAAAACTTCGCTTCATCTCCTCAACTTCAAAAGGATTGTCATCAATCAGCACATTAAGTGCTTTTTTGTCCAATAATTTTCCAATGCTGCGTGATTTCAAGCTCGGCACGACGACAATCTTTTTGACTAATTTATACGTACCGCTTCTGGTGATCTTACGCATCTGAAATTCGGGGTCGCCATGCGTAAGCAGGGTCGGCTCGCTAATTTTGTTGACCCTCCTAATAAAATCTCGCGTCTCTTTGTGCAGGTAATTAATCCCGTCGTGAAACTTCCAATAATCCTCGACAAATTTTCTTGTGTTGAATTTACGAATTTTGGCATATTGCTGCGCGTGCTGTTCAATGGTGTAAAGCCCGACCTTATAATGATCCGGCTGGCTCATGGCTTCCCAGGAATCAGCCCACACCTGCGGGTCTACGCCAAATTTCTTAAGCAGGGTGTTGGTGCGGTCTATCATCCGACGCGTATCGTGCAAAACCCCGTCAAAATCTAGAAATATCTTCATTTGAGGTCCTCCGGCGAAGTGATCTTTCTCCAATTTTTCGCCTTGACCACCTGCATTTTCGCGCCAGCCCGGATCATTTGCATAAAAGTCTGCGGCAGGCCGAACTCCTCTGTCTGATTGCCGGCTTTGACCTGAGGATACTGAAAGACTTCGGTATTTAGCATATACGCGCCCGCATTGACCAAATCCCCCTTTTTACCTGGTTGCCGCTCGACTATATCCATAACATTGCCCGCTTCATCGGTTTTAACTATGGCGTGCTTTTCGCCAGCAACATCGTCGGTTTGCAGTTCTAAAGTCAGTATGGCCAGTGTTTTCCCGGTTAATTCGCTCAAATCTTCTCTGGAATAAATATCATCCCCCATCAAAACTAAGAAATCATTATATAGAAAATCCTTGCACCGAAAGAGCGCGTCAGCAGTACCTTTCAGCTTTGCCTGCATCACATATTTTATTTTCTTTCCACCAAACTCCTTGCCTAAGAACTGTTTTATTTTGTCACCCAGATAACCAATAACAACGACCACCTCGCCGATCTCTTCCGGCAAGGATTCCAAACTTTGCTCGATAATCGTCCTGTTTCCTATTCGAAGCAGCGGCTTGGGGGTGTCCTCGGTGAGCCTGCCCATCCGGGTCCCCAAACCAGCTGCGAGAATTACCGCCTGCATCAGATGACGAAGTTAATTACCTTGCCTGGAACAAAAATAACTTTCCTGACTTTGCCTTCGAGATATTTTGCCACGTTCTCATCTGCTTTGGCCAATTTTTCAATATCGACCTGCGACGCGCTCCTCGACGCCTTAAAAGTCGCCCGAACTTTGCCATTCACCTGGACGACGATATTTACCTCTTCCTCTTCAACCAATTTTTCGTCATACTGCGGCCATGGCTCGAGGTGAACGGATTTCTTGTGACCCAATTTCTGCCATAACTCCTCGGCCATGTGCGGCGCAAAGGGGGCGAGGAGTTTCAAAAATGTCTCCCAATCTTTTTTATTTATACCCTGAGCTTGTCGAAGGGTCATTTCATTCACCAATATCATCATTGCCGAAACCGCGGTGTTAAATTTGAAAGATTTAATATCCTCGCCTACTTTCTTAATGGTTTTATGAAGGAGTCTTTGTGTTTCTGTCATCCCGGACTTGATCCGGGATCCAGTCTGGATTCCCGCCTGCGCGGGAATGACGTCAGAGAACAATCGCCATCCCTTCTCCAAAAATCTTCGCACCCCTTTTATCCCCTGCGTACTCCAAGGCTTGGCGTCCTCCAGGGGCCCCATAAACATCTCGAACATCCGCATTGAGTCCGCGCCATATTCATCCACGACATCGTCCGGATTTATCACATTGCCTCGTGATTTGCTCATTTTCTGGCCATCCGGGCCCAAAATCAGACCCTGATTGCGCAGCTTCAGAAACGGCTCATCCGCGGTTGAGCCGTTGACCAGCTTCATATCCGCGAGCGCCTTCCAGAAAAACCGCGCGTACATCAGGTGCAGCACCGCGTGCTCCGCGCCGCCGACATACACATCCACCGGACACCATTTACTTGTCTCTTTTTTCGAGGCGAATTCTTTTTTGTTGTGCGGGTCAGTGAAACGCAAATAGTACCAGGAGGAATCCACAAATGTATCCATTGTATCCGTATCGCGCCGCGCGGCTTTGCCGCAATTCGGGCATTTCACTTCATGAAAACTTTTTGACCGCGCAAGCGGGGACTCGCCAGTCGGCCGGAAATCCACGTCTGTCGGCAGTTTCACTGGCAGATCTTTTTCAGGAACCGGCTGTATTCCACAGTCCTCACAATAAACAATCGGAATCGGCGCCCCCCAGTACCGCTGGCGACTTATCAACCAATCGCGGAGTTTGTACTGGACCTTTTTAACCCCGTTTACCAAAGCCGTTATTTTCCATTTGGCCTTTTCCGAATCCTGTCCGTTAAACTTTCCGGAATTCACAAGCTTACCGTCTCCAATCCACACGTCAGCTTCCAAATCCGCGTCAAGATGCCCCCAAGCGCCAGGACTGGGCGGCTGGACTGGTTCACTAACTATTTCCGGTGGAATAATTACCTTTCTAATCGGCAGCTTATATTTTTTTGCAAAAACAAAATCCCGCTCGTCGTGAGCCGGCACGGCCATGATGGCGCCTGTGCCATAGCCCATCAGGACATAATCCGCGATCCAGACCGGAATTTCTTCTTTAGTCGCTGGATTGATCGCCTTGATCCCTTTCAGCTCAACGCCAGTCTTATCCTTCTCAAGCGCGGTACGCTGCAGCTCTGTCTTCTTCCTTGCCTCATCAATGTATTTTCTGACTTCCTTTGGATTTTGAATTCCCCCCCACCCCTCCTCCCCCTCGAGGGGGGAGGAAAAGGAGGGGGTGGACGCGAGGAGCGAAACGACGAGCGGGTGTTCCGGCGCCAGCACCATATATGTCGCGCCATAGATCGTGTCCGGGCGCGTGGTGAAGATCTTAATCTTCGGCAGTAATGCTTCCAAAACAACTGGCTCTTCAGTATTCGTAAAATGCGGCTTCTCGCCTTTGATTTCGACCAATTCGCCTCGCAATTTCTCTTGTAATATCCGTCCTTGTTCGATAGGAACCGCATAATCATCCACCGAACTTAGAATTTTTACAAAGCCTGCTTTTTTTCGAATCTTTGAAAAATCAAACTTCCAGGAAAAAGTTTTATCAAAAGGCCGCGGCCTATCTTTGAAATTATGCTCAACGAAACCGCCCACCAAAACAAGTCCCGCGATCTTTATATTTAATCTTTCAAGAACTTTCATAGCGACAACTGCACCAAGACTATGACCAAGCAAAACTGTATTTTCATCAAATTCAATATTTTTTAGCACATGCCAAACCTGTTCTTCTTCAGTCGGATTTGCAGGATTAGGCAACTGCGGAATTTGAACTTTGAATCCCGCTTTTCGTAATTCTTTTGCAACCCACGGCAAAAACACACCCGAGGGATTACCATTAAATCCATGTAGCAAGACAAAATTCTTGATTCTTGATTCTTGATTCTTGATTCCAAACTCCATTTCCGCGCCTTCCGAGCGGCCGATCCAGTTTCGCTGCATCAGCTTGATCGGCTCCGGCCAATCAATCTTGTCCAAACCTGCCAGAAGGCGGTCGGCATAGTCAGTGATCTTCAAAAACCATTGTGGCAGAAGTTTTTGCACGACTGCGGTGCCGCAGCGCTCGCAGTGGCCATTGATGACCTGCTCATTGGCGAGCACTGTCTGGTCCTCGGGACACCAGTTCACGCTGGCCTCTTTGCGGTACGCGAGGCCTTTCTCGTAGAATTTCAAAAACAGCCACTGCGTCCATTTATAGTAGTCAGGATCAGCAGTGTTTATCTCGCGGTCCCAGTCATAGGAAAGCCCGAGCATCTTTATCTGCTCGCGAAAGCGTTTGATATTCGCGGCTGTCGATTTGGCCGGGTGAATTCCCTCTTTGATGGCATAGTTTTCCGCCGGCAGCCCAAACGCGTCCCAGCCCATCGGATGCAGCACATTATAGCCGTTCATCCGCAAATAGCGTGAGTAAATGTCCGTCGCGGTATAGCCCTCGGGGTGCCCGACATGCAGCCCCGCGCCCGAAGGGTATGGAAACATATCCAAAACATACTGCTTTTTCCGGCCCAGCTTCTTCGGCGTGGCATAAAGTTTCTGCTTCTGCCACCAACGCTGCCACTTCGGTTCAATCTTTTTGTGGCTATACATGTAAATAATAAAGGCTTCGCACTATTTTCGCTGGTTATTATAAAGTTCAAATGCCTTCTTCACATAATCAATCACTCCGGGGATAAAATCTAATTTTTCTGCTTCCTCAATAGTCAACCACTCCATAGTGTCCATGTCTTCCCCTGGCTGCACTTCACCCGAGATATATTCACAGCCAAATTCCAAACCCATTACCGGGTTGTGATCCGGTCTTATAAACTGAAAATCTCCAACGTAAAAAATATTTTGAACCTCCACTCCGGCCTCCTCCCGGATTTCTTCCCTTAGTGTTTCCTCTATGCTTTTTCCATTATCCACCTTGCCTCCCGGTACAACATATTTTCCAGGAAATGCTATTTCATCTTCGGATCTTTTTCCGGCTAGAAATCTTGCTCCGTTGATCACCACCCCCGTTACGGCAACAATGTGCAATGGCGGTCTTTCCATCTAATTCAAAATTTTAATTATTTGCTTATGTAAAGTAGAATTGGCGGCGAGCATCTGCCGTTTTTGCCAAGAATAAGGCTGATTATCAAAATCCGTGACTTTCGCTCCCGCCTCGCGGAGGATCAACCCCGCGGCGGCAATATCCCAGGGTGATTGACGATTGCTGACAACCGCATCAAATCGCCCGCAGGCCACATTCGCCCCGGCCAAGGCCGTGCTGCCAAATTGAGAAATAGTAACATCGCGTTCAGCCATGAACCGAAATACCCTTTTATGGAGCTTTGGTATTTTGTTGGATACAAATTGCAAGAAAGTTAGCGCATGAGTAAGCTGCTGCGTTGGATTGACTAACATTCGCCGTGCATTTAACCTGCTCCCTCTCCCGCTTTGACCAAAAAATAATTCATCATGGATTGGGTCGTAGATTACTCCAAGCTGAATTTTATTCCTGCTCACAAAAGCGATGCTTACCGAGAACTGCGGGATCCCGCGACTGAAGGCGCGTGTGCCATCCAAAGGATCAATAATCCAAATGTTGTCTCTTTTATTATTATATCCTGACTCCTCGGCCATGATGCCGTGCCTTGGATATTTTTGCAAAATTTTCCCGATGATGAATTCCTTTGATTTCAAATCGTACTGCGTAACAATATCAAAAATATTGCCGCTTTTGTAATTGATCTTCAGTTTGCTTCGAAAACCATCGCGGAGAATTCTTCCCGCATCCCGTGCTAAATTTTTGATAAACTTTTCCATAGAATTCATTGTATCATTTTTCCGCAGCTGGACAAAATGATATTCAGTCTCTTTTCGCTTTGCCCTCCCTTGCCCTCCTTTTCTCAAAAGCCCAAACCCTCCTTAAATCGTTCCTACCAAAATCCACGCAATTGCGTTAATTTTGGTTCAAATAAATTTAAAGGATTTTTTCCTTTCCAAAAAACTTCTCCATCTTTCTCTCATCATCTTTATCCAGACGGTTTATCTCCATAACGGTTACAAAGTCCGCAATCCCATAATTTTGCACTATCCATTCGACTTCCTTTCTCGGATCATAAGGATAAAACCAAAGTGTCCGTTGGAGTGGGAAGAAGTTCATATCTTTCAATTTTTGTCGCAAAAGGTCCGCCGCCCATTTATATTCTTCCGTGGGGATGTCTGCCGCGACTTGCCACCATTTTCTGTTCCAGTGTCCCGGTTTTGGAACGCGCAGCTGTTCGAATTGGAGTTGTCTGACCTTCTTTTCTCCTAAATTTGTGAGAAAAATTTTAAAGTCTTCTTTGGTGCGCTTCATCCGTATATATTTGTGCTTTTTGAGGTAATAAAATGCCCGAATCGCTTTGGCCTCGCGCTGTTTTCGTGACAAGCGCCGGTTGGGATGTTTGCGTAGAAATAGTTTGTCTATCGCAATAAAGATATTGGGAGCAACGGCCGAAACGGCAATCACGCCGGCGGCCGCAATAATCACCAGGGCGATGCCACTCGCGGTCTTGATTTTTTCGATCTGCTCCGGACTAAATCGCGGGGCTTTCTCTTGTGGCAAAGAACGGCGGATGATGTTGCCAAGCTTAATATAGCTCTTAATATAGCTCATGGTTCTATTCTACCAAATTTTATGCAATTGCGTAAATTTTGGTAATAAATAAAGTTTAGGTTTTTTACACTCGAAACAGTTGGCGCGCGTTGCGCGTAGTGGCAAATTCGACTTCGGCTACCTCAATGCCCTTGATCGCGGCGATCTTGTCGGCGACGTATTTTACATACGATGGTTCGTTGCGCTGGCCGCGGTACGGCGCGGGCGTAAGGTAGGGCGCGTCAGTCTCGAGAACTATCATATCAAGCGGCGTGTTTTTGACAACCTCCTCGCTCCGGCCAGTTTTATCAAAGGTGATGATGCCATTGAGACCAATATAAAAACCGCGCTTAACAAACTCTTGTGCTGTTTCAAGGCTGCCGGTAAAACTATGAATTACTCCTCGGTACCATGATTCGACCTCTCCCGGCCTGTCGGTCGCCCTCCCCAAGCCTGGGGAGGGGTGGGGGGAGAGGTTGCCTGCTTGGCGGTCGAGAATTCTTAATAAATCTTCGTAGGCATCTTGGCTTCCTTGCGAGGAGCGAACATGCAACATCAACGGCCTATCAACCGCCTTGGCTAAAATTAGATGCTGCTTCACCGCCTCCTCTTGGACTTTTTTCACCCCCTCTTGATCCTCACCCTCTGGCATCCGGTAGTAATCCAGGCCAAACTCGCCGATGGCAACCACCTTGGTTGAGCGCAGGACTAGATCTTTGTAGCTTTGCAGATTGAACTCTTCGCCGCGCGCGTTGAAGCTCGTTTCCTCCTCATCCACGTGGTGCTCGAAAAGGTGGATCGGGTGGAGCGCCACAGCCGCGTAAACGCCGTCCGAGTATTGTTCCGCAAGTTCCACGGCGCGGCGCGAAGTCTCAAACTGCGTGCCGACATTGATCAGCCAAACGCCACTTCCCAATGACCGACGAATAACATCGTCATAGTCGTTTTTGAAAGCCTGAAAATTAACATGGCTGTGGGTGTCAATCAACATTGAATCTCGGAAAGAGCGGTTCGGGCTTCACGATCTTTTCAGCAGAGAGAGCCGATCTGATCTGCTCCGCCGTTTCCGGCAGATACGGCGCGAGTTTCAAAGCAATCTCACAAAGCAGCGCGGCCAGCGATGAGATCACTTCCGCAAAAAGTTTGGGGTCTTTCTTCACCAACTCCCACGGCTTGGTCTCGTCAATGTATTTATTCGCCCAGGCGATCTGCTCCCAAATCCGCGCCAGGGCCTCGTGAAACTTCAAATCTTGCGTCAGTTTATCCACTGCGCTTAAATCTTTGGGGCTCTCCACAATATCAGGAATTTTTCCAGCCAAGTTTTGCGCCACTAAAGTCGCCAGGCGCGAAAACAGATTGCCCAGGCCGTTGGCGAGATCCCCTTCGTAGCGCGCCTCGAGCTTCTTTATAGAGAAATCGCCGTCCTGGCCAAACGGAATCTCTCGCAGCAAAAAATATCGTACTGCGTCCGCGCCGTATTTTTGGGCAAGTTCCACGGGATCAATCGCATTGCCAAGTGTTTTGCTGATCTTCTGACCATCGATGGTAAAGAACCCATGCGCAAAAACCTTTCTCGGCCACGGCAATCCAACCGCCTCGAGCAGTGCCGGCCAGATGATACAGTGGAATTTGATGATGTCCTTACCGACAATATGCAGATCTGCCGGCCAGTTTTTCCCTCCCGCGGAAACATAATTATAAAGTTCGTCGAGCCAGACATAGATGGTCTGCGATTTGTCCCAGGGCAGAGGGATCGCCCAGCGCACGTTCTGCCGCGAGATGGCGATATCCTCAAGCCCCTGCGCAATAAACGAAAGGATTTCGTTCCGTCGCGACTCCGGCTCAATCGCGAATTCGCCGCTCTCGATTTTGCTCTTCAAAATTCCGGTATAGTCGGAAAGTTTAAAAAACCAATTTTTTTCTTTAACTCTTTCCGGCTTGGTTTTGTGATCCGGGCATAGCCCGCCAACCAAATCCCCTTCTTTGACAAATGATTCATGACCCACACAATACAGCCCTTCATACTCTCCCTCATAAACTTTGCCGGATGCTTTGAGTTTCTCAAAAAAAGAAACTACCGCCTGTTCGTGTCTATCTTCAGTCGTCCGGATAAAATCGTCGTTGCTGATTTCCAAAATATCCCAGGCCAGGGAAAATTTAGCCGAATTCTCGTCCACAAATTCCTGGATGTTTTTCCCGGCTTGTTTGGCGCTGTTTTCGATTTTCGTGCCGTGTTCAGCCGTGCCCGCAAGAAAAAACGTCGGCACGCCGGCCGCGCGGTAAAAACGCGCCAAAACATCGGCCGCAATGGTCGGGTAGGCCGAGCCGATGTGTGGTTTGTCATTCACGTAATAAATCGGCGTGGTGATGTAAAATTTGTCCATCGGAATAAAAAAATAAGGGCCTTAAAACCCTTTTATTATACGGGGTTTTTAATGTTTTCGCAATTTCAAATTTCTCGCGCGCGCTGCTCCCGCGTCTCGATAAAGTCGCTGAAAAACACCTGCAGGGCCGCGACAATCGGGACCGCGAGCAGCATTCCCAGAATGCCTGCCAATTTGAAACCGATCAGCACCGCAAGCAAAATCACCACCGGATTGGCACCCACTGTGCGGCCCATTATTTTCGGGACCAGCACGTAATTTTCCACCTGCTGAATGATGATATAAAGGAGAAGCACAAACAGCGCCAGAGGCGGATACTGCACAACCGCGATAAACAACGCGGGCAGCGCCGAGAGTACTGGCCCGAGGTAGGGCACAATTTCCAGGAGTCCGGCCAGGAGCGCGAGCGCCAAAGCAAATTTCACGCCGAGGATGGACAGGCCGATGTAGGTCGGCAGAAAAATGGAGAAGGAGAGGATGAGTTGCCCCAAAAGCCAGTGACCGATTTTGTTCTGCACTTTGTCAGTGAGGCGCACAGCATAGGCCTGGTGTTTGAACGGCACCAGCGACCGGACGAGATTTTTCATCCCGCTCTCCGAAGAAACAAGATAAAAAGAGATGACCAGAATAGCGATGAGGTCGGCTACCCCGCTGAAAACGCCGAGGGTGGTTCGGAAAACGTTGCCCGCAAAACTGCCGAAATAATCGCGCACGGTAGAGACGACGTTGGTAATGCCAAGCTGGTTTAGGAGGCGCGTAAAGGACGTTCGCCCGCCGGCGAGCTCCTCGCGGAATTCGCCCAGACGCCCCGAGAGCTCCTGAAACTGGATCACAATCGGCGGAACCATGAAGTAAACGATCGTCGCCACAACCCCGATCACGATGAGGTAGACCAATACGACCGTGAGTCCGCGGGGAAATCTGGCCTTGCGGTACAGCCAGTCTACAAGCGGATCAATGGCCGAGGCAATCACGATCGCGACCAGCAAGGTCAAAAGCACGTCGCGGATGATAAACAGCCCGACCAAAAGCAGCCCGGCGGCGACCACCTTAACAATCGCCATGGTGGAGATCTGCACCAGCACCTTCTGCGGCGGATTGGCTGTCATAAATTCATTATACCACGTCTAGAAGCGGAGCAGCTTTTTCAGGCGGCTGTCCTGTTTTTTTGGGCCAATCAGGGCAAAACTCGCTCGCTTCATTTGAAAAATATCCCGCGCCACGCGCCGGATATCGCCCGCCGTCACGCGGTCCACCAGCCGAAAGGCCTCTTCTGGAATTAAAATTTTCTTACGGAAGGCAGTCTGTTCCAGAAACCACCCGAGGAGACTTTCGCTTGCCTCCAGAGAAAGGGTGAGCGTGCCTTTGAGATATTCCTTGGCTTTATCGAGCTCGCGCTTGCCGACCGGAATGGATTTGATCTTGGCCAGTTCCAGTGAGACGGTCTTCAAGACATTTAACAAAACTTCCCGCCGCACGCCGGCCTGAATCACAAAGTTCCCGGTGTCCTGGTAGTTCGCCGCGCTCGCGCGGACATAATACGCCCAGCCACGCCGCTCGCGAATCTCGGTGAAAAGCCGCGAACTCATTCCTCCGCCGAGAATAGTCGCGAGCACCGTCTGCGCGATGTTGTCCGGGTGATTGTGCGAATAAGATAAAAAACCAAGCGCGAGGTGGTACTGTTCGGTCTTTTTCGCCAGGGCGGCCGCGCGCAGGCTCCGCTGCCGGCCGCGCACCCGCCGCCAGGCCGGGGATCGCTTCCGCGTAAGCCGCGCCCAGTAGCGATTGATAAATTTATCCACAACGGCATCCGGGAAGCTGCCGGTCACTGCCAGGATAATGTTTTGCGGCTGGTAATAGATACTGACGTAATTATGGATGTCAGCCGGCGTGATTTTACGGACGACTGCTTTGGTCCCGGCAATATTGCGGCCCAAGGGATGACGCGGCCACATCGTCTCCTCGAGAATGTCCTCGACGTGGCGCATCGGCGTATCCTCATACATATTGATCTCCTCGATGATCACGCCTTTTTCACGCTCAATCTCCGCCGGATCAAAAACCGGGCTCTGCAGCATGTCCGTGAGAACTTCGAAAATAAACGGCAAGTGTTTTTTGGCGGCCTTGATGTAAAATTGGGTGTGCTCCTTGCCGGTATTGGCATTGTATTCCGCGCCGATCGCGTCCAGCGCGTGTGAGAGATCCTGGGCCGTCGGGAATTTTTTTGAGCCTTTGAAAAACAAATGCTCCAGGAAATGGGAAATGCCGTTGACCTGCGGCCGCTCCTGCCGCGAGCCGACTTTGACAAAAACGTCCACGAGGACTGACTTGGCCGAAGGGATGGGGACTTTTAGTATCGTCAAGCCGTTCTTGAGAGTAGTTTTGCTATACATAAATCAAAAATAAAAAATCAAAATGGAAAATGACAATGCAAAATTTTAAATTTTAATCTGTAATTTTGATTTTTGATCTTTACATTTTTCATTATACATCAACAACCATACTCTTTAAATCCTTGTGGATTTCCGAAAGCACTCGTGGCTTCTCTCCAACGATGACCATATCTTCAATCCTCACTCCCCCGGATTGTGGCAGATAAATACCAGGTTCGACTGTGACAACCATATCTTTTTGTAAAATGTCCGTCGAATCCGGCGAAAAATTGGGCAGCTCGTGAATTTCCAACCCCACCCCGTGGCCGGTGTTGTGCGTAAAATATTTGCCGAAGCCGGCATTGCCGATAAATCGGCGCGCTACCGAATCGATATCTTTTGCTTTGACAACTATGACCCCCTCTTTCTTCTCCCCCTCACGAGGGGGAGGTTGAGAAGGGGTCGCGGTAGCCTCAATGGCGCGAAGCTGCGCTTCGAGAACAGTATGATAAATCTTTTCCTGCTTTCGGTTTGGTTTTCCGATAAACAAAGTCCTTGTGAAATCGGAATGATATCCTTTTACCAGAACGCCGAAATCGAGCAAGAGAAAGTTATTTTTTCCGATTTTCCGATTTTCCGAAAATTGGTGCGGCGAGGCAGCATTGGCCCCAAAAGCCACGATCGGATCAAACGCGAGCCCGTCGCCGCCCAGTTTTTTTGCCAATCTGCCGATCTCGAGAGATACCGCGGCCTCGGTGATGCCTGGCTTTGCCAATCGCTTAACGCGGCGAAATATCTCGTCGATGATCCGGCTGCCCTTGGCAATGTGTCTTAACTCTTCTTTGGATTTAACCGCGCGGATGTTTTCGATAACATTTGAAGTTACCTCGAGTCGCCGCGTTATTTTCTGAATCTTCAAAAATTCCCGCAGCATGATCTTGTCTTCTATCCCCGTCTTACCTCGCCCCTTGCGGGAGAGGTCGGCTCTAAGCCGGGTGAGGGGTTTGATCGGCAATTTACTCTCTCGCCTCGCGCGGATCGTATAGCGGTCGTCAACATAAAGCCCGACCTTGTTTTTGCGAATTAAAAGCGCTCCGGCAGAGCCCGTGAAGCCGGAAAGATATTGACGATTGACCTTCGTGAGAACAAGAAACGCGTCCAGCGCGTTTTCTCGAAGATATGATTGGAGTTTTTTGACTCTCGGAAGATAATCCACGGGTAATTTAAAATGAAAATATCAAAAATCAAAATGACAAATAAAAATTAAAAACTTTGGATTTTACATTGTCATTTTACATTTTGATATTTAATTTTTTATTTAAGTAATCAGTTAATTGGATTATCGGGAGACGAATTTGCTTCATTGTATCCCGATCCCTCACCGTCACATCATTTTTTTCCAAGGAGTCAAAATCCACGGTGATGCAATAGGGTGTGCCGATCTCGTCCTGCGAGAAATAACGTTTGCCGATGTTGCCGCGGTCGTCCCAAGCCGTCAGAAAGACGGGGCGGAGGTCGTCATAAATTTTACGCGCGAGTTTCACAAGCTCGGGTTTGTTTTTGAGGAGCGGAAAAACCGCAACTTTATAGGGTGCGAGTTTCGGGTGGAGTTTCAAGACAATCCTCTCTTTCTCTTCCGAATAGGCATCCATAAGAAAAAATAGCAGCGATCGGTCCACCCCGGCGGATGTTTCAATATCATGCGGTAAATATTCCTCGCCGCTCTCCGGATCCTTGTATTGCAAAGCAACTTTTGAAAATTCCTGGTGCCGCTTTAAATCCCAGTCACCGCGGTGGTGAATCCCCATGAATTCCGCCCAGCCAAACGGAGAGTTGTATTCGAGATCTGTCGCGGCCCTCGCGTAATGCGCACGCTCCTCGGGTTTGTGATCCTTGAAGCGCAGATTTTCCTTCCTGATGCCCATCCCCACATACCAATCCATTCGGTTCTGTTTCCAATACGCAAACCATTTTTGACCTTGGCCTTCGTCTGGTTTGATATAAAACTGGGTCTCCATTTGCTCGAACTCGCGCGAGCGGAACATAAAATTGCCCGGCGTGATTTCGTTTCTGAACGCCTTTCCGATTTGCGCGATGCCAAAAGGAACTTTGACTCGAGTTGAATTCAAAACATTTTTAAAGTTCACGCTCACGCCGTTTGTAATTTCGCCCCGTAAATAAACCTCTGACTGCTCGCCTTCAATGATCCCGAGGTAAGCTTTAACCAAAAGATTAAATTTTCTAGGTGCAGTCCAGCTGACCTCCCTGCCCTGATGGGTTTTCTCGTGCTGCTTGATTTCGCTTGCATTGTCGGCCCTGAATCTTTCATGGCAGACTTTGCATTCCACCAAAGGATCGGTAAATGCCTCAACGTGCCCTGACGCTTCCCAAGCCCTGGGATTCATCATGATGGAGGCATCCAGACCCACCATATCATCCCTTAACTGAACCGTGTCGCGCCACCATTCATCTTTAATGTTTTTTTTCAAAAGCGACCCCAGAGGGCCATAATCCCATGTCCCGGCCAGGCCGCCGTAAATTTCCGAGCCGGGAAAAACGAAACCCCGCCGTTTGCACAGCGCAACAATTTTGTCCATCAGATTATTGATACTAGCCATATTAATCTCCTATATCCGTCCCGCCGGCTGCCCAGGCGCAGTGGATATGGGTCGAATGTCCGGCAGCGCCCGGGCCCAGATATTGCACCGCGCCCAAGGTCCGGCATTTATCTCTGAACGCCTGCTGCGAAGGGTGGCTCGCGTTAACACGAGTTCCATTTATATAATTCACATCAAAAGCGCGACCGGCATAATGAGCGGAATTGGCGCTGTGTGCGCCGCCGGCGATCTCGCTTACAGAAAATGAATAAGTTTTCGCGAGTTCGATCATCGCGCCGAGCATGGTTTCATCCAAAGCCACACTTTTGCAAGGTGCTGTACCATAGCAGCTGTGCAAAGCCTCCCGGCCCTCTGCCGTATCGTCAATATTCTTTCTCGCGGTCGCGTTGTCGGAATTGCCGGAGGCATGCACCATGGCCAAAGTGATCCGTGCGGCTAGACCCTGGATCTGTTTGGCCAAATCAATAGCTGGACCCGTGATAGGCGGAGCCGGCGCCTGAAACACTATCGCCGGCAGCTTGCCGATGTCCCCGACCTTGCGGAATTTCACCAGGTCTGGGTTGATCGTGTAGAGCAGGGCATAGGCCACGAAGAGGATGATGAGGCCGGTGATCGCGTAGGTAAAGGATTCCTTGGCGCTCTCCACCTGCTCGGCGTTGCCGGCCGCATTCATATACCGGTAGCCGGCCAGAATGGTCATGAAGAGCGCCACCACGGCGCCTAAACCCAGGGAAAGTTTATAGATGTTGGCAATGCAGGCACCTAAGGCGAGTTCGCCCCCCTTCTTACAAACTGTTTCAAAACCAGTGTCGCCGAGCCCTGATTCGGCCGCGAGAGCGAAAAATGGAGAAATGAGGATAAAACTAAGACAAATTATCAGGAGAAGTTTCTTCATTTGGTTTGTATAAATTATACAATACTCCGCCGGAAACCACCAAGCAGCTCGCTCATAGTATCATACTCGATCGCGCGACGGATTTTTTCCATCAGATTCAGATAAAAGCGCAGATTGTGCATGGTTGCGAGGCGCACCGCAAGCGGATCGCGCGTGGCAAACAAGTGCCGCAGATAGGCCCGCGTGTGCCGCAGGCAGAGGTAGCAGTTGCAGGTGTTGTCCACGGGCGTCCCGTCTTCGGCGAAACTGGCGTTGTCAATGTTCAGGATCGAGTAGCCGCCCTCGTTTTTATTATTTATAAACAGCGTGCCATGCCGCGCGTTGCGCGTCGGCAAAACACAATCAAAGAGATCACAGCCACGAGCGACCGCGCCGATGAGCTGCTCCGGCGTGCCGACGCCCAAAAGGTGCCGCGGCTTGTCTTCCTCAAGATGAGGGACTGTCATCTCCACCGCGCGGTACATCGCATCGATCGGCTCCCCGACCGCCACGCCGCCAATCGCGTAGCCCGCAAAATCCATTGCCCGCAATTTCTCCGCGCACAGTTTACGCAAATCTGCGAAATCGCCGCCCTGCACGATGCCGAACAGGCGCTGCGCGGGGTTCACGCCCGCAGCGCGGATTTTCTCAAAATGTCTGGCGCTGCGTTCGGCCCATTGCAAAGTCAACTGCACTGCTTTCCGCATCCCTTCTTTCGTAAACGGGTATGCGGGAAAATAATCCAGGACAAGCGCAATGTCAGACCCCAGGTTAGATTGAATATTGAGCGAATCCTCGGGAGTGAGCTCACGGGTCGCGCCATCAAGGTCTGAGTGAAATAGAACGCCTTTTGCACTTATCTTCAGAACGCGGCCATGGGCATCTCTACCCCTCCCGGCCTCCGGCCACCCCCCCCTCTCAAGGAGAGGGTTTTTCGGAAGAGGGACATGTCTTTTCTCTCCCAAGGAAAATACCTGAAACCCGCCCGAATCCGTGAGGATCGGGCCGGACCAGCCAATGAATTTGTGGAGCCCGCCCTGCTTGCGGATGAGATTGTCTCCGGGCCGCTGCCAAAGATGATAAGTATTGGCTAAAATTATTTCCGCGCCCCAGAATTTTACCTCCTCCATGGTCACGGCCTTGACTCCCCCGCGCGTGGCGATCGGCAAAAAAGCCGGCGTGTGCACCCGGCCTGCGGCCGTATGTAAAATTGCGGCGCGGGCCGGCGAATTTTCGTCCTTTTTTGTGATTTCAAAAAAATTCATGGTCGCCAAAGGGAGTTAAAAGCAGGCATTTTCATCTTGACCAATTAGCGTACCGGGGATATTATGAAATTGCTTATAAGCAAATCGGGCCTGCACCTTAACAATTGAATACAAAAACAAATGAGCGACGCCCCAGGCGTGGCAAAAGCATGATCTAATTTCCATTAACATTTTTCAATGCACAAGGAGTAAAAACCCCCGCATGATGGTCCAATCCTAATCGGACCGATGATGCCGGGGGTTTTGTTAATGCAAAATTGTTCAATGTCTAGCCAGGAAACGCCTGCCCCCGCGCGGCCTATCGTCTCGGGGCGGATGGTTTCGCCCGGGATGATTCTCTGCGCCAGGCAGCAGCGCCCTGCGGGAGAGGTTGATGCGGCCCATCTCGTCGATATTTTTTACCTTGACCGGCACGATGTCGCCGATATTCACGACATCCGTAACTTTCTCCACGCGATAATTTTCGAGTTCCGAGATATGGATCAGCCCCTCCTGGCCAGGCAGGATCTCGGCAAACGCGCCGAAATCCAGGATACGCGTGATCTTGCCCTGAAAAACCTCGCCCGGTTTTACCTCGCGCACCAGGTTTTTGATCCACTCCACTGCCCTTGCCGATGCCTCGGCGTTTGTTGAGGTCACCATCACGAGCCCCGAATCCTCAATATCAATCTTCACGCCCGTCTCGGCAATGATCGTGTTGATGATCTTGCCGCCCGGCCCGATTACGTCGCGGATCTTGTCCGGATTGATCATAAACGAGGTGATGCGGGGCGCGTACGGCGACATTTCCGGGCGCGGGGCCGCGATCGCACCGAAAATTTTCTCCAAAATAAACTGCCGGCCGGCATGCGCCTGCGCCAGCGCGTCGCGGAGAATCGCCACGGTGAGCCCTTTAACTTTGATATCCAGCTGCAGGGCTGTGATGCCGCCTTTCGTTCCGGCGACCTTAAAATCCATATGTCCCGAGCCGTCTTCCACCCCTTGAATGTCGCTCAAAATTTTATATTTCCCGCTCTCGGTATCCAAAACCAGGCCCATGGCAATGCCGGAAACCGGCGCTTTGATCGGAATGCCGGCATCCATCAGGGCCAGCGTGGAACCGCAAGTGGCAGCCATGGAGGTCGAGCCATTGGAGGACAAAACTTCAGACACGAGCCGCAGCGTGTAGGGAAAATCTTCCTTTTTCGGGATCATGGGCTCGAGCGCGCGCTCGGCCAGCGCTCCGTGGCCGATCTCGCGGCGTCCCGGCGAACGCATCGGCGCCACCTCGCCGACCGAAAAGGCCGGAAAGTTGTAGTGATGGATATAGCGTTTGCCGCGCTCCTCGACTGTATCGAGATCCTCGAGCAGCTGCTCATCGCCCGGGCCGCCAAGCGTCACCGTGGTCAGCACCTGCGTCTCGCCGCGGCGGAACAGGCCCGAGCCGTGCACGCGCGGCAGCAACCCCACTTCGCAGGTGACGGCCCTGATCTCATCGAGCGCGCGGCCGTCCACGCGCCTGCCGTGCTCGAGAATGTTCTTCTGCATAAGCGCTTTGGTCATCTCCTCGATCAGATATTTCACATGCACTTTCAGGTTATCGTCGTCGCCGGCGACCGCTTGCACCGCGTTTTCTGTAAACTCGCGAAGGCCCTGCTCGCGCGCGTCTTTATCGGGATTAAATAAAACTTTCGCAAATTCCGCCTCTTTGGCCTTCATCTTTTCCGCGACTCCCGCGTCCGGCACAAACACCACGACCTCGCGCTTCACGACGCCGCCTTTGGCGGCCAGCTCCTTGATGACCGCGATGATCTTGCCGATTTCTTTCTGCGCGAATTCCACGGCGGCAATCATCTCGTCTTCCGGCACTTCCTTGGCACCGGCTTCCACCATGATGATGTGCTCGGCGGTTCCGGCGACGATGAGGTCAAGCGTGCTTTGCTCCTCTTTTTGTTTGAAGGAGGGATTCAAAACAAATTCGCCGCTCAACTTGCCGACGCGCACGCCGGCCACCGGCCCATCCCACGGCACATCCGAAACCTCGACCGCGGCCGAGGCGGCGCAGAGGCCGATGACATCCGGATCGTTCTCGCCGTCCACAGACAGGACTGTCACGACAACCTGAATGTCATTGCGAATTTTGCTGTTAAACATCGGGCGCAGGGTGCGGTCAATCACGCGACCCGAGAGAATCGCCTCATCCGACGGCCGGCCTTCGCGCTTCACCCACCTCGAGCCCTTGATCTTGCCGGCGGCGTAGAGTTTCTCCTCATAGTCCACCAGCAAAGGCAGATAGTCAATTCCTTCGCGCTGCTGCGGACTCATCACCACCGTCGCCATCACCATGGTGTCGCCGACCCGCGCCAAAACCGAGCCCGAGGCCTGCAGGGCGAGCTTGCCGGCTGATAAATTCCAAGACTTCCCTCCGATCTCCGCGGTAACGGAATATTCTTTTGTCTGCATCACTTAATCCTTTTTCGCGATGCCAATATACGAATGCGTACCAATGATGCTAATTGCTTGGCACCATGAGCACGAATTGGTATATCAGTATCGCTCTTAATTATTTCGTTTTAATCTTCAGTCGTTCCGTCAGCTTTTCGTAGCGCTTCTTGTCCTCATCGCGCAGGTACCGCAGCAGCCGGCGGCGGTTGCCCACCATCTTCAAAAGCCCGCGGCGCGAGTGGTTATCCTTGCGGTGCTCTTTCAGATGCTCGGAAACCTGGTCGATTTCTTCGGTCAAAATCGCGATCTGCACTTCCGGCGACCCCGTGTCGCCTTTATGCGTCTGGAATTTCTTGATGATATTATCCTTTTCCTTCGGCGAAAGCATAAATAGATTCTACCACATGCCGGAGCACTTTGCAAATGCGCGATCTTGTGGTACTGTGGTATTGTGCGCAATGACTTGTAGAAACTAAAAAGAACCGCCGATGGCCACGGATTTGCTCGCCGCGGGCGCGGATTTGCGGTCTGTTCAGGAAATTCTCGGCCACGCCTCCATCACCACAACGCAGGTTTATACGCACGTCACCAATCGCCGCCTGAAGGAGATCCACCGCCGGTTTCACGGCAAATTCATCAAAACAAGGTAAAATTAATATATTAGCAGTTGACATAATTGAGTGCTAAATGTAAAATGCAAAGTGCAAAAATCAAAATGACAATGCCAAATCCAAAATGTTTAATTTTCGACTGTCATTTTGCATTTTGATTTTTAAATTTTGCATTTATTATTATGATCCCCTTAGATAAATTCACGCAAAAAGCCCAGGAAGCGATCGCCTCTTCGCAGACCATTGCCTCGGATTTTGAACACCAGCAGGTGGACACCATTCACCTGCTTCTGGCGCTCATCCAGCAGGAAGGCGGCGTGATTGGCTCGCTCCTGGAAAAAATGAAAGTGGACACGCGGCTCCTGGAAAACCAAATCCAGAAAATCCTGCGCGTCCTGCCGCAGATTTCGGCCTTTCCCTCGGGCCTGGGACAGATTTACGTGACGCGCAATCTGAACGAAGTGCTCACGCAGTCAATGAAAGAGGCCGTGAAGCTCAAAGACGAATATGTCTCGACCGAACATTTGTTTCTGGCCATTCTGGAGCGCGGCGGGCAGACCAAAAACCTCCTCGAGCAGTTCGGCCTCTCAACGGACGACGTTCTGGAAAGTCTGAAAGAGATCCGCGGGTCAGAGCGCGTGGTCAATCAGGAACCCGAGCAGAGCTATCAGTCGCTGGAAAAATACACCCTGAATCTCACGGACCTCGCGCGCAAAAACAAACTCGATCCGGTGATCGGCCGCGACGCGGAAATCCGCCGCGTGATGCAGGTGCTTTCCCGCCGGACGAAAAATAATCCGGTTTTGATCGGCGAGCCGGGCGTGGGCAAAACGGCGGTCGCGGAGGGCCTGGCGCAGCGCATCGCGGACGGCGACGTGCCGGAAAGTCTCAAAAATAAAATGCTCTTAGCCCTCGACCTCGGCGCGCTGCTGGCCGGCGCCAAATTCCGCGGGGAATTTGAGCAGCGCCTGAAATCCGTGCTGCGGGAGATCGAACGCTCTAGCGGCAAGATCATTCTCTTTATTGATGAACTGCACACGGTCGTGGGCGCCGGCGCGGCCGAGGGGGGCCTGGATGCCTCCAATATGCTCAAACCCATGCTCGCGCGGGGGCAGCTGCACGCCATCGGCGCCACCACGCTCAAGGAATACCAGAAATACATTGAAAAAGACGCGGCTTTGGAGCGGCGCTTCCAGCCGGTCACGATTTTCGAGCCATCCGTGGAAGATACGATTTCCATCCTGCGCGGCATCAAGGAAAAATACGAGGTGCACCACGGCGTGAAGATCACGGACGAGGCGCTCGTGGCCGCGGCCGAACTTTCGCACCGCTACATCACGGACCGGTATCTGCCGGATAAGGCCATTGACCTCATTGACGAGGCGGCGTCCAATCTGCGCCTCCAGATTGACAGCATGCCCGAGGAGCTGGAGACCTTGACCGGCAAAATCCGCAAGCTGGAGATCGAAAAACAGGCGCTCAAAAACGAGGAGTCCGAGTCGAGCGGGGAAAACCGCAAAAAAGTGGAAAAGGAACTCGCCGAAACCCAGGAGCAGGCGCGCACCCTGCGCCTGCACTGGGAAGCGGAAAAAGAAGTGATCGCGAAAATCCGCGAGGCCAAAAGCCGGATTGACGATCTCAAGATGCAGGCCGAGCGCGCCGAACGCGAGGGCGACCTGAACCGCGTCGCCGAGATCCGCTACGGCCTGCTGCCCAAATTGCAAAACGAGATCACGGTCAAAGAGCGCGAGCTCATCAAACTGCAGAGCAAAACCAAGGTCCTGCGCGAAAAAATAACCGAAGAGGATATCGCCCAGAACGTCTCGCGCTGGACCGGCATCCCGGTCATGAAGATGCTGGAGAGCGAGAGCATCAAGCTCACCAACATGGAAAAGGAGCTCAAAAAACGGATTGTGGGCCAGGGTGAAGCCATTGTCTCGATCTCCAACGCCATCCGCCGCTCCCGCGCCGGCATTGCCGAGGAAAAACGGCCGATCGGGTCGTTCATCTTCATGGGGCCGACCGGCGTCGGCAAAACCGAGACCGCCAAGGCGCTCGCCGAATTTCTCTTCAATGACGAAAAAGCGCTCGTGCGCATTGATATGTCCGAATACAGCGAAAAACATTCGGTCGCGAAATTCATCGGCTCGCCGCCCGGCTATGTTGGCTACGAGGAGGGCGGCCAGCTTACGGAAATTGTGCGGCGGCGCCCCTACAGCATCATCCTCTTCGACGAGATCGAGAAGGCGCACCCCGAGATCTTCAACATCCTGCTGCAGATTCTGGATGACGGGCAGCTCACGGACGCCAAAGGCCGGACCGTGAATTTCAAAAACACGATCATCATCATGACCTCGAACCTCGGTTCGGAGATGATCCGCACCCAGGTCCTGGGTTTTTCGGAAAACCGCGGGGAGGCCGAGGCCTCGGAGGCCCAGATGCGCGAGCGGGTTTTGGATATTTTGCACAAACACTTCCGGCCGGAATTCTTAAACCGCATTGACGAGATCATCATCTTCCATCCGCTGAAAAAAGAACACATCGAAAAAATCGTGGAGCTGCAGCTCGAGCAGATCGCCGACCGCCTCCTCGAGCACGGCCTCACGCTACGGGTTGGTGCACCCGCGAAAAAACTGCTTTCGGACAAGGGCTATGACCCGATCTTCGGCGCGCGGCCGCTAAAACGCCTCATCCAAAAGGAAATTCTCGACCGGCTCGCGCTCCTCATGATCAAAGGCGAGGCCGAGCGCGGCGACATCATTGACGTTTCCGCCAAAAAAGGCGAAATCAGCTTTCGCCCTTTGCGCATCGCGGCAGTCGCGAAGAAGTAAATCGCCTTTCTATTTTGGCGCGGTCTGCAGAGCTTCTTTCATCACCGCATACTCGCGGGTGACCGCGGCCTCCAGCTCTTCGGCAAGCCCCGGGGTCTCTGCCGCGAGCGCGGCAAAATAATCATGCAGCTCCGGATCGTCGGCTTCCATTTTCGCGCGAATCTCCGGCAATTTATTTTCCGGCACGCGGCGCAGAAACACTTCCAGGATCACATTCTCAAAGTGATCTTTTATAT
This sequence comes from uncultured Candidatus Saccharibacteria bacterium, assembly GCA_964565195.1. Classification (GTDB taxonomy): domain Bacteria; phylum Patescibacteriota; class Doudnabacteria; order UBA920; family 2-01-FULL-46-14; genus CAZMCQ01. The sequence continues at coordinate 31,190 of CAZMCQ010000004.1, read as the reverse complement.
TATCCGCCATTTTCTGCGTCGGGTTCATCACCCCCATCTCCGCAAGCAGTTTCAACGTTAGCGCGTTTGGATCAGCCATTTTGATTCCCTTCTTTGTTTTTATTTTCTAAAAATCTTGCTATTTCCGTTCGCATTTCCTCCGACGTCATATTCCATAGGAGGTTTATACGATTTTTGTAATGATAATCCTCTGGACTATTCAAAATGGCAAATCCTAAATCTGAAGGCAAATTTGTCTGACCAGCTAATGCTTCTTTAAAAACTTCCGCTGCTCTCAAAAATTTATCCCCATAGACGGTACTGTAAACTTCTATATTATATGTACGCTCCAACTCATAAATTTTCTCTCGGGCATCTTCAGTTTTCGTGTTAATTACATTTGCGGCTTCGAGCGCGATATCTCCAATATACTTCTGGAGTTCAGAAGGGCCTGCATCAGGATTGAAAAGAATTATCCCTTCTTTGCTAATTTCATTCTTTAATGCGGGCTTAAAACGTACACGGTTTAGTCTTTCTTTTGGAATCTTCGGCAAAACTTCTTTTATTTTTTCCGCCGCATAATAATTAGCGTCATATCCTACCGACCAGTCGTCTGCAAAATAAAGACCATACTCATCTTCCAATTCTTTTCGTATCGCCTTCATTTCCTCCTCCGTTTTCATTACCGATTCCGGCTTTCCCGTAAATCTATCTTCATATAAACCCAAAAGGATTTTGCTATAAGATGTTCTCCATTCAGTCAATGCTGACTTAGATAATTTATTCTTTTGCTCCCAAAACTCTTCTGAACTCAAAGGCCCAACTCGATCATAACGGAGCGCACGACCCCTTATATACGGAGAAAGGCTTTCCATATGAGCCCTGTAATCCGAGTAATTCGAAAAACTCAAGGTGCTGGCACTCGCTTTGCCGATGTCTTCTGGAATAATTGCTCTGTAATACACATCCCCTGGCTTTGCTTCTAATCCTTGGCTCTGGTACCAAGCAATAATCGGATCTGCCGCCTGTTTTGCCTCTTCCAATTTTTCTGCTTCCTTTTGCGCTGCTTCCTGTGCAGTCCTGTCTAGTTGCGGCCCCTCTTTCTTTCGCTTCAGAAATCCTAACAGCGATTTGTTCTCAGACTTTGGCGTTTGGGGTACCGGTTGTGGTTCCTCTGGCTCCAATCCCATTATATCTCTAAGTTCTTGGTCGGGCGCAGGCTGTGGCCCTGGCCGTGGCGGTTCGGTTGGCTCCGGCCCCTTTTTGTCATCCAGTCCCAACATCGAAGTTTTTGTTTCCTGTTTTGGCGCGCGGAATCGATCAAAAGCTCTTTTTATTCCAAATCCGACTGCGGTTATACCTACGGCTCCCGCAACGTATCTCATGATTAGATTATTGCGCTCGGCAGTAGCCGCTGCCGCGCCGGCTGCTTTGGCAACTTCTGCCATTTGTTCAAGCGACATTCCCGCGGCTTCATCGAGATATTTTTGCGCAGCCGCTTCGCCCTGCGCCTGGGCTTCCCTGACAAATCCTTGCGTAAATTGGTTAGTACTGTCGAAAGTCTGGCTATAGTCCTGCGTCCTATCCCAAACTTTCTCCGCCACTTTCGATACCCAATTTTGCTTAAGATTTTCGATCTTATCTTCGGTTAAAGTTCGCGCGGCACTGATGGCATCCAAAATTTGCTGACCTTTCAGTACATATTCCTGGCCGGGCTGGAGATGGTCGGTCATATGCTTTTGCAAATAATCCTCCGCGTACAAAAGCTGTTCGCGGGAAAGTCTGATACGGTTATCCTGTGTCAGATAATCATGAATAAAGCCACGGGCAACATGCGTAAGTCCTTCTCCGCTCTGAACATGCTGGGTAAAGGAATGGCTCGCTAGCTGATCCATGGAATGGTCGAGCGATCTCTCAATCGCTGCTTCTTTGGCCTCCCTTGCTCTGTCTTGAACATAATCGATTATCTCCTGATTGACCGGTGCTTTCGCCGTCTTTAAATCCTCGAGATGCCGCCACCCCGCGACATAATCGCTGATAAGCGCGCCAAGGGTTCCACCGACTGCTCCAATAGCCGCTCCTTTGAGAAGCCCTATGCCTGCTTTACTTCTGATGTGCTTGCTCCGTGTATCCAACATTTTTTTATAGATCTCACCGCGCGCGCCAGTAAGGGCTGTGGTTTTGTCATCATCCAGTCTTTGGGAAAAGATTTGTTCAGGCCCCCCCTCCTGCGCCAGTTTCGTTCCAATATCGCGCAGCTTCATCACGAGTTCCCAAGCTTCATTTTCATTGCCCTTAACTTTGGCGTCAGCGATCGCTTGTTTTAAGGCTTCATATTGTCCGGCTAGAACGACGTTGTCCTTGCCTTCAAGCTCCTTAGCCCAACTGGCAACCCCGTACGCTTCTTTTCTTGCTTTCCGGTATTCGGAAAACGAACCCATCGCGCCGCCGACGAGTGCGCCAACGCCCGCGCCTGTTCCGACCGTGCCTAGTGATATTGCTGCTTCGAGACCGCTTCGAACCGTGCTGCGAAGAATATACCCGCTCACACCGGATGCGATAAATTCAGGCGCCCACCCCAGATATTTCCGTTGCTTTATTTTCCCTATCGTCGCATCGGAAACTTTTTCAATAAAACCTTTTTCACGAACTATTTTGTCATACATCGCGCGCAGATGCCTCTGCTCGTCTTCCGACAAATTGGCCTGCCGGGCCTTCTCCGCGAAGAAATCCTTGGCCACTTCGGCCACGGTTTGTTCTAAAGTTCTTTCGGGCTGTGATTCTGCTTCCACTTTTGGTTCTGTGCTGGAAGGAGGTTTAATTTCTTGGCTGGCGGCAAGCGCATCGTCCGGCGCTTTTTCCAACCAGCTCTCCACGGTTTCACTGCCGTCACTTAAAACATAGGCAGTTTGCATCCCTGGGCGTAGCTTGACTTCACGAATGATCCGCGGGGTCGGATCTACCTCCGGCTTTTCGTCTTTATCTCTAACAACATACCGACGAACTCGGTCACCCGTTTTGAATTTTGCAGCTGGCGGGAGTTCCTCTTTTTTCTCCGGCAGGGTTGGCGCGGGCAATTCCGGCTCTGGAGCCGGAAGTTCGGATTCCACCAGCGGCGCGGCAATTTCAATTTTTTCCGCCGCTGGCTGTTCTTGTTTATCTACTTTTGGTTTGCGAAATTTAGCCGCGATCTCTTCGCGGATAATTCGCTGCACTTCTTCTGGTGAGTGGCCTTCTCCATCAGGCATTTTCTTCCTCGATCATTTTCATTATTTTCTCAACTTCGCTATCCCTAAATATGTCAAAATACTTTTGAATTTGTTCTTCAGTTTTCTTTTCTCCAATGAGCCAACCCCTTGTTTTTTCTTCCCAATCTCTAGTAACTTGCTCGCGCTGTTTCTCTTTTTCCGTTTTTTCTGCTACCGCTTCACTCCCGCCCCCTCTCCTTTCAGGGGGTGAGAATTCCTTGGCTTTCGGGGAAGGCGCGGCTTCTTGTCTCTTCTTTTTCTTCTTCCACTTCTCTACCGATCGCTCGACGGGTTTCAGTTCGCCTTTACTCTCGAGTTCCAAAGCGCGGGTGATCAACTCCCCGGCTTGAATTTCCTCTTTCCCGGTCAGAATCTGTAGAATTTCTTTGAGAGTGGTATTAAACGGTTTGTCCTTCGCTCCCGGGCGAATCATTATATTGCCGCGAACAATCACTGCACCGGTTTTTTTCTGAAGCTCGTGAATCCCCGGATCACGGCTTAAGTCAACTTTGGGATTGAAGGTATTGATTAGAAAGCTGTTGTTGCGGACATCATAAGAAATATAACCATCGAACCCATAGGCCTGTACGGCATTATAACCGGCCAGTGTCTTGTCTCCGCGGCCTTGCACGATATCCACGACATAATTTCCAAACCGCGTCCGAAGCGTCCACCCTTCGGAAAACCGCCTCTTGGGTGATTTGTCAAAACGCCTGCCCGCCTGCTCGATGGCGTACTGGGCGAAAGCCGGAATCGTAATTTTGTTTTGTCTGTATTCCTTGGCGTAAGCGTCAAAATCAAAATCACGATTTGGAAACTCTGCAAGCTTGTACTCGTCAAGCAATCCTAGATTGCTCAATTCTTCACGAGTGAATTTGCGCTGTAAAATTTTCCGATAAGTTTCGCCAAACGGTCCGCCCTCATCATACGCTATAAAAACTGCATGCATTTGATCGGCAGACAGATATCGCCCAAGGCCGCGCAATGTTTCAGCGCTTTTTTTAAAATCAGCGATGCTCCCCTCTTTACTTACCGGAAAAGATGCGTTATCTTCATCAATTGTGTACTGGACCATCATCTCCATTGCGCGCCTTTGCTTGAAACCATCCTGTGAACTGTCGTTCGTCTCAATAAAACCGGCCTGGCGTAGGAACTCAAACAAAATCTTGGCGCTGGAGGTTCGGAAATCACGGCCTTCGGGGTGATTGGTAAAACCGGCAATCATTTCTCCGTCGAGCCGGTCGAGAAAGACTCCGGAAACGCCTTGCGGCCCGGTATCGACGTGGGTTGCACCGGGTACGACCTCACCGGCCTTTACTGACTGCGCATCCTCTGCTCCGACCATACCCGCTTTTTTGAGAAGCCAAAGCGACACCTTGACGTCAGTATCCATTGAGCCTTCGCCAATGCCAAACTGGCCAGTCCGCGGGTTGACCTTTCTTTCGTAGACGAAATTATTCCAAACTTGGCGCACAACCTCCAGAAACTTTTTTTCGGATTCCTCTTTGTCCTTCGCATTTAGTTCATTGAAATCGTAATCGCCAAGCACCTTGTAAAGTATATCTCCAGCGATCCGCTGCAGCGGATCGCGTCCTGCCTTCACATCCCGCTCGAAAAGTTCAACAATCCTCTTTTCATCTTCGCGATTAAATTTAAATTTCATCTCTCTCACATTCATGCCGCGCAAAAACTGCTTTTCCAGCAATTTGTAATCCCTCGAGTTTCTTAACCGCTCCTCGGGGTTCTGCTCGGCTTTCCCTTTTAACTCGCCAGCCTCAACAAGTTTGCGCATTCCGTCTAGTTCAGCCAGCTTCCGTTTGGCATGGGCTTTAACTTGTCTTTTGGCAACATTTAGAAGGCCGCGGTAGTGCTCGAAAAGCGGCCCGGCAACCTCATCAAATTCTGCGACTTCCTCTTTGCCAAAATCGCCGGTTTTGGCCTTGACGACCATCGCCTTCGCTTGGCGGAACCGTTCATCTCTCTCTCTAAAGCGCGCCTCATTTTGTTCAACAACTGTCTGGCGCGCGCTTCGTTTTTCTCGGCCGCTGATCGCCCTCTCAATCTTGCCGCTGCCTGCGGTTGGGACAGGGGCAGGTTCTGCCTCTGGCGCGCCTTCAGGCGGCGGGGCGGGCGGCTCTTCCTTGCCCGCAAAAACTCCCGGCGTTGCTTCCGCCGGCACGGGAGGTGTTTGCGCCGCTATTGTCTGCTGGAACGCCTCGGCTATTCTTTGCGCATCCTCTTCCGCAAAACCCGGTTTCGGTTTGTCACGAAGCCATTCCTCACCCGATACCGCATTCTGCCGCGCAATGTTGCCAATCGCTTCATAGTGTTTCTCTTTCTTGGCCGGCTGCTCGTCAGTCTCCAATTTTTCAGCCGCTAATTTTGCAGCCGCCTCCGCCTCCTGTTTAAATCGTATCTCTTCCGCGCGGCTCGCCAGCTCTTCTTCCGCAGCATCGACTTTCCCCTTCTTTCCTTTGCTCCCTTTCCTTTCCGCTTTGGTCAGTTTTTTCTTTTCGCCATCATCCGGCGGCTCGCCGCCCTCGCCGCCACCAGCTGTCGCGGCTCCTGTTCCTCCTCCAACCTCGCTTGCATCACCTTTCCCTTCTTTGGCTGCCGGCGGCTTTTTGCGGCCAAGCTCAATATCTACGACTTGTGCGGTTGGAGTTGGGGCAGGCGTTTCCTTGTTGTAAGTTCCGATAACATTTTTTAGACCATTTACTTTTACCCAAAGCTCGTACCATAGATCAGTTAATTCGTCAGATTTCGGCTGGTCATTCTCCGGACCCGCCTTTTCAATAATTTGTTTTTCAATAATTCCCAAACGCCGTTTTGTCTCGTCCGTGTTCTCTGCAGAGAATTCATTTTCGAGTTTCTCAAGCTGACGCATCAAAGAACGCGCCGGCATCAGGCGCATATCTGCATCGCGCTGCGGGTTTATTTCGGGAATGTGCGCTTCGGGTCTCGCCATATAATTTAAAAAACTCTGCCTTGGATAAATCCAAATTTAACCAAAGCAGAATTGTCAAATGCCAAAATCGGCAGAAAATGCATTGTTATTTTTGGTTATTGGTCTTTGTTTTGACTATTATAATTATAGCACTTTTCGCACAATTTTGCAAACTGAACATTTTTTAATAAAATAAAAATGTAAGCCGCGGAGCTACAACCCCGCGGCTCTCTTGCTTTCAAAGCAGCTGACCAGTTGCGCCGGGGGCGATGACCACGCTCACCGTGTCGGCGGGCTTAATGTCAAAGCTCGCGGCGCTCACCTCGCTGCCAAGCACGAGGTTACCGTTCACCAGAAACCAAAATGCCTCGCTGGCAATCCGGTAAATATCTTTCCCAACTCTCACCGTCACGATCCTGAAAAACGCATCTGGTTCAGTTTTGTCAGAATCGGGCGGCCGCGCACGGGTCGGGAAAAATCCTTGTCGCGGCTCGTTTGGTTCGATCATCCCGGATGCCCGCAATCGTTCCAAGGGACGAGTCCCATAAAAAGCGTCCGGAGCAGCAGGTACGAGCGTCGCGTAAAAATAAGTCACGAGGCCGCGGAGTGGATCGCCGTCAACGCCGACGTCGAGCCAATAATCCCCGGCGGGGAGGCGAACCGTCTCAATATCCGGCCGAGGATTGACACGTCGGCCGATGACCTCGGCGGCAATGGGTAATCCCGTTGCCAAAACCCCCAGCGCGGAAAACAGCCATTCTCTGCGTTGCATCACTACCTCCTTTATGTTTGTCTAGTTTATTTTTTTCGTTTTTTGTTAATCGCGTACGCCAAAAATGTAATCAAAAAAGCGCCGAGAAGGATAAAGCCATATTGATACTGCGTTATAAATTTATTGCCGGTCACTGTTAAGGGGATTTTTATTCCGGCGGCAATTTCGGAATTTTCATGAGCGACCACCTCCAAATTTGTAGAAAAATTTTTTCCTGCTCTCGCGGTGATTTTGACGGCTCTCTCCCCTGCACTCGGCAATATCAATGCGGCCGCCTCGATTTCAAGGTGATGGGCATATCTCTCTGCTTCGATAGAAATCTCAACCGGCTTTGTATCCAGATTCTTCAAAAAAATATTCTGGCTGCTCGCGCCGCTTTGCGCCAGATCAAGCTCCAAATGGTCAGGAGAAACGCCGATCATCGAAGGACTGCCCAAAAAATCAGCGTGCCAGTCTTGATGCCGTTATTTCTGTATCCGGCCGGCAAAACAACGCTGACGTTCACGTTTTTGGAAAAATTCGTGTCTAAATTCTCGCGAAACGCGGACCACAAAAAACCGTTCAAAAACAACGCCTGCTGGTAGAGACCATCCGCGTTCTGAAGGGTGGCGGTGACAGCCAAATTGTTTCGGCCTGCATTGGCGAGCACAAGCGAACCCTGCACGGTGGTATGCGACGGCGATAAATCGCCCAGATGCAGATTGTTAGGATTGACCCCGAACACAATCTGCGGCGTTGTGTCCACGTTGATCTGCACTGTCGCTTGTTTGGTGCCTCCCGGGCCGGACACCATAATGGAATAAATTGTAGTCTGCGGGGGTCCGCCAGTGACTGTGTCGGACAGGGCAGCGCCCGCCCAATTGCCAGGAGTGGAAGTTACAACCGCGCTCGCGTTTTGCGCACTCCAGGAAAGCTGAACAGTGTCGCCGAGCCCGATGCTGGTCCGCGAAGCCGCGAGCATAATTGTCGGCTCCGGATCCGCGGGAACAGAAACTTGAAGCGAGAGGTTGACTACAGCAGAATTTTGTCCATTGCCTGAAGGTGGACCAATTGGCACCGCGATCTCTGGCGCGCCGTAAAACCAAACTAATTTATCCCCGTTTTGCAACACATATTGCGATGCGCCAACTGACGGTTTTACACCATTCACAGCATACATCCATCCCTTGTCCCCGCTGGGGCCGATGCCACCGATGGATTCAACAAATAACCCCAGGGAAGTATCTTTGACCACATACGAAAAATTGCCAGTCTTTGCACTTTCGGCCAAAACGGCAAGCGCGGTAGCCCCAGGGGGCAGCGTGATATGACCGCTGAAAATGGTCGCGCTCGGGCCGATGATTGATACTTCAAAACTGGAATTCACTCCCCCGGCGCGCACCGGGAAAAATTTTCCGGAAAGCGCGATAACCGCATGGGCCGTCATCTGCGGATTGCCCGAGCCGCCTTGCTGCCAGGGAAACGAGCCATCGGTTTTCTGCAAATTCTCAAGATAAACCCGCGCGCTTACCGGCACGGTTCTCGCCGCGGCCAGATAAGCGGAAATGGCCCAGGAAGTTGAAGCCGAATCCGGCCCAAAGCCGGAATCAGCGTCAAAGGCAAAACCCGTGTCAGTGAGGGTGCTGGCCAGATAGCCAAAACCGCGCGTTATGGCCCCGGCATCCGGGCTTTCCCCGGCGGCCAGCAGCGCCATAATCGCCACGGCCGTGTCATTGCTGTCCGAATCCGATGGCGCCTTGGCATAGCTCCAGCCTCCGTTAACGTTCTGATTCTGCCTGATAAAACTCGCCAGCTGCGCCTGCGCACTTGAGTTGGCGCGCGCGGCCGCAAAGGCAAGGAGTCCCCAGATATCATCGTTGAGCAGGCCAGCGGCGGCATTTATCTCCGTGCCATTGTAAAGTGCGGTCAGCGCGGTGAGATGATTTTGCGGGTTTTGCCCGGCAGCGACGGCTGCCAGAATCCGCTTCTCTGTTGCTGTTGCGGCTCCGCCGGCGTCATTTTGCAAAAAGTCGGTATTTACTCCGGATAAACTTCCTGCTGCAGCCAGCGCCATTACCGTCCACTCATCAATACTGCCCGATTTTAGATACTGGACGGCCTTGGCCGCATCATAGCTCGCGGCTGCCGGGAGCGGCGCGAATAAATCAAAAACAAGCGCGATAAGGGAAAGGGCAACGATAAATTTATATTTTGTCATAAAAAAACCTCATTCCGGGGCGGATGAGGGCAATTTTTGAAATAAAAAAATGCTGCTCTTCTGCTCGGAAGAAACTATACATACTTGCTGATTTTTTCAGGTAATCCGGCTATACGGTTGCGGCACAGCGAGGGATCATCCCGTCATGCGACGGGACAGGCCCTACTTCCCCTGGAAAAATCGTTGCTTAATCATTGTCTGAAGGAACTAAAACCATTATATACTGGCCGGCTTTTTTGTCAAATTCCGTGCAAAAGATTTGCGCAGCTCCTCGACTATAATTATGGATGCGGCCACGGTCAGGACCAAAAGCCACTCCGCGCCAGTAAGCGCGGTGGTGTGCAAAATTTTCTGCAGCGCCGGATGATAAACCGCGAAAAGTTGCAAAAACACCACCACGACCGTGGCCGCGACGAGGTAAATATTGCCGAAAAATCGTCGGTTAAAAATGGATTCAGTTTCGCTGCGGCAATTCCAGGCGTTGAACCACTGGAAGACGGCCAGAACGGTGAGCGTGATGGTCCAGGCCTTGGCTTCGCTCGAACTTTTGAAATTGCCGAAAATCACCAACGCCCCGATCGCCATCGGCAGCGCCATATAGATCATGCGCCGGCCCATACCCCAATCGAGAAGATACCTTTTTTGTTTGGCAAAGCCGGGCTTCAAAAGCCCTCGCTCTTTCGGCTCCATGGCCAGGGCAACATCCAAAAAGCCGTCTGTCACAAAATTTAGCCAGATGATCTGCGCGGGCAAAATTGGCAAAGGCCAGGCCAGCAGCAATGCGCCGCCAATAGTCAAAACCTCGCCCAAACTCGTTGAGAAAAGGTACAAAATGACTTTTTTAATCGTTTTATATATGGACCGGCCTTCCTCAATAGCGGCGACAATGCTGCCGAAGTTATCATCAAGCAGCACGATGTCTGACGCTTCTTTTGCGACCTCGGTGCCGATCACGCCCATGGCCACGCCGAGATCAGCCGCTACTAGGGAGGGCGCGTCATTGACCCCGTCGCCAGTCATGGCCACGATGTTTCCGTTTTTTTTATAGGCCTCAATAATCCGCAGCTTGTGCTCCGGAGTAACCCGGGCAAAAACTTCCACTTTCGAAACTGTGCGGGCCAATTCCGGAAGCCGCATCTCTTCCAGCTGTTCGCCGGTCAAAATTTCGCCGCCGCGGTATATCCCGGCCTCGCGGGCGATGGCTTCAGCCGTGACGGCATTGTCACCGGTAATCATCACCACTTGGAGTCCGGCCGAATGCGCAAGCGCCAGACTTTGCCGCGCTTCGGGACGCAGCGCATCTTTGATCCCCACCAAAGTCAAAAATTTGAAACCTTTCGGTCTCTTTACGATCTGCGCGGTTTTGCTGACGCGATAAGCCACGGCCAAAACGCGAAGCCCTGACTCGGAAAAGGTTTTGTAAATCCGTTCAAGCTTTTTCCTCGCCGTCCGGGCGCAGAGTTTAAAAATCGCTTCCGGCGCGCCTGCGGCGCTGAAAAAAAATCCATTTTCCACCTTGTGAACCGTGATGTGGTATTTGGTCCGATAATCAAACGACGCTTCCCCCACTTTCCGGTGCCCCTCCTCGAGTTCGTCTTTGTTCACCCCGAGCTTTTCAGCGAGCACCTGCATCGCGGCCTCGGTCGGATCTCCGATCGGCAGCCACTGTTTATCGGCTTCTGAATAAAAAACCCGCGCGTTCGAAATAAACCCCAAAGCGGTAGCGAGACGGCGCCAACCCCCGCCGCTCGGGCGAAATACCACCCGCGGATCATAACCACTGCCAGGAATATCGTAGGACTCGCCATTGAAATAAACTTTTTCCACGGCCATTTCGTTTTTGGTGATGGTGCCGGTTTTATCCACGGCGATGACTCGCGCCTGGCCCAGCGCCTCCACGGCCTGAAGTTTTTTCACAAGGACGCTCCGCTTGCTCATCCGCCAGACGCCGGTGGCCAACACCAGAGTCATCACGATGGGCAATCCTTCCGGGATAACCGAAACTGCGAGCGAAACAACTGTGGCAAACATCTGCTGCGCGTCCTGCCCCATGACCAGACCAAGGGTAAAAAACAAGACGCTCAAAATGCCCACGACGATCATGATGAGGCGCGAGAGAAAAGCAATGTCGCCTTTGAGCGGGCTGTCCGATTTGATATCTGTGATTTCGCGAGAAATTTTTCCGATTTCCGTCTGCGCTCCGGTCGCCACGACGACGCCGTACCCATGCCCGGCGACTACATGCGTCCCACGGAAAGCCATATTTTTCCTGTCTCCGACCGTGAGCGTGACAGCCGGAATCGCTTTGGTAAATTTATTGACTGGAACCGACTCGCCCGTAAGGCCGGCCTCGTCAATTTTCAAATTGTTCACATCCGAAAGCCGCAAATCCGCTGGGACGCGGTCGCCCTCCTGCAAAATTACGAGATCGCCCGGCACCACTTCCGCGTCGGGAATAATCGATTCCACGCCGCCGCGCAAAACCGTGGCTTTGGTTTCAACCACTTTGCGGAGCGCCGCGAGCGTATTCTGCGCGCGGCCTTCCTGAATCGTGCCGACGACTGCGTTGAACAACAGAACGGCCAGAATGATAAACGCGTCAGAACGTTCGCTAATGAAAAACACTGCCAAAGCCGCCAACGCTAAAATATAGATGAGCGGACTTTGGAATTGGCGCAAAAAAACCGCGAAGCGGTTGTCGCGCGGCGCTTCGGGCAAAACGTTCGGCCCGTGGCTCTGGAGCCGCCCCCGCGCCACGGCCGCGGTCAGCCCTTCGGGAGCGGTTTCGAGCTGTCTCAAAACGCTGCTGATGTTTTTCTTATACCATTTTTGTTTCATGAAACGCTTTTACAAGCCGGCGAGCAGCCGGGCCAGATACCGCGCGGCGATGATGGCAAGCGAGACGAGCCAGGCGATAAACACCATCAGCGTGAGTGCCTGCTCGCGGGTCTCGATCTCGCGCAAATTACGGCCGGCCAAAACGAAACCGGCCACCCGGTCGTTGGCAAAATGCCGGACCACGATCGCGGCGCGCACGCCGGGCCGCGGCTCCCAGGTGACGCGGTTTTCGTCATAGGCGCGGGCCTGGTCAAATACCCCGCGCGGAAGAATCGGCGGTTCTCCTTCAAGATTGGCGTTGGAGATGACCGGGTTCAGGGATTCATCAAAAATCGAGACAAACACCGAGAGACTTTTATCAATCGGCACGACTTGGTTCGTTACCACTGCTTCCGGATTGGCACCGGCAAGCAAGGCGTTCGCAACATTCTCGGTGAGCTCGATTTGAGGGTCGTTGGCGCTCGCGCGGTAAATCTTCTGAATGCTCGCGTATAGCGTCACGAAAATGATGGTGACGATCGCGGTCGCGGAAAACCAGGGCACGATAATCCCCAGATATTTCCTGTATTTTTTAAAAAAATTGCCGATCAGCATTTCCTGTCCTAAACTTTAACGGTTTTATCTTAAAACGTCAATAAACACCTCGCTGCCGTAAACCGCAATAAGCGCGATGGGGATTTCCGAGAGCATGGTAATCAGGAGATATTTCCAGAAATTATACTTGAGAATGCCAAAGACGTAGCCGGTTTCCGAGGGCGTGGTCAGGCGAAACAGGAGCAAAACAAAAAAAGACAGCCGGGATTCCAAAGAGGACAGCCAGGCCGAGAGGCGCTGCCTGCCGACAACGCGCTGCACCAGCGGGTAGCCAAACCGGCGGCCGACGCCAAAGGAAAAAACATTGCCGATCACCCAGCCGGAAAGGAGCAGGGCCAGGGTCTGGGGAATGCCCCAGATCAGCACTGCCGAGGGAACCAAGGGAATGCTTGAGACTGCCCCGAGCATGGCCGAGAGAGCGGCGAGGCCGACAAAAATCAGCACTCCCCAAAACCCGTGGGCCGCGACAAACCGCGCCAAAACATCAGTGAAGCGAAAAAATACATCCTGCAGATAAGTCGAGGCCGAGAAAATCGCGGCCAGAAAACCGATCAGCAAAACAAGGTATAAAATTCTTCTCTTCATGGCTTTGGCTGCTGCATAACAAGGCAGTGCACCGCGCCCCCGCCGGAAATGATCTCGCGGCAGTCAATCGGCACGATTTTCCGGCCCGGAAATTGTTCGGTTAGAATTTGCAAAGCTCGCTCATCATTGAGATCGCCGAAAACCGGAGCCAACACGACCTGATTACCAATATAAAAATTAGTATAAGAAGCGGGCAGCGCCTGGTGCGGCATGGGTAATTTTATAACTTCAAAATGTTGGGATAAAATTTCGTAACTGGCCTGCAGAATTTTATAGTTCGGATCACTGGTATCCTCTTCGTAGCCGCAAACAACCCTGTTTTCGCTCACAAACCGCGCCACCTCGTCAATGTGCCCGTCGGTGTGATCATTGACAATGCCCTCGGGGAGCCAGATCGTCTTCTGCACGCCTAAATAATCCTTGAGATAGCTTTCCATCACCTCCCAAGTAATGTTTCCGTTGCGGTTGGGGTTTAAAAGACACTGCTCGGTCGCGAGACACACCCCCTGCCCGTTGACCTCAATCGCCCCGCCTTCCAGGACCAAATTTGCCCGGCGAGCGGGAAGCGCCAGCCAACTCGCAATCTTCTCTGACAAGGCCGCGTCCGGCAGCAGATCCGGAAACTTATTGCCCCAGGCATTGAACCGCCAGATGGAGGCCGCAAGGTCGTTATGTTCATCGCGGACAAACAGCGGCGCGCAGTCGCGCAGCCAGCCGTCCACGTAGCGGGTTTGGTGAAAAGTAATTTTATCTAATCCAACTCCCGCCGCCTGCAGCATTGCGGCCGCGCGCCGCTGCATCGGCTCATCCAAAACAATGAGCGCCACGCGCTCGCTTTCGTGAAGCGCGCTGATGATCTTCACAAACTCCTGTTCCACTTTGGGAAGGCGCTCCGGAAAAGTAATTTCGTCGTGCGGCCAGCAAAGCCACACTGCCGCATGCTCCTCCCACTCGGCCGGCAGTCTATAATTCATACGTGTCAGGCCAGCGATTGCGCAAAAACCCCCAACCCTCACGGATACGTTTATTATGCGCAAGATTTATTTTTGTAATTAAAATCTGCTCGCGGTTTGCGCCAGCCCGTGCCAAAATCTTGCCAAAGGCGCCCGAGACAAATGACTGGCCCCAGAACTGGAGCCGGCCCTCGCGGCCCGTGCGGTTCACGGCCACGATATGCACGCCATTGGCGATCGCGTGCCCGCGCATGACCGTCTCCCAGGCGTCATGCCAGTCGCCGTCCGGAGATTTATAACCCGCAATATAACCAATGGCGGTTGGGTAGAAAATTATTTCCGCGCCTCGGAGCACGACCGTGCGCGCGGCCTCCGGAAACCACTGGTCGTAGCAAATGAGCACCGCAAATGTCGCAAATTTAGTTTTATAAACGCGGTAGCCGGTGTCCCCGCGCCTGAAATAATTTTTCTCGTAGAAATACTTGTCAAACGGGATATGGGTCTTGCGGTAGGGCGGCCGGAGGCGGCCCTGCTCGTCAATCACGAGCGCGGTATTGTAGTACGAGCGTCCGGACCGCTCATAGATGGGCGCGATGATCACCACGCCAAAGTCCCTCGCAATTTCCGCCAATCGCGCAAAGGACTGCCCGCGAACAGTTTCCGCATAATGCCTGGCGCCTTGCTTTTTGAATTGGGGAAAATAAATCGTGCGATACAGCTCGGGCAGGCAGATGATCTGCGCGCCTTTCCTCGCGGCCGCGCGCGCGAGACGCACCGCCTTCCCAAGATTGTAATCCAAATCAATTGAGGCTTTGAGCTGGATGGCCGCCAGAGTTACCATATGGCAATTATACGACTTCGCCGGTGTGCTGGCGAACGACGGCTAACAAGGTATCGATGTCAAACGGTTTGGCGAGAAACCCGTCCGCGCCGGTTCGGTCCACGATCGCCTGCAGATTCCGCTGCGCGGAAACAATAACGATTCGAATTTGCCTGGTCGCTGTATTATTCTTTAACAGCCGCGCCATTTTTTCTCCATCTATTCCCGGAATCCAAAGATCAAGCAAAATGAGGTCCGGAATAAAACCGTTCTCACGCAAGCCCGCGAGCAACTCTTGCATCACGTGTCCATCCGGGCAAATTTCCACAGCGTAGCCGCGCTCTTCCAAGACGGTCTCGATGAGTTCGGAAATCCCCGGATCATCCTCGGCAATTAAAATTTTCTTCGGCACACTCATACGCTTATTTTTCTCCGCGGCAATTCCACATGAAAAGTCGTCCCCTGGCCTTGCTCGCTTTCAAACCAAATATCGCCGCCGTGTCGCCGCACAATTTCCCGCGAGATGTAAAGCCCGAGGCCCAGGCCGGGAAAGGCGCTGACATTGCGGCCCTGAAAAAACCGGTTGAAAATCTGCCGCTGATGACGCTTCGGAATACCAACGCCAAAATCCTGGATGCTGATGCGCGCGACCCCGCGCTTTTGCCGCAGACGCACAATGATCTGCCCGCCGTTTGGAGAATACTTGATCGCGTTGGCCAAAATATTGGTGAAGACCTGGCTCAAGCGGTCGGGATCGCCGGGTACGAAGCCGCGCACCTTTCCGTTCAAAATAAATTCGTGCTGGGTCGTGCTCAACTGCAGCCCTTCACTGATCTCCTGCAGCAGATCATTAAGCTTAATTTTCTGGCGCTTGAGGGCGAGTTTGCCAGCCTCAATTTTGGAAACATCCAGCAATTCCTCCACGAGCCGCGCGAGTTTGTCCGTCTGTGTATTGATCTTGGTCGCGTAATAATTCATCTGCTTGTCGCCGGAGAGACTTCTTTTCTGCAAAAGCTGGGCAAAGCCTTTGATGGTGGTGATCGGCGTGCGCAGCTCATGGCTCGCCACGCCCAAAAACTCATCCTTTTGCCGGAGGAGTTTTTGAATCTGTCTCTCCGAGATTTTCCGGCCGCTGATGTCTTGACCGATCATCAAAAATTTTCTTGGCTGGCTCGAAGTTTCAATGAGTTGAATGAAAAATTCAGTAGAAACACTCTTTTTTTGGGCAGAGGGCAGGTTGGTTTCAAAAACAAAAGTCTTATTTTCATCTTTGAGCAGCGACTGCAAGATAGCCATAAACCTTGCCCTGGCCCCTTGTGGCAAAACCTCGAGGATCTTTTGCCTGAGCAGCTTGTTTTGAGGGATATTTAGCAAAGCTGCTGCCCCGTGATTGGCGTATTCGATACGGAAAGATGAGGAATCGAAAATGATAATTGAATCGAGCGTGCGATCCAGGCTGTCCTTGAAATGTTTTAAATCACTATAAAGCCCGTGAAGAGTTATGGCCTGGGCGGCGATATTACCCAAAAAGGCGCATAAACTTCTCTGGTATGCGGAAAAAGTCCGATGCTCCACAAAACAGATGACAATATTGCCGTAGCGTACCTTGTTGCTAAAAACAGGAATAATCACGTAACTTTCCATGTATCGCGATACATCATATCTGGGATCAGTTTCTTTTTTAACTCGAATGGCAAAAAACGGGATTCGGGTTCTTTTCACTTGGTAATTAATGCCCCCGCGCCGCGGTGGAGGCGGCTCGTAAGGCAGGCCTGGGCTCTTGTAAGCCAGTTCATACTTTGAAGCCTTGCCTTTGAGCCAGGCAAAACCAAAATCGCCATCCAAGATCTTCACTCCAGTTTCAGTAAATCTTCCGATTATCTCCCGCTCGGAGACATCATTTAACGAATCAAGCGCGGTCTGATTTAAAAGAGTTATTCTATTTGCTATTGATTTATCCATAAGTTGCTTAAAAGGGCGGGCGGAGCATTCCGAAAATTTCGAAGTACTCCGCCTGACAAAACTTAGGTCCCGACTGTAAAAGCCGTATAGACTTGCCCGAACCAACCTTTCTCCTTTTCTTCCCGCAGAATTTTGAGCGGCATCTGCGCTCCTGCCTCGAGGCCACAAAGTATCAGATCTCGACTGTGTGGGATGCTTTTTGTCCATTGAATAGACAGGTTATCCTCCATAAAAGCATGGACGATCACCAGCCTGGCACTCCGCCGGAGCAGCTCTCCCATACTAAACAGGGTTCGCATGAGCTTCTGAAAAGGCAGGTGCTGAAAAATCCGGGAAGCATATATCAAGCCAATCTGGCCTGCGATATGAGTCAGGTTCAGGTCTGCTGCAAAGCACTGTTCTACATCTCCCTGCCAAATCCGCTGCCCGATGTACGGATCAGGTGAAACGAGAGAATAACTCTTTTGCCGAAAATGCGCGCGAACATTCAGACAAGCCACCCTGCTGATATCCAAAGCAATTACCTCAAGCCCTTTCTTTCGTGCAGCCGCCAGGTAACCGAAATCGTCTGCTTCCCCAACTCCGATATGGATTATTTTCCAATAATCCGGTTCGGGTGGATGGAAACTATCGGTGAAATCTATAATCTCCTTTCGCATGAAGTTTCCGGTAAATTGCTTAAAGAGTTTGCACTCCCGACGGTAAGAGTCATCGTTAACGAGTCCAAGTTCCTTAAGATGCGTGGGGGCAAGCGGCCAGCGCTCCCGGAGTTTTGCGTCCCATTTGTGTTGTTCTTCACGCAGCTCTGGTGTCTGCTCGGCAGTCAGTTCGAATGATCGGTAAAGACGTAATGCAGGCTTTACCATTATTTTTATCTTTATCCTCCTTTTTGCTCCCCTTTTAGTAAGGGAGGGGTTTGGAGCATAATTATAAATTAAAATTTATGGAACAACAAATTCAATGTCGTCAAACATAATTAATGAATCTTTAATTTAATATTCAGGTATAATGACATTATGGTGATATTACTGGCCGAAGATGAGGCCAAACTGGCTGAATTTATCAAAGATGCTCTCGAAAAGGAGCAATTTACCGTGGAGCTCGCTTCAGACGGGGAACAGGCCATAAAAAAAATCAGCGTCAATGACTATGATTTAGTCATTCTCGACGTGATGCTGCCGAAGAAAGACGGCTTTGCGGTGGTCCGGGAAATGCGAGCCTTGCAGCTGGCTACGCCGGTACTGATCTTGACGGCCCAAAAAAAATTGTCTGACGATAAAATCCAGGGCCTAAACTTGGGGGCGGACGACTACATGGTGAAGCCGTTTGAGATGGGAGAACTCGTCGCGCGCATCCATGCCCTGGCCCGCCGCTCGCAAACCCTGAAGCCCGACCAACTCGAGGTCAGCGACCTCGTGCTGGACTCGCTCTCGCACGAAGTGTCCCGCGGCGACCGACCGATCAAACTTACCAGCAAAGAATACCGCATCCTGGAATATCTCATCCGCAACGAAGGCCGCGTCTGCACGCGAACCATGATCAACGAACACATCTGGGGCTTCAACTACGTCAAAAGCAACGTCATCGACGTTTACATCACGCGCCTGCGGCAAAAAATTGATACCCCAGGCTTGAAACCGCTGATCCATACAATTCACGGCACGGGTTATAAAATCAAGGCCTAGGCGGCTTGAGATTCAGCCGGTAAGACAAATAACGCAGCAATTCGTCGAGAAAATAGCCAAACAGCGCGTAAATCAGGATCGCGAACAGCGTCGTGAACTCCAAAACATAGATCCGGTCGAGCACCGGCGAGGGAAAAATCCCCAAAAACGGCCGCAGCAGCGGCTGGCTCATATCGTAAATCCACTGCACGAAGGGTGCGGCGCGGTTTGCGCCGAGCAGCTTCAACACGAGGCGGATACCGAGGATCGCCTCGGCGATTCCCGTTACGAAATTTACGAGAAAAATTACGAATCGCATGGTTTGATTATACAACCCGGAACAATTAAAATTCTGTGAACGGCCAGGCGATTATTTTTTTAATCCGTCTTTCACTGCTGGTTCACTATAGTAAAACTGGAAGGGGGTGATAAACAATGGCGGACGACAAAACCGATCGCGGCGCCAACACGCAAACCGGCCGGGAACCCGAACAGGAAGAGAACAAAAACCCCGAAAAAAATTCGAGGTTTTTGACTGGAAAGCGCACCAACAAACTTGCCGTCACCCTGCTCGTTACGAGCGCGGGGCTGTTCGCGATGTTTTTTTTCAAACCGAGCGTGGAACTTCTCGCAATGGATTTTCCGGAGTCCACCAAAATCTATGACAGAAGCGGCACTCGGCTTTACGAACTATATGGCGAGGTCAAGCGCACCCCGATTCCGCTCGCCGAGATCCCGATGAGCGTTCAAAATGCGACGATTGCTATTGAAGATAAAAATTTTTATACCCACATCGGCGTGAACCCCACCAGCATCGTCCGCGCGGCGCTGGTCAATCTCCGCACCCGCTCGCTGCGGGAGGGAGGGAGCACGATTTCCCAGCAGCTGGTGCGCGCTTCGATTCTAAGCCGCCGGAAGACTTTCGTGAGAAAATTTCAGGAAGCGGTTTTAAGCCTGGAACTGGAACGCCTTTATAGCAAAACGGAAATCCTGGATATGTATTTAAACCGCATCCCCTATGGTTCGAACGCCTACGGCGTGGAGGCCGCCAGCCAGACTTTTTTCGGCAAGCACGTGCGCGAGCTCACGGTGATGGAAGCAGCTTATCTTGCCGCCCTGCCCAAAGCGCCGACCTATTACTCGCCCTATGGCGCGCATCGCGAGGAGCTGGACGCGCGGGCGCGTTTAATCATCAAGCTTATGACCGAACAGGGCTATCTTTCGCCCGGGCAGGCGCTGCTGGCCGCCGAGCAAACGGTCGCATTTAAAAAACCGGTCGCGCCCATTCAAGCGCCGCATTTTGTAATGCACGTGATCGAAGAACTGAAAAAAACCTACAGCGAAGAGCAGCTGCGGCAAGGTTTGCAAGTCGTAACGACTCTGGATCTCTCGCTGCAAAAGCTTGGCGAAGAAATCATCCGGCGCGAGGGGCCGAAAAACGAAAAACGTTACCACGCCGGCAATGCCGCGCTGGTCGCCATTGATCCTCGAACCGGGGAAATCCTCGCTATGGTCGGCAGCCGCAATTATTTTGATTTGGCCCACGACGGCCAGGTGAATGTGGCCACGCGTCCGAGGCAGCCAGGCTCGTCCTTTAAGCCCTATGTTTATGCCACGGCCTTTATGAATGGCATGAACCCCGCGACCATGCTGATGGACGTTCGCACCAATTTCGGCCGCTACGGCAGCCGTGATTATATCCCGCGCAATTATGACGGCCGCGAGCATGGACCGGTTTCCGTTCGGCAGGCGCTGGCCGGCTCGCTCAATATCCCGGCGGTCAAAACCTTGCTCCTCACCGGCATTGATAAATCCGTTGCCACGGCCCGCGCCATGGGCATCACCACGCTCGCCGATTCCCAAAAATACGGCCCGGCCATCGTTCTCGGCGGGGCCGAGGTAACCCTGCTTGACCACACCTCGGCGTTTGGCGTGTTTGCGACAAATGGAGCGAGACACGCCCCGCAGGCCATTATGCGCGTTACTGACCGCGTCGGTAATATTTTGGATGATGGCGAGGCGCGCTTTCCGAAGCAGGTTCTGGATCCGCCGATTGCCTATCAGATCACCAGCATCCTCTCCGACCGCGAGACGCGCAAATTTATCTTCGGCTCGCTTAGCAAAAATTTGGTATTGCCCGACCGGCCAGTGGCCGCGAAGACCGGCACCACGCAAAACAACCGCGATGCCTGGACGATCGGCTATACGCCCTCTCTCGTCGCCGGCGTGTGGGTGGGGAACAATGATAACCGTCCCATGCGCGCAGGCAGCGACGGGTCAGTGGTGGCCGCGCCCATTTGGAACGAATTTATGCGCCGCGCGCTCGCGGACACGCTGCCCGAAGAATTCGCGAGGCCCGAGGGGATAATCGAACTCGCGGTTGATAAAATTTCCGGCAAGTTGCCGGGCAAGCGGACGCAAGAAACCAAAATTGAAATTTTCACCGCCGACAACCTTCCTGGCGCGGATGATTTGTACCAGTCCATCCAAATTGGCGAAGAAATCTCCGTTGTGCCAGTTTACCACAGCGAAAAACCAAATGATCCGCACTGGGAACAGGGTGTCCAGAAGTGGCTCGCCGCGAATAATTTTTATCCCTACCTACCCCCGCCGCCCGAGCCAGAACCACCGCCCGCGGGAGCGACAATAGCAGAACTCGCCTCTGCGGCGAGTTCTACAAAAGGTTATTTTGATATTGGCGGCTATTGAATCCCTGCGCCGCTTGAGTAGACGCTCAAGTCAGCATTGATGACACTGGCCAAGGTATACCCGCGCGCTGTGAGCGTATCCGCGCTCGCAAACGGACGTTTGGTTCCATCAGAAATGAGGTAGTAAGTTTCCCCATCCTTAACGAGTGTCCCGTCGCGGAATTTTACGACGTCGCCGACAGTCAACGCCATGTCGGCGTCAGTCGCCGGGACGATCTTGCTGAAATCAAAACCATAAGTGTAATACACTTCCGCTGACTGGAAACCCTGGCGCACGCCGTTCAATACCCACCACACTGTCCGGCCATCCGTTTTATCGAGAACCAAAGCGCCGTTTGGATGCGGTTTGGCGATATCGTCGATCGGGCTCGTGGCTTCATAATCGGAAAGGTCAACGGGAACGGCCTGGCTGAATTTGTAGCCGAGGGCCAGGAAAATATCTGCCGAGGTAAAGCCGGCTTTCTTGCCATCCGCGATCATATAGATCGTGCGGTTGTCGGTTTTGTCCAAAACGAGCGTGCCGTCGAGCGCCTTGGCCACGGCCGCGCTGCCGGAAGCGCCGGGCAGCGCGCGGTCCGCGTCATTGGCAGAGACCGCCTGGCTGAACTCATAGCCGTGCGAGAAATACTCCTCGGGGTTGCGGAAACCCTGGCGCTGGCCATTGACAATGAGGTAGATGGTACCGTCTGTATCCAGAATCAAAGTGCCGTTGGCGTGCGCGCTCGTGGCACTGCTGCCCTGCGTACCCGGAGTCGGTGTTGGGGTCGGGGTAGGCGTGGGCGTAGGTGTTGGGGTCGGAGTCGGTGTTGGGGTCGGCGAACCGCCGCCCCCACCCCCGCCGCCCCCACCCCCACCGCCGGCGCCGCCGGCGCACTGGCTGGCATTGGGATAAAAAATCAAAGTTTCCACAGAACTGCCGGTTAAGACAGTAGCTGTGTCAACATTGAGATTTGAACAGGAAATCGAGACTCGGGAAGTGGTCGAGCCATCGCTTTTCAGAACCGTCAGACTGCGGTTCGCGGAAGAGAGCTGAAACTGGCTGTCTGCCGGGACCGTGGCCTGGACATTGCCGGCATTGACAACCACTTCGGTCGCTGCGGAGCCGGAGATAATAGTGTAGTTAATCGCGGGAGAAGTCAGGGTGACGGTGACGTCCGCGTTATAAGTGAGGGCTGCGGCTGACACGACCCCGGGAAAAAACGCGACCGCCAAAACCAGCAGGAATAGAAATGATTTTCTGGTAATCATCATAAAATTAACCTGCCTTTAACAAGCCTTAGTCGCGGCAGGAACCGGCTTCCACTTGCAGCCCGACACCGGCCACAGTCTGCATGCCCGAACTGGCTGTCAGGAACATGCGGTAACTAGTTCCCTCTCTACTCATCTCAATACAGTTACCCTTTGATCCTGATACGTTGCCGAAGGAAAGTGTGGTAGTTGCGGTACCAGCAGGGGCACCAACGAGTAAGGAACGAGTCGTGGTCGCTGAAGTCGTGGCCAAAGAAGTAAAGCTGACAATCTGCGCAATACCACCGACACGGAGTGAGTCGGTAGTCGTGGCGGCATTCGGCGTCACGCCATCTGAAACCGAAAGTGTGCCCTGTAATCTCAACTGATTGGCGGCGTTGCGGAAGAGCGGCACATCGTTGCCGATCACCAGAGCCGTAGCCGAAGCTGTTCCTGCCGTGTGTTGCAATACGCCGCCGACATAGAGGGAGTCCGTGGTGGTGGCCGCATTTGGCGTGACGCCGGCCGAGACGGACAGCGTCCCCTGCAGTCGCAGCTGGTTGGCGGCATTGCGGAAGAGCGGGACGTCGCCGCCGATGACCAGAGCCGTAGCCGAAGCTGTTCCTGCCGTATGTTGCAATACGCCGCCGACATAGAGGGAATCCGTGGTGGTGGCATTGGCCAGATTGCCTTGGATTTTCAAAGTGTTGGCAGCGGAGCGGAAGAGCGGGACGTCGCCGCCGATCGTCAAAGCTGTTGCCGAAGCTGTCGAGGCGAGAAGCTGCTGACCTGCTACTACCGCCAAGCTATTAGCGAATAAACGGTAAATCGGTATATCCCCGCCGATCACCAGAGCCGTAGCCGAAGCTGTGGCGCCAGTGAGCTGGGCGAGGCCGCCGACATAGAGGGAATCCGTGGTGGTGGCATTGGCCAGATTGCCTTGGATTTTCAAAGTGTTGGCAGCACTGCGGAACAGCGTCACATCACCGCCGATCACCAAACCAGTCCCCGAAGCCGTGGCCGTGGGAATCCCGAGTCCTGCCTGCCCTATCGTCAGGAAGTTGGCCGCGCTGCGGTAAAGCGAAACGTCGCTACCAAGGACCAGGGCTGTGGCCGAGGCTGTGGCGCCCGTGTGCTGGGCAAGGCCGCCGACATAGAGGGAATCCGTGGTCGTGGCCGCATTGGCGCTAATGCCATAAGTCACAGTTACTGCCGTTGATGCAGCACCTGTAGTTAATGTTAAAGCGCCGTCACTTGTTACCGCCGTGGCCGTAAAAGTGAGCGCCGCATAGGCAACACTGACACTAAACAAAACACTTAGAACAGCTATGCCTGTTCCAATGAGCCATTTATTTCTCATTGCTTTGCTCCTTGATATTTATTTCTTAATTGATAAATTTTGCACCTTTATTATGTGAACTATTTGTCAAATTTGTCAAAAAAGTTATCCACAATCTAGTTCTCTACAAACAGGGTGCCCAGGATCCAGATGCTCAAAACGCCCAAACAGACTAACAGAATCACGTGCCAGGTTTTGTCACGGAATTTTTCGGTCGAAATATCGGCCATGAGGTCAGCCATGGCAATATAGAGGAAAATGCCGCCTGTCAGCCCGAGCATTTGCGGCAAAAACGGTTCGATAAATGCGCGGGCGGAAAAAGCAACAAGCGCGCCCGCGAGACTGGCCAGGGAAGAAATAATATTCATCCACAGCACTCTGGCCCGTCCCCAGCCGTGGTTTAACATCACGGAAAAATCGCTGATCTCCTGCGGCAACTCGTGCGCAAACACCGCGAGCGTGGCGAGGACGCCGAGCGCAGGGTCAGTCAAAAAAGTTATCGCGATCAAAACCCCGTCAATGAAGTTATGCGTGGTATCGCCGAGCATGAGCATCACCGGCACGGGGTGATGGTGCTCGGGAGTATCCTCGTGGTGATGAGGGTGAAATTTGTAGACGAGCTGCTCGAGGAGAAACATCCCCAAAATGCCCGCAAGCGCCATCAGCAAAACCGGCTGGAAATGCTCGCCGGCCAGTGCGAGGCCCTCGGGCAAGAGATCCAAAAACGCGGCGGCCAGCAGCACGCCGACCGCAAAGGAGGTGAAATGCACCGCAAACTTTCTCACCCAGGTTGTCCGAAACAGCAGCGCGATCCCGCCGATGAGCGCCAAAATTCCCCCGAACAAACTCGCCAGAATGATTTTTGCAAGCAGACTCATAGCGAAAGTTATTCTATCGGATTGGTCTGCGATCGTCCACTTTTAAGCTTGGTAATGGTGCACTGCCCGCCCCACAGGCCAAGTTTATTTTCGCGGGCAAATGTTTCAGCTTGCGCGAACTCCGCGCTCTTGGAAATATCCGGCGGATAGGGATAGGCAAAGGCAAACCCCTGCCTGACTAATTCCAAATTGACAAACGTCCCATCCTCGAGATAAACAAACCCCAGCCACCGGCCGTAAATATCTTTTTCGTTCACGTCTTTGTAAAATTTGATATTTGTGCCGGCAACGAGCTGCCGGTTTTTTGCGGCGGCTTCGCGCGCATAGCATTGCACGGGTTTGCGCTCATCCACTTCTTCCGGCGTATCAATGCCAATGTAGCGCAGGCGCTCGCCGTTGATCAGCAGGACTGTATCGCCGTCCACGGCTTCGGCGACTTTGATAAAAGCGCCATGTTCGGTTTTGACGGTCCGATCCAAAACCACGCCCGCGACGCGCGAATGCAGCGGACTCAAGTTGACGCGGTAATAAGAGCCAAAAGCGAGAATCGCCGCGCCAAACAGAAGCAGCCAAACTTTATTTTTCATTCCCACTTCGGAACACTAGCGGATGAAGAAGCAAGGCGCACAAAAACACGGCCACCGGAACGATCTGCAGATCCGCCCGCGCCAGCACGCTTAGATCATACGCGCGGTCCGTGAACAAGACGATACCATTGTAGAACGAAAACAGAAGTCCTGCGGTGATAGCCAAATACCGAAGCGCGGCGGTGCTCCGGATGGCGCGCCATTGCCAAACAACCAGCAGGAATAACAACGGCCACAAAAAATTGAAATGGCTGCGCAGAAACACGGATGAGAACCAGTCAGGAAAAAATGGTGAATTCAAAACTATTTGAAACGAACTCGAGTTGCCGTTGAGCAGGTCCAGCTGATTTACGAACCGAAAAATAAGCCAGGGCGACGCCGCAACGAAAGCCAGAAGCCAGTATTGCAGGAGCTGTTTTTTAGAAAGCGACTTGCGGAAAGTGAAATAAACAGTAAGCAGGAAAAGCGCGGGCGCGAGAATGACCAAGCCCTCGTTTTTGGTCCAGATGGCCAGTCCCAAGGCGACGGCCGATAAAAAAAGGTATGACGAATAGGAATCTCTGAGAAACCGCCACCCGGCGGCGACGGCCAAAAATAAATAGAGGGCAAGCTCCAGATCCGCATACGCGACCCAGGAATGGAAATATAAAAAGGGCAGACTGGCCAGAGCATAAGTCGAAAACAGCCGGAAGTTTGCTGACCACGCTTGCGGCAGCAGAAAATAAAAAAGTCCAAGCAAAAGGGCGTAAAAAACTACACTGTAAAGATTGATAAGTCCTTCCTGCCACGAACCGAGCATGCTCGCGACCCAGACTTTCCACAATGCGTCGTTCAAAGGATAACTATTCAGTCCGCCGCCTAGATAAAACGGCTCGGTCCTGTCTAAAGGGATCCTTGCTTCCGTGTAAATCACTTTGCCCCGCAAATCCCAGGTATTCCAGGCATCGAACTCATAGACCGGCGTATGCATGATCTGCCAAACGGCCGCGCCGATCTTGAAAAACAAGATTAAAATAATGATACTCCATAATAATTTTGATCCGGAGAAACGGAATGAAAAATTCCGCGGCCAAAGCGGTATGCGCCACCAAAATACCGAGGATAGCAAAACTGCCAGATCAACAAGCAGAATTGCCAAAAAGGTTGGCAGCCGAAGCGGCGCGCCCAAGACCCCGGCGGTAAATACCTGCAGGGTAAAGAGGCCGAACCCGACCGGCAAGGCGCTAAATATGATCAAGCCGCCGGAAAATTTTCGCTCATAGTCAAGAAGGCGCACCAGCAAATAACCAAGGACGAATGGCAGAAAGTAAGCAAGCATTAACTTTAAATAAAGCCAGGTCATGGACTTACGAAAATGAATGATTGCTCGTCAAAAGAAGCGATCACTCGCCCTTCCTCTGGCAACGGACTTGCCGGTTTTTGATAAATCACGTAGACCGCTCCCATCTCACGCGATTCTGGAAAAACCCTGATCGGATAAAGATAATACTGCGCGAGGCGCGGAAAATGAGCGGTGTCGGATGAGTAAAAATTGACGGCCGCCGTTTCTGCAGGTAAATTTTTGGAAAGCCAATCGAGAAAAGCATAAAAATTGCCATAACTCCGCAAAACCTTCTGCGACGCAGGCGGCTTGACCCAGGTTTGATAATCTGCCATTTGATAGCGCAAAAATTCATAGCCCATGCGAAAATCAGTCAAAAGCCACAACGCCAAAAGTCCCCACAGCGCGCCGCGGCGGAAGCGGCGCGAAAACAACAATCCTGCAAGGCCCAGAAATACCGGCAAAAAATAGACAAAAGCCGAACGGCCAAAAATTCGCGGCGTGGCCAGGACATTGACCGTAAAAGGCGAATACGGGGCAGCGTGGAAATAATCTCTGGCGGCCTGGCCCAAATTTTGCCAAAGCGATGCTTTCTCTAGACTAATCTCCTGAATCAAAATCTCGGCGCTTTCCGCGGTGATAAATTTTATTCCAAAATTGTTAATCTGCCTGAAGTTGGGGTAGCGCAGCGAAAACTGGTATGTTCTCGGGCTGGCAGAAGCCGGAATGGCCAATTCATTTTCAAAAGTATAATTCGCGGTTGTCGTGATGTCAGGAATAATCCGGAGTTGAAGCGGCGCCGAATTTTGCAAAACCAAAAGCAGTCGGTCATAGTCTCGGTAACCAAACACTTCAGTGTAAACAAAATTTGTCGTGCCGAAATTTTTCAGCAAATAGCCCTCGGCCACGGGTTCCACCGCAGTCCGTTCGTCTGCCACGACTTGCCAACCCGGCAAAATTCCGCTGCGATCCAGCAAAACCTTCTTTCCATCCTTCGTCGCGGCGACAAATGGGATTGCCAGAACGGCCGCGATGATCATTAAAAAAATTTTATTTTTCATTCCGATAGAAAATTATACCGCAAATTCAATCGCGATGGCAGTGGCTTCCGCATGGTCAATGTGCCGCTTCTTGAGTTCGTGCGTTTCAATCTCGCGAATTCGCGACAATAATTTTGAGAAGCCGCCTTGGGCGTAAGTCTCGGCAATCAAGGCCGCCATAGTTTTTTCGTCGCGCGTTTCCGGAAAATCTACGAAGCCGTCAGTGAAGAGGAAAAGTTTTTGCAAATCCCCGGGGGCGAATGCAATTTTATTCCAAACTTTTTCCACTGCCGGATCGCCGTTTAGCACTACATAATCTTTTGCTCCGCCTTTGTTCGCGCGTTCGCGCCGCGCTTTGGCGATGAGCGGCAGATATTCCTGCCAATAGGCCTTGCCGTCTCCCTTGTGCTTCTCAATGAGCGGCTGCAGAAGTTCAATAAGCGCTTTTTCGTATGAATAATTTTGATTCGGCGTCGCGCCGCTGCGGCCGTCTTTTTTCACCCAAACCGCGAACGTGTCGCCGCCCTGGATAATATCTATGCCTGCATCCGAAACTTTGGCGGCAGCGAATTCCATACCCGGCAAATTTTCCGGATGCGCGGGATCGAGCGCGTTCGCTTTTATAAATTTCCGAAGTGCCTCGTTGATGCGAAGCGCCACATCCTCAATCGAATCACTGCTTGGCGCGTTCTTCACCGCCTCCACGGCCAGTTCCACGGCTTTTTGCCCGCCAGCCACGCCATCAAACTTCTGTGGTCCAGTGTCCGGGTGATAGAGCCCGCTTGCGCCGTCGAACACGGCAAAAAACGGCGGCGCCGCGACAAATTTATCCTCCCGCACCTTGGCCGTTCCGGGATCGTAAAGAGTTTTAAATTCGTATTTCAAATCCACAAACTGAATTTTAACATAAAAAAATACGGCGCGGAAAGGCGGTCAATGACCACGCTTCCGCGCCTTTACAACTTTCAAGCCGCCGCTATTCGCGCCTCCTTTTCCTTGTAGGAGAAATATAGCCAAAGGAGCAAGGTGGCGAACAAGATGAGACCAATCGCGGTGCACATAAACTTGAGGATGAAACTTCGCCCAAATTTAAATGCGTAGATCACCCAGAACACTGACCCCGCGAGAAAGATGAGCACCATTTTGATGCTGACCACGCCCGGAGATTTTTCCTTCCAGATCGCCCACGGCTTGTTCATAAAAGCCGGCAGCCGCGAGAGGTACATCACCGAAAAGAGCTCTGTGCGCCACTCCGGCAGTGCGATGATTCCGGCTGTTGTCAGTACAAATGTTCCAAGCCAGAACTTTTCCCACGCTGTCGTCCCTTTCTCCTTCCAGTGATACTTCCAAATGTAGAGCAGGATCGGCAGATGGAGAAAAAATTCCAGGCCGTGGAAAGCCAGCGCGAAGCTCCGGATGTAAATGCCATAAAGCAAAAACTGCGCGAAGACGAACATCTGGTTTAAAAACCAAATCGTGCCGAGCGACCTGACCGATTCTTCTTCTTTAATCTTTCGCCGTTGGTCCCAGAGCCCGTAGCCGTCAAAAATGCTCAAGAGCACCGTGGCCAGGAAACTTAGCGTCAGGGCATTCCAGCCCCACTGCTGATATTCCACCCAATATTCCATCCCTGTTCCTCCTTGAAGATGATCAAAGAGGATAGCAGAAAAAACCGCTCCAGTCAAACGGCGGGGCTTACAGAGCCAAGGGCAGGGCGATTTTTTTTACTTCTGATTTCCTTGCTTCATCACCAAGCACGCGCCGTTGATGCAAAACCGCTTGCCCGTAGTTTCCGCCGGACCATCGTCAAAAACATGGCCAAGGTGCGAGCCGCAAGTGGCGCAGGTTACCTCGGTGCGACTCATCCCTTGCGAGCTGTCGGGAGAAAACTCGATCGCTCGAGGCAGGGCCTCATCAAAGCTCGGCCAGCCGGTGCCGGAGTCAAATTTGGCATCTGAAGAAAAGAGTTGATTACCACAGACTGCGCAGGCAAACATCCCCGGACCTTTGGCGTGCAACAGTTCGCTCGAAAACGGCGCCTCGGTCCCCTTCTCGCGCAGGATATGATACTGCTCCGACGTGAGCTGTTTTTTCAATTTCTCTTCGTCGATTTTCATATATATGATGATCCTTTTAATCTTCCCCTCCACCGGCAGACGCGGCGCGATCCTCGTGGTTGTCGATGCCTATCGGCCGGCGCGGGCCAAAAGGGCAAATTGGAAAAAATATTTCTCGAGCGACGCTGCGGCTTCTTTGTCATCCCCATAAAGTGCATCGCCGCTAAGCTCTTTGACGCGCGCCAGTTCCCGACGGCGCTGGCCGCGCCACCGCGGATCAGCAACAGTGAGGATCATCAATTCAAAAAATCGTGTCGCCGCGCTCTCAAAACGCGGCTCGTCTCCCCGCCTCCGCGCGCCGGCCGCACGGCCAAATTCACTCCCAGCATTGCCGAGCTGTTCGGCAAGCGAAAGCGTAAACCAGCGGCGTTTAGCTAACTCAAGCCTGTCAAGCGTAATTGGTTCGTCAATAATCTCTATTTCCATAATTATAATCATACCCCAGCCGAGGCGGGGAGGCAAAATAAAAACACTGGCTTTCGCCGAAAAAATCTGATAGACTCATTCTAGTGCTTTTTGTAGATAAAAGGAGGAAAGATTGAAAAAGCACTTGAAAACTGTTCCTTTGGTTTTCATAGAGAATATTGAACTTTTGCTGAAAGAGGCCAGGCAGCAGAGAAAAAAATACGCAGTATCGTGGCGCAGATACCATGTTGGCGCGGCCGTGCTGGCCGCCAACGGTAAAAATCTCCGCATTTTCGGCGGCGCCAACCTGAAGCCCAAAAAAAACGGGCAGAAGGTTTGCGCCGAACAGCAGGCGATAAAGCATGCCTCACTCGCCGGCCATGAAAGCATCCAGGGCATTGTGGTTATTGGTAAGCCGCAGCAGAACCGAACGCTGCGTCCCTGCCTGGAGTGTTTAAAGCTCATGCAAAGAGTCTATCGGCTGTCCGGACAAACCCCGATCTATTGCGCCTCGATTAACGAGAACGAACCTGGCGAATATTTCACCCTCCAGGAACTTCTGAAGCAAAACGGTTTTAGTGCTTCATCCCGCAACTCCGGTTGCGGTTTTTGATTTTCCTACAGGGGTAATCTATGCCAATTTTCTTGCACAGATTCAATGTTTCCGGCTACTTTCAACGGCTGAAACGCGTTTCAGCCGTTGAGCTGCGTCCACCCAAACATCCTTACATTCTTAAGTTTATAAGGATGTTGTTGTGTATTGTATTATGGGGTGCCAACTCCGTTTAGAACCGGCCAGAGTGAGACGGTTGAGGGCTTTTCCGGCGGTCTTTGACAGCACCTTTTAACGCACTTCAGTCCATCTCATTTTAGCAGAAACGAGACAAATGAGACAGCCCTTAAGGTGTATTTTTGTGTCTCAAGCTGAAATAAATATATTTTTCATAAATATTTTTAAATTATTCTAATTACTCGACCATATTCATTTTAGCACATTGCAAATAAATAC
>CAZMCQ010000003.1:0-136723 GCA_964565195.1 uncultured Candidatus Saccharibacteria bacterium | reverse complement strand
CCCCCGCTTGCATATCGCAACGCGGCTGCTTCAACCGCCGTATACTTGGCTTAATCCACCGCCCGGATTAAATCAGGAGTCTCTTTCCTAGCGTCATTAGCCGATTTTGAGAGCGCGTTTCGGCAGGCCTCGATGGGGTCAAGCTTGTCCCGCTTGATCATCATCTTTAATCCAACGAGGTCTATTATACATGCTATATCCCCCAAACCAACCGCTTCTTCCAGCGCAACTAACCGGTCGGCGTAGATTGGCTTGTTCGGGTCCACAACAGCCCAACCGGCCGTAATTCCTTTTCGCGGGCCGATATCCAGGAAGACGTATACCCGGAGGTTTTTTATTGAGAAAAGAAGAATCAGACGTGTTCTTTTTTGTGCGGGAAGTACACGCTCTACAACACGCAGTTTGGGAAGCTTAATCCATGAGGCGTCAAGAGCTTCCAGCCATTCGGTGGTTTCGTCTATGTCCATTTTTCCTCCAAAAGTTTGCTAATTAAACTAACACGAAGGGGATTACTCTGTCAATAGTCAAGTTACCTTATACTCCCGTCGTCCTTCGAGGGCCTTCATGATTGTTAGCTCGTCCGCGTATTCGATGTCGCCGCCGATAGGGAGGCCGTGGGCGATACGCGTGAGCTTCACTTGCGGGAACTGTTTCAGTTCGCGGGCCAGATACATGGCCGTGCCTTCGCCTTCGAGGGAAGGGTTGGTGGCAATGATGATTTCGATTACCCCTCCGGCCTTCGGCACCCTCCCTGCCTCGCCGGCAGGCGGGCCCTCATCAGGAGAGGGTAAGAGTTTTTTAATACGCTCTAATAATTCAGCAATTTTCAGATTGTCCGGGCCCATGCCGTCAATGGGGGATATGACGCCGCCCAGAACGTGGTAAGTGCCCTCAAAACGGCGGCCCTGTTCTAGGGCCACTACATCAAGCGGTTCTTCCACGATGCAAATTAAATTTTGCTTGCGGTCGGGACTGGCGCAGATTTGGCACAGAATGCCTTCCGACAAATTGTGGCACTGCTGGCAGAAGGCGAGATTGGTCTTGAGGTTTTTTACCGCATCGCCGAGCTGGTCGCGGTCGAGGTCGCGCGTTTTCAGCAAAAAGAACGCGAGGCGGGACGCGGACTTGTTGCCGATGCCCGGGAGTTTGGATAACTCCTCGATCAGTTTGCGGATTGATTTGGGGAGAATTTGCATAGTGTGATACTAATATACTAATGCATTCGAATGAAACGAATAAATACAAATTAGTATTATTAGTAGCATTCGCATGAATTCGTAGATTGGTATCACGCTAAATCTCTTCAATTTCCTGCACCACGGGCACTTCTTTTTCGCGGGCGAGATTCTTAAACGAAGTTTTGGCCTGATCAAAGTAAAGTTCAATCTGGCCGGTCGGGCCGTTGCGGTGCTTTTTGATGAAGATGTCGGTGACGTGCGGCTTTTTCGTGTCCTTCCCGCGGTACTGTTCATCGCGGTAGATAAACATCACGACATCAGCGTCCTGTTCAATGGAGCCGGACTCGCGCAGATCAGAGAGCTGCGGGATGGGGGGATTGCGCGACTCCACGGCGCGGGAAAGCTGGGAGAGGGCCAGCACCGGCACATTGAGTTCACGCGCCAGGGATTTCAGCGCGCGCGAGATCTCAGAAACTTCCTGCACGCGGTTTTCCGTGTTGCGGCCCTCCATAAGCTGCAAATAGTCCACCACGATAAGCCCGAGGTCATGCTCGGCCTGCAGCCGCCGCGCCTTGGTGCGCAGCTCCATAATGTTGGATGAGGCCGAGTCATCAATAAAAATCGGCGAGTCTGAGAGCCGGCCCATGGCGTGGCCGATGCGCTCAAAGTCATTATCAGGGCCGTCGTCCGAGAGCCGGCCAGTGCGCATTTTCCAGAGGTCCACATCTGCCTCGGCAGCCAGCAGCCGATCCACGAGCTGGTCTTTGCTCATTTCCAAACTGAATATGCCAACCGGAATTTTTTCCTTGACGCCGACGTGGCGCATAATATCCATGGCCAGAGAGGTTTTGCCCATTGATGGGCGGGCGGCGAGGATGACCAGATCGGATTTCTGCAGGCCGCCGAGGAGACTATCCAGATCCTTAAATCCGGTCGGCACCCCGCGCAGCTTGCCGCGTTCCTTGTGCAGCTCGTCAATGCGGTCAAAAGTCTCGTGCAAGACCTGGGTGATGGGAATGAAGTTCTGCTTTAAGTATTTCTGCGAGACGCCAAAGAGCTTCTGCTCGGCCGTGTCGAGCAGCATATCGATGTCATCGCTCGAGCCATAGGCGCTGGAAACGATTTCCGAGCCGGCATTGATGAGTTTGCGCAGCGTGCCTTTTTGCTGAACGATCTTGCCGTAGTGGACCACGTGCGCGGCTGACGGGGTATTATTAACCAAACTTGTTAAATAGCTCACCCCGCCGGTTTTTTCCGCAAGGCCCTTTTCCTGAAGCTTGTTGGAAACCGTCAAAACATCAATGCTCGCGCGGTCATCATAGAGCTCGAGCATGGCCTCAAAAATGAGCTGGTTGCGGCGGTCATAGAAATCCTCGGAGGAGAGCTGGTCGGCAACTTTGATGATCGCGTCACGGTCGAGCATAATCCCACCCAAAACCGAGGCCTCGGCCTCGAGATTCTGCGGCGGCAAGCGGTCAATTTGTGGTTTGATTTCTGGCATTGAAAGGCAAAATTAGTAGATTAATCATACTGCAATAACGGCCCCGAGGCAATACGAAAAACTCCCCATTTTGACCACAGGATATTGACATATGGAAGTAATTCGTGCTAAATTTATTGATTCCAAGGAGGCGTTATGCCAAAAGATGCTCGACAGATGACCAACGGAGAGTTGCTTTCGGAATTGTGCAGGGCAGTGGCTGCAAACAGGGAAGATCAGCTTGATGATTCCGTCGGGTCAATGTATTCCATCGCAGTTGCGAGAATCGTGGAACTACGTGAGGAAATCCTTAATCGGATGTCTCATTAGGCTTTTCGTCTCACGATGGGTCCAGAGTCGGTGTCTTTGATATCAAATCCGGCCTTTTTTATTTGTTCGCGAAAGGCGTCGGCCGCGCCCCAGTTGGAAAGGGCGCGGTTTTTTTCACGTTCGATAACTAATTTTTGGATTTCCAGGGGCAAGGGGCGACGCAGTTCTTCCCAGGTTTCTTTGATGGAGAGCCCGAGGATTTTGTCGAACTCAAGCAGGGATTGCAGTTTTGCCTCGGCCGGATAATCTGACTTGAGCATCTGCCACATCACGGCCAGCGCTTCGGGCGTGTTCAAATCATCTTCAACTTCGGCGAAAAATTGTTTTTCATACTCCGCGCAGCCGATCTTTGGTTCTTTGGCCTCGGCCGTGAGCGCATATAAATTATCCAGTGCATTTTGGGCGCCGCGCATCGCCTCATCCGTAAAATTCATTTTTGAGCGGTAGTGGCCGCCCAAAATAAAATAGCGATAGGCGAGGGGAGTGAAGCCGCGCTTTTTTAGTTCCTCAAGCGTAATCAAATTCCCTTCGCTTTTCGCCATTCTGCGTTCGTCCACCATCAGAAATTCGGAGTGCAGCCAAAAATTAGCCAGGGGCTTGCCTGCGGCGGCTTCGCTTTGCGCAATCTCATTCGTGTGGTGGATTGGAATGTGATCCACGCCGCCAGTGTGGATATCAAACGGCTGGCCCAAATACTTTACTGACATTGCCGAACACTCGACATGCCAGCCAGGAAAGCCCACACCCCAGGGCGACTCCCATTCCATATCCCTTTTACTTTCTCCCCCATGCGAAGGGGGAGATGAAGAGGGGGTAGAGAACTTCCAAAGCGCGAAATCCGTCGGATTTTTTTTCTCCTTATTAATTTCCACACGCGCGCCTTCGCGCAGGCCTTCCAGATCAAGCCGGGCGAGTTTGCCATAGTCTTTTAATTTGGAAGTATCAAAATAGATTCCATCCGATGTTCGATAAGTAAAACCTTTTTTTTCAAGTTCCGCGATGAGCGTGATCATCTCTTTGATATGATCTGTCGCTTTGGGCAGTTTGTCCGGCAGAATAATATTTAATTCTTTGACATCGCGCAGGAAAGCGTCCGTGTAATATGAGGCAACTTCCCAGGCGGTTTTGCCCACCGCGGCGGCGGCCGCAGCCAGTTTATCCTCGCCCATATCGCGGTCGCCGGTGAGGTGGCCGACATCAGTAATGTTCATGATGAGATTCACTTTGAAGCCCGTATGCAGAAGGGTACGCTTTAAAATGTCGGCAAACAAAAATGCGCGCAGGTTGCCAATGTGCGCAAAGTCATAAACCGTCGGACCGCACGTGTACACGCCGGCCACGCCGTCTTTGAGGGGGTTAAATTCTTCTTTTTCCCGAGTGAGGGTATTGAAAAGTAGCATTAACCTAATTTTAGCATAAAAAAATAGGGGGCGAATGGTGGACGCCCCCTTACCGCGCAGCCAACCCACTATTGGGCAGCTCCGCGGATGTCAATTCCTGGCAGTTTTGAATTCCCTGATGTCAGGATACTTCATGCGTTTTGCCTTTTTCAGGTTGGTGATCAGACTCACTGCCCCAAGAGTGAGAGCAACTGTGAGGAAGACCGACAGCAGGTTTTGCGACCAGCCGAGAATGATCCAGCCGATGCAGAAGCATAGAGAGACCATCTTGGCTTTGCCGAGGTTGTTTGAAGGTATCGTGCATTCGACTCTTTTTGCGTAGATAGCAAGGCTCGTCGCGCAAATATCGCCAAGGACACTCAGCAAGATCAGGTATTTGTTCAGTATTGCGTAAGAGCCCCAGTAAAATAGAAGTAGCGGCAGTGTGAAGAGCTTGTCGATGTGCCTGTCCAGATTGATACCGTGTTGTCTCTCGTCGTCCGAGAAGTACTCTTTGTACAGCCGTGCCACAGCACCATCGAGCATGTCTGTGATGCACGCAAAAAGATACAGCGGGAATACGACGACAGCGCTCTTCGAAAGGAAGAGAAAACTTCCTGTCTGCCAGAACAGAGTGAGGATGTGGGTGTTAATGATCGTGCTGGCAACGAGACGGCCGTAGCTTAACCCGTTTGGCGTGATGTGGCCAGCGCGAACATGATGTTTTATCCAGTCACTCCGCATCATCCATTCAGCTGCGCCTTGCTCCCACTTCACAGTTTTGTCTGACCAAAGCAGAAGACGGTGCATAAGACCCTCCTTTATCTTCAAAATTCCTAGAACCAGCGTTTCTTTTTGAATATGAGCAGGATGCTCACTGACAGTGTTGACATTATACCAGCGACAATCCAGAAGCCATAGGGGTTGTGGCGGAACGGGATGCCCTCCACGCCGATGCCGAAGAGGAAGGCGACGAGCGTGGCCGGCAGGGTGATGGCCGAGAAGATGGAAATGTATTTAGTGATCTGATTTAAGCGGTGCGTGGCGAGGGCCTGGTTGGTGTCCGCGAGCCCTTCCGTAGTTTCCTTGAGCGCGTCCAGGATGTCCCAGATATTCCGGGAGTATTCCAGCAGATTTTGGTACTGCTCGCGCGAGCCGTGGAAATTTAGATAGTCGGCTTTCCGTTTCGGGAGTTTTTCCAGAATAAAGCTGTGGGTTTTCATCATCTTGCGAAACTCGATGATATTTTTTTTCATCAGGGCGATTTGTGAAAGCATGCTCACCTCAAGATTGTCGAAAATATTTTTTTCAAGATTTTCGACATCTGCGGTCATGTGGTCGAGGATCGGGTAGGAACGCTCGAGCAGATTATGCAGAAGTTTATAAAGCAAAAACCCGGAACCCTGATAGAGGTGGGCTTGCCGGTACTGTTCGCCGCTTTTGAGCTGGGCAAACAGCTCCTTCAGGGCATGGATTTGGCCGTAGTGGACCGTAATGAGGAAGTTGTCACCGATGAGGAAATCCACCTCGCCGGAGGTGATTTCCTGGCGGATTTTATCATACACGGGAAAGAGCAGCACGATAAAATCATAGCCCGGTCCCTGGTCAATGTGCGGCCGAAACTGCCGGCTGGCCACGGCGGTGAAGTGATGGTCGTGGAAGCGGAAATTATTGCGGAGCCAGGAGAGCTCCTCGTCGCCGGGGTCAGTGATGTCTATCCACCGCAAATTTTTTGTGTGTATCGTTTGGATGCGCACTTTTAGTTTCATTTAAGCGAAAACGGCGTGGTTTGTCAAAGCGGGAAAACTTTCGTATAATAAATTCAGGATTCTGGAGGCCGACATGGGAACTACAAACCAAAACGCAGACGAAGACAAGGACGGGGAAAAGCCAGCGGTAATCATTCCAAAAATCAGCCGCGAAGAGGCGGAGCGGATTATTCGCGGTTTCAACGAGCAGTTTGAGGAAAAAGTTCTTGGCCAACTTGCACCCGAGCGCCGCGCGGAGATATTATCCACGCGTCTTCCGGAAAATGTCAGTGATTATGCCGCCCCCGGGAGCGCGGACGAGGCAGGACGCAATCTCGCAGAATATCTCTCGGTGATCAAAGCGGAACGACCCGATCGGCCGTTTGCGGACGCGGACAGTCAATTTGATCTTTATGCAAAACATCGGACAAAAAATTGAGGAGTTATCCGAAACGCTGCACGCCGATCTCGGCCTCGCGCATCTGTCGGACGAGGAGAAGGCCGACCTGTTTGCGCGGCTGCAAGAGCATCTGCATGAAATTATGTTCAATGCGGTGCGTGGCGCTTTGAGTCACAAGGAAAATCAACGGCTGCGAGCGGCCCTGGAACAGGAAAATTACGACGTGGTCGGCCGCATTTTGAAGCATCATCGTGAGCTCGAGAAAAAAATTGAAGAGGAGATGGAGCGCGGCGCAAGCGAACTGAAATTAACCATAACCGAGGAGCAAAAAAATGCCGGAAGCGGGAACGAAGCCGTCTCCTGAAGGTGCAGGACAAAAACCGCCGGAGATCATTGGAAATCCGGAGACCGCCGCATCCGCGGAAAAAATTCTGCCCGGTCCGGATTTTGCAGGAGAGCAAAAGACCGAAGTCAGCGTTGGCCCCGCGGAAGTGAATTTGCCAACCGTTACAGAGCCGCCGACAATGAAAGAGGCACTGCATCGTGTTGATTCGGAGAAAAAGGCGTGGGGCAGGGATTTGTTGCTGAACAAGCCAGACAGCGATCCGGTAGATATTCAAAACGCTCAAATAGAAGTGAAAGCAAAAGATACAAAACCCAATGAGTGATCCGACAATCCGTCTCGCGCTTTTTTTCCTGGTCCTAGGGTTTTTAGGACTGGTTTTTGCGCTTTGGTACCGGCGCTATTTGCGTTTCAAACTGCGCGGGCAGCGGTTCATTGACAGCGTGATTTTGGAAGTACTGGTGCCAAAGGAAGTCACGGCCGCGGACAAGGAGCAGGAGGCAGTCAAGGAAGAGAAAGAGATCATCAGCGTCGCCGAGCAGCTGTTTGCCACGCTCTCGGGCGCTCTGCCCCGCCAACTCTCGAATTTTTTTCGCGGGCCGGACACGATCAGTTTTGAGATTGTGAGCGTGGGCAAGAAGATTTCTTTTTTCATTGCCTGCCCGAAACGCCTGCAGGATCTGGTGGAAAAACAGCTCCACGCGCAGTTCGGCACGGCGCAAATTGACGAGGCCGCACCGCCGCGGATTTTTGCCAAGAACCGCACGCACGTTGCGGTGGAGCTCGTCCTCCAGAAAAAATTTCTCTTCCCGATCAAGACCTACAGGCTGATGGAGAGCGATCCGCTGAATGCCCTGACGAACAGTCTTTCCAAGCTTGGCGCGGATGAGGCCGGCGCTATCCAGCTCGTGCTGAGCCCGGCGCGCCACGGCTGGCGGCACCGCGTGCGGCGCCGCGCGCGCGAGATCCAGCGGGGCCGCGACATCGGCGCGGCCAGCACGCCGGCCGCGAAATTCGGCCAGTGGGTGGGCGCGGGCTTGGAACGGGCCGCCACCGGCGCGTTTGCCCCGAAAAAACGGCCGGGGGAAGCGCCGGCTGGGCTTGATGAAAAGCAGCGCAATCAATTCCAACAGCTCACTCCGCTGCAGCAGGATGCCGTAAAACGGCTTGAGGAGAAAGCCGGCAAGAGCGCATTTGAGGCGAATCTTCGTCTCGTGGTGGCCGCGCCCTCGCGCGAGCTTGCGGATTCGCATCTGCGCAATCTGCTTTCTTCATTTATGCAGTACAGCCAGCCGCCGTTCAACGGCTTTCGTACCCTGCGCAAGTCGGCGAAGAAAGTGGCCAAGGACTACCTTTTCCGGATGATGAATCCGCGCTTTTGGCGCCCGATGATTCTCAATACCGAGGAGGTGACGAGCCTTTACCATCTGCCGACGAAATTTACCCAAACGCCGAACATCAAGTGGCTGCCGGCCAAACGCGCGCCCGCGCCGGTGAATATGCCCGAAGAAGGTTTGCTGCTTGGCATCAATACGTTTCGCGGAGTCAAAACCGAGATCCGCATTGGCCGCGACGACCGGCGGCGGCACATGTACGTCATCGGCCGCACCGGCACCGGCAAATCCGAATTTCTCAAGAATATGGCGCGGCAGGACATCGCGGCCGGCGAGGGAGTGGCCGTGATTGACCCGCACGGCGACCTCGTGGATGACCTTTTGCAGTTTATTCCCAAGGCGCGCGCCGAGGACGTGATCCTGTTCGAGCCGTTTGATGTGGAGCGGCCGATGGGCCTCAACATGCTTGAGGTCTACCGCGATGAGGAGAAAGATTTCGCGGTGCAGGAGATGATCGAGATTTTCTACAAGCTGTTTCCGCCCGAGATGATCGGGCCGATGTTCGAGCACAATATGCGCAACGTGATGCTGACGCTGATGGCGGACCGCGAATTTCCGGGAACCATCGCCGAGATTCCGCGCATGTTCACTGATCCGGAATTTCAGAAGTACAAACTGCAAAAAGTGCAGGACCCGATCGTGCGCGCTTTCTGGGAGCAGGAGATGGCCAAAACCACGGAGTTTCACAAATCCGAGATGCTCGGCTACCTTATCTCCAAGGTCGGGCGGTTCGTGGAGAATGAAATGATGCGCAACATCATCGGCCAGGCCAAGTCGGCCTTTGATTTCCGCGAGTGCATGGATAGCGGCAAGATTCTGCTCATCAACCTTTCCAAGGGCAAAACCGGCGAGGTGAATTCCAAACTTTTGGGATTGATTATTGTCTCCAAACTGCAGATGGCCGCGCTCGCGCGGGCCGACCAGCCCGAGGGGAGCCGCCGCGATTTTTATCTCTACATTGACGAATTTCAGAATTTTGTCACAGACAGTATCGCGACCATATTGTCAGAGGCGAGAAAATACCGCCTCGACCTCATCATGGCGCACCAGTACATTTCGCAGCTCGTGCACGAGAATAACACGAAAATCCGCGACGCGGTGTTTGGCAATGCCGGCAGCATCGTTTCGTTCCGCGTCGGCGTCGAGGACGCCGAGATGCTGGCAAAGGAATTCGCGCCGGTCTTTAACGAATTTGACGTTATTAATATTGACCGCTTTAACGCTTATATGAAACTGATGATCAACGGCAGCGCCTCGCGGCCGTTCAATATGGAGACTTTGCCGCCGCCAGCCGGCGGCTCGAGGGAGCTTGCGACCGCGATCCGGCAGCTCGCGAAACTCAAATACAGCCGGCCGAAG
Organism: uncultured Candidatus Saccharibacteria bacterium; assembly: GCA_964565195.1. Taxonomy (GTDB): domain Bacteria; phylum Patescibacteriota; class Doudnabacteria; order UBA920; family 2-01-FULL-46-14; genus CAZMCQ01. The sequence continues at coordinate 127,112 of CAZMCQ010000003.1, read as the reverse complement.
AGCGAGGTGCAAGGCGAAATTTTAAAGCGCGCGCGGCTGGGTGCCAGCGGACCGGCGAGCATCGAAAGGACGGCGTGAGATTGAAATATGGATCTACAGAATAGTCCGGCAGTGGTGCAGGAGGAAATGGCAAAGGCCGTCTGTTTGTTTTTGGCGGAAATGCTGCGGACGCGCCGGGCAACTCTGAAACGGTGCGCGGAAATCGCGGCTTCGGTTGTGGACAAGCTTGATATGATCCGGACCGAGGTGGAGTTTCTTTCCGCCGTGCGGCAGATGGAAAGCGATTTCCAGGAGTTAACACATCTGGAAAGCGATCTGACTTTCCGTTACCAGGTAGCCGAGCGACAAAAAATGGAAGAGCTGGTGCGCGAGTTCGCCATCGCGAACCTGCCGGGCGATCCGGAGCGCGCAGTGGTGATTATGGAAGAGTCGCTGAAAGCTGGCAGTACGCTCGAGGGCTTGCAGAAAAAGTTCCCGGATTTTAACGAATTTGTAGCGAAAAAGGAATAAAATATAATTATGCAAGATGTTGAGAGAGAAATTCCACAGCATCCGGAGGGAGGGAAAGACGCCGGTGAAACCGAAATAACTCCCGAGGTCCTTCACAAGGCTTGGGAGAATAAGCTAGAAACTTATCCGACCAAGGCGACCCTTCGTGAATTGGCTAATTTGCGCGAACGGCCACTTTGATTTATACTAAGCTTGGTAGCCAAGTCCTTTAGTTTTGATACAAAAATAAGACAAAAAGTATGGATAAACTGGGCAATTTGGCGCTTTTGGCGCAAATGCTGGACAGCGCGGAAAAGAATATCCAGTCAGCCAAGGCGCTGCTGCGAGAGTTTATGGGCGGCAAGCCCGCGGTTTCGACAGTGGCGGAGAAGGCGCGCGTTTTGTCAGCGTCCGGCGGCGGCAAGGTGATTGAAGGGATATTTGACGGCCAGAATATGATGGGCCCGGACGGCAAAAAATACCCGGTACCAGCCAACTATGCGTCAAAATCTAAACTTGTCGAAGGCGATGTTTTGAAATTGACCATCGCGGACGACGGCTCGTTTATCTACAAGCAGATCGGGCCAGTGGAGCGCTCTAAAAAGCTTGGCGTCCTGACGCAGGATGAGAACAGCGATTATCGCGTGGTGGCGGACGGCAAATCCTACCGCGTGCTTTTGGCTTCGCTCACCTATTTCAAAGCCGAACCAGGCGATGAGGTGACCATCGTGCTCCCGAAAGATCAGGAAGTGGAGTGGGCGGCCGTGGAAAATGTGATCAAAAAGGGCGGTGAGCCAGACGAAGCCTCGCCAGTGATCAAAGAGGACGGCGACGAGGAAGACCTCGAGCTCGAATGAAACTCCCCGGGCAGTTTGTCAGATTTTTGGTCATTGGCGTTTTGAATACGGCAATAGATTTTGCCGTTTTAAATTTGCTTTCTTACGCGACCGGTATTACGCGCGGCAACGGGCTTATTGGGTTGAATTTAATTTCTTTTTCGGTGGCCGTGACCAACAGTTACTTTATGAACAAGCGCTGGACGTTTCGCTACGATGCGCGCGGCCGGCAAACCCGAAAGTATGTGGAATTTTTCATTTTAACCGGGATCGGCGCGCTCATCAATACCGCGATTGTCCGCGTGGTGAGCACCAACGTCGAGCCGCTGTTTGGCCTTTCGCCGCGCGAGTGGCTCAATTTTGCCAAAGCGCTCGCCACCGGCGTCGTGCTCGTCTGGAACTTTACCGGTTACAAATTTATCGTATTCAAGCGCTAGCCAGATTGGTATAATAGCGTCATGCCCGACGCTTCCTGCCAGTATTGTCTGCCGCTCGTACGCCGTTCTCATCTCGGCCTCCACCTTGACCACTGGATGCAGAAAATCTCCGGCGTTTTATTTTGGCCGGTAAAATTGTTCTTTCGCAATTCCCGCACGGCCTTTGACCGCTTTTGGGGAGCAGTTTTGGGGGTTGTCAGCTTGTTAGGCGCAGTGGAATTTACGGCGCGGCCGGATGAGGAACGGATGTTAAACCGGAGCCTGATCATTTTCCGGGAGGCGCGAAAACGGGGGATCAGGATCGAAGTGATGGTGATGTTCGGCAAAATCACCAATGAGTTTCGTTATCAGTACCGCGGCCGGACGTATTATTATGAAGCCATTCCGCTTGTGGACGGCCGCAATACGGACATTGATCACAAAGGGCTCGTCAAGGATTTGTATTTAAAAAATTCCATCCCCGTCGCGCCGGGCGCGTGTTTCATCTCAAAGCACCGCGCTTATAATTTTGGCAAATCGCTCGGCTATCCTCTGGTGGTGAAACCGGCAACCGGGACCCTTGGTTATCACGTGGTTTATCCGGTGGGAAGAGACGCAGAACTCGCGGACGCGATCAGGATCGTCTGGCAGTTCAAACCGGAGATTATCGTGGAAAAATTTATTGCCGGCAAAAATTATCGCGCGACAGTGATTGGCGATCAGGTTTTTGTGGTGGAAAAAGAATTACCAAATGTCGTGGGGGATGGGGTTTCCACAATCGGGGAATTAGTCTACAAAAAGAATAAACACCCCGACCGCAAGGCAGCGGGGACGCGGAGCGCGACAATTTTCAAGATTTTAATTCCGCCCGACGTGGATTTACAGAAAGTTCTGCCGGCAGGGGAGAAGATATATTTTAATGATAAATTTTTGCCGGGCATTGGCAGTGATGCAATAAACAAAACCGCTGAATTACACCTCAAAAATCGCGAGATGTTTTTGCGCGCCGCCGCATTATTGCATACCGAGCTCGTGGGATTTGACGTGATCGCTGAAGATATTTCAAGACCCTGCGACGAACAAACTTTTGCGATTTTGGAAGCCAACGGCGTGCCGTATATTGATATGCACGCTGTCCCAACGCATGGCGTTGCTGATCCCGTCGCCGAAGCAGTCTGGGACACGGTTTTGGCGAAACATCATTGACTTTGGGCGAGAAAAGGAGTATAATTATTACATAGAAGGAGGTTTGCTATGGATACAGTAGCAACCATTGTTCGGCCGGTTCACGAGCAGGCCAATTTGGTTGACATTGAGGAAAAACCGCCGCCTGTTCAGTCGAGCACCACAGTGGTGTGGATACTCACGGAACGCGACAAGGCCTTCCTCCACGTCTGCTAAATTGACCCCGCCTGATCCCTACCAACGAAGAGGGCTGTTGTAAAAGGAGACCACAGCCCTCTCCTCCCTAAATCTGAAACAAAAATAATCATTAAACAGAAGGCAAAATTCGCCTTCTGTTTTTTGTTGCCCCGAAATGCTATAATGGCCGTATGGCGAATGCGTTATATCGGAAATACCGGCCACAGAAGTTCGCGGAAGTCATCGGGCAGGAGCCGGTAAAAACCATCTTAAAAAACGCAGTAAAGCAGGGGCGCGTCTCCCATGCTTATTTGTTTTGCGGGCCGCGCGGCGTGGGCAAAACCACGGTGGCGCGCATCCTGGCGCGCGTGGTCAACTGCACGGCCGTCAAAGACGGCGAGCCGTGCGGCGTGTGTGAAAATTGCCGCGCGATTAATGAAAACCGGTTTTTGGATCTCGTGGAGATTGATGCGGCCAGCTACACTGGCGTGGACAACATTCGCGAGCTGATCGAGCACGTTAAATTTTCGCCGAGCCGGGGCAAATACAAAGTTTTTATCGTTGACGAGGTTCACATGCTCTCCAAGGCCGCGTTCAACGCGCTCCTCAAAACTTTGGAAGAGCCGCCGCGGCACGCGATCTTTGTGCTGGCGACCACCGAGGCGCACAAGGTTCCGGCGACGATTATTTCCCGTACGCAGCGTTTTGATTTTCGGACACTCGCGCAAGCCGAGATTTTGGAATTATTGGCTAAAGTTCTGCACGACGAAGAGCTCAATATGCCGCTCGAAGCGCAGCGACTTATTGCCCAAGCAGCCGAGGGCTCGCTCCGCGATGCGCTCTCGATCCTTGATCAGGTTACAAGTTTCGCCGGCAAAGATCTGACCACAGAAGTTGTGGAGGAGATCCTTGGCCTTACCCGGATTGGCGTTTTGCAGAAGTTTTTGGAGCTGCTGGCAGGTGGCAATGCAGAGCAGCTGGTGGCGCTGATTAAAGCTTTGAGCGCGGAAGGCAAGGATCTCGCCCAGTTTACCAAAAATCTTTTGGAGTATCTGCGGCTGGTGCTCTTTGTCAAAATGGATCCGGGAAAGCTCGCCGAGACTGGTTTTACCGCAGAAGATCAGGCCAAACTTGTGCAGGCGGCCAAAAGCATAAGCGGCGCGGAGCTTTTAAAGATTATCAAGGCTGTTTTGGAGGCCTACCGCGAGACCAGGGCCGCGCCAGTGCCGGAGCTGCCGCTTTTGCTTTTGGCTTTGCAGTTCCAGGCCAAAAGCCAAAAACCGGGGCCACCGGCCGGGCCGCTGCCGGAAAATCCGGCTGCGCTCGAGTTGGGACAGATCATTGATCGCTGGGCGGAAGTTCTGGCCAGGATCAAAGAATACAACCACTCGCTGATTTCGAGTTTGCGCCTGGGCCGGGTGGTGCGGCTGGAGGGAGGAAATTTATTTTTAGCTTTTCCCTATAGCTTTCACAAGGAGACGATTGAGGCGCGCAAAAACCGGGTTGTCGTCGAACAGGTTTTGAGTGAAGTGTTTAGTCAGAATTTGAAAATCAAGTCAGTGTTGGAACGCGAGGTCAAGGAATTATCGGGGGATCATTCCCCGGATTTGGTGGCCGAGGCGATGCGCGTTCTTAAGGGAGAAGACCAATGACGGGAAAAGTAATCAACTTTTTGAAATTTCACAATCCCTCGCAGGGCGAGTTGTTGTTTCGCCAGGTGCTGGAAGAGGTGGTGAAATTTATGCGCCTCGAGCCGCAGGCGCGTTATAAAGTGATGATTGGTTCGGATTCTAACGGAAATCGCGAATTGGATTTGGTTTCTGTTTTGGCAGTGCATCGGATCGGGCATGGCGGGCGCTATTTTTGGTACCGGATGCGGCAGGGCGGCATTTATACCCTGCGGCAAAAAATCTATGCCGAGGTGCAGGCCTCGCTCGAGCTGGCGGCCCTGTTTTTGCCGGCGCTGCGGCAGGAGATCAAAAAACTGGTGCAGCGCGAGGACCTGCCCTTTGATTTCGAAATTCACGTGGATGTCGGCTTGAAAGGCGAGACGCGCGATCTCGTGCGCGAAGTGACCGGCATGGTGCGAGGGATGGGCTACGAGGTGATGGTTAAACCCGAGTCCGCTGCCGCGACCTCATTTGCCGACCGGCATACTTAAGCAGGACGGCTTTCCATTATAGTGTTTTTGCCAGATCTGGCCATGTTTGCTTGGTGAGAGGATGAGTGCGATTAAAATATCTATATTGTGCAGGCTCTAACCTCTCGGGTTCACTATAACAAGCTAAAAATTAAATAGCCATTAACAAAATCCCGGAATTGTGCTATAATGCATTTAAGAAAGGTCGAATTTAGGAAATAAATATTAAAATCAAAGCATGAAAAAAACACTTACGGCATTTGTGGCGGGGATTTTCTTAAGCGGGCTGCTGTTTGCAGTAACAGTTTCCGCCCAGAATACCACGAGTTCTGCCTCGGAAGAGGCGACGATCAACAAGGATAGCGTGGCCACAGAAAAGGCGCTCCGCGCCGAGTATGATGCCAAGATTAAGGCATTGCGGGCAGAACTGGCCGTCAAGCTCAAGGAACTCCGCGCCCAGCGCAAGGCGAAACTAGACGCGTTGAAGGCGAGAGTTAAAGAGGCGCGCGAGAAGGCCAAGGCCGAGACCAAGGCGAAGCGCGATGCGGCGAAAGCGAAAGTCCAGGAGGCCAAAGACAAAGTTAAACAGAAACGCTCTTCCAACACCGGCACCCCGCAGTAATTTAAAAAATCCGCTCGACCAGAGAGCGGATTTTTGATACTATTTTTCTGCATTGCCCGGTAGCTCCCGACTGCTGTCGGGACAGGCAATCGGTAAGGCATCCCGACTTGTCGGGGCATTCGTTATGTACTTTGTATACATTTTAGAAAACGAGCAGGGTACACTGTATATCGGGCAGGCGAAAAATTTTGACGACCGTCTCTTTCGTCACAATCAAAATCGGGTAAAAGCAACAAAGAATAAAGGGCCGTGGAAAACTATACACCGAGAAAAATTTCTGACGCGGTCAGGAGCAATTAAAAGAGAAAGATACTTGAAATCTCTTAAGAATCCGAGGTATATTAAGCAAAGAATAATTTTGGGCTGATTGGGGCGTCGCCAAGTGGTAAGGCAACGGCCTTTGGAGCCGTCATTCGTAGGTTCGAATCCTACCGCCCCAGCCAGCCCAATGTTAGGCATCCCGACTCGTCGGGGCATTCGTCCCGATTCTAATCGGGACCCGGGCAACCAAAATTGTGACGAAGAAAAATTTATTTATTATTCTTGGGACCATCCTTGCGGCCGTAGCGCTTGGCATTTATTGGCGGAATTTTCGCGGGGCGAATATTTTATTCAGACCCGTCGCCGAGCGGTTGCCGGCTCAAGATTCGGAGGAGCAAAAGCCGAGCGTGAACACGACCGGCATTCCTCTGACGCTGCCGGACGGCTTTTCCATCTCTATTTTTGCGGAAAATTTGCCAAATGTGCGAGTGATCAAATTTGATTCTCTGGGCAATGCCTGGGTGAGCCAGCCGTCGCAGGGCACGGTTTCGCAGCTTGAAATAAAGGATGGCAAAGTTGTGAGTCAGGCAGCGGTTTTTCGCGGCCTGAATAACCCGCACGGGCTCGCCTTTGATCCGGAAAATCCAGCCACGTTTTACATTGCTGAAGAGACCAAAATTTCGAGCACCAAAGTTTATTCCGAAGATAGCCTGCATAAAATCGCTGACCTGCCCGGCGGCGGCGGGCACTTCACGCGGACCCTCGGCTTTGGTCCGGACAAACGGCTTTATGTCTCGATTGGCTCGTCGTGCAATGTCTGTGAAGAAAAGGATAATCGCCGCGCCAAGATATTTTCGATGAATCCGGATGGATCGGATTTCAAAGAGTATGCTCGCGGCCTTCGCAACTCTGTATTTTTTACATGGAAAGAAGGCAAGATGTGGGCCACGGAAATGGGCCGCGATTATCTCGGTGACGATTTACCGCCGGATGAGATAAATATTGTTGAAGAAGGTCGCGATTACGGCTGGCCTGTTTGCTACGGCAAAAATATTCCGGATGATAATGCGGACTGTTCACAAAAGACTGGAAGCGCTATCGATATTCCTGCACATTCTGCGCCTTTAGGTTTGGCCTTTTTGGATAGCGATCTGCTCGTGGCTTACCACGGTTCGTGGAACCGCAGCACGCCAACCGGCTACAAGATCGTGCGGGTGAAATTTGATCGCGCCGGGAATTATCAAAGCATGGAAGATTTTATCACCGGCTGGCTTAAGGATGGCAAGTTGTATGGACGGCCAGTGGATATTGTATCGGGACCTGATGGGGCGTTGTATGTAACTGATGATAAGGCCGGACTCATTTATAGAATTGCAAAGTTGAAGTGAGCAAGAAACAAAAAATTGTTGCCGTTTCGGTGCTGGCGGCTTTAGGCTTCGCAGTTTACGCCAACACTCTGTGGAACGGGATGTTTTGGGATGATTATGATTTTATTTTGCATAACCGCTATGTTCAGAATTTTGAATTTGGTAAATTTTTCACGGAAAATGTTATTGCGGGCGCCGGTTTTGGCAGCAACTATTGGCGGCCGGTGCTGCTTACGGTATTCAGCATTGAGTATCAGGTTTTCGGAAACTGGGCAGCGGGGTATCATTTAGTTAATTTTCTCTTTCATGTTGCCGATGCGCTGTTGCTCCTTTTCATAATTTATTCTCTTTTTAAAAATTATTGGCTCGCGCTTTTGACCAGCGTCATTTTTGTCGTGCACCCTCTCCAAACCGAGGCCGTGAGCTATGCAAACTCGCTCGGCGATTCCCTCTCCGTATTTTTTATGCTGCTGGGGATGTGGTTTTATCTCAAAGACAGGCGAATTCTGGCGATTCTGATGTATCCTCTTGCGTTGATGAGTAAAGAGACGGCGATAGTGATGCCAGGATTGGTTGGGTTGATCGAAATGACGGGTTACCTCACCCCATCCCTCTCCGATATCGGAGAGGGAGTGAGGGAGAGGTTGGGAGGGCTATTCAAAAAATTATGGCCTTATTTTGCCATTGCTGGAATATATATTGCCCTTCGCGCAACCAGTTTGAATTTTATCAATACCTTCAATCTTTATAATGAAGCGAACCCGTTTACGGACAGCATCCTGGTGCGGATATACACATTCTTTCATTCATTGGTTATCTATTTTGGCCTGATGTTCTGGCCACGGCATCTGTACATAGAGCGCACTATGGATTTTGCAACCGCAATTAGCGCATCAGTTCTCGCTGGCGGCTTAATATTTATAGCACTTTTGGTACTGGTTTTCTTCTTTAGGAAAAGAATGTCAGCCGTGAGCTTTGGAATTCTATGGTTCTTCATCGCGCTTGCTCCGATGTCCAACGTTGCCGTGCCGATAAACGGACTTCTTTACGAACACTGGATGTATTTGCCGCTGGTTGGAATATTTTTTGCCTTACTGGCATTCTTGTATCGAATAACCAAGGTTCTGAAGATTGAAAAAATAGGTTTTGGATTATTTATTGTTATCGCATTGGCCTTTGCCGGCCGTGCCGTTGCCCGCAATTTCGAGTGGCATGATGCCATCGGATTTTACACCCAAACCCTGCGCTACTCTCCTGGAAGCTACCGGGTAAACAACAATCTTGGCATGGCCTATGCCGACGCAAAGAACTATGCAATAGCCGAAAAGTATTACCAACTGGCAATCAGCATAGACCCGAAAAATCCTGTGGCTCATTACAACCTGGGAAACAATTATCGTGATGGCGGAAAAAATTTCCTCGCAATAAAAGCTTACGAGAAAGCCATGGAAGTGGACCCGGATTTTCCGTTCGTGTACAGCGCGTTGGTGAATGTTTACTCCATGGAAAAGGAATATGCAAAGGCGAGGGCTCTGCTCGCAACGCATCTTGAAAAGTATCCGGATCAGATCGAAACATTCATCTCTCTCGGGCAGGTGGCAATTGCCCAGGGAGACTATGCGGGAGCTATGGCGTATCTGGAAAAAGCCCTGGCTGCAGATCCAGGCAACACGGCCGCGCAAAGCCTATACATCCAGGCCAAAGCCAAACTGCCGCCGTCTTGACAAATCCCGGTACTGGCGGTAAAATTCTTATGCCCTAAGTAAGTCGGATAGTCGCTCTGGGAAATATCGATATTTCGAAATTTTCTGGAGAGGAAAGTCCGAACACTCGGAATTTTGATCGCTTGCAATTGCACGATTAAGATTCAAGGGTAGCGGGTAACGCCCGTCTGGGGAAACCCACGAGATGCGAACAGAGACGCCGAGATTCGAAAGAATCGAGGCGCCCTTCGAAGCCCGCAAGGGCGGAGTAGGGCGAGCGTGGCTATAAGACAGAAATCCTCCTTTAGCGTAAAGCTGCGGAGGATCTCCGCCGAAGGCTCCGATGAAACGGCTAAACTCTTACTCGAGTGCAAGCCCAAATTTGGTAGGGCGCACGACCCCGATCGCAAGGTCGGGGCTAGATAGATGACTATACAAATACAGAATTCGGCTTATAGGCTTACTTAGGGTAACTAAAAATCTCCCTGACCAGTGTTGGGGAGATTTTTATGAAAAAAGCTTTGTTGAATTTTGCATACATTTGTATGTATTTTTCAACAAAATAATAATCAATAAAAAACCACGGGAGGAGAGAGGTGTTTACTCTCCTTCCGTGGGTGCTGCCAGGGCTACGACGCCGCTGGATCGGGGGACGCGTGCAGCTAGGTTTGCGCCCTCTGGTATGCATTTTCTGCTATTTTGAGGGGATTGATCTCGTCAGCGATCGCCTGCTGTGGTTCCGGCTCGCCCCAAGGGTTTGCTTCGGCGAAGGCGTGGAGCGCGACAATTGTTGGCCAGTTGATCAGGATGCCAATTTCTTCGGCAAGTTGCCAAACAGCATGAAGTTGCTGGCGGTCCCTATCAGCCGTTGCTTCCTTTTCGGTGCGCTGGTCCCTTGCTATTTTGATATTGTTCTCAATCTTCTCACGAGTATCACGCCATTGCTCGATAGCTCCAAATGTACTTAACCGCGCGCGATAGTGATCACGCAGCATGATTTCGTAATCAAGTTCGCACTGGACTGCGGCCTCAGCGCTTCTTAGAGTTAATGCCAGAAATCGGGCCAACCGATGCAATTCGTTGTTAAACGCCGGCGAAATAACCTCTTTTTCTTTGTCTGATCGAGGAAATTGTTTCGGATCGCCGATATATCTTGTCCACGCCACGATGTCCGGGTAGCTTTTCCAAAACAACATCCAGAATCTTTTGAGAATTTTAGCTTTGGGGAACGCTAGTGCCATCACGACGCTGGCGGTGACGACAAAAATCATTATCAATTTGTTAATCATCACAATTGATAAGCTCATCCTCAGCAGTATTCCCCCGATCGCCAAGCCCGTACCTAAAAAGAACAGGATCAATTTTCCGCACTGGTCTTGGTCGTACTTATTATAAACGTAGAAAAACTCCCTGACCTTGCGAGCCAAGCCGCGAAGTGCTGCTATCGGATTTTTCATATTTCCTCCTGTAGTTTCTGGCCTGATTGTACCACTCTGGCTGCTTTCTCGCAAGGTCAATTTATGGTAAAATAAATCGTATGAAACGTTCGGAATTGCTGTTTAATGTGCTCGCGGTGCCAGTGGATTTTTTGATGATTTTGGCCGCGGCGACGGTCGCGTATTTTTTGCGCTACCGCGTGGAAACGCTGCCGGTGCAGTTTGATTTATCCTATGCGCAGTACCTGAAATTTATTTTCATTGCCGCCCCGTTTCTGCTGCTGCTGTTTGCGTTAAACGGGCTTTATCATCAGAAAAGCACGCGCGGGGCGTGGCGGGAATCGGGCAAAGTGGCGGCCGCGATTTCCGCGGGACTCATGATCGTGGTCGTGCTGTTTTTCTTTAACCGCAATTTGTTTCCGTCGCGGCTCATTATCCTGATGGGCTGGGCGCTGACCATTGTTTTCATCAGTCTGGCGCGCGTCTTTTTACTCTTCATCCAGCGCAGGCAGTTGCAAAAAGGCACTGGCCGGCACCGCCTCTTTGTGGTGAGCGGCAACGAGGAACATCCGATTGTTGACGAGATCCGCGCGGATTATCGCCTTGGCTATGAGATTATCGGAGAGAAGCCTTACGCCGCGGGTTTGCCTGCCGAGATAGAAGCGCTGCACCGCCGAACGCGCATTGACGAACTGCTGCAGGCCGATACCAATCTTGATAATGAGGAAACCCTGCAGCTGGTCAACCTTTGCGAGGAGCTGGGCATTAAATTTAATTACCTGCCGGGAATACTGGAGAGCCACCGCGCCAACCTGGAAACCGATGTCATCGGCACGATGCCCGTGATTCGCCTCCGCGCGACGCCGCTCGAGGGCTGGGGCCGGGTCGTGAAGCGCGCGATGGATATTATTACCGCCGGGGCAGGGATAGTTTTGTTTTCGCCGCTCTTTTTGATCATCTCGCTTCTTGTGAAATTTAATTCGCGCGGGCCGATTTTTTTCCACCAGCGCCGCGGCTCGTCTTTTCAAAATTTTGAATTATATAAATTCCGCTCCATGTATGCCGAGCTCTCGGAAGGGACGCGAGAAGGCGATCGGATTCGCGCCGAGCTGGAAGCGCAAAACAGCCGGCTCGGCCCTTATGTCAAAATCAAAAATGACCCGCGCGTGACGGGCGTGGGCCGCTTCCTGCGGCGCACCAAACTGGATGAGCTGCCGCAGCTCTGGCACATTCTGCTCGGACAGATGTCCTTGGTCGGCCCGCGCATCCATATGATCAGGGAGGTGGAAAAGTTTGAGCGGCAATATAAAAGGATTTTTACTACCGTGAAGCCAGGCGCCACGGGCCTCGCCCAGATCAACCAGTTTTACAATCCCGAGCTGCCGTTTGAAGAAGAGATCAAGCTCGATTTATTCTATATTGAAAACTGGTCCGTGTGGCTCGACTTTTACATCATCTTCAAAACCATTTTTTTGCTGCTTGGCCGCCGGCCAAAGACGGATTATTGACGTGCGGGTAGCACTCGTTCACGAATTTCTTACGCAGCTTGGCGGCGCCGAGAAGGTTTTGGAGGCGTTTCACGAAATCTTCCCGGACGCCCCGGTTTACACCTTGATTTATGATGAAAAGCCGACCCGGGGCGTTTTCGCAAATTGGGACTTAAGAACGAGCGCCCTGCAACGCTTCCCGAAAAAGCATTACAAATGGGCGCTGCCGCTTATGGCGCGCGCCATAGAGAGTTTCGATTTTTCAAACTACGACCTGGTGCTCTCCGATTCATCCGCTTTTGCCAAGGGAATCATTACAAAAAAGCCGACAGTTCACATTTGTTATTGCCACACTCCGACGCGGTATCTGTGGGAGAGCAGGGATGAGTATATTGCGAATTTGCCTTATCCGCGACTGATTAAGGCCGCCGCGCATTGGTATTTGAATTCCTCTCTGAAAGAGTGGGACTATAAAGCCGCGCAGCGGCCGGATTATTTCATCGCCAATTCGCGGACGGTGCAGGACAGAATTAAAAAATATTACGGTCGTGAGTCAGAAGTGATTTACCCGCCGGTGGATACGGAGTTTTATAAGGGGGGCAATGGGTGGAAGGGGAGGAAACGGAATTACTACTTTACCGCTTCACGGCTGGAACCGTATAAGAAGATTGGTTTGGTGATGGAGGCTTTCAAGGAGTTGGGATTGCCGCTCCAAGTCGCCGGGAGCGGGACGCGAGCAGAAGAATATAGAATTAATAATCGAGAATTCAGGAATATAGAGTTTTTGGGAAGAGTGAGTGATGAAGAATTGCGAAGTTTGTACCAGGGAGCGAAGGCGTTTGTTTTTCCAGCGCTGGAGGACGCGGGCCTGATGGTTTTGGAGGCGCTTTCCTGCGGCACGCCGGTGATTGGATTTGCTCGCGGCGGAACAGCGGAGTTTGTGCAGGATGGAGTGAACGGCGTGTTGTTTGATAATCAGACAGCCGACGACATCGGCGCGGCAGTAAAAAGATTTGAAGGTATGAAGTTTGAAGCTGGCAAATTGAGGGAGTCGGCATTGCCTTTTGGCAAAATCGAATTTAAAACAAAGATAATTAATTTCTTAAGCAATGCTGGATTCCCGCCTGCGCGGGAATGACAATTTATTTTATGCGCATTGGCATTGATATCAGGGCGCTTATGGAGGGGCGGACCACCGGCGTGCAGGTGTATATTTTGAATCTGCTTGCCGAGCTTTTCAAGATTGACCCAAAAAATCACTATGTCCTGTTTGCCAACTCGTTTCGCCGGACAGGGTTGCCGAAATTTGATGCGCTGAATATTGAAGTTAAAATCACTCGCTATCCGAACAAGATTTTCAATTTCCTGCAACGTTTTTTCGGCTGGCCTAGGATAGATAAACTCATTGGCCCGATTGATTTGTTTTTTTCGCCGCACTGGCGGGCGCTGGCGATTGACAAAAACACGCCGCTCGTTGTGACGTTTCACGATCTTTCCTTTGAAACCGTACCCGAGTTTTATACGCTGTGGAAGAGGGTCTGGCATTGGCTTATGGGTTACCGGCAAGTCGCAAGGCACGCGGACAGGATTATTGCGGTATCAGAAAATACGAAAAAAGATTTGGTCGACTTGTATCAAATTCCAGACAGCAAGATTAAGGTTATTTATCCTGGCAGTCCTGTCATTGCGACCCCGCACTTGATGCGGGGGAAGCAATCCCGAGAGATTGCCGCGCCTCTCGGCGGGCTCGAGGCTCGCAATGACAATGATAGGTATTTCCTCTATTTTGGCACGTTTGAACCCAGGAAGAACCTGGGGGTCTTGCTTATGGCCTACGAACAATATCACAAGATAAGCCAGAAGAAGCGCCGGCTGGTTTTGGCGGGAAGTAGGGGATGGAAAACTCGACTTGAGATTCCTCAACCGATTGTCTCCCAGATTTTGATTCGGCAAAATGTGAGCGAAGCAGAAAAAATCTCTCTTTATCAAAACGCGTACTGTTTTATTTTTCCCAGCTTCTATGAGGGTTTCGGTTTTCCGATTCTGGAAGCGGCGAGCGCGGGCGCGCCGGTCATCGCAAGTTTTGCGACCAGTGTCGCAGAAATCGGGCACGACTTTGCTGTTCTGGTCAATCCGTTTCGGCCGCAACAACTCGCTCGCGCGATGCTTGAACTGGAAACCAACCCGGAGTATTATAATCATTTGAAAACACGCGGGCTCGCGACAGCCGGAGAATTCACCTGGGCGAAAACCGCGCACAAAGTTTTGGAATTATTTACACAGTATGCGTATAGGCATTGATTGTCGGATGGCGGGAACGGGGGAGGGAATTGCGCGCTATGTGGAGGAATTAGTCGCGCATTTATCACAAATTGATCTTGTGAACGAGTATTACTTGTTAGTTGACGAACGCGTAAATTTCAATTTTCAAATTTCTAATGACAAATTTCACGCCGTGCGGGCAAAATCGCCTTATTATTCCTGGCGGGAGCAGACCTTGTTTGTCTGGGAGCTTTTGCGGCTCAAACTCGATCTCGTGCATTTTCCGAGTTTCAATGTGCCGATTTTTTATCCCGGCAAATTTATTGTGACGATCCACGATCTTATTCATCACCGCTTTCCCGGGAAAAAAAGGGGCCGTGCCCTGCACCGCCTTGCTTATCGCGCGGTGATGTGGACGGCACTCAAACGGGCACGTCATATCATTGCCGTCTCGCAAGCTACGCGGCGCGATTTAGAAGCAAACTTCAAAATTTCACCAGCCAAAATTGCGGTAATTTATGAAGGAGTGGCAGCCCGCTTCAGGGAAGCGGGAATTCCCAATTCCCAATTCCCAATTCCCAAACTTTATATCCTGTTTGTCGGCGTCTGGCGGCAGTACAAGAATCTGCCCCGCTTGGCACGCGCATTTGATATACTGAAAGAGCGCTGGCCGGATTTGAAACTGGTCCTAGCCGGCAAGATCGATCCTTATTATCCCGAAATAAAAAATGCAGTGATGGCCGCCCGGCACGCCGCTGACATTAAACCTCTGGAATATGTTTCGGAAGAGGAATTGTTGAGCTTGTACCGGGGCGCGCAGCTTCTGGTTATCCCCTCGCTTACCGAAGGTTTTGGGTTAATCGGGATTGAGGCCCAGGCCTGCGGAACGCCGGTAGCGTCATCGGACACTCCGGTTTTACACGAAGTGCTGGGTGGCGGCGCCGTGTATTTCAATCCGGAGAGCGAACAGGATATCGCGGAGAAAATAAACGGGGTACTGCAGAATCCCGATTTGAAACGGAATTTGCGGCAGGCGGCGCTGGATAATTCCAAACGATTTGACTGGCAGAAGACCGCAGCGGAAACTTTGGCGATCTATGAAAGAGAAAGAATTAAATAAAAAACAGGTTTACGACGGCAAACTCATCCGGGTTTGGACGGCCGAAGTTGAGCTTGAGGACGGAACGCACGCGACGCGCGAATACGTGGAAAGAAAGTTTGGGTCTGTCACGGGCGTGCTGTTGGATAACGACCAGAATGTTTATCTGGTGCGCGAGTTTCGCAGCGCGATCGGCGAGTATAATGTCAATTTCCCGGCCGGCCGGTATAATCTGGAAAAAGAAACTCCAGACGAGGCCATCGTGCGCGAGCTGCGCGAAGAAGTTGGCCTGCGCCCGCGCCAGGTTCAGGGATTATTCAGCTTAAAGGGCGGCGGGACCTATCTCTGGCCGAGTTTTTATTTTTATTGCACGGATCCCATTCCGGATCCGCTCGAGCAGGATTATGATGAGCGGATCGAAGTGATAAAAAAGCCTTTTAAAGCTTATCTGCGGGAGGTTTTGCGCGGGGCCCGCCTGCGTTCCGGCGACTACCAGGCGCTCGTTATGGTCGCCCTGCGCCTCGGGCTCCTGGAGGTGAAGGAATGACTATTTTCCTGGCTGGCGGCGGGAGCGGCGGCCCGACGACGCCGCTTCTAGCTGTGGCCACTGAACTCAAGAAGCAAAAAAAGGATGTTGAGATTTTTTTTATAGGAAATAACCGGCGTCTGGACCAGCCATTTTTACAAGACTTTGGCTCCCCGGTGAAATATCTATCCCTTCCCGCCGGCAAGTGGCGCCGCTACTTTTCCCTCTTGAATTTGACCGATCTGCTGAGGACTTTTTTTGGTTTTTGGAAAGCACTTTACCTCTTGAAAAGATACCAGCCGGACATTGTGATCGGTGCCGGCAGCTTCGTGCAGGTGCCGCTTGCCTGGGCGGCTTTTTTCCGCAAAATTCCAGTGCTCGTCCACCAGCCGGATCTGCCAATATTGCTCTCGACGCGGCTCGTAGTGCCGGTCGCGAAAGTTATCACGGTTAGCTTTAATCTGTCGGGTAAAGAACTGCCCGCCTCGTCGGGGTTGTTTAAGCGCGGCGGGAAAGACCGGGTCATCTGGACCGGCAACCCGGTGCGGCGCGAAATTTTGCACGGTTCCCGCGAGCAGGCCAGACAGATTTTCGGCCTCGCGGGCGGGCGGCCAGTGCTTCTCGTCATGGGCGGCGCGCGCGGCGCGCGCCGCATTAACGAAACTGTTGCTGCGGCCCTGCCGGAACTTTTGCGCTACGTGGAAGTCATCCATGCGACTGGCGGGAAGTCCTCCGCGCGCCTCGCCCGGGAACAGCTTCCCAGCACCCTCGCCGGCCGCTACCACGATTTCCAGTTTCTGGGGGAGAAGCTGCCGCACGCCTATGCTGCGGCGGATTTGGTGCTCGGGCGCGGCGGCATGGCCACGATTGCCGAATTATCGACGCTCGGCAAACCAGCCATTCTTGTTCCACTCGCCGGCCCCCAGGAGGAAAATGTGCGCCTGCTGGCTTTCCTGAAAGCCGCCGTTGGCGTGCGCGAAGAATATCTGGAGCCGAAGTTTTTGGTTCGGCTGGTCCGCAAAATTCTCTGGAGCCGCGAGATTCAGGAGACGCTGCGAGAGAATATCAGCCGGCTGATGCCGCATGACGCGGATCGCAAGATCGCAAAATTAATCGTGAAGATTTGTGAAGAACACCAGCCAACAAACTAGCGAACGGCCCAAAATCGGCGTGGCTCTCTCCGGCGGCTCCACTCGCTCCATTGCCCACATCGGTGTTTTGGAGGTCTTCGAGGAGCAGGGGATACCCATTGATTACCTCACGGCCTGTTCGTCGGGTGCCATCATTGCCGGAAGTTTTGCCTGTGGCACAATGCAGCAGCTGAAACAAGATTGGCTCGAGTTTGACCGGAAGTTTTTGTTTCACCTCTTTCAGATCAATAAAAAAGGCCAGGGGATTTTTAATCTGGACAAAGCCGGAGAATTTGCGAGAAAATATACGCGGGGGAAACGGTTTGAAGATGTCTTCCCGCGCCTGGGCTTTGTCGCGGTGGATATTTTGACGGGGGAACCGATCATTCTGGCCATGGGGGATATCGTGAAAGGCGTGGCGGCGAGCTGCTCTGTGCCGGCCCTGTTTGCGCCAGTGCCGTGGGGCAATAAGCTCCTGGTGGATGGCGGCTTGTTCAGTATTGTGCCCACGACCCAGGCCAAGACCATGGGCGCGGGTATCGTGATTGGCGTGGATATCGCCGCGACGCGTTATGCCTTCTCCGCAAAATTCCACATTTTCCGGCGAGGTTATAACTTCCTTCGCAATACCTTACCGGTGCGGACCTACCTCGCGCTGCACGGGGCGCTGGATCGTCTGTTCAGCAATTCTTTAAATTATGTCCTTTCCGATGAGGGCGAGTGGTTCGAGCCAAGCCAGCTGGCGCGGCCCGGAATTTTTGGTATCCTCGGCCGCGCGATTGACATTGCCAATGAGCGAAAACGAGTCGAGAAAAACATCATTCCCGACTGTGATTATTTAATTTCCCCTAAAGTCAAGCACCTCGGCAAGCTCGAATTCAAAACAACGCAGGAGATGTACGCCGAAGGCCGCCGCGCGGCAAGCGCCGCCATTCCGGATATTAAAAAACTTCTCGCTGATTTTGAGTGGAGGTGGAAGGATGACAATGCTTAGCAGGGCGCACAAAATTTTCATTGTTGGCATCGGCGGCATCGGCGTCTCGGGGCTCGCGCGGGTTTTGCGCACGGCGGGCAAAGACATTTCCGGATCTGATCTGGCGCCGTCAGAACTGACAGAGGCCTTAACGAAAGAGGGGATTGCCGTCGCGATCGGCCATCGCGCGGAAAATTTACCACGAGGTTGTGAGTTGCTTATTTATTCTGCGGCAGTTCCGCCAGAAAACCCGGAAAGGGCTGAAGGGGGAAGGCGGGGAATAAAGGAAATGAGCTATGCCGAGGCCTTGGCAGAATTCGCGAAAGATAAATTTGTGATCGCCGTGTCTGGCACCAACGGCAAAACCACCACGACCGCGATGCTCGGTTGGATAATGGAGCGGGCCGGACTCGATCCGACCGTGGTCGTCGGCAGCGAAGTTTTGGCATGGAAATCCAATGCCCGCATTGGCAAAAGCAGATATCTCGTTATCGAAGCCGACGAGTATAAACGCGCGTTTCTGAATTATCATCCGGACATCGCCGTTATTACAAATATTGCGGCGGATCACCTGGATTATTATCGGGATCTTGCCGACGTGCAGGATGCTTTCAGAGAGTTTGCGGCCAATGTGAAGCCCGAAGGCAAACTCGTGGCGTGGAGTAGCGAACATTTTGAATTACAAGTCCCGGGCAAATTCAATCAGGATAATGCCTCGGTTGCGGCCGCCATGGCCAGAGCGCTTGGTATTGAAGAAGAAGTGATCAGAACGGCCTTGGCAAGTTTTACCGGCAGCTGGCGGCGGTATGAAAAAGTCGGCAAACTGGGGCCGGCGGATATCATTTCTGATTACGCGCATCATCCGGACGGAACAACAGCGACGATGCAGGCAGCCGCGGGCATTTATAAGCCGGAAAAAACACTGATTGTGTTTCAACCCCATCAGCACAACCGGACCAAGATGCTGTTCCGGGAGTTTGTAAAAAGCTTTTGTGAAAGCCCGCAGGGAGATATGATCATCGTCGAGATTTTTGAGGTGGCGGGGCGAGAGGAGTTGGCCGATCAAAATATAAGTTCAGAAGATCTGGTCGGGGAAATTGAAAAATGCGGAAAAAACGTTAAGTATGCCGCAAACTTGGAAGAAGCAGAAAACAAAATTCGCAAGGCGGTAAACAATTATGATGCTATTTTGTTTATGGGAGCAGGGGATATATATAAGGTCGCTAATAAATTAGCGACCTAAATTTCTAATTTCTAATATCTAAACGGGTGCTCAAGATCAGAAAGAACTATCAGCTTAAAAAACTCACCACTATGGCTGTGGGAGGGCCGGCGAGGTACTTTGTGGCAATTAAGCGCGAAAAGGAGCTCCTGGAGGCCTTAAAATGGGCTAAAACGAGGCATTTGCCGGTTTATGTGGTAGGGGAGGGTTCAAACCTTATCCCGTCGGATAGGGGCTTTCCCGGGCTTATTATCCAGAACCAAATCAAGAGATTTAAAAGACAAGGAAACCGAGTTGAAGTCGGGGCTGGCAATAATCTCCTTCAGCTCATCTTAAGGCTAAATAAATTAGGATTAGCTGGTTTGGAGCGTATGGCCGGTATCCCCGGGACGGTGGGTGCCGCGATCTACGGATGCGCGGGCGCTTATGGGCAGGAAATCAAAGATACAATCGTTTCAGTACGGGTCTGGGATGGTAAAAAAAATCGCTCGTTGTCCAAACAAGAATGTAAATTTACATATCGCAACAGCATTTTCAAAAAACACAAGGCCTGGATCATTACTGCGGTAGTTTTGAAACTGCGGAAAGGCGACAGACTCGCACAAATTTCCAGGAATATTATCAAGTTGCGCGAAAGGAAATATCCGCCTGCCCTCAAGTGTCCGGGGAGCTTTTTCAAAAACATCAAGCTTTCGGAATTATCCGCGCAAAAACGCAGGAAACTTATCGAAGCCGTCGGCAGAGGGAAAATTAAATATGGAAAATTGCCGAGCGCCGCGCTATTGGAAGCAGTGGGGGCTAAAGAAATAGGGGAGGGTGCCATCAAAGTCGCGCGGCATCACGCCAATTTAATTTTTAATGCCAACGGCGGCACGGCGGCAGAGATTAAAAAGCTAGCCGGGCGGCTAAAACGACTTGTCAGAAAGAAGTTTTCTGTTAAACTGGAAGAAGAAGTCCGGTATTTATAGTTTATAGAAAGAAAAATGAAAATTGACATCAAAGGCACAAATTTGGAGCTGACCGAGGCGCTGAAAAATTATGTCCAGGAGAAGATCGGCCGCCTCGAGCATTATTTCGAGGAAATTCTTGTCGCCCGCGTGGAACTGGAGCAGTCTGCCCACCACCAAAAAGGTTTTTTTCGTTGTGAGGTAAATCTTGACGTGCCGCAGAAACATGTGTTGCGCGCGGAGAGCACGGAGGCGGATATGTACGCGGCCATAGATAGTGTTGAGAATAAGCTGCGCGAGCAGATTGAGAAGATGAAAAGCCAGCAGCGGAGCCGCGATCGACGCCTCGCGCGCTATATGAAGTCAGTCTTTGCCTGGCGGCCGAAATATTGGAGAAAATAATGAGCAATCTGCCAACACTGGAGTTCATCCTCCGGAATTACAAAAATTTCAATTCCCGCGCCTTGCGGGATTCCGTTTTGGCTTATATCCGTCATATGGTAAAGGGCGGGAAGATGCTTTGGACGCTGGCCGGCGCAATGTCGTCCGCGCAACTCGGCATCACGCTCGCGCCCGCTATCCGAGCGGGGCTCGTTCACGCGATTTCTTCGACTGGCGCCAACCTTGAAGAATCGCTTTTCCGACTCGTGGCGCATGATAGCTACAAGGATTTTCCGGATTATCGCTATTTTAGCAAAGAAGATGACGTACAGATTCTGGCCAACAGGGCGCGTCGCGTGACTGATACGAGTATTCCGGAAGATGAGGCCTTTCGCGCAGTTGAAAAATATATATTGCCAATGTGGGTGGAAGCTACTCAAAATGGCACGCGCAAGTTCTGGCACGAATACTTTTACGAACTGGTCCTGAAGTTGGATAATAGATTATTCGAGGGTAATCCAGAAGAGTGCTGGCTGCTTGAGGCGGCAAAACAAAATTTACCAATAATCGTGCCCGGCTACGAGGATTCCACATTCGGCAATATTTTTGCCTCTCACGTAAAAACTGGCGAGTGCAGCGCCTCGATCGTAAAATCGGGAATTGAATATATGACTGAATTTTATGACCAATACCGAAAACTATCTCGAGGCCAGGGGATAGGATTTTTCCAGATCGGCGGCGGGATAGCCGGAGATTTCCCGATTTGCGTCGTGCCCTCGATCAAATACGACCTGCAAGAGGCAGTGAGGCCCTGGGCTTATTTCTGCCAAATTTCGGATTCAACAACGTCTTACGGTTCATATTCAGGTGCTACGCCAAACGAGAAAATTACCTGGGACAAACTCACCAAAGATACGCCAATGTTTATCATTGAGTCCGACGCGACCATCGTGGCGCCGCTCATGCTGGAAGCCCTGCTTGAATACAAAGCCGATCCTGGTAACGCGGTTAAAACAATAAAAAGTTTTATGAAATGAGCTTTGGGGGAGCATAATTTTTTTGAGGTTTTATGCGTTTTACATATATTGTGCGAATGTGGTATTATGTTAAATATGACAGGAAACCTCGGTAATTAAATTTCCCCTCCCCCGTTATGAGTCCTTCCAGACGTCGCCAAATACCAATAATCAAACAGATTGCTCCTTTTTTAGATTACTGCGAGATTGAAAAAGGACTGTCGAATAATACCCAAAAAAACTATTGGCAGTACCTGCGTTTGTTTGTTGGATGGTTAAAGAAGACGGGACGTGAGAAATTGCTTCCTCGTGAATTCACTGCGCAGCATATTTGGGATTATCGGTTATATCTTGCGCGCAAATACAAAACCCCAGCCGGCAATTATTTGGGGAAAAAATCGCAAAACTATTATCTTATCGCGCTCCGCGCATTATTAGCGTACTTTGCTGAGCATGATATTGAATCCCTTCCTTCATCCAAAATAAAATTGGCGAAACAAAAAAACGACGCAAGTATTTCTTTTTTGGAAATACACGAGGTAGAAAAGATATTAAAAGTCCCTGATACTAGAACGCAAACCGGCCTGCGAGACCGTGCCGTCATGGAAGTCTTTTTTTCTTCCGGTATGCGACTCTCGGAACTCGTATCACTGAACGTCGGTCAGATGTCGTTTCTGAGAGATGAGGATTCAAAAAAAACTTTTGAACTGCCCATAGTCGGTAAGGGAAAATATGTGAGAACGGTTTTCATTTCGCCACGGGCCTCCAGGTGGTTGCGCACCTATCTCGCCCAAAGGGTGGATGATGATAATGCCCTATTTATTAATTTTCGATCAAAAAATCCCGAATACAAGCGGTTGTCGACACGGCACATCCAGATGATGATATCCAAATATGCGAGTTTGGCTGGTCTTTCCAAAAAAGTGACCCCGCACACATTTCGTCACACATACGCAACGGATTTACTCTCCCATGGGGCTGATTTGCGAAGCGTGCAAGAATTGTTAGGGCATAAGAATGTCGCAACTACGCAGGTGTATACTCACGTCACAAACAGACGACTTCGAGATGTCCATGAGAAATTCCATGGAGGGGGCGCTATTTCAGAAAATTCATCGGATTATACGTATAGCCGTAAGGGATTTGGTAAGGGCCGTAAGTTGATTCGTAAGCCCCGGTTTTGATGTCAAAGCCGTCCTCGTCAAAAACCGTGAAATGGAGATGGTAGCCGCGCTCCGGGCCGTATAAGAGCCGAGTCGTGTTGCCAGTGTTGCCCTCGTAGCCGATCAAATCCCCGGCTCTTACGGCTTGCCCTTCACTTACAACAAAATTTCGAATGTGCGCGTAGAGCGTGTAAATATTATTGACCTGGCCATTCTTGGCGAGCGTGTGTTTGATTACCACCCAATTGCCGTAAGCAGCGCGGCCCGTGCCAGTGGCGTAAACCACGCCATCGCCGGCTGCGTAAATTCTTGTGCCGGCCGGTGCGGCAATGTCAAGGCCGTTGTGAAAACTGTAGCCGAGCGCCGTAAAGCCAGTATTGCCGTAGCTCTGCGTCAGGATGCCCGACATTGGCCAGCGCAGGAGGCCCTCCACGGGCGGCAGGGTTTTATCGCCGCGCGCGCGACGGACGCTCACCTCGAGCTCGAAAATCTCCCGGCTGATCTGTTCTTCTTTGATCGCCACCTGGTTTAGCAAACCCTGGTAGAGTTTTTCCTGACCGCGGGTCTCGGCGAGAATGGCCTGCTTGCCGGCGCGCTGCGCGGCGAGCGAATTTTGTGCCTGATCCAGCTCGGTTTTGAGCTCGGTCTGTTTGGCCAGTTCGGTCTCGAGTTCAATTTTTTTCTGCTCCAGCGCCGCCTTCAGTTCGCGAATTGTTTCGATCAATTCCCGATCCTTATCCTGCAAACTCACCGCGTATTGAACCTGATCGAGAAACTGCGAAAAGGTATCATTGCCGAGCGTCATCTCGAGCGGCGAGATCGAGTCATATTCGTTGATGAGGCGCAGCGTTTCGGCCAGCAGCGCTTTTTGCTTTTCCAATTCCTCTTCCTTTTTTTTGATCTCGATTTCCGTTTCCAGAATTTGCCGGTTGGAAAGCTCAATTTGCGCGTTCACGGCCTGAATTTGCACCTCCAGCTGCCGGATCTGCAGATCATAGAGCGCGATCTCGTTTTGCAGTGAGGCGGCCTGCTTTTTGCGTTTGGCAATTTCATTCTGGAGGTCCTGGATCTGCCCCTGCAGCAGCTGCAGCTCCTGCTGTTTTTCGTTGATATTGTTTTGCAGCTCGTCAGCCGGCATGGCGGCCCTGGAGAAACCAAAAACCAGCGATAGCATTAAAATCGCTGGCAGCGGAGACCGTCTCAAAAAATTGGGTTTATTGTGTTTTTGTGTTTGGAACATCAAAGATAATTATATCAGTTTTGGTCGAGTTTGGCAATAGCTTTTTCAATCCGTTCATTAATAATATCACTTCCGTTTGGAAGCGTGGAAAGGACTTCCAAAATATCAAACGGCCCTGGAGAATTTTTGAGTCCGGAAAGCGCCACGCGCAGCGGCCAGAGTATGCTTCCCTTGTCCCTCTCCCCTACCGCTTTAATGAATTCATCTTGGATTTTTTCTTTGGAAATTGGAAATTGGAAATTGGAAATTATTTTTTGACTTTCTTCAAGTGAACTCTTGATTTCGTTAGGGTTAATTTGTTTCCATTGTAAAAGACGTCCCTCATACTCGGGCGTTTCAAAAAAGAAGTAAAATTCCGGCAATTTTTCTTCCAAATCAGACGGCCCTTTGACTCGCTCGAAGATCAATGGCCAGATTGCGTCGAAGAATTGGGCCCCCTCACCCTCCCCTCTCCCCTGGCGAGGGGAGAGGTCGGGAGAGAGGTTGCTGAATTTTTTTTGAAGTAACTTCTTTGCTTCTTGATACATTGGGTCATGCGTTCCCAAATTTAGTTTCTTCTGCCACTCGCGGTTAATGAAATTTAGTTTTTCCAAATCAAAGACCGCGCCGGCTTTGTTGACTTTCTCAAGCGAGAATTCCTGGATCAGTTCCTCGAGTGTAAAAATTTCCCGCACGCTTTTCGGATTCCAGCCCAGAAAAGCAATAAAATTCAGCATGGCTTCCTTGAGATAACCTTTATCCAGGTATTCCTGCACGGCGACATCACCATCGCGTTTGGAAAGCTTTTTGCGCGCGCGACTCAAAAGCAGCGGCAAGTGCGCAAACTTCGGCGGCTGCCAGCCGAACGCCTGGTAGAGCAAAATATGTTTTGGCGTGGAGGGAATAAACTCTTCACCGCGGATAACGTGCGTAATACCCATCTCGTGATCGTCAATCACGTTGGCAAAGTTGTATACCGGAAAGCCATCGGACTTGAGGAGGATACCCTCGTCCAAAACGCGATTTTCAATCTTGATTTTGCCATAGACCAAATCTTCAAATTCCGTCGTACCAGCTGGAATTTTTTGCCTGATCGCTCCTTCGTCTTCGCATGCCGCGCCGATCTTTACTAATTCACCGGCGTATTTTTGATAGATTTTAAGCTTTTTTGACTGGTAAATCGGGCCTTCGTCAAAATCAAGGCCAAACGTCTTGAGTATGCGAATGATATCTTTATCCGCTCCGGCAATTTCCCGCGCCTTGTCTGTGTCTTCAATGCGCAAAATAAATTGGCCGCCCTCGTGGCGGGCAAAAAGAAAATTGAACAGCGCGGTACGCAGCCCCCCAACGTGAAGGTTTCCAGTTGGAGATGGAGCGAACCTTACTTTGACCCGGTTCTTTATCATATAAGAATTATACCAGAATAATTAAAATGAGACCCGCGGCTTATTTTGCCGGGGTCTCGAACAGCGGTTGGCGGGACCAAGCTTGCATCACTACTTCGTCGTTTCCTCCTCGACTGCATTCAATTTGGCCACCACTTGCTGCGCCAATCCTTTGTAAGGCTGGGGACTGCGGAGCAAAATTGACAAAGGGTTGGTCTCGGAATTTGCCAAAAGCCCGGCAATCTCCTTGCTCCCAGGATGATCTGACGTGAATTCTCTAAACCATTGGCCGGGAACTTCAAAGAATTTCCCTGCTCCGTCCTCGGTGTAGTTAATCAGACAACCGGTCCTACCATCCTTTTTGGCAAGTGCGTCATCAAGATGCACCCATCGAATTATCAGCCAACCATTAGGAGCGCGCCGGATCAGCAACCACGGGTCAGCACTTTGTTCCTTAACGATCTTTTTATCTGGCAGTGCTTCAAAAAAAGTGTCGAACCAGAATGAATCGGGGAGTTTGAAAAATTCATCGACCTGTGTCCAGTTTGATCGATCGGCTATGTTCCGGTCGCAAAACTTAACAACCTCTTCAGCCAAGGTTTCAAGCGGTATCTCAAACTCCGCAGGTTCCACTTCGATTCCCGCTTGCTTCGCGACGGCAATGTGAATCTGAATTGAAAGCATTTTGCCTCCTTGTTTCTCGGCATTTTTATTGCCCGCCGGGTCGGGCAGACTAACTTGCCAACGTGGTAAGTTAGCTTTTCATTATATATCGTGTACTATAATAAATCAAACCCAAAACCCCTTTAAAAATCCGTATTACTCGCCAGGGCTGGGTCAGGAGCCGCCAGAGCCATTCCAGGCCTGTGACGCGCAAAATTCGGGGCGCTGGCGGCCTTTTGCCGGCCAGGTAGTCAAATGTGCCGCCGAGGCCGATCGCGAGTTTTACGCGCAAGTCAGGTAAATTTTCGGCGATCCATTTTTCCTGCCGGACGGGGCCGAGGGCGACGAGGAGGAAGTCGGCGCGGGAGTTATCGATCTCATTGATAATATCTGTCATGCCGGACTTTGATCCGGCATCAAGGGGAATGGATTCCCGCCTTCGCGGGAATGACAAACCAGGGGCATTACTTGTGCCAGCGATTTTGAGATTGGGAAATTTGGATTTCAACTTTGCAGCAGCGAGTTTTGGCGTGTCGCCATATCCGCCTAGCAGATATATCGAGAAATTATAGTCTGCCGCGATCTCGGCGAGATCCCAGACAAAGTCCGAGCCAGAGATTTTTTCCGGCAATTTTGCGCCGAGAAAGTTGGCGGCCCAGACCACGCCCATACCGTCCGGCAGCGAAAGGTCTGCGCTGTTCAAGATGTTTCGAAATTCAGCGTCGCGCTGCGCGGCGACGATTGATTCAGAATATGGCGTGACGATAAACACTGGCTTTGGCAAAACCAACAAATTCTTTAGCCGGTGTACGACCTGTTCGCGTGTAAGATCATCGATTTTAACGCCCAAAACGTCGATTTTCATGTTTTTTTATCTTGTCATTCTGAAGGTACTCCCGAAGAATCTAGATTCTTCGCTTCGCTCAGAATGACATTATGGCGAAAGTGGAAATGATTTGATTAAAATATGCGTGGCCGCGCCTGGGGTAAGACGGCTTTCGTAAAGGTGGATATCACGCACCTCAAATTCAAATCCCTGAAAATTTTCCGGTTTCCACTCCATGGGTCTCCCGGTTTTAGACTTTGCCAGCAAAATATGCGGGATATATTCCCGTCGCTCTCTCTTCCCTATCCTCGTCTCGCGAAGTTTTTGCTGCACTGCTTTTTGCAAATCGGAAAGTTCGCGCGACTCATCTGGCACAAGCCAGAGCATATCGCGCTCACTGCGTAAGTTTGAAAATTTTAAGACAAAAGCTTTGTAATATAGCGCCACCGCGGCTATTGCGGCGTCGGCTTTGCGGATTTCTGCCTCGTTCAAATCGCCTAAAAAATTCAGAGTAATATGCAGATTTTCGGTTTTCATCCATTTAATCCAGCGGATATCCTCACGCCGCACGCTGGACAAAATTTTCTCTGCAAATTCCGGCAAATCGATGCTGACAAAGATTCGTTTCATCGTGGTATAATTATAGCGAAAATGGACAAAAATGTCGCAGTTTAAACGAGTTGTCAATGTCATCCCGCTTACGCGAGTCAAGGCCGCTGGCCCGCAAATTTTTACCTATGCCGTGCCGCAGGAGCTCCAGGAGCAACTCCGTCCGGGGCAGCTCGTGAAAATCCCTTTCGGCAGTCGGCTGATCCACGGCGTGGTAAGTTCGCAGGAGCTCCACCGGCTGGCCGCCGAGACGCGCGGATTCAAAACCTTAGAACAGCTGCTTGATGCTACACCGGTCATCACGGACAAGAATCTGACACTCGCCAACTGGCTTTCGGAATATCTCGCGAGCCCCCTGGGCCTCATCGTTAAACTTATGACCCCGAAAATCATGACCAGGGTCAGACCAGTGAAATTTATGAGCTACGAGAGGTATAATCCGGATTTTTTGCTGACTGATCACCAGCAAAAGGCCGCGACGGCAATTGGTGCCGCGTTGGGGACTAGCCAAACCTTCCTCCTGCACGGCGTGACCGGCTCCGGCAAAACCGAAGTCTATATGCAGGTCATTGAGCGGCTCCTGTCGCGTGGTCAGCAAGCAATACTTCTGGTTCCGGAAATCTCCCTCACCGATCAGGCGATTGAGCGCATGGCCCGTCGCTTTGGGCGGGAGAAGGTCGCGGTCTGGCACAGCCGCATGCGTGCTTCCGAGCGTTATGCCGTCTGGCGGGACATTCGCGACGGGACAAGGCAGATCATCATCGGCCCGCGCTCGGCAATTTTCGCGCCGGTGCAGAACCTGGGCCTCATCGTGATGGACGAGGAGCACGATCCATCCTTCAAGCAATTTGACCAGCAGCCGAAATATCATGCACGCATCGTGGCAGAAAAGCTCTCGCAACTGTGGCGATGTCCGCTCGTGCTCGGGGACGCGACCCCTTCCATCGAAACTTATTACCGCGCCAA
Organism: uncultured Candidatus Saccharibacteria bacterium; assembly: GCA_964565195.1. GTDB lineage: Bacteria > Patescibacteriota > Doudnabacteria > UBA920 > 2-01-FULL-46-14 > CAZMCQ01. The sequence goes on along the minus strand of CAZMCQ010000003.1, from coordinate 98,606 downwards.
AAATGCCCGGTATAGACTACTTATTCTGCCATACCGCATCAAGGCCGACGTCGGTCTGCCGCGGGTGAACCTCGTGGATATGCGCCGCGAACTCGCCACGGGAAACCCTTCAATCCTAAGTGAAGTGTTGCAGCTTGGCATCCTGGAAAACCTGCGCTGGAAAAAACAGATAATTTTATTTCTGAATCGCCGCGGCTCGGCCACCTTCGTGATGTGCCGCGACTGCGGCAATGTGCCCGTTTGCGCGAACTGCAGCGCGAGCCTCGTCTGGCACTCGGCATCCAAAAAGTTTTTGTGCCACCACTGCAGCCGCGCCTATCCCCTGCCTGCGGTCTGCGCGCGGTGCGGCAGCCACAGGATCAAACATTTCGGCGTGGGCACGCAGCGGGTCGAAGAAGAGCTGAAAGATTTTCTGCGAAATGAATTGAAGGGAAAATCATCCCCCGCCGTCGTCCGCATGGATCGTGATACCACGCTCGCGGCCGGCAGCGGGAGCGCCATCTATCGCGACTGGTCGGACGGGAAAACCCAAATCCTCATCGGCACGCAGATGATCTCGAAGGGCTGGGATATAAGCCGCGTGGGGCTGGTTGGCGTCGTGGCCGCAGATACGATCCTGCATCTGCCGGATTTTCGTTCGAGCGAACGGACGTTCCAGGTGCTCACGCAGGTTGCGGGCAGGACCGGCCGCGGGAGCGACCTCGGGAATGTCATTCTGCAAACCTACAATCCGGAAAATATTGCCGTCCAAGCAGTAAAAACCCATGATTATAAAACTTTTTTTGAGAGCGAAATAAAAGAACGGCAAAAACACGGCTACCCGCCGTTTAAAAAACTTATAAAGCTCGCGGTCCGCGACAAAGACCCCGAGCAGGCCTCGCGCAAAGCGCAATCTGTTGCGCGCAGTATCCTTGGTGCCCGCGATTTTCACCTCGAAATGCTCGGTCCCGCGCCGGCCTTTATCGCCAAGCTGCGCGGCTTGTATCAGCAGCAGATTGTCTTGAAGGCGCAGCCCGCGGATCAGGAAAAACTTTCGCGTTTTTTGAAAGGCCTGCCGAGTTTCGTGGACATCGATGTTGATCCGGAATCTTTGTTATAATGCAGACAATGGCGAAAATTTTAAAATTGAGCGCCTTGCCGGGTAATGAGACTATTCTGCGTGGCGAAAACGCAGAAATTTCATTTCCACTTTCCAAAGAGATCAAAGCACTGATTGAGGATATGAAGCTCACGGTGCAGAAAGCGCCCGGCATTGGTCTCGCGGCCACGCAGGTCGGTCAAAATGTAATGTTGGCGGTGATAAATCTGCCCGAACTCGGCGCCAGACCTTTTGTCATTATCAACCCGCGCGTCATCTCCAAATCCATAAAAAAAACCGACATGGAAGCGGGGTGCCTCCCCATCCCGGGAAAGTTTCTGAAAGTTCGCCGGCCCGCGCGCGTGGAAGTGGAGGCTTATCGCGAGGATGGCGCGAAAGTCAGAATCAAGGCCGATCAGCTTTTTGCCAAAGTCCTCCAGCACGAGATCGATCACTTGAATGGGATACTAATTATCGATAAAGCTAGTTAGTAGAAATTTCCTTCTCCGGCAGCATTTTTTCCAATTCCTCATCGGACATCAGTCCCATTGCCTCCCACACATCTGCAGAATCGCGATCTATATCTCTACAGATGAGCTTGTAGATCGCGATTGCTCCAAGTGCAAACAAAATCCAGAAGCAGGTGTCGGAGACAATTGCATAGGCACGAAGAATGGCCATCAGTACACTGAACATTAGCCCCGATAAAAACCAGAGATTTTTCATTTCTCCTCCAAATTTGATAGTAACAACAACATTGTACCAAATGTCAAAAACATGAGTAAAGTGCTTTTTTTTGGAACATCGGAATTTGCTATCCCGGCGCTTGAGAAATTAAGAGCGGCGGATTACGAATTGGCCGCGGTCGTAACCCAGCCGGACAAGCCGGCCGGAAGGAATCAAGAACCGCTCCCCTCGCCGGTCAAAGTCTGGGCAGAGAAGGATGGAATCAAGCTTTTTCAGCCTCCAAAATTGGAAATTGGGAATTGGAAATTGGAAATTCCCGAGGCGGCACTTTACGTGGTGGCGTCCTATGGCAAACTGATCCCAGATCAAATATTAAATCTGCCTCGCCTCGGGTCCTTAAATATCCACCCTTCCCTGCTCCCCAAATACCGTGGCCCGTCGCCCATTCATGCTGCGATTTTGAATGGCGATAAAGAAACGGGAGTGACGATTATCAAGCTGGATGAGCAAATGGACCACGGGCCAATTCTGGCAAATTCCAAATTCCAAATCACAAATCCCAAAACTGGCTACAAAGAATTGCATGATAAGCTGGCGCAACTTGGCGCAGAATTGCTGATTCAAACTTTGCCAAAATATATCGCAGGCGAAATCAAACCAAAACCGCAAGATCATAGCGAAGCCACTTTTACGAAGATTGTCTCAAAAAACGACGGCCGCATAAATTGGAGCAATCCGGCCGAAACGACTGATCGCCAAATCCGCGCCTATGAAGTCTGGCCGGTCGCTTGGACCACGTTGGATGGAAAGAGACTGAAAATCTATTCTGCGGCCCCAATGTCTGTCATTCCGGCCGACGAGCCGGAATCCAGGAAATGGATCCCGGGTCAAGCCCGGGATGACAAGAAGCAGGGTAAATTAATCATCAGCTGTGGCACGGGAGAATTGGAAATCCTCGAACTCCAGCTTGAAGGCAGCCGTCGAATGGATGCATGCGACTTTCTCAATGGCAATCCACTTGGCAGAAGCAACATTTTGTATTAAAATTGTGTTGTATAATAAATAGACGGCCGCATAAAGTTGATACAATGAAACACAAAACAAAGAATCCAAGAATCCCCATTAAATACTCTGTTACAAGGGCAATCTTGGACATTCTTCTCGATTTTGCTGAGAACAGTCATATTGGAGAAAACACATATCAAAAATATCGGAGAGAATACCGCGAGTTCATACAACCAATCGAACTGCGGCGCTGGCGGTATAATCGAGCGGTTGCCTATCTCGTCAAAAGGAAGCAATTGGAAGTATTTAAGAAAAACGACAAAATTTTTTTGAAGCTAACCAGGAAAGGGAAGCTCCGCGCTTTAATGCACAGACTAGAAAATGAATTCAAGGTTCAACTGACATGGGACGGGAAATGGCGCCTTGCAATCTGGGACATTCCCGAAAAATTCCGCAAACAAAGGAATCAAATTCGATTGTTTGTTAAGGATCTCGGTTTTTATCGCCTGCAACATAGCGTTTTCATAACACCATTCCCTCTCCCCCGTTCAGCCGTTGATTATCTTGGCGAATCCGGGCTTGACCGTTATATTAGGTTTTTGAGAGTTGACCAGATTGATAACGACCGATGGCTGAAAAAATATTTCGGTGTGAAAACAGCCTTGTATACAAAATAGACGGCCGTCTATTTTTGATACAATTGCCTAAAAGTGCCAATAATTGAAACTAGTCGAGATTTGGTATATAATCTGCCAGTTATGCCCGGTAGCCAAGCGGTAAGGCACAGCGCTCTGGACGCTGCATGCGTAGGTTCGAATCCTACCCGGGCAGCCATTAATATTAAGACTATGACACACTATGTCTGTCCGGTTTGCGGCGGCAAATCGGATGATCCAAAGAGCTGCGAAACGAGAGGCTGCGTCCGTGAGGGCCAGCCACTTATCGCCTGCAGCTGTGAGGACGATCGGCACGAAGAAGTAAAAAAATAATGCTATACTAATCCCCGAAAGGGGGTGACTATCAGATGAATAAAAAATCTATCATCATCGGCATTATTGCGCTTGCTGTAATCGTGGGGCTCGGGTTCCTGTTCGAAGGCGATAACTTTTTTAAGGCGAAGCGCGAGACGCAGCCGGCCGATCGGCCCATGGGCTTCACCGACAGAGAAGCAACGGTTTACGTGGACTACACGGACGCCGGCTTCTCCCCGGCGGTCATCCGTATCGATGTTGACGATGCGGTCGTGTTCACGAACGGCAGCGCGCACCCGATGTGGGTTGCCTCGGATCCGCATCCGGTGCATTCCGCCTACCCGCAGTTCAACGCGAAAAAAGGTTACGCGCCGGGCGAAAGCTATGTTTTCCCTTTCCGCCAGGCCGGTTCCTGGACTTACCACAATCATCTCCAACCGGCTGATACCGGCAAGGTTGTCGTCGAGCCATGACTATGTACAGGGCGATGGTTTATTACCTTCGCCTTTTACTGCTCGCGAGCATTGTGCTCGCCGCATTACAGATTCTAAATTACAACCCGCTCGATATCCTGATCGAGGCGGTTTATTTGGCGCTGGTTTGCTATGCGGCCAATCGCCTTCTCGGCAAAGCTTTTTCCACGAAGCCGAATAGTGATTCGGCCTTTATCACCGCGCACATTCTGGCCTTGATTACCGGGCCCGTTGCTTTTCAACAAAATTGGCTGTTCTTTACCGCGGTTGCCGTGCTGGCCATGCTTTCGAAATACGTCGTGGTCGTGCGCCGGCATCATCTTTTTAATCCCGCCGCGCTGGCCGTGGCTCTCACTGGCGCTTTCTTTGCTCAAGGCGCCTCGTGGTGGGTCGGGACGGCGGCGCTTCTTCCAGTGGTGATAGCCGGTGGCGTCTGGATTGAGACGAAAATCCGCCGCTGGCATTTGGTGGCAAGCTTTCTCATAACTTATCTCGCGGCGACGCTGGTACTAAATCCCGATCTCGCGCTGCTGCCGAAAATATTTTTGGATACGGCCATCGTTTTCTTCGCTCTGGTGATGCTGGTGGAGCCGATCACCGCGCCGGCCGGCCGGGACGCAAGAATTTACTTTGGGATATTTACGGCCGGGACGCTGGCTTTGACGCAAAAATTCCTGCCGCAGATTCCGTATACCCTGGAGCTCTCCCTGCTCGCGGCAAATGTCTTTGCTTTTTTCACCAAACCACAGGGGCGGCTCGTGCTGCGGCTAAATGAGAAACTTAGCGAGGCGGCTAACACCATGACGTTTCGCTTTGAGAAACCCCTCAATTTTGATTTTGTCCCGGGCCAATACCTCGAATGGGTGCTCCCCCACCCTCATCCCGACAGTCGCGGCATCAAACGCTACTTTACGATCGCCACCTCACCCACTGAAAAAGACCTGCAGATCTCAACCCGCCTTGCGCCCGAAAAATCCTCAAGTTTCAAGGTCTCCCTGCAGAATTTGCAACCCGGGGATGAGATCAGCGCCTCGGAACTGGATGGCGATTTCGTGCTGCCGCGCGACCCGAAAATTCCCCTTGTCCTGATCGCCGGCGGGATCGGCATCACGCCGTTTCGCAGCATGATAAAGTATTTGCTCGACAGGAAAGAGCGCCGCGATATTGTCCTCCTGTATTTAAATAAAACCGAAGCCGACATCGCGTTTCGCGATCTTTTGGAAAACGCGGCCGCGAGTGGCCTGCGCGCGGTATTTGTATTATCCGAGCGCGACGGCAAGCTCACCGCCGAGCAAATAAAAAAAGAGGTGCCCGACTGGCAGAACCGCACTTTCTATGTCTCGGGCCCGGAGCCGATGGTTGAGACCTTTGAGCAGCTGTTAAAGGGGGTAATGGGTATAAGGGGCGAAAAAGTGAAGCGCGATTATTTCCCAGGGTACGAGTCCATCTGATAAAATACATTTATGACCATGTACACAATTCCGGCGCAGTATGTGCTGCCTCTAGTCATCCTGGTGGTCTGGTCAATCGCCTGGAAGGGCTATGCCTTGTGGCTGGCCGGCCGCCGCAACGAGCCCTACTGGTTTATCGTCCTGCTGTTTTTGAACACGGTCGGGATTCTGGAAATTTTCTATATCTTCTATCATAAACCGCGCGGCGGCGGGCAGCGATGACCAGGATCGGCGCACATGTTTCCGCAGCCGGCGGTTTGTACAATGCCTTCGCTCATGCCCGCGCCATCGGCGCGGAGTGCATGCAAATTTTCGGGTCGTCGCCGCGGCAGTGGGCCGTCCGATATCCGGACAAAATAATCGCGGCTAAATTTAGAGCGCTCGCGAAAACATCCGGGGTCAGGCCAATTTTTCTCCACGCCCCCTATTTGGCGAGTCTCGCGACACCCAACAAATTTATCCGCAGTCAGTCAATCAAAAGTCTCATCGGGCATCTCCGGATTGCGGAAATGCTCGGTGCCACAGGCCTCATATTTCATCTTGGCTCGGCCAAAACCTCGACCGTGGAAGAAGCGGTGAAAGCCACAGTCGCCGGTATGCAAGAAGTCTTGCGTGCCGTGCCCGGCAAAACCCTGCTCATCATGGAAAACTCATCCGGCGGCGGCAACAAACTCGGCAAGGACGTCGCGGGCATTGCGCATATCCTAAAAAAAGTCCGGTCCCCGCGGGTCAAAGTCTGCTTTGACACAGCGCACGCCTTTCAGTCCGGCATGATCCCTGACTATACGCCAAAAAATATCAGAAAATTTTTCGATCTTTGGGATAAAGAGATTGGTGTAAAAAATATTGTCGTGGTTCACGCCAATGACTCGAAGACCGCGGCCGGCTCAAATCATGACCGTCACGAAAATATCGGGAAGGGTTATCTCGGGCTCCGGAGTTTCAGAAAGCTGGCCCGCGAGGCGCGCCTCGCGGGCCAGCCGTGGATTCTGGAAGTCCCGGGATTTTCGGACGAAGGGCCGGATAGGAAAAACATCGAGCTGCTGCGCTCGTGCCTTAAGGGTTGACTGCTCACGGCTTTTCTGCTAGACTTGCTTTGCAGTACGAACATTTATCCCGTCATGACGGGGCTGCATTGAAACTTAACAAGTTAGCAGTGAAGTCAGTGTGGTTTTGTTCGGCCCCTGCTTACATGCTACAGAAGGAAAGCGAAGTGGCAAAAAAGCTTTACGTAGGGAGTCTTCCTTACAAAACCACTGATGCTGATCTGAAAGACACGTTCTCTCAGGCCGGCACTGTCGTTTCTGCCACCGTCATTTCCGACAAATTCTCGGGCCGTTCCAAAGGCTTCGGATTTGTCGAGATGGCTTCCGATGAGGAAGCGCAAAAAGCCATTGAAATGTTCAATGGCAAGGAAATGGACGGCCGAAACATCGTGGTGAACGAAGCCCGTCCGATGCAGCCCCGCGCGCCAAGAGGCGGCGGATACGGCGGCGGACGCGGTGACAGCTACTAATTTTTAGTAAGCGCAAAAATCCCCGGATTTGATTCCGGGGATTTTTTGTTCTAAAATAACTGCATATGAATCCGATTACTTTTGCACTCTTAAGCGCGGGCCTCGCCATTCTGTTCAGCATCGCGCTGATTTTGCATACGCTCAAGCGCCCGCCCGGCAGCGAGAAGATGCGCGCGATCGCCGCGGCGATCCAGGAGGGAGCGAACGCTTATCTCGTCCGGCAGTATAAAACCGTCGCGCTGGTTGCGGTTGTGGTTTTTGCGGCAGTGTGGTACTTCCTCGGCCAAACTACGGCGATCGCTTTTCTCGTCGGCGCGTTTGCGTCCGCTGCTGCCGGTTTTGTCGGTATGAGCGTTTCCGTGCGCGCCAATGTGCGCACGGCCGAAGCAGCCAAAGCAGGCGTCAAAGAAGCAATGGCTGTGGGCTTCCGCGGCGGCGCGGTCACAGGGATGCTGGTCGTGGGTTTGGCACTGCTTTCTGTTGCCGGATTTTATGCCCTGACCAATGATTTGAAAGCCCTCATCGGTCTCGGCTTCGGCGGCTCGCTGATCTCCGTGTTTGCCCGCCTTGGCGGAGGAATTTTTACCAAGGCTGCGGACGTGGGGGCGGATCTCGTCGGCAAGGTTGAGGCCGGCATACCGGAAGACGATCCGCGCAACCCAGCCGTGATCGCTGACAATGTCGGCGACAATGTCGGCGATTGCGCCGGCATGGCAGCGGATCTTTTTGAAACTTATGCGGTCTCACTGGTCGCGGTGATGCTGCTTGGCAGTCTTTTATTTCCGGGCAGCACCGCGGCCGTAAACTATCCGCTGGTTTTGGGCGGGGTGGCTATCATCGCCTCGATCCTCGGCACTTTTTTTGTCCGTCTCGGCAAGCGCAAAAGGATTATGGCCGCGCTTTACAAAGGTCTGGCGGCAGCCGGAATTCTCGGCGCGCTTGGTTTTTACTGGGCCACAGCGAAATACTTTGACATCAATGTAAATATTTTTTACTCGGCCCTAATTGGTCTGGCCACAACCGCTGGTATCTTTATCATCACTGAATATTATACTTCCAAAAGCTTTCCACCCGTGCAGGCCATTGCCGAATCGTCAAAGACCGGGCATGGCACGAACATCATCACCGGCCTGGCGATGAGTTTGGAAGCTACGGCCCTGCCGCTCGTGCTCATTGTCGCCGGAATGCTGACCAGTTTCTGGCTGGGCGGCCTCTATGGCGTGGCGATCGCGGCCATGGGCCTTTTGTCGCTTACGGGCCTTGTCGTGGCTGTGGACGCGTTTGGACCGATTACTGACAATGCCGGCGGCATTGCCGAGATGGCCGGCCTGCCGAAAGAAGTGCGCGAAGTGACGGACAAGCTGGATGCTGTCGGAAATACCACCAAAGCTGTAACCAAGGGTTATGCGATCGCCTCGGCGGGGCTGGCCGCGCTCGTGCTGTTTGGGGCCTACCGACAGGAACTTTTGGACCTCGGCGCCAATGTCGTTTTTGAACTGTCTGACGTAAAAGTTCTCGCCGGTCTTTTCATCGGCGGCCTGCTCCCCTATCTTTTTGGCTCAATGGCGATGCGGGCCGTGGGCAAAGCCGCAGGCAGCGTGGTGGAAGAGGTGAGACGGCAATTTAGAGAAATCAAAGGCATAATGCAGGGAACTGGCAAGCCAGACTATGCTCGCGCGGTGGACATTGTTGCCAAAGCCGCAATCAGGGAGATGATTGTGCCGGCTTTAATTCCGGTTGCGGCGCCGATTTTGGTCGGCTTCCTGCTTGGCCCCGAAGCCCTCGGCGGCCTGCTCGTCGGAACGATCATTACCGGGTTGTTTGTGGCTATCTCAATGACTTCCGGCGGCGCGGCGTGGGACAACGCCAAGAAATTTATTGAAGAAGGGCATCTCGGCGGCAAGGGCTCCCCGGCTCACGCCGCAGCCGTCACCGGCGACACAGTCGGCGACCCCTACAAAGACACCGCCGGGCCAGCCATCAATCCGATGATCAAAATTATCAATATTGTCGCCTTATTAATCGTGCAATTTCTGGTGAAATAAAAAAGCCCGACAATAGCGTCAGGCAGAGAAACGAACTCCATAGAGGTATAAAACCTAAGTGTCTAAAATTTCCTCTATTTTGCCAATCGCGAGCAAAGCTTACCCAGTGTGGTTGCCCCGAGCACTGCTTGCGAGATTGGTTTAAGCCGTAGATAACTTAAACCAGTTTTGGGGACTTTTGACGTATGGTTTTTTGCGGGAAGTCCGATTCTCTAACCAGAGAATAGAATAAAATATCCATGGCGTCAAATTGGCAAATGAAAACCAGAGGCGAAGCTTTCGCCTCTGGTGGGGACTGGTTTGGACCGTTAGTCGGTCCAGTAAACGATTTTCATCGCCGCGAAAAAAAAGCAAGGGCGACGTTATAGTACGCCCTTGCGGTGAACCTTCGGGACCTCCCGGCCTGAAGATGTTTGAAGTTTATTGCTCCACGATCCTTACCTCCACGGGTCCAATATTGCCATTAAAATTGGCAGATTGGCCGGTCACGCCTCCTTGTGCGGAGATATCTTGCCCTTGGAGAAAAAATCTAATCAGGCTGTTGGGCCCGCCGAGTGGTTGCATTGTGATATCACCGAGAAGCCTTATAATCGTGGTGGACAGCGCTGGAAGAACAAAGAGATCCTTGAATTCAATGATCTCCTTATCAGGAGAGCCGGTGGGATCAACAGGACCTGCAACAATGATCGCTCCATTGTAAAGCTCCAAGCGCGTGAGTTGTTGCTCGGCAGATTGTGCCCGGATTGTGGCTTTCGTAATCACCACTGGCTCTTTGCTTGTGTTAGCGAAGATAAGGGACAACAATGTTACTGATCTCCCACCGGCCCTCACTCTGGAAGGGGTGTCTACGGCTAGGTTAATCGTAACTTGTGGAACCGAAACGCCAGGTAGGGGCGGTACGACCTCTACCGCCGAGCGAATGCTCCCCTCGAGCTTCACTTTTTGCCCTGATCTCGTTGTCACCTGCACGTCGGAGCTGTCGATGGTAAAGATGATAGGTCCGACGGCCTGATCGCTGACGTCCCCCCGGATATAGTAGTGGAGCGAAGTGAGCGGAGCGATGACGTGATTCTGTCCGGCCCAGGAGACTCCGCTGGAAAGGCCACTTTCATTCCTCACGATGCTGACCACATCCCCGCCAACATAAAGTCCGACAGTTTTTAAACTGGACATGTTGGCAATTTTCACCAGCAGTTGGTTAAGGACGATATCCTCGTTGCCGGCGTTGAAGATGGTGAAGTGCAGAAGTGGGGCATTGGCCGTTCCTTTTGCGACGCTCGTTGGCGTATCAGCAAACAGGTAAATGCCAGTACCGGGCGGTGGTGGAAGCGGTGGAAACCCGGGAATGTTGACATTGTACACAGCCTCATCGCCGAAAACTCCGAGGTTCGTCTCGAGGACGAATTGATAAACATTCTCCCCCACCTGAAGCAGGCTGCCGAGATTGTTATTGCGAAAAACCGACAACCCCGGAGCCACTACTTGTCCACTACCTAGAATTAGATCCAGTGTTGCACCTGTAGGCCGCTTCAATCTCGAGTAAATGGCGAAGATCTGCAGGCCTTTGTTCGGGCCGGTTTTCACGGTGACCGCTCCGTCGAAGTTCATCCCTGGGAGCAAATCGAAACTCGGCGGGATGATCTTCACTTCAACGACGGTAAGGTCCCATGGACCAACAGCCGAAGTATATCCTTGATTGCTTCCGACGAGAGCTGCGAGTTGCATATTTCCGTCGTCCTCGATTACAGACAGAGGAATATCGAGCTGCAGGATCTGCCCCTTTATCCTTACTGGAAACGATCCCACGACAGATCCAAACAAGTCCCTGATTGTGGCTTGGTTTCTGTTCTGCCTGTCACTGTAATCAACGACGTAGTCCCAGCCAAAGTTCGGGGTTACAAAGTTCAGCCCAAACGCCTGATAGTAAACTCCTCTGCCAGTTTTCGGATTCTGATCAGTGTCGAGGAAAAGGCTGACATTGACATCATTCATATCGCTCCCCTTTGTAAACTGCAACTCGACACGTGTGACAGTGCCGTTTGTCCCGAAGCAAAACGACTCCAAATGTGGCGCGGGTGCGTTTATCACCACCTGTGTTGGTGGTCTGCACTCCATTCCAAATGGAATTCCCGGCGTCGCCTTGAGCGACCGGAGGGTATCATCATCAGACTGCCCGGAAACGAGCAATGCCAACAGCAAAAAGCAAGCTAGTGCAACAATGCAGTGTTCAGTAAACTTCTTCATATTTTTGGCCCTCCTTAGGCCTGGAGATTGCGAAGAGCTTTTTAATACGCTGAAAGCACAATGCCCAGCCATATTAAAACCGCTAATCTTAGCACAGACTAGCGGTTTTGTCAATGCTAATTTTTTAGCCGCGCTGGGGGGCTAACCTGCGGTAATAGAACTCCACAATCTTCCAGCTCGCGATCATCGCGAGGAGCGTGGCGATTCCAAAAATGACCATTACCCGAACTCCAAAGCGCGTTTTGCGCCTGCGATCGAATAGCACGAGCATAAGCCCTCCTTCTTGCTTTATTGAATTATACCACCGCCCAGAACTTTTCTCCCGTCATAAAACACGACTGATTGGCCGGGAGCTCGGGCGAACTGGGGGTTGGTGAATTTCACGATCAATTCTCCCACCCCCTCTTGCTCTCCCCCTCGGACAGGGGGAGAAATGACCTCGCACTCCTGGTCCTCCTGGTGATAACGAATCTTCGCTTTGCATTGTATACGATTTGGACGGCCGTCATTTTCTGATACAAGCCAGTGAATGTCGCGCAATCGGATTTCTTTTGCATAAAGCCGATCGTCTTTTTTGCCCTCGGACACTATGACATAGTTTGCCGCAACGTCTTTTTGTGCGACATAATAAGGCACGCCGCCGCCGACGCCGAGGCCCTGCCGCTGGCCGATGGTATAGTAAGCCGCGCCGTGGTGCGTGCCGATCACTTCGCCGGTGGTTGTGACCAACTCCCCTTCCCGTTCCGGGATCCGCTGCTTCAAGAATTCTGCCAGATTAATATGTCCCACAAAGCACAGCCCCTGCGAGTCTTTTTTCTGGGCATTGGGCAGCCCAAATTTGCGAGCCAATGCTCTGACCTGCGGCTTGGTGTATCCGCCAATGGGAAAAAGAGAATGCGAAAGTTGGAACTGATTTAGCTGGTAGAGAAAGTAGGATTGATCTTTGTTGGAATCAATACCTTTCGATAATTCAAAGCCTGCGACCTCTCCCGACCTCCGGCCACCCTCCCCAGGCCTGGGGAGGGGTTGGGGGAGAGGTCGAACCCTTGCATAGTGTCCCGTCGCGATGTAATCAAATTCCAGCTCCAGCGCTTTGTTTAGAAACAGGCCGAATTTGATCTCCCGGTTGCACATCACGTCCGGATTGGGCGTGCGGCCGGCGGCGTACTCGCGGAAAAAATACTCGATGACCTTTTCTTTATATTCCCGCTCGAAATTAAATGACCGAAACTCGATGCCGAGCTTGTTACAGACCCCTTCCGCGTCCGCCACATCCTGCTCCCAGGGGCACTCGCTGGCAATCACACCCTGCCACGCCTCGGGGCTGAAATTTTTCATGTACGCGCCCGCGACGAAATACCCCTGCGTTTTGAGCAGCGCGGCTGCGACCGACGAATCTACGCCACCAGACATTGCCACCAAAACCTTCTTCATGAGTAATTATCCTTATAGCTCTCTCCCCTGACGAGGGGAGAGTTGGAGAGGGGTTTTCTACCCCTCCAGCCCCTTGTGGGGCATCCTCCCTCGCAAGGAAAGGTTAAATCGTAGATTATATTACCTAAAATCTTGCCGTCTCGCCAGGGCGGAGGGCCTTCCCCCCTCCCTTCCCCTCCCCACCAGCCCCGACGCTCCGTCCGGGGCCAGTGGGAGGGGGTAAAGGGGAGGGGGCGGATTTGGTTTCTGGTTTTTCTTCCTTTTTGTCCCCGAAGCGGAAGACGAGGGATTTGGAAATTTTTTTCACGGCCTCATCCGTTTTTTTCTGCGACTCGGTGGCGACCTTGTCCCAGATAAGGTTGGCCGCCGGCTTTCTTTCAGGAATTTTTGCCGGTGGAACGGGCGAGGGTTTAGGAACTGGCGCCGGGGATTTCACTTCTTCCTTATCCGTCTTCCCCGTGAAAATCACGCCGCCGCGCTCCTCTTCCTCTTCGGTCAGCTCCTGATGCGCGGCGTCCTTGTGGTACTCCTGACCCATCCAGCGCGTGATTTTCTCCTCGATCTCCTCTTTTGGATTGGCATAGCGCTCGCGCGAGACGCGGATGACTTTCTCCACATTGCCGGTTTTTTCCGCGAGCGGCGGCAGCGTGACCGCGCTGAACGGCTGCGAGGCGGTGCCGTTGATCATTAGCTTCAGATAAATATGATACTTCGACAGATTCACCATGTCGATCGGGGTAAAGGTCGGGTCAAATTCACTCTCCAGCGCCTCGGCGTCGGTCGCGCCGATCCGGAACAAAATCATGGTGCCGACGTTGCCGAACACCGCGGCCGCAACTTTTTCGTCAAGCTGTTCGATGTACTGGTGCGCGATGATGAGGGAAAGCCGGTATTTTCTGGCTTCCGAGAGAATCGCGGCGAACGACTCGGTGGCAAAATTCTGAAATTCATCCACATAGAGATAGAAATCGCGCCGCTCTTCTTCCGGAATATCCACGCGGCTCATGGCCGCGAGCTGCAGCTTGGTGATGAACATCGCGCCCAACAGCCGCGAGTTGTCCTCGCCGATGCGGCCTTTGGACAAATTGATAAGCAGAATTTTCTTCTCGTCCATGATCTCGCGCAGGTCAATCGTGCTCTTCGTCTGGCCAACCACATTGCGGATGATGGCCGAGGAAAGAAATTGGCCGACTTTGTTCTGAATCGGCGCGATGGCCTCGTTGCGGAACTTGTCATTGTAGTTGGCAAACTCATCCACCCAGAAGGATTTCACGATCGGATCGCGGATATTCCCCACGATTTTGGCGCGGAATTTCTTGTCCACCAGCATACGCGCAATCCCCAGCATGGTGTTGCCGGGCGTGTCGAGGAGCGCCAGAATCGTGTTGTTCAGAATGTACTCCATCCGCGCGCTCCAGACATTTTCCCAAATCTTTGTGAACACCCCCATCAGGCCAGAGGCGACGAGGTGCTTGTATTTCGGGTCCACGGACTCCAGCGGGTTGAAGGCGATCGGGTATTCGAGGTCCGCGGGGTTGAAATAAACCACGTCATTGACCCGACTCGAAGGAATATAATTCAAAATCTTTTCCACGGCCTCGCCGTGCGGATCCACGAACGCGACGCCATTACCAGCCAGAATGTCCTGCACGATCATGTTTTCAATCATCGTGGTCTTGCCCATACCGGTCTTGCCGATGATGTAGACGTGCCGCCGCCGGTCGTCAGCCTTAATCCCAAAAGCGACTTCCTTATTGCGGAAGTTGGTCCGGGCAAAAACATTGATTTTTTCTTTCAGATTTTCCATAAATTTAGGGCTCCGCGACCGGCAGTTCCGGCGGCGGCTGCACTTTCGCCACCGCCACTTTGGCGATATTGGGCACCGTCACCTCGATCTGCGGGAAGTGCAAAACGCTGGCGATCTCCTCGGTGCTCATAATGTTCGGCGGCGGCCCGTGAAAATACCAGCGCGTGCGGATGAGGCGCATATATTTGCGTTTGCGGAATTTCAGGCGCAGTTCCACGATCGGTTTTTCCCACTTCTGGAGGACCCAGTAATGCACCTTGGTCCAGCGGCGCAGGAGCGGCTTTAATGCATTTATATTGCCCGAACCGTAGGCCTTGAACGCGCCGACCACAGCGCCGTTGATCACGCCCGGATTATATTTCTCGCGCGGCGCGATATAGAGACAGTGAATCTTGGTTTGGTAGCCCCAACGGCCCATTTTCTTCTCCACGGCGTTGATGACATCCTTCTCCCCTTCCGAGAGATGGAGCATCAAACTCGGCGGTTGTTCTTTCGGCGGCCGGGGGTGCTCGGTTTCAGGCCGGATGAAAACTTCGTCAATAATTGTCCCAAAAACCGCGTTAAGCACGGCCAGAAGAAGATTGCGCTTGTGCTTTTGCGGCACGCCCTTCAGTTTCTGCACGAGTTCGCGCCCCTCCTCCTTCCACTCCTCGTCGCTTATGGGCCGCAGCACAAACTGGACGATATACATCTCGTAAGGCGAAAGTTTGCCCAGCTCTTCCCACATCCCGGTAATCGGATCAACGATGGTTTCCGCGGCCGCGTGCTCAAAATCGTAGTAGGTGCGCATCGGATAATACGGCGCTTTGACGTAGCGGAAGCTGAAAGCAAAAATGTCAAAGCTCGAGGTGTCGGTATGATATTTCGGCAGGGATTCGAAATAATCCGGCACATCCGTGATTTCGGCTTCCGGAAATTGCGAGTAAACGGCGGCTTCCAAGAGGTCGCGATGTTTCTTCAGAACGCGCACGTAGTTGCCGATCTCTCCGCCGATGCTCGTCACTTCCCAGACAAACCAGATATGAAACTCTCCCTCCAGGTACTTCTCGGCAGGGGTGAGGTGGCCGTGCACCGAATGCATCTGGTTTAGAATATGCTCGAAAGTGATCGGGCTTTTCTCGTTTTCGCGCGGCACGGCCACTTTGACGAAATTCCACTCCAGCGTGCTGTACCAGCGAAGCTGAATATAATCCATATACAGCAGATAAAACATCTGCCCCAGCGCGTACACGAAAAATACCCACCCATAGTAATCAAAGAAGATGGTCCGGATCAGACGGAAAAGCTCGACGAAGTCGTTAAACATTTACGTATTTGCTGTCTTCAGTTTTGCGAAAATTTTTTTTGTTAGACAACCCGACGATGATGGTATTTTTTTTCACCAGTCTTTGTTTCGAAACCGCTTCGATGATTTCCGCTTTGGAAAGCGGCCGCGCGGCCTGCTGCAGTATTTCGCGGATGATCTCCGCGACCACGCCCTTTTTGTAGCCCCACTCGGCCAGACCATAGATCCCCCGCCCCACCAGAACGAACCGGTCATCGCGGATCAGCTCGTTATGCACGGTCTCTTTGTGCGCGGTGCGGCTGTCAAATTTCTGTTTGTTGATGAGCTCGGTAATGCGCGCATAGTGCTCGGGCTGGCCGTGGTGTTTCAAAATGAGATAGGCTTTGTCGCCCACGTCTTTGGGCGTGATCTCCGCCCAGCGCGAAAGCCCCCACAAGCCGAACGGGTTTTTGTGCACCTTTTTCGAGACCCCCAGCATGCTTTCCAGGGCCGGCAGCGGCAGCCCGGAATGATCTTCTGCCTCTAGCTCCTCGGGCGGCAGCGGTTTGCCGGCCCGCTCCAGCGTCGCGATGGCGCTCGCGAGAATCTGCGCGCCAAGCTCCGGATCAAAAGAGTTTAAAGACCAACTCGCCTGCTCCGCGGGGGTCTCCTTGCGGGCCACGAAACGATTGCCCAGCGCGAGCATAAACAAAATGGCCTGTTGCGACACTGCGGAGGGCTGCGGGGCGAGGATCTCGAGCAGCCGGTCCTCTCTTAGGATATTGCCGTGCTCCTCGATAATCTGAAAAATAAGCTCGAGGCCCCGGTCGAGTTCAGCCGAATAAGGCAGGGCGGAGAGCTTGCGCATGGCGTCCTTTTCGATCTGGCGAATCCGTTCCCGCGTCAAACTCATCTCCCGGCCGATGCGTTCCAGCGTCTGCGGGACGCCGTCCGAAAGGCCGTGGCGGGCCACCAGTACCTCGCGCTCTCGCGGGGAGAGGCGATTCAACTCGCTCAAGACCAGTGACTGGGGGTTGAAATTCTGCAGCGCCGCAGTCTGCTGCGAGCCGATGAAAGCATCCAAAATTCCGTCTGACATAATTGCCAGACTACTATAGCATAAAATCTTCTGATTGTCAAGTTTTGTTTCTATGCCAAAGGTACAAAATCGGGCTGGCGATGAAAATGGAAGAATAGGTGCCAAAGGTTACGCCGACCAAAAGCGCCAGTACGAAATAAAAAATTGTCTGGCCGCCAAAGAGCAGCATGGCAATGAGCACAAAGATCAGCGTTGAGGAGGTATTGATTGACCGCGCCAGAGTGGAGTTGACGGAATAGTCAATGAGCGTGGCCAGATGCTTGTGCGGATATTTTTGCAGATTCTCGCGGATCCGGTCGAAAACCACGATGGTGTCGTGCACGGAAAAGCCAAGGATCGTGAGCAGCGCGGTAATAAACAAACCGTCCACTTCGACCGCGCGATATTTGCCCAGGATGGCGAACAGGCCGAGCGGAATGATAATGTCATGAATCAGCGCGACGATCGTTGCCATCCCGAGGTGCCAGGCCGCAATTTTTGCGTTTTGGGCCAACTGCCCAATTTTGCGAAACGCGTACGCGATATAAAACACGATGCCGAGCACCACGAGGATCACCTGCCAGTAAGCGCGCGTGGTAAGTTCACGGCCAATGGACGGCCCGATGGATTCAAAACTGATCTCTTCGAATCCGCCAAATTTAGTCTGGAGAGTGTCTTTGAGCTTCGCCAGCCGCGCTTCGTCAAGAGCCGCGCTTTTGATGAGCGTCCCCCGCTCCCCGACCGGTTGAACCACCACGCCGGTGAAGCCGGCCGTTTGCAGCTCTTCCGTAATCTGCTGCGAGTTAACCTCCCTCTCAAAAGTAAGTTCCGCCTGGACTCCGCCGCGGAAATCAATGCCGGGCGCAAGTCCCCAAAGCGCGATCGCGATTATTGAAGCGCCGATAAAAAATGCGGAAATGGAGAACCAGATTTTATAATGACGGGTGACGCTAATCATGGCGTTTGTTCCGGAAGGCGTTTGTGAGCTGCAAAAATGTCCGGGTCACAATAATGGCCGTGAACATCGAGACGACAATCCCGATCCCCAGGGTCAGGGCAAAACCGCGGATGAGACTCGCGCCGAAATACGCGAGGATGAGGACGGTGATGAGCGAAGAGACATTGGAATCGCGAATGGACGACCAGGCGCGCCGGAATCCTTCGGCCAGGGCGCGTTCCGGGGCAAGCCCCGCGCGCAGCTCCTCGCGGGTCCGCTCGAAAATGAGAATGTTCGCATCCACGGCCATACCGACGGACAGGATAAATCCGGCGATGCCGGCCAAGGTCAGGGTTACGGGAATGAGCTTGAAGATTGCCAGTGTGACCAGCACATAAACGCAAAGCGCCAGCACGGCGAGCAGGCCCGGCCAACGGTAAAAAGCGATCATAAACAGGGCCACGGCAACAAAGCCGATCAGACCAGCCAGAACGCTTTTTTCCACAGAAACCTGGCCCAAGCTGGGCCCGATAGTTTTCTGCTCCAAAAGCCGGATCGGCACCGGCAACGCGCCGGCGTTGAGGCGCTCGGCGAGCTGTTTGGCTTCATCAATCGTGAAGTTCCCCGTAATAACGGCGCTGCCGGCCGTGATTTCCTGCTGGACAGTCGGCGCGGAGATAATGGCTCCATCGAGAAATATGGCGACCGGTTTGCCAACGTTGCGTGCCGTCAGCTCCGCAAATAAAGTCTTGCCCTCGTCGTTGAACTGCAGGGAAATCTGCGGACTGCCGGTTTGCTGGTCAAAGATGATTTCGGCTTTTTTCAGCTGCTTGCCGGAAAGCCCGGTGGGTTTAAATTGCTTGCCGGGGTCAATTTGCTCCGGATCGTCCGGCGCCGCATAACCCGGGTCAAGCTCGCGGAATTCCAAAAAGGGGGTGAGGCCGATCTGGCGGATCGCGCCCTGCACATCCCTGATCCCTGGTAGTTCGACGATTAAGCGGTCATTGCCAGCAACCTGCACGACCGGCTCGGTAACGCCGAAGGCATTGACCCGGCGTTCGATCACTTCGCGCACGGAAGCCATGGCGTCATCACGGTCGCCAGATGGAATTTTCTCAAGATTGCCCTCGTAGACGAGATGCGTGCCGCCCTGAAGATCCAACCCTAAACGAAAGGGAAATTTCCATGGGACCCTCACGAGATCAAATTTGTCGGCAACAATAAAACCGGCGACCACCGCCAGTATAATGATGACCCCAAATTTTACGTAAATTTGCGTTTTCAGCATCGCAGGATTTACCAATATCCTAGCAAATTCCGTCCTTTCTTCGCAAGTTCAAAGCTTTGGCGGACTCTGCTTTATTTCTGGTGATATGGCGCGTTGATTAAGCCGCAATGTTTATATTTGTACACCTTACCTGTTCTCGGATTAATCGCTCCGCAGGGGCAGGGGGCGTTCCTTCCAATTTTTTCATCAGTTTCTATTTTCGAGGCCGAGAATTTAGAAATTGATTCACTCTGCGGCCGAACTTCCACTTTGTAAATCGTGTACACGATTGTTTTGTCAATTTCCTTGAGCATCCGCTCGAACAGCCGGATGCCGTCCTGCTTGTATTCCACGAGCGGGTCTTTCTGCGCATAGCCGCGCAGGCGCACGGACTGCCGGAGGTGGTCCATAGTGTCGAGGTGCTCCATCCAGAAATTATCAATGGCCTGGAGGGTGATAATTTTCTCAATTTCCCGCAAGATCGGGGCTGTTAATTTTTGCTTCCTCTCCTCGTAGCTTCGTTTTGCCGCGCCTGTCAAATCATTTATCCACAAGGAGCGGTCTGGCGGAGGCCGGAAATCGGAAATCGGAAAAATCGTATTCAGCTGTTCCAACACCGCCTTGTCCTCTGCCTCACTGCCGACAATTTCCTCGATTTCGTCTCTAATCTTTTCCAGAATTTGCTCTTGCAGATCCACTTCTCCGCGCATAATCTTCCGACGGCGGCCATAGATCACCTCGCGCTGCTTGTTTAAAACATCGTCATATTCCAAGACATGCTTTCTCGTATCAAAGTTAAATCCTTCAATCTTTTTTTGCGCGCTCTCAATGGCTTTGCTGACCAGCCCGTGCTCAATGGGTTCGTCTTCCGGCACATTGAGCGTATCCATCATTCGCCTGACGCGATCCCCGCCGAAAAGGCGCATCAGTTCGTCCTCGAGCGAGATAAAAAATTGCGATGAGCCGGGGTCGCCCTGCCGGCCTGATCGCCCGCGCAGCTGATTGTCAATCCGCCGCGCCTCGTGCCGCTCGGTGCCGAGCACGTGCAGCCCGCCGGCATTTTTTACTTTCTCGGCCTCCTCCGACGCCGGCGGGTTGCCGCCCAAAATGATATCCACGCCGCGGCCGGCAATATTTGTCGCGAGCGTCACGGCGCCCGCGCGGCCGGCCTGCGCGATGATGTGCGCCTCGCGTTCATGGTTTTTTGCGTTCAATATCTCATGTCTGACTCCGGCTTTTTTGAGAAGCTCTGAAAGATGCTCATTCCTTTCTATTGAGATCGTGCCGACGAGCAGCGGCTGCCCGGCTTCATGGCGGCGTTTTATCTCGGCCACAATGGCGCGAAACTTCCCGGCCTCGGTCTTATAGACGCTGTCCTGCAGATCCGCGCGAATCATCGGGCGGTGCGTCGGGATCTCCACCACATCGAGTTTGTAAATTTTGTGAAACTCTTCGGCCTCGGTCATGGCCGTGCCAGTCATCCCGGCCAGCTTTTGATAAAGCCGAAAATAATTCTGGAAAGTGATGGTGGCAAGGGTTTTGGATTCCGGCTGCACGCGCACCCCCTCTTTGGCCTCGATGGCCTGGTGCAGCCCTTCGGAGTAGCGGCGCCCGGGCATGAGCCGGCCTGTAAATTCGTCCACAATGACGATCTCATCGCCGCGCACGACATACTGCTTGTCTTTCTGGAACAAAGTCTGGGCGCGCAAGGCCGAGTCTGCGTGGTGGCGAAGCTTGATGTCGCTGTAAATCTCCACGCCATATTTTTTTTCGAGCTTCTCATAGCCCTGTTCAGAGAAATTCACCTGCCGGTGCTTTTCCTCCAAAACATAATCCTCTGGCGCCAGAGTTTTGGCAAAACCGGCAAACTCGCGATAGAGATCCGTGCTCTCCACATCCGGCGCAGAAATAATGAGCGGCGTCCGCGCCTCGTCAATCAAGATTGAATCCACCTCGTCCACGATCGCATAGTGCAGATCGCGCTGCACAAGCTCACTGGGCGAGCGCGCCATATTGTCCCGCAGGTAGTCAAACCCGAACTCATTGTTCGTGCCATAGAGAATGTCCGCCGCATAGGCCTCGCGCCGCGAACAGGGCACAAGATTTTTCACGTCAATCTGGACACCTTGCGATTCTTCCTCGGTAATCACCTCATCCTTCTCATCTTGCTCACTGTAAATAAACGACTGCTCATGCTGAATGGCGGCTGTGGACAATCCTAAATAATGGTAAATCTGCCCCATCCACGAGGCGTCGCGACGGGACAGATAATCGTTCACGGTTATGATATGTACGCCGCGGCCGGCCAGCGCATTCAAATAGACCGCCGTGGTCGCGGCCAGAGTCTTGCCTTCCCCGGTTTTCATCTCCGCGATCTTGCCGCGGTGGAGCATCATTCCGCCCACGAGCTGCACGTCAAAATGCCGCTGCCCGAGCGTGCGCTTCGCCGCCTCGCGCACCGCGGCAAAAGCTTCAGGAAGAATATTTTCTAAATACTCGTTCTGCCCCTGCCACTCTTTGCCATTCAATTCCCCTTGCCACTTATGCGTCTTTGTCTGTAACTGCTCGCGCGAAAGCTGCTCGAATTCCCTTTCAAGCGAGTTGATCTTTCCAACGATCGGTTTTGTGGTCTCGACTGGATTTTGAAAGCCAAACAATTTACCGAATAAAGCCATAGGTCAGATTATAACGAAAAAGCGCGCAAAATCAAAGGCTCAACCATGGTTGAGCCTTTGTAGTTACTTATGGTGCAATCTTATCCTACCTCTGGCTCTTGCGGAAGCCGGCGGCGCGCGCCTCGGCTTCCGTGGAAAAACACATTTCCGGATTGGTCCGGTTATAAAAAGCACCGCCGGGCATATGATAGATACGGCCCGACGACGAGATGTTGCCTTTGATCCGGCCTGCACAATCGCCGGATGCGGTTGTGGTCGCTGATTGCACGGTAGGCGCAGTTGGCGTATTATTAACTTGATCGGAAGTTTGAGGAGGCGCCCCGTCGGTTTTTGACTCTGGTTTGCTTTCGGCAGTGAACCTGCCCAGCGCGAAAAAGAGCGAGGCCACGAGCAGATAACCAATCGCCAATGCAATCTTTTGTTGGTTATTTTTGATAAATGAAAGTAAAATACGCATTCAATTTGGGTCGGGTTTTTACGCTTTCCCTGGCGGAAATTTTTGCGGTCTTCGAGCAGATGCTGATCTCGTTCCGGCTCATAGACCTTTACCGCGAGATCCTTATTATTGAAACAGAAACCGCGCTTCCTGTCCAAAAACTGCAAAAACGCCTCGGTGGAACGATAAAAATCATGGAGGTCGTGGAGTCTCTGGGCCGCAAAAAAGATGCCGGGCCTTTCTACGCCTTCCACGAATACTTTGACGCGAAGATTCTAAAAGAAAAATTCCTGCCGCCTCGTCCGAGCAAATTCAATATCGGCATCTCCATCTACCCAATGGCCAAAGGGCTCCCCTTGCGCGGCGAGAACAAACGGCTTGGCTTTATGATCAAGGACATCCTGCAGCAAGCCGGCTGTTCAGTGCGCATCGTCTGGCCCCAGAACGAGGCCATCTCCCTTGCCTCCGTGGTGGTAACCGGCGAGCGTCTTCTGGAAAAAGGCGCAGAGCTGGATTTTCTGGTTGCGGCTGAACGAATTTACCTGGCCAAAACTTTAACGGTGCAGGATTTCGAAGATTATGGCCGGCGCGACTACCAGCGGCCGGCGCGCGACCCGTCAATCGGCATGCTGCCGCCGAAGGTCGCGCAGGAGATGATCAATCTTGCCGAGCTGCCGGCAAAGGCGGTGGGCAATTCGAAAATGGCCCTGCTCGATCCCTTCGTGGGTTCGGGCACGATCCTGCAGGAGGCCATGATCATGGGCTACAAAACCGTGGGCTCGGACATCTCGGAAAAGGCCGTTGACGGGGCGCAAAAAAATCTGGAGTGGATCAAAAATCGCTACAAAGTGCCGCCCGGGCGCTTTGAACTCATTGTTTCTGACGCCAAAGATCTCGCGGCAAATCTGCCCAGGCTAAATTATGAGGCAGTCGTCACCGAGGGCACGCTTGGCCCGGCCTATGCCAAGCCGCCGAAAGAAAAACAGATTGAAGCGAATTTTAAAGAACTGGAAAAAATTTATCTAGGCGCGTTCAAGGCCTGGCTCAACATTCTCCCGTCTGAAAAACGTATCGTCATCGCTTTGCCGGCCTATCACATTACCGGCACATACCGCTGCTTTGAAATCGTTGACAAGATCAAGGTGCTTGGCTATACTGTCGTTGATCCAGTACCGGCTGTCGTGATGGAAAAATATAATTTCCTGCTGCAAACCCCGCGCAAGAGCATTATCTACGACCGCAAGGATCAATTTGTCAGCCGAGAAATATTTATTCTGAAGAAGAATTGAGTTAATTTTTAAGGGTTCCCAAAATGCGGAGCGCAGCGAAGCGAGCACGTATTTTGGGAAAGAGGAGCAGCCAGTGAACCGTAGCGGCCCCGAACTAGTTGAGGGGACGCGAAGGTTTCACCAGATGCGACGAAATGGCACATAAAAAGGCCGGCGGAAGTACCAGTTTAGGGCGGGATTCGATCTCAAAACGGCTGGGCGTCAAAATTTTTGGCGGCCAGAAAGTGGCCGTTGGCAATGTTGTGATTCGGCAGCGCGGCACCAAATACGTTCCGGGCAAAAACGTCCGGCTTGGCAAGGACGACACCATTTACGCGCTCAGAACCGGGACCGTGAATTTTCAAAAGAAAAGAATCCGAAACTTCACCGGGCAACTCAAACTCAAAACTATCGTGAACGTCGTCTGACCGCCGCCTTGATAAAGGCATCGAAGAGCGGGTGCGGCCGCCACGGCCGTCCCGTAAACTCCGGGTGAAACTGCGTCCCTAAAAACCAGGGATGCAGTTTTTTATCAAGCTCGGCGATTTCCACGAGATCCTTCTTCGGGTAAATGCCGGAAAAAACCATGCCGCCCTTCTCGAGCGCGCGCCGGAACTTATTATTGACCTCATAGCGATGGCGGTGCCGCTCCACAGCGATCGGGACTTTATAAGCCGCCTGGGCGAGCGTTCCTTTTACGAGCTTACAGGGATAATTGCCGAGCCGCATCGTGGCGCCGAAATTTTTGTCCGCCAGGTTTTTTTTCTGCTCGGCCATAACGTCAATTACCGGGAAGCGCGTGGTGCGGTCCACTTCCGTCGTATTGGCCCCCTTCATTTTGCAGACATGGCGCGCAAACTCAATCACCGCCAGCTGCAGCCCGTAACACAGGCCGAGGTAAGGAATTTTGTTTTCCCGCGCAAATTTGATGGCCGTGATGATGCCCTCTGTCCCGCGCCCGCCAAACCCGCCGGGCACGAGCACCCCGTTCATTTTTTTCAGGATTGAGACGGAACGAGGATTTTTTTCAAAGTCCTCGGAATTTATCCAGTGCAAAGTGGGCGCGCGGCCGTTCATCCATGCCGCATGGCGCAATGATTCCACGACCGAAATATATGAATCAACCAGCGTGTAATCGCCGGTCGCGAAATATTTGCCAACCACGGCAATGTCCAGCGGAATTTGGGCGCGGGTCATCTTTTTTACCATTTTCCGCCACTCCTGCAAATCCTGCTTTCGTTTCGGCAAGCCGAATTTTTGCAGAAGCTTGTCGCCCAGGGAGTCTTTCTCCAAAATCAGCGGCACTTCATAAATAATCCTCGAATCAGGCGCGGAAATAAGGTCCTCGGGCTTCACGTTGCATAGCACAGACAGCTTTTCCTTGCGTTTTCTGTCCAGCGGCCGCTCGGAACGGCAAACGATAAAATCCGGCGCGATGCCGGCGTTGTACAGCGTCCGTACCGCGTACTGCGTGGGTTTGGTTTTCATCTCGCCAACGCTCTTCGGGATGGGCAGATAGCTTACCAGGACGAACCGGACCAGATCCGGATTTTTCAAATGCATCATTCGGGCGGCTTCCAAAAACAAAAGGTTCTGATACTCCCCGACCGTGCCGCCGATTTCCACGATAATAAAATCCGGCTGCTGTCGTTTTTCCACAAACTTGATGCGCCGGATAATTTCATTCGGGATATCCGGAATCACCTCGACGTCCTCGCCGCCGTATTCCAGATTGCGTTCGCGCCGGATGACCTCGAGATAAACCTGGCCCTGGGTGATGTAATTTTCCGAGCGCGAATCGTTGCCGGTAAAGCGCTCGTAGTTGCCGAGGTCCTGGTCCGCCTCGATGCCGTCTGACCCCACAAAGACCTCGCCATGTTCCGTCGGACGAATCGTGCCGGCATCCACGTTCACGTACATTTCGCACTTCACCATCGCGACGCGGTACCCCTTGGATAACAAAATTCTGCCGAGGGAGGCAGTGGTGACGCCTTTGCCGACGGACGACATAACGCCGCCGATCACAAAAATATATTTAGTTGCTTTGGCTTTGATTTTTTGCTTTTTTGCCATTTTTGGCTTTAATAATAACTTTAATATCCGCGGTACTCGCATCTCCCAGGACCAGCCGCAACTCATAATCGCCCACGGCTTTGATGGGCGTGAACTCCAGAATCCTAGCGCTTGCCGGCGGGGCGACCGTGCCCTGGCTTATCTTAAGCAAAATTTCTTTTTCTTTCAAGGCCGCGTAAAGCTCCCCCTTCTCCCCGGCCGGAAGCTCGAAAACAAAGCTTTGGCCTTGAAGTGTTTTGGCCAATCTTTGCCGCGCCGCTGCGGCCTGCGCGGCTTTTTTGCCTGCAAGTTCCTGCTCCTTCTGCAATTCCCGGACCGCGACGTTATCGGCGAGGCGCGCCAGCCCGCGCGCCATGAGAAAGTTCCGGCCATAGCCGTCGGCCACCTCGATTATCTCCCGGGCGCGGCCCAGGCCCTTGATGTCTTGTTTCAGTATCACTTTCATATTTTGAGGTACCGGCGGATGACGATGAGCGAGGAAATGATGCCGAGCAGCACGCCGGTCAAGAGCTGCGTCGCAAAAAGCGCGTAGAGATTCAAACCAAAATAGTTAAACTGTTTGAGGTCCAGCTCCAGAAACGCAGAAATCTTCGGCGTCAGGATCCACATAATCGGATAAAGAATGGCCGTGGTGATTAACGCGCCGGCGATACCATAAAAAATTCCTTCCACCACGAATGGGCCGCGAATGAACCAGTTCGAAGCGCCGACGAGCCGCATAATCTCTATTTCTTCTCGCCGGTTGTAAATCGTAAGGCGAATGGTATTGAACATCACGATAACGGTAATCAACATAAAAATACCGCTTAGGACCAGACCGAAATTTTTGACGCCGCGCGTCACGCGCAGCAGCCGGTCCACGACATCGCGCTTATCCGTGATTTTCTGCACGAACGGCTCAAATTTCTGGTCCTGGAACAGACTGATGATCGTCGGGTAGTCAGCCAGCGAGCGCACGCGAATGGCAAACGAGGCCGGAAACGGGTTTTCCTCATCCGAAAATTGCTCCACTGACTCCAGAAGCAGGGGCTCGTCTTTGTGCAGTTCTTTGAATTTCTCGCGCGCCTCGACCGGCGGAATATACTGAATGGATTTAATCTCCGGCAAAAACTCAGCCTGCTGCTGAATTTGCAGAATCGTCTCCTCGGTCGTCGTGTTTTTGAAATAGACGCTGATGTCCACTTTTTGCTGCAGGGAGGCAAGCGAAATTCCAGTCAAGGCGTTCAGGACGAGCAAAGTGGAGATGATAAACAACGTAACGATCATAATGGTTGTCGCCGCGACCGACAGCCAGAAATTGCGCCAGTAATTCAGGACGCCATTGGAAAGTATTCGATTAAACGCAATTAAATTCATCCGTTACCTTATTGTTATAGCTTATACTTCCCCTGCGCCACATCGGAAACAATCTCGCCATGTTCCAGCACCACCACGCGCTTTTTTATCTTGTCCACGAGTTCCTTGGCGTGAGTCGCCAAGAGCACGGTTGTGCCAAACTCGTTGATCTTTTTCAGAAGTTCCAGGATTTCCAGGGCATTGATGTTGTCGAGGTTGCCGGTTGGCTCATCGGCAAGGAGTAACAGCGGGCGGTGCGCCAGCGCCCGCGCCAATCCCACGCGCTGCTTCTCGCCGCCGGAAAGCTGGTTGGGGAAGGCGTCGCGCTTTTGCTGGAGACCCACCAGTTCGAGGAACTTGGGCACCTCTGCTTCAATCTCGGTGCGCGGCACGCCGCCGACTTCCATGGCAAAGGCGACATTCTCAAAGGCGGTCCGGGAAGGCAGGAGTTTCATATCCTGAAAAACCACGCCGATTTTCCGCCGCAAATACGATAAATCGCCGGGGGGGATATCCGCAATATCGTGATCCTCAATAAAAATCGTGCCATGCGTCGGCGTCTCCTCGCGGATGATGAGTTTTAGAAGCGTGGATTTGCCTGCGCCGGACCGGCCCACAATGGAAATAAATTCCCCTGGCTGCACGCCAAAATCAATATCGTGCACGGCCACGACATCTTTGGGATAAATTTTTGTTACGTGTTCAAATCGAATCATTGCGTTTCCAAGTACTTTTCCACAAATTCATCTAAAGTTCCTTCCAAAATTGCATCCGGATCACTTGATTCCAATCCTGTCCGATGGTCCTTAACCAATTTATACGGATGAATCGTATAACTTCTGATCTGATTCCCCCACTCGGCGCTCCTGAACTCCCCGCGGATCGCCTGTTTTTCTTTCAGCTGCCGCTCGTCTTCCAATTTCTGCAGCTTGGCTTTGAGGATGCGCATGGCCTGCTCTTTGTTCTGGGTCTGCGAGCGCTCATTCTGAATTGAAACTGTGGTGCCAGTCGGGATATGCGTAATTCTCACTGCCGAATAGGTGGTATTCACTGACTGCCCACCATGTCCGGAAGCAGTCTTGGTTTCTACTTTCAAATCTTTCGGGTCAAGCGTGAGCTCTTCCTGCGTCTCAAGAACTGGCAAGACCTCAACCAGCCCGAAGGACGTCTCCCGCGTGTGGGCCGGATTGAAGGGCGAGAGGCGAATGAGCCGGTGCACCCCGGCCTCGCTGCGCAGATACCCGTAGGCATACTGGCCGAGCACCTCGAACGTGACGCTCTTTATCCCGCCTTCTGGATCTCGGTTATGCTCCAAAATCTGCGTTTTAAAGCCCTTTTTCTCACAATACCGCAAATACATCCGCTCGAGCATCGCCGCCCAGTCCTGGGCATCGAGGCCTCCCGCTCCGGCATGGATGGAAACTATGGCCGAGTGATCGTCGTATTTCTGGTTTAAAAAAGTGCTGATCCGCGCCTTTTCAAATCGCTGCTGCAAATTTTTGAAATTTTCCCCTTGCTCAATATCCTTCTCCAGTTTCTCCCAAAACTCCACCTGCTCCTTCAACGCACTTAACTTTTTCGCAGTCGCCTGGGCGAACCTATAATCCTTCCAAAAGTCTGGCTGCGCCATCTGCTCCTCCAGTTCCAAAATTTTCTGTTTCTTTTGCGGCAGGTCAAAGCCGGCCCTTGAGTTTCCCCAAGGCCTCTTTTAACTCATTAATCAGCCTGTCCAAGTTTTCCATTGTTTTACTATATCAATTTCTCTCGTATGTGACAAAAGTATACCCTTCGTGCGGTTCCTCTTCGGTTTTCTTCCATTTCTTTTCGTCAATTTCAGGGAAGAAAGCATCACCATCGATCTGCTGGTCTACATGCGTTATTTCTAGTTTGTCTGCGCGGTCAATGGTTTGCCGATAAATTTCCCCGCCACCGATGACAAATAAGTGTTCATTGCCGTATTTAGCCAGTGCTGCATCGAGTGAATGATAAATTTCTACACCTTCAGGTGCTTTAAAATTGGCATCCCGAGTCACAACCACGTTCTTACGGTTCGGCAACGGTTTACCGAGCCGCCTGATGATTGAATCATAAGTTTTTCGTCCCATCAAAACCGTCTTACCAGTAGTCAACCGCTTAAAACGCTTCAAATCCTCGGGCAAGTACCACGGCAGGTCATTTTCTTTGCCGATTACGTTGTTTTTTGCTACTGCAGCTACGAGAATAATCATAAATGTCGTGCTCTCCCTCTCCCATTTGTCATTCTGACGAAAGTCAGAATCCAGTCAAATTAATTCTTCGTATAAATCCTTCCATGTGGGGTTTGAGTTCTCTATCAGTTCCAGTTTCCATTTTCTGTGCCAGTTCTTCAATTGTTTTTCTCTTGCAATCGCGCCTTCGATGCTCTCGGTCTGTTCATAATGCACAAGCTTATGAACCCCGTATTTCTTGGTGAACCCCTCAACAACATCATTCTTATGTTCATAAACTCTCTTTATTAAATCTGACGTTACCCCGATATACAACGTCCCATTTCTTCTGCTGGCTAAAATGTAAACATAATATTCTTTCATCTATCTGGATTCCGGCTCAGGGCCGGAATGACAGCTATATTTTTATATCGCTATCGGGGCTTTGATGCCCGGATGCGGGTCATAGCCGACGAGTTCAAAGTCTTCAAATTTAAATCCGAAAATGTCTTTCACTGCCGGGTTGATTTTCATAGTCGGCAACGGCCGCGGCTGCCGCGTCAGCTGCAGTTTCACCTGATCAAAATGATTTTTGTAAATATGCGTATCGCCCAGGGTATGCACAAACTCGCCGGGCGCAAGGTCGCAAACCTGTGCCATCATCATCGTTAAAAGCGCATAAGAAGCGATGTTAAACGGCACGCCCAGGAAAATATCGGCGCTGCGTTGGTATAATTGACACGACAATTTCCCGTCCGCGACGTAAAACTGAAACATCGTATGGCACGGTGGTGGCGCAGTCTTTTTACCCTTAACTAAGTTTTGTAAGTCTGCCACATTCCAACCGCTCACGATGTTACGTCTTGAATAAGGATTATTTTTTATCATTTCAACGGCCTGTGCGATTTGATTTATTTTCACTCCGTCTTTCCCCTCCCACGCAGTCCACTGCTTGCCATAGATCGGCCCCAAATCGTCGTTCTCATCGGCCCATTCATCCCAGATGGTCACGCCATGCTCGTTTAACCATTTAATGTTTGTGTCGCCTTTCAAAAACCACAAAAGCTCATAGATAATGGACTTCAAATGAATTTTCTTGGTCGTGAGCACTGGAAAACCGCGGGATAGCTCAAACCTCATCTGATAACCAAAAATCCCGCGTGTGCCAGTGCCCGTGCGGTCCGGCCGTTCCAGCCCCTCTCTCATCACTTTATCCAATAAGTCTAAATATTGCCTCATTTACCTTTTCAACACTCTCATTGGCATTTACAATTTTCCATCCAAATTTTTTGGCAAGATCGCGGTGCGCCTCGTCAACTCGCTTTATCAATTCCTCATCCGTTTCGTGCTTATGATCCTTCTCAAGCCCTGTTGCAAATCTTTCGCCAACAAACAAAAACGCCAGATCTTCGCGCAAAAATCCTGAATTCAGCTCCAGCAGAAATTTTTTATCCTCGCCCGCGCCCATGCCCCAGGCCACGCCAGTACCCCAATAATCTTCCGCCAAAATGTCTATCCCCCGCTCCAGTTGATTTTTTAATTCCGGTTCGTATTGCGCGCGGTTGAACGCGTAAATTATCTGCGCTTCCTTTGGCGTGAGTTTATATGTATTCCCTTCGCGCAAATAATTATTCAGAAGCGGTCCGGATGGTTCGAGGTCATAGATCGGGTATTTTATATACTTCGCTTTTCTGCCTTGGGCCAGCAATTTCTCAACTAATAATCTCGCCTGCGTAGACTTGCCAAGATTATTTATTCCATAAAGAACGATGAATTTGCCTTTTGTCATATCTGTAACCTCTCCCTTTCGTGAGGTAAATTACTTATTTACCCCGTAGACCCAAATCCCCCTCTTGAATCCTCTCTTAACTTCTCCCCTTCCACCCATTCCGCCCGTTCCACCGGAATAATCAATCCCTGCGCAATGCGCTCTCCTCTTTTAATGTCAACCCGCTTGTCCGTAACGTTGTACACCAAAATCCCTATTTCATCTTTTTCGCCATGATAATCCTGGTCAATCACGCCTATCCCATTGGCAGGCAGCAATCCCCTTTTATGAGTGCTGGAACGAGCTGCAATCAGTAAAAAATAGCCCTCTGGCACAGCAATAATGAGATTAGAAGGCAATATCCGGAATTGGTGCGGCTTTATGCTCGCGTCTATACGCGAATAAAAATCAAAGGCGACTGATCCACCCGTTTGGTGTTCCGGCAGAGGCAGAGACTCGTCAATGCGCTTAATCTTTACTTTCATTGGCTTCGGCGGTGATTTTGCTGCTCAAAGGTGAAGACTGGAATTTGTATTTGGAACTTTTGCGTTCAGTGTACGGCTGTTCCGTCGGCGAAGAAAGCTGCTCGAACAAAAGCTGGCAGACGCGCATCCCGGGATAGAGTTTGACTGGCACTTGGCCGATGTTGCTAATCTCAAGCACCAGCCGGCCTTTCCAGCCCGGGTCAAATTTTCCAGCTGTGGAATGAATCACAATCCCCAGCCGCCCAAGTGAAGAGCGCCCCTCGAGGCGCCCCGCCAGATCATTGGGGATTTCCACAGTTTCCAAAGTCGTGGCGAGTACAAACTCGCCAGGGTGAATTGTAAAGTGTTCATCGTCTCGTTTGGAAATAAGGTTAGTTAAATTTTCAAAAGTCTCGGAATTGTTGACATCAATATACGGTTGCTCGGTACGGATATAAACCAGGAACTGATTGCCCAGGCGAAGGTCTACAGAAATCGACCCGAGGGCAACGGCCAAATCGGGCATCGGGTCAATTTTGATCGCCCCCTCGTCCAGTTTTGTTTTGATGTCTTTGTCGGACAAAATCATGGGAAATAGCTTATAGGTATTAGCTAATAGAAGTATAGCAAAAATAGCTCACTTTGCAGAGAGCTATTCCCTATAAGCTATAAGCTAACTTCCTATTTTTGCACCCTTATCCCCGGCCCCATCGAGGTCGCGAGGGTGATTGAAGCAATAAACTCTTTCTTCACGCCAGCCGGTTTGGCGCGCTGGATCGCATCCTTTAATGTACTGAAATTTTCTACAAGTTTAGAGTCGTCAAACGACACTTTGCCAACGGCCTGATGGATATTGCCCGAATCATCCATGCGCACATCCACCTTGCCGCCTTTGAGCTCCGAAATCATCCTGACCACGTCTTCGCCGACTGTGCCGGTTTTTGGATTGGGCATGAGCCCCTTTTGACCTAGAATCTTCGCTACGCCGGCCAAAGACTTCATCATCGCGCTCTCGGCCACGGCCACGTCAAAATCCGCCTTGCCGGTTTCTTTAATCTTTTTGATAAGCTCATCGCCGCCCACGATGTCTGCTCCCGCGCTTTGGGCTTCTTTTTCTTTGGCCGCGCTTACGAACGCGGCGATCCGGAGTTGCTTGCCTGTGCCATGCGGCAACGACACTTGTGTTCTGACTTTCTGATCAGACGCTTTCGGATCAACATTTAGGCGAAAATGCGCCTCCACAGTCGCATCAAATTTTACTTTTGAGGTTTGCTTGGCCAGAGCCACTGCCTCTTCAATGCTATAGCTTTTTGCCTGGTCGATTTGTGTTAATGCTTGTTCGTGTCGTTTTGACATTGCGAAATCAAAAATTAAAAATCAAAATTGAAAATGATAGTGAAAAATTTAAAATTTTAATCTGCAATTTTGATTTTTGATATTTACATTTTAATTTTCTACCTCGACTCCCATGCTTCTTGCCGTTCCGGCAACAATCTTTTCCGCGGCGGCGATACTATTGGCATTGAGATCGGCCATTTTCGCTTCCGCGATCTGGCGCAGCTGGGCGCGGCTTAATTTTCCGATCTTATTCTTGAGGGGGTTGCTCGCGCCCTTCTCCACTTTGAGCGCTTTCTTGATCATGTCCGAGACTGGCGGAGTTTTGAGGATAAATTGAAAACTGCGGTCCTCGTAGATCGTCATCACGACCGGAATCACGGAATCGCCCTTGTCGCGGGTTCTCTCGTTGAAGACCTTGCAGAAATCCATGATATTGATACCGTGCGGCCCAAGCGCCGTGCCAATCGGCGGCGCCGGATTGGCCTTGCCCGCCGGAATCTGCAGCTTAATTGTTGTCTTTACCTTCTTCGCCATAAATTTCTATATATTTCCACAAGTCTCCACAAATATCGCGAAATTTATTGAAACTTGCTTGGCCTTTCGGCCTGCGCGATATTAAAGAAATTAATTGTATTACAACTTTTTCGCTTGCAAAAAATCCAATTCCACCGGCGTCTCTCTTCCAAAAATGGATACCAACACTTTAATCTTCCCTTTCGCCTCGTCTATCTCGGACACTTTGCCCTCATAATCCTTGAACGGGCCGTCCGTGATGCGGACGAGATCCGTCACCTTGAACTCAATCTTGTATTTCGGCTCTTCCATGCCCATCCGCTTCTGGATGGTCTTGATCTCCTCATCCGAGATGGGCGTGGGCACCGTGCCCGAGCCGACGAAGCCGGTCACGTTCGGGGTATTGCGCACCACATACCAGGAGTCGTCGGTCACGATCATCTGTACGAGCACATAGCCGGGAAAAATTTTCTCCTCGACCGTGACGCGCTTGCCGTCGCGAATCTTGATTTTTTTCTCCTTCGGCACAGTCACGTCAAAAATCTTGTCCTCCATACCCATGGATTCAATGCGCTGCTTGAGGTTGTTCACGACAGAATCCTCGTAGCCGGAATAAGTATGCAAGACATACCAATGCTTTTCCCCTGTGGTTATCTGTCTCGGCACTAGTTATCTTCCTTTATTTCTCCCCTGTCGACCTGCCGGCCGGCAAGGCAGGGGGGAGAATTAAAGAGGGGTTTAAGAGAGGTCTTCATTTTAGATCAACGATTAAACCTATGAGCTTGGCCAGACCAAAATCAATGAGTCCCAGGAAGGCCGCGACTGCGAGCGAAAACAAAATCACAATGCCCGTGGCGCGGATGGCCTCGCGCCGGCTCGGCCAGACCACTTTGGCCAGCTCCACGCGCACGTCTTTCAAAAATTGCAATAGTTTATTCATAACGCCTGTCATTCCCGCGAAGGCGGGAATCCATTCTTATCTTATGTATCCCCGACTGCTCGGGGATACGGCCGATTACGGCCTATTTTAAAAGGCCTTTCCGGGCCTTTCAATTTAACTGAATGCATTATACCGCACCCCTTGACGGTCTGTCAAATTTTTGAAATAATTGTACCAAATACTCACTTTATAGGAGGTTTCATGCCGTCACTCGTTGAGGTTCTCGCTGGTATTGGAATCATTGCTGTAATCGCAATGATCATCGGGTACGTAATAATGCGCCTTCAGGACAGTCTGACAGACCTCGAAAGATTTCTCGAGGAGGCCAAGGATTTGGGGCTGGACGTGCAAGGTCAAAACTTCTTCCGGGATGGCGAGTGGTTTGCAGGCCTGGAAGACAAGACTGATCCGGCAAACGGCGAGCTTTCCAAGATGCGCCTCGCCGTTTCATGCGCTGAGCCAGACAACTTTCCGTTGGTAACGCTGGCGCAAAGTTACGGACTCTCAATTCGTCCAGTCAATCTCGAAGGAGAACCGGAACTCGGCGGCTGCAGTGCAGGCGTTTTGTACTAATCAACTGGTTTCAAAGCCCGCGGCGGTGCGACTACCAAGTCGCGCTGCCCGGGCTTTTTTTTTAAATTACGTTATTCACTGGCGAACAAATCTAGTGATAACCAGAAGTGTTTTCTTAAGCGCTGGAGTTCCTAAATTCTCGGCCAAGAATTTAGAACGAGCGATTGTATCAAAATTAGACGGCCGCACGAAACTGATACAATCGTTTCTTCCTAAAACCTATAACCTATCTCCTATAACCTGCCCTCTAGATATCCAAATTTTTTACAGCTTTCGCGTGCGTCTGGATGAACTTTTTGCGCGGGGGCACTTCGTCGCCCATCAGCATCTCAAAAATCGCGCTCGCGGCCTGCGCGTCCGCGATGTTCACGCGATGCATCACGCGGTTAGCTGGGTCCATGGTCGTCTCCCAAAGCTGGCCCGGGTTCATCTCGCCGAGGCCTTTGTAGCGCTGCACATTGGCACTCTCGCCTTTCTTTTCTTTGGTCATATCCGCGACCACGTCATTGCGCTCGGCTTCGCTGAACGCGTAGACGGCCTCGCGGCCCACCTGCACGCGAAAAAGCGGCGGCTGGGCGATATAGAGATACCCGGCCTGGATGATCTGCGGAAAGTAGCGGTAAAAAAGCGTCAAAAGCAGCGTGCGGATGTGCGCGCCGTCCACGTCCGCATCCGTCATAATGATCACGCGGTGATAGCGCAAATTTTCCAAATTGAACTGCTCCCCGACGCCCGTGCCAAGCGCGATGATAACGTTTTTGATTTCCTGATTAGACAGCATCTTATCCAGCCGCGCCCGCTCCACATTCAAAATCTTCCCGCGCAGCGGCAGGATGGCCTGAAAGCGGCGGTCGCGCCCCTGTTTGGCGCTGCCGCCGGCCGAATCGCCCTCAACAATAAACAATTCGCAGCGCGCCGCGTCTGATTCCGAACAATCAGCCAGCTTACCGGGCAGGGTCAGTCCTTCCAAAACACCTTTGCGGATCACGGCTTCGCGCGCCGCGCGCGCGGCGAGGCGCGCTTTCGCGGCCAAGCTCACCTTCTCGACAATTTTTGAGGCTTCTTTCGGGTGCTCCTCAAGGTAAATTTCCAGGCCATCGCCGAAAACCTGCTCCACGGCCGTGCGGACCTCGGCGTTGCCAAGCTTGGCTTTGGTCTGCCCTTCAAACTGCGGATTTGGCAACTTCACGGAAATGATCGCAACCAGACCCTCGCGCATATCCTCGCCGGTAAGTTTATCCGCTTCCTTGATATAGCCGGCCTTCACCGCAAAATTATTTACTGACCGCGTGAGGGCCGAGCGAAACCCGGTGAGATGCATCCCGCCTTCGGTTGTGTAAATATTGTTGGCAAACGACAGCACGGTCTCGCTGAAATCTGCCGTATATTGCATCCCGACCTCAACTTGAATGTTATCAACGACTTTTTCAATATAGATCGGCTGGGAGATGACCTCCCGCTTGGCATTGATCTCCCGCACATAGGAAACGAGTCCGCCCTCAAAGTAAAATTGGTAGGAGAAGTTCGCGCGCTCCTCAATAATTTTGATGCGCACGCCGCGCGTGAGGTAGGCCTGCTGCCGCAGATGATCCAGCACGGTTTTGAGATCAAACTCCATCACCGTGAAGATCTGCGGGTCAGGCCGAAAGCTGATGCGCGTGCCCTGCTGCCAGGGATCTTTGGAATTCACGCGGCCTAGCTGCCGGACGCCGCCTTTCGCCTTGCCCCGTGAGTATTCCTGCGCGTAAATTTTGCCATCCCGGCGCACCTCGGCGCGCATCCACTCGGAAAGCGCGTTCACCACCGAGACGCCCACCCCATGCAGGCCGCCGGAGACTTTGTAGCCGCCCGCGCCGAATTTACCGCCGGCATGGAGCATGGTCAAAACCGTCTCCAGGGAAGATTTTTTGGTCTGTTTGTGGCGCTCTACCGGGATGCCGCGGCCATTGTCTGTCACCACCACGCTGCCGTCAGCTTTGATGTTCACCTCAATGAAATCGGCAAAACCGGCCATGGCCTCGTCAATGCCATTGTCCACGACCTCCCAGATGAGGTGGTGGAGTCCCGCTTCGGCCGTGTTGCCGATATACATCCCCGGGCGCTTGCGCACCGGCTCCAGGCCCTCCAAAACCTGGATCTGCTCCGCGCCGTATTCCGAGGATAGTTTTTTAGCTTCTTTTTTCATCGCAAGTCTGCTTTGAATTGTACCTTTGTTTGTTCATAAAGTCTATCCTGCAGCGGTTCGACTTCCTCGACCTTTAATGTCCGATCAGGACTCCTGTAAACCACGCGGTAAGTGTAACTAATTTTATCTGATCCGAATTTCGCCGCGTCCGCGTACTTATCCAAAAGTTCCACCTCCTCTACGATATCTCCGCCAATGTCGCGGATGAGGTCAAAGTAATTATTTGGGACAAAGTCCTTCCCGACCACAAAAGAGATGTCCCGCGTGATGGGCGGATATTTGCTGACCTCCTGAAATTTTTGATCCAATTTCAGCTGCTTTGTCACACGCGGATCCCGCGACCACAACAGGCGAATATCCGGCAAATTCATGCTCAAAATCGCGAGCCGTTCAATGCCCATGCCAAACGCCCAGCCATTGTATTGCTCGGGGTTCACGCCGAGTTTTTGCAGCACGCGGCCGCTCACCACGCCGCACCCCAGAATCTCCACCCACCGCCCGTCGCGTTCAACTTCCATTTCGAGGCTCGGATCAGTGTAGGGAAAGGAATCCTCGTTAAAGCGGTATTTTACCTCCTCTCCAAAGACGGCGCGGGCGATCGCAATCAGCACGTTCTGCAAATCCTCCACGCCGATGATTTTTTTATCCCGCGTCGTCAAATACCACCCATCCATCTGGTGAAAGATATTCATGTGGCTGCGATCAATCTCGTCTTTGCGGTAAACTTTGCCGTAGGATAAGGCGCCGATCGGCCCGCCTTTCTGGATGCTGGCCCGCACGGCCGGATCCTGCAAGTGGTAGTACCACATCACGGTCGTGTGCGTGCGCAGGATATGCTGGTCATCTACATAATACGTATCGGAGCGGGAGCGGGCCGGATGGTCAGCCGGGAAATCGAACAGGTCAAAGCTAATCTCGGCGGGCGTAATCTCCGGAGCAGCAACGAGATCAAAATCCTTAAAGCCGGGGAGCTTGACGATTCGCTGGACCAGTTCGTAAATCGGGCTGCCTGTTGTTCGCGAGAGATCAGGCAGATTTAAATAACGCAGCATCCGTCTTGACTCTGCGTCGGTTCGGCTTTCCAATTCTTTTTTTAGTCGCGCTTCCTCGTCGGAATTAGTAACGATCATTGCCATTTAAAGCTCTGCACAATCTGATCAAAAAGCTGGCCAAACGCGGCAATATTGTTGCACTGCCAGGTGAGGATGATAACCGCAGTATCCCTGGCCACAAAAACTTTGTTGCCGTCGCAAATCTCGCCCGCCACGCCGGTAATCCTGATTGCGTCAATGCCGTTGATTTTCAGCTCCTGCAGCGAATCATAGTCCGTGGCGGGCTGGTACTGCCCAGCCACCCACTCGCGCAAAGTTTCCCCGCCGGCATTGACCGCGGCTGTGATATAAATCGGGTCAGTCGTGACATCCTCGTCCTCCACCGCCGCGCCCTTGATGCGGAAGCCGACGTTGCGTTTATCGCTTGATTCGCGCACCTCGAGGAGATTCGGCACGGCCGTGGAATATTTAAAAACGGCATTCGCATAAACTGCTGCCTCCGGGGTTTCCATGGTTTGCTCATTTTGCGCCGGCACATTCAGAGTCGTTTTGGTCGGCTCGTGCAGGCCAAATTCAATGATGCGGTCCTCCCACAATTTCAATGTTTCCGCCGGCGCTTTGCTGCCGGAATTTACCGCTGGATCATAGCCGTCCTTGACCTCCTGTCCGTCCTGGAAAGTATCGCTGTCCGTATCTGGCAGAAGCGGATCCGAGTGGTAAACGTTGACCTCATCGCCGTCCGCCAAGCCGTCGCCATCGCTGTCGGCTTTTCCCGGATCGACGCCGAGTTCTTCCTCGCGGCTGTCGGTAAGCCCGTCCGCATCCGTGTCCGTGTTGTTCTCTGGCGGAGGCACGATGATGTTGCTGGCGTTTGACGGCGCGCTCTCCCCTTCGGGATCGTAATTCACCACGTATTTCCAGTAGGCCCAAAGCGAGAGACTAACAAACAGCAGCGCGCCGGCCGCGGAAATACCGATGACGCGCCAATTCCAATGGCCATGTATGACAGGCGGAACCGCAGGCGTCGTAGGCGCAGCGGGCTTTACGTCAATGGCCAACCGTGGTGCAGCATTGCCAACCCCTGGCATGACGTCGTAGTCGAGGTTGTCAAGCGGATCGTTTTTATTTTTGTCCATATTTAAAATTTAAGATTTGAAAAATTGGCACCGCTGTTAATTGTTTAGCCAGCAAAACGCCGCGGTATTTTTTCGAAAGTTCTGAAGGGATGGCGGGTTCGCGCAATTCGTGGAGCGTGAATCCTGCGTCCATTGCATAATTAACATACTCTGAAAGGAGGTGATGATAATGCGGAAATTTCAACTCGCTTTCCGGAAACGAGAAATCCCTGGCCTGCGGCGCAAAATAATTGCCGACGACCAGGCGCAGTTTGCCAAACCAGGATCGCTTCCACTGCCCGACCGGGTAGGCATAAAAGGGATTGGCGATTACAACAGTCAACTGCCCACCGAGTTTCATCAGGCCGGCCAATTTCGCAAAGCTGGACTTTAAATCTTGAAAATTCATGAGCACCATATTGGCGAGAATTACATCAAAGCGTTCTTCTCCGGGAAAACTTTGCGCGTTAAAATCGAGGAGAAAGTACCGCCCCGGCGGGTCCTGTTTACGCGCCTCGGCCAAAAGAGTTTCGGAAATATCAATGCCCACCGCAGCCTGGGCGCCCCTCTGCCGAAACAGTCGAGTGTAGTAACCCTCACCGCAGCCGAGATCAAGGAGCGTCTTACCGGAAGCATCAATCATCTCGAGCAGGATCGGCGTGAGCATCCCCCGCATCAGCGCGCCGCTGCCCGAGGCTAAAAACCTCAAATATTCGCGCCCATCCGTAACGTAATTAGCGGGAGATGGCATAAAGCTCGATAAGGACAAAAAGGGCCAGCAGTAGAATACCGCTCGTGGGCGTGAACATCCCCTGCGCAAGGAGCAGCAAAGCGGCGACGGTCAGGAGCGCGACCAGCGCGGCTTGCTTGCGGATATGAGGCACGATCAGCAAAACCAGCGCGTAAACCAGGGTGAAGACAGCAAGATATAAAAGGGCCAACTGCCACAACTCGCCCCGCGCGGGATCCACCCCCACGACAATCGCCGTCGCCACTCCGAGGGAAAGCGCAAACAAAACTATTGGCCACGCGCGGGACTTCGACTTTAGCATAACTTTGCGATATAATTATACCAGTTTATGGGGAAAATCACAAACTTTTTCATTGCCAGGCAGGAGAACAACTACCGGCCGCCGGTGCTGTCCTACAAAGCGTTTCTCATCTATGCCCTGGTCCTGCTTCTGTTGCGGCTCTTTCTGCTCGCCCCGCCGCCGGCCGAGGCGGCTGCGGTCGAGTCCGGGTTGATCATGAATCTCATCAACAGCGAACGCGCCGCGCGCAATATCCCCACCCTGCTTTTAAGTCCGGCCCTAAACACCGCCGCCGATGGGAAATCCTCGGATATGCTCGCGCGCGATTATTTCGCGCATATTGATCCGGACGGCGACTATGTCTGGGGGCGGATCGTCAAAGCCGGCTATGCGCCCTACAAAATTCTCGGCGAAAATCTCGCCATTGACTTTTCCACATCAGAGGGTATGGTGAAGGCCTGGGTGGATAGCCCAACGCACCGCGCAAATATGCTGAATACGGACTTTATCGACCAGGGTCTGAAAACGCTCTATGGAAATTTCCAGGAACGCTATACCAACGTGACCACGAGTCTGTTTGGCGCGCTATATCCGGTTGCCGGCGAAAGTGCGGCGCGGCCGGCGCCCCAGACTGTGCCCAATCCCCCGCCGCCGGAGCCAAAGGAGGCCCTATCCCAAACTATAAATAATCTTCCGCCGGCGCCAACCGATGCAACTCTCACCGCGCCCCTGGCCAGGGAAAAATATATCCTGCCTGGCCTCGTTGAAGAAATCAAAACAGTCATTCCAGCACCAAAAGCCGCCGGCGAGCAGCAGCCTTTCTGGCCACGACTCGTCTTCACACTCTTCGGCGTGGTAATGCTCGCCATCCTGACCATTGATACAATTATCATCTACGGCCGTCAAATCATCACCGGCCGTGGCCATTCCAGCTATCATTTTTTGAACTTTTTTCTGCTGGTGATAATCTCGATTCTGATCTGGTGGTGGTAGTTTGAATAGCGTTATATTCTTTCCGCGAAGTTGGTGGTGGAAAAGACGATCACCAAAATCAGAAATAAAACCGCGACATACTCGAGTACAATCTCCCGCGTCAAATCGCGATCAATATACTGGTGATGGATGACGCCCCAGATGGTATTATAAAATGCGGTTAGTACGAGCGCGGCGCTGTAGTAATTGACGTTCCAGATGTAAAAAATAATATAGGCGAGGATGGCGAGCAGACTACCGGCGGCCAGCATCAGGCGAAACGCGGCAAAGTTCAGACTGTGATGCTGAAAAAAGGCCTGGTAGAACAACAAAAAAGTGAGGCAAAACACCACTGCGACAAACAAACCGACGCCCAGGCCGAAGTAGCGCACCACGCCCAGTGACGCAGCGAACGCGAGATAGGACGCGTAAACCTTGGCAAGAAAAATGAGCTGCCGCGTGTTGCGGCTCGCCTCGCCGTGTCGGTAAAAAGTTTTTTTGAGATACCAAAACCCGATGGTGAGCGCCAAGGTCGAGAAAACGATGACCGTCTGTTTGAAGGCCTCTTCGAAGGGCCGGAGATATAAAAGCGCGACGGTCATCCAGTAGATTACCCCGGGCAGCACCAGATAATTTTGAAAGTGCAGCCAATGGCCGCGCTCCAGCATATATCCAAAACGTTCTTTTAGTCCCCTCCTGATCGGGTGGACGCCTTTCAAATGCAGGTCGAACACAAAGCTCTGCCAGAAAATCAGGAAGAGG
Source organism: uncultured Candidatus Saccharibacteria bacterium (assembly GCA_964565195.1). Taxonomy (GTDB): domain Bacteria; phylum Patescibacteriota; class Doudnabacteria; order UBA920; family 2-01-FULL-46-14; genus CAZMCQ01. The sequence continues at coordinate 56,663 of CAZMCQ010000003.1, read as the reverse complement.
TACACATAAAAACTGACCTGCAGAAAAATCGCAACCTGGTATTGGCCGATAACAAAGCTCAAGCTCTCCAGACCCAAAAAACTGACCGCGGCGGCAATCGCCACAATCATCGTCCTGTCCCTGCTGCCTGCTGCTTGATTCATAATTCTAATTTGCGGTAGGCGCACTCATGCGCCCGCCGCAGGTCCGCTTCGAGAAAATTGTTATTTTTTATGCACGCGATAATTTCCTGAATATTCCGGTAAAATTTGTCCTGCAGCTTCGCAATCTGCTCGTCGGTACCCAGGAATTCCTTCTTCTCCAGCTTATCGCGAAGATACCAGTATTGCAAGCTCTGAACACGTTCTTTCAGGAATTCCTGCGCGGCCCATTGGTAGGAGAGGAGCTGGTCATGGTCCACATCCGAGATTTGGCGCGCGGCGCCGGTTTTGTAATCGATAATGATCAGGCCGTCATCGGTCTGGTCAGCGCGATCGATCTTGCCGTCAAACCAGACGTCCCGGAGTTTCAGCCGAAATTTCTTTTCCAGATATTTGACGTGGGGCGCGGCGGCTTTGAATTCTTCGTAAAAAATTTTTAGCGCGGCCAGGCCAAGCCGATGGTGCTCCTCCCGGATTGATTTTGAAGGATACCAGTCGTCAATCCACGATTCCTCATAATATTTCTGCAGGAGGGCAAAGCCGGGCGGCTCCGGGCGCGCCGCAGTTTTGCCAAACAGATCCTGGCGGCCAACGCTTTCCTGAACGTGCTTTAGAAACTTCTCGAGGGTTTTATGCACGCTCTGCCCGAAAGACAAACTGGCGTTGCCGGGTTCCGGCAGACGCAGAATGTAGCGGTATTTATAGCGAAGCGGGCAGGCAATGAAGGCGGAAATTTGACTAAAGGAAAAATTTTTCGGAATCGGCAGCTGCAGCCTGCCGCGCTTCGGGATTTTCAAGGCCACCTGGCCCGTGGGTTGCGCTTTTTCGACTTCGGCCAGGCCGAGCTCGATCAAAAAGCGCGAAGGCCGCTTGGTCTGCTTGCCGCCATAGTCCAGCGCCCGCGTCAAATACAACCCGTCTTTGGCCCGCGTCATCGCCACATAAAAAAGCCGCCGTTCCTCTTCAAGATGAATATCCCCGGTCGGCAGAATATCTTTGACCAGCTCCACGGGGAGTTCGATCTGCTCCTTGCGCTCAATGCTCGGGAAACGTTTGTCCACGAGACCCACGACAAAGACATCGGAAAACTCCAAACCCTTTGCTCCATGCACGGTTAGCAGTTTAACCGCCTCCGGGCCGGCCTCGGGATCAAACGCCAGCTCCCCTTCGCTGCCGGCCTCCTGTTCAAAGGCGATCTCATTCATAAACGCGGCAAGCGAGCGGTCGCGACTCTCGACCATAAACTGCTGCAGGCGCCGCAGGAAGGCATCATTGTACCGCGCGTTCTGCCAGCCCTCCTGCGACTCGAGATCAATCGCCTTGGTAAATTCGAGGTCATTAAACACCGTAGTATAGACCTCCAGCGCGCTTTTTTCCCGCGCCAGATGCGCGTGTTTTTCTATGGTTGTTAATACTTTGGCAATGGCTTTTTGCCGGACTGCCTCATAGAGCGAGGCGGCCTTCCGGTGCGCATGGTGCGAGAGCTCCACGATGGCGCTGTCGGAGATTGCAAAGACTGGCAGTTTCAAAACGCGGTAGAATGCCTGGCTGTCGTGATAGTCGAGCAAAACTTTGAAATACGAAAGCAAATCCAAGATGAGCGGCTTGTGGTAAAGGCCGCGGTTGGCAAAATAGATATAGGGAATTCGGTTTTTCTCAAGCTCCGCGATAAACGGCTCCAAAAGCTCATGCGAGCGCGCGAGGATAGCAAAGTCGTTCCAGGATTGAGGTGAGAGCGACATTAGTTCAGTAATCTTCCGCACCACTGCCTCGGCCTCCAAAACATAATTGTCAGCCGTGATCGCCTCTATTTTGCCGTCGCCCCCGCGGCTGCTTTTCAGCCGCTTGGAAAGTTTCAGTTTTACCTCGAGCCGATCCGGGTCATTTTGTTTGATAAAGCTATGGGCCAGGTCCAAAATATTCTGTTTGGAGCGGTAATTGTCAGTCAAAGAGATGAATTTGGCTTTCGGGTAATCCCTCTGAAAATGCAGGATGTTGGAAATAGACGCGCCGCGGAATTTGAAAATGCTCTGGTCATCGTCGCCGACCACGGTAATATTATTGCGAGGCGCGGCCAGCAGTTTCAAAAGCTCATACTGCGCGTAGTTGGTATCCTGAAACTCATCAACGAGAATATACTCGAAGCGGTTTCTGTAATGTTCCAAAATTTTCGGACGTTTTTTGAAAAGTTCAATTGTATAGGAAATCAAGTCCGCAAAATCCAAGGCGCTATTCTCAACTAAAAGTTTCTGATAAACATGGTAGGCATTCGCGACCTCCTCAACCCTGGAAACCTCGTCATTCTGAGGCGCAGCCGAAGAATCTCTGTCCGAGTGGTGAGATCCTTCGCTCGCGCTCAGGATGACAGGGTGCTTCATTCCGCTTTCTGCCTGGTCATTCTCCAACTCCAGCTTCTCCGCATAATCCAAATACTCATCCGGCGTCACGAGCTCATCCTTGGCCCGCGCAAAATGTTTAACGAGCGCCTTGATGAATTTGGTCGGGTTGCCCAAGGGGCGGTAATACTGAAGGTCGAATTTCTCGAGATTGTTTCTGATGAGGAGCCACTGCCCGACCTCGTCGAGAATTTTAAAATCCGGCAGGCCGATGGCAATGCCGTATTCATGCAAAACTTGTTCGCAGAACGCGTGAAATGTAGAGACTTGTATATTTACTACTCCAAGCGGCAGAAGCTCATCCACGCGCTCTTCCATTTCCGCGGCGGCCCGCTCGCCGAACGCGAGCGCCAGAATTTCTTCGGGCTTTGTCCCCTGCTCAATAAAATACGCCACGCGCCTCGTGATAACCGTGGTTTTGCCAGTCCCTGCCCCGGCCACAATCAAAAGCGGCCCCTCGCCATGCGTGGCGGCCTGCCTTTGCGCCTCATTCAGCCCCTCGAGAAGCTTGCTCACCTCGCCTCGCTTTGTCGAGGCCGGGGATTTGGTTTCAATCTTAAGCTTGGCTTTCGTTGACATATATCCTTATTTTAGCACAAAAGCTTTTGACAAAAATGAGATTTAATGCTACCTTATGAAGCTCAAGGAGGAGCCTATGCAAACTCAAAAAATAAAGGCAGCGTTCTGCCTGTTCTTTTGCTTTCTGGTCTCTATTGTCAACGCCAGCGCGCAGCTAAGTTTCATTGGCGGTGTGATTGTCGGCTCAATACTGACCGGGGACAACAAAAGCGTTTTGGCTGGTGACGGGGTCACGATCCTTTACACCCTTCCAGGAATCGCCGCCCGCGTTAAAAACCCTCTCATGGTCAAGCAGGCTAGTATCTGGGTGAGTTTTGACACGGCGCCGTTTGAGGGAAAATACCAGTGTAAATTCTCATCGCGAGGAAAGAGTGTCGCGCTTTACGAAATATTCAAGTGCGCGGAGGGAGAGTCTGAAAAATTCGAGCTACTCCAGGTTCTCCGGGTAAACCATCCACAAAATTCCAACTCCGCGACAATCTGGTTCGTGTATCTCGAGAAGAAGGCTGTTGCCCCAATGCCCCCCGGCTAGCGAAGCCACAAGCCAAGAATAACCGCCCTGCGGATTACCCCCGGTCCGCAGGCGTTTTTATTTTGTCTAAAATGTTTATTGAAAAATGCACACAAATGTGTGAAAAATTCAACAAACTACTTTCCCATCAGCATCTTCGCCCAGTCATTCCACGCCGAGCCGTCGTCGGTTTCGTTTTTATAGGTCGCCCAGAACTCGTCCGGCGGGACGATCTTGGTGTTGTGATACTGTTCGACAGCAAGGACTTCTTTGTCATTGGAAATCAAATACTCCGCGCCGGAAGAAGCGGCGGATTCGAACAATTTGTTGTCCTCGGGGTCAGCCACCACATTTAGCGCCTGAAAAACTTTCACAATTTGCAGGTTGCGAAAATACTCTTCCAGAAGCTCGCGGTACTCGGGGTCGCGGACAAGCTTGCGCAGCATCTGCCGGTTTTCACTCATGGTCTGGTGCGTAGCATATGCCTCAATGCGACCCTCGATCACCTCCTTGACAATCTTAAAAGCCACGGACTGCTCATCCGCAGCGCCATTGATTAAAACATTGGTGTCAATGACGATTTTCATTTATACAAATTGCTGTGGGTATCTACTATGACAAAAAACGCCTTATTTCTGGCAATCGGTTCATAGAGAGCTCGATAATCACCAGTAATGTTAATACTACGATAATTCTTATACTTGCCAATCAGTGCGTGATTGTTTAAAATCGGATGAAATGGATTGTGCGCAAATAAAAAAAGCCTTTCATCAATTTGCTTTTGCAAGGCCCGGAGTTTTTTATATCGCCGTTTAAATCTTTTGTGTAAAACAATTTGCATTATTGCGAATGCAAATATTCCAGCATTTCCTTAGTATTATCAAAAACAGGAGAAACGTTCCGTCCCTTTTTAAAATCTTCACTGGCTTTTTTCAGAAGGCGTCCGATCTCGGGCTTTAATTCAGGCTCCATCGAAATGGTTATTTTTTGGCTTCTGACAAATTCCCTCAAATAAGCATTAATCAGCGTGCTTAAAGGCAGGCCCAATTCTTTGGCGAGTTTCTGCGCAGTTTTCTTGACCTCTCTATCCGTCTTTATAATGATTTGAGTCTTCATAGCTATAGTATATACAACGGGTTTTATCTGTCAAGCAGTTGTTTAGAAATTAGAAATTTTCCTCACTGTTCCTTTATTCGCATCCACCTCGACCAAATCACCGTCTTTAAAAACTTTGGTGGCGATTTTCGTACCGATGACACAAGGAATTCCCAGCTCTCGTGAGACAATGGCCGCGTGGCTTGTGATGCCGCCCTGTTCTGTCACAATCGCCGCAGCTTTTTTCATGGCTGGCACAATATCTGGGTTGGTAGCGATACTTACGAGAATATCCCCTTTGTTCATTTTTCGCATGTCAAAGGGTGAGTTCACTATTTTGGCCACGCCCTTTGCCTTCCCCAGGCAAGCCGTTTGCCCAACTAATTCATTTACATTCTCGTCCAGATTTTGTTTGATTTGAGCCTCCAATTCCTTTGCCGCTTTTGTTATAAATAAATAATCCCGGTCCTTCACTGCATAATAAACGCAGTATTTAACCCTTTCTTTCAATTCTTTTTTCAAGTTAGGTGCAAGCCAGCCCGCCTTCAGGGCAGAAATTACTTCATGCGGAAACATGAAACGAGTTTGCACAAAAGGAATTTTCAGTCTTCGCGATAGTTCACTAAACACAAAATCCATTTTGTATGCCCAAAAAATTTGGGCATCTCGCCGGTACATTTTGGTAATAGCGAATTCTGCATAGACATCCAAAATTTGTTTTTCTTTTTGGACGAATTTTAATTTTGATAATAGTTTCATCCTCTTGCTCAAAGTCTGCCGGAAAGCCTGGTTTTCTTTTACCAAAAGCTCCCTCGCCGAAGTCTTAAACTTTTTGACTTCATCCAAATAATACTGTTCGTCGTAGACTCCATCTTTGCCAATCCAAAGGTGTTTGAGATAAAAATATTTATCCAAGTGGGCTTTGAATGCTTCTTTGAACGCTTCTTTGGGGGCTCTCGATTGCTTCATGACGACCAGACCCAAAAAGGACTGGTGCTCTTGCTGAATAATGCTTTTTTCGGGATGCGTGGATAGCGCTACCAGCGTTTCGTTAACCAGATCTTCTGTAATCTTCGCCCGGAGAAGGCGTTTCAGATGATTTGTAAAGTTTCCATGGAACATGTCGACGGCATTGGGTAGCCAACCCCAAGTATAGAGTTCAGTATGAAGCGCATCTAGTTCATGATAAAAGCTAGCTAAATCTTGATTTGACAGACTTCGCAAAAAGTCCTGAGTAATAATTCTGGAATTTCCTTTGAGCCGATCTGAATAAACTCGAATTTGTTTATTTATTTTTACACCGAAATCCGGATTGTTCAAAATCAGCCCGAGGACGTGTTTGGCAAAGTTGTCAGAATCTTTCTCTCCATAATAAAATTTCAGGTTTAGACCTTTATAAACACAGAGAATTTTCTTGTAATTCCGCCCAACTGTTTTTTCTAAATCGTTGACAAAAGAAGAGAGCCAAATTTGAGAAAACTGAAAATCGATATCCGGGATATCTTCCGCGAGCATCCAAGGATCATTGTCGTGAAGATATTTAGGTTTCACTTTAGTTTTTTAATAATCCCTTTGGTCGCATCAACTTTTACCAAATCCCCATCTCTCAAAATCTTGTCTGCACCAGGTACACCCACGACACATGGAATCTGAAATTCACGGGCTACGATGGCCGAGTGACAGGTCAATCCCCCCGCTTCCGAAATTATCGCGGCTGCCATTTTCATGGCTGGAACGAGATTGGGATTAGTGTTGTGTGCAACAAGGACATTGCCTGTTTCCATCTTTTCCATATCTTCTGGAATATTAACTATCTTCACAATCCCTTTAACTACCCCCGGACAGGCGCACATTCCGATTAGTTCTTCGATACCTCTTGTCTTTAATTTCTCGAAACTAATCTTGCTCAAAATTTCTCTGGCTTTTTCCCCCGTGTACACAATGTAATTTTTCTTATCAACCCACGCAACACAGAATTTCAATCTTTGATTAAGTTCATTAGGATCAAATGCACCTTTCAACAATGCCGGACCTACCTCCCAATAGTTAAACGCTCTTACTTGGTCCAGACTCAAACCCAAGCGTCGGCCTACTTCTCGGAAAAACGGCTCATAGCTATACATACCATGATAAAGCGCATCCTTACGATAATCTTTTATAAAAACCAGCGCCTGGGCCAGCCTGATTAGTTTAACCTGATGCCGGCTAAATTTCAGGCTCGTGATAAGTTTTTGCTGTTTTGGAATCAAAGCTTTTTCTGCCTGCAATATTTTTTCAAGAAGTTTATCGGGAGCAAAATCATTTTTACCTTTCAGTAATGCCTTAAATCTCTCGTCAAAGTAAGAAAAATCGTAGGCTGGTCCTTTGTATTGGTAGTTTAACCACTCATACTTTTTGGCATGTGCAATCAACTTTTGTTTATCCTTTATTATCGCTAGTCTCAAGATGTCCTTTTCCTCATCCCTTACCAAGCTCCCTCTGTACGGCGTTGAAAGGGTGCTAAATTGCTCGGGGGTACACTGAAGGGTCTTGAGCATTGCTTTGGTCACCTTCTGTTTGTCTGCATCCGCATGCCAAGAAACAGATGACCCATTGCCGTGGGAGAGGACATGATATTTGAGGGGTTTCTGATACTCTCGTATCATCTGCTGGTTATCTAGTTGAGAAAAGTTAAGTTTCCTGAATCGTTTTGATTCTTTGAAGAAGTTGGCAGACCAGTTTTCCACTTTTTTGATAAACCCCAGCGCCCAGTCTGGATCACTAATCATCTTGTCGGCCAAAAATGCGGCTTGGGCGTCGAATTCGGTACGCAGATAATACATCCTGCAAAAATCACCTTCAAACAGACTGAAATACTTGGAGACTTTGCCGCCTAAACCAATTGTGGGCCACGACTGAATCATAAATTTAAGAGCCCCACTCATCATAAAAACTGTGTCTTGAGGTATTTCCGCTGCCACCATCCAAAGGTCTTTTTCAGGCTTATTTTTTGGCATAATTTAGCTTAATTATAGTCACTGTTGACAAAACAGCGCAAATCTGCTAACATATACCTTCGTTCTTTTTATAATCTAAAACCAAAAAACTACATGAACCAAGGAGGGTTCAATGAAAACTACTGTGCTGATTTTCCGGCATGAATCTCGGGAAGGCGAAGAAGTACCGATGGACGCATTGCCGCTAGCCTCGATCGAACGTTGCATTCGCTCGGGCCAGAAGCTCAAGGAAATGGGCCACAAGATCGACGTCGCATTTTCTTCCCCAAAGGGCCGAGCCATCCAGACCCTGCATTACAACATGCTCGGGATGGGGTTCATCGCCCCGCTCTACACGAATGACGTAATCGGCGATGCCACACTGGGTCTATACCCCTTCACTCCGGGCGTACTCGAGAAACTACGCGCCGATGCCAAAACCGCTGGGGTCAGTGTCGAAGAACAGATCCTTAGATCCAACGAGCAATGGATCTGCGGGACGAATACCTGCCGCGGGGAGGAAGGGGGACGTGAGATTGACTATTTTGTCCGCTCCCACCAAGGGAAAACTATCGGCATAGCGAGCCACGGCGGCTCGCGGATCGAGGTCTCGATAGCCTGGCTTATCCACTCTAAGTGGCACGCTATGTCCCCATTTGAGCCAGGGGCTGTTGGAATACTCGATTTTGTTGAGGATAGATGGAGCGACTTGCGATACCTCGGCAACCTCGGCCGGCAGTAGTCCAAAGCTTTTTAGTAGAAGGCGAAGACCCTCTGTGGCTCGCCTTCTACTCCCAATTTTTCCAGGTTTCAGGCCTGTTTTTTTATTACCAAAATGCTAGAATAATCTTATGCTCAAAAGTCAGAAAATCATTAAGGCTTTTGCCACCACTCCATTTTTCTTTGAAATTGGCCCGAAAGTTACCACAAGCAATCGCATCTGTCCAATTTATCCGGATATGCGCAAAACCCTTGGCGATCCAAGGCGAATGCGCATGATAGTAAGTGAGATTGTCAAGTTTATCAAATCTAAGAAAATCAAATTTGACGTGATTCTAGGTGGAGTAACAGCCGGTATTCCTCTGGCTACTGCTCTGGGTATGGCGCTAAATAAACCCTTTGGCTATGTACGCAAGGAACCAAAACCCGGAGGCTTAAGCCTTGCGGTTGAGGGAAATTACCGTAAAGGTATGGCAGCTCTGCTGGTAGATGACGCCTTAGGTCATGGGGTAGCAAAAAAGAAATTCATCAAAAATATAAGAACAGCGGGCCTCAAGGTCAACTGGGTGATCGTGCCATTGTCCCGCACCAACTGCGGAAGAAGCGGGCGGGAGTGCATAAAGTTTGTCAAAGACATGAAGGTTAAATTCCAATCCTTTGGCGATATTTATGATATCAACAACTATGCTCTGAAATATAAACTTATAACTCCGGAAGCGGCGAATCTGCTCAAATGGTATGCTGAAGACGCAGAGCATTGGAACTTAGATAAAAAGAAGTGGCAGCATTTCCAGAAATACTTACGCGGCAAACACGCGAGCATAACAGGCGTCTAAACTTTATTGTAAAGGCCCTTGCGGAGGCCCGTTTTTAATTGTCGAGGATTTTTATAAAGGATGGTGTGCACGCCGAGCTTGGCCGGTTCAGTCAGATTAAAATCTTGATCATCAACCATTATGGTTTCTGAGGGTTTGACGCGAAATTTTTTCAGCACGTATCTGATGGTTTTGGTCGAGGCCTTTGGTAATTTCAAATCCAGCGTGTTGATGATATTTTTAAAATAACGCCTGATATTCATTTTTCGTAAGGCATAATCAAATTGCCCCCTGGTATTCTTCGAGAGCAGCAGGATCAGATAACCCTGTTTTTGCAAATCTCTGGCAAGATTAAAAACAGATAAACGAAGTTTCTGAAAGGATGTGTGCTTTACCAGCAACTCCCGCCAACTTTCTTTCAGGCCCAGCTCTCTGGCTGGCAGCTCAAAGGACTCGCGCTCGGTGATTTTATCTAGCGCTGCTTGCCCAAAATATTTATGATAAACAATTTTATAAACGAATCGATAATCCAACTTATATTTCTTCGCTATCCACTGACAAGTTTCTTTATAACTTCCGCAAGTCATCACCCCGTAGAAATCAATGATGATTAACTTGATCATCTAGTTTATTTTTTTGACAATCCCCCTGTTCGCATCCACCTCGACCAGATCCCCGTCCTTGAAGACTTTGGTGGCAATTTTAGTGCCAACGATGCAGGGAATTCCGAACTCTCGAGAAACAACCACTCCGTGTGAGGTAATTCCACCCTCGTTTGTAATAATTGCGGAGGCAAGTTTGTAATATTTAGCAAATTCGGGCCACGCGTTTTGAACAATCAAAATCATACCCTTTTTCATCCCCCTAGGTAATTTGTTAAGATCTAAATTTTCATTACTAACCACAAAGGCTTTCCCCCTTACTCTGCCTCTCTTGTTGCCTATAATACCCTTCACCGAGCTAATATTGCGATAATTTTCATATTTATCAATATATTTTTGGACTGTCTTGCCCGTATAAAGTTTAAATCTATGATTTTTGGAAATTAAAACAAATGCTTTAGCTCGTTTTATTAGTTGTTTCTTCGTAATTTTATTTTGTGCAAGCTCTCTATATAAAAGGCTTTCAGCTTGTTCAAGACCTATCTTCATTCTTTTGCTATACTCTCTTAGCAAAAATTTGGCTAGCTGAAAAGCAGATGTCCAGGCAATTCTCGTATACGTGAATCTATTTCCTGCAAGCTTTTTTAGAATTTGAGAATAACGTTCTGAATCCCTAGCATTAAATCCTTCAAAAAATTGGGGTTGGGTTAAATAGTGGACGCTTAAGGCCTCACGATAAAGATTGAGGGTTTTAAATATCATTTGTTTCAAATTTTTATCGAAAAGTTTGATAATCTCTTCATGTTTTATCTTTTTTTGATAGTTTCTAACTTTATTAAAACTCCTTACCTGGAGCTTACCGACTTTTGCCGCATTGATCGATTTACTAAAAAATTTTCTTCCAATCGCTGCCTCTATCCGGGAATCATCCTTGGAATAAAATGCGGCCATTTTTCCATGATGATAAATATATAGAGAATTCTTTTTTCTATATCTAAATACTTTTTCGGGTAGTTTCCAAGCATAATCGTCCAATTCTGCGTAAATTACTCTTTCACCAATATCCTCCCAATATAATTCGTATTTAATCCTCATTTCAAAGCCATAATTTGGTAAAATTTGGTATCCAATTCCATAGAATTGGAAAATATGAATATTACTTCAATGTCGTGATTGGCCTTGATTGGATGATATAGAATTTACCCTTGGCATAGGCCATTTGACAAATTTAGCAGCTTTAGTATACGCTATAAGTACTAAACGTGAAGCGGATTCTATACGAGTCCGCTTCGTTTTATATGTCATCCATTTTCAGAAGGAATTTCAGGTATTCAAAATCCCTGAAATTGGGTCCTGCAAACTGTCTTATCTCCTTTGCCGTTCGCGGGCCTCTTGCAAGGAGTATAACTTGTTTACCCTGATCTTTTAAGTGTTTCAACACCGGCAAAAAATCACCATCGCCCGATAGCACTAACTGGCCTGCTCCCCGTTCTTTAGACATCTTGTCTACAGTCTAACGGATACGGGATTAGTTGTTAATTGATGTCGCTCGGCATAAAGCTTGGGCGGCATTTTTAATTTGGTGTGGATTCGCTCGTTGTTGTAATAGTAAATTTGCCGGTAGACGGCTGCTACCAGCTCACCTAAGGTCCGGTAGCGGTTCGGGTCTCCGAGATCGACCTTGAATTGTGAGTAGAAGGACATTTCGCCTCCGTAAAAGAGATTTGATGCGTCAATGAACACGTAAGTTTTCATAAAGTCGTTATCGGGCGGGATTGAGTGATGTAGAATTTGCCCTTCACATAGGCCCATTCTATGTCTTGCGGGTGTTTGTAGTGTTTTTCAATGCCTTTGCAGATTTTCGCGAGTGTCACAATCTGCTTGCCCGTGAGTTTTTGTTTGCTGCCTACTTTTACAGACAGGTTCTTGTGAATATCGCCGCCAGCGCTTCTGACAATTGCCATCTTCTGCTCTGAAACATTTATATCGAGAATCGAAAAATCGTTTTTGTGCACAACGTAGGTATCTGGCGTGATCTGGCCGGAAACGATCGCTTCCCCCAGACCAAACCCGGCCTCAATCACCATTTGATTGTAGTCTTTTGTAACCGGGTGCACGGTGAAAGCAACGCCGGAAATCTCGGACTGAACCATTTCCTGCACCACCACCGCGACAGAAACCGGCTTGCGGTGCAGTTTCTTCTCAAAGCGGTAAAAAATCGCGCGCGGCGTAAAAAGCGAGGACCAGCACTTCATTACCGCGCGGATTAAACCTTTTTCCTGAACATTCAGATAAGTCTCCAGTTCCCCTGCCCAGGAGGCGACTTTGGAATCCTCGGCAGTGGCTGACGAGCGGACCGCAACAAGTCCTTTCACCCTCCCCTTGCCCCTCCCCTCAAGGGAGGGGAATAAAATATCATAAGCCGCGACAATTTCTTTTTGCAAATCTTTGGGCATCTGCTCGCGGTGGATCAAATCCCGGATCTCGGCCGAGGCTTTATCTACAGAGTTCACGTCTTTGGCGTTGACTTTTTTTAAAATCGCTTCGACTTCCGAATCTAAATCGGTTTCTGCGAGGAAGCGGTCAAAAGCCGCGGCCAAAACCACAAACCCCGGCGGCACGGGAATTTTGGCGCTGGTCATCTCCCCAAGCGAGGCCCCCTTGCCCCCGGCCTCCAGAACACTTTTCCTGTCAAGCTCGGTGAAAAATTTGACGTTCATGTCGAAAAAATTTTACCACCCGAATTGTTTGCCGATTTCCTCTGCGGTTTCGCGCTTGCGCGCAATGGTGATGTCGCCATCCTGGGCGATGATCTTCGCCGGACTCGATAAGAGGCAGTGATGCGAAGCCAGGGAATCCTGATATGCGCCGGTATCGAAAATGGCAATGTATTGGTCATAGCCCTCCTCAATCTTTGGCAATAAAATATACCCACCGCCCGCCGTGTATTTATCATCGCTGTCGCAGGAGGAGCCGGTGAGCCAAACTTTCTGCAGGCGCCGACTCGCCATATCATTAACTGGCACGATGTGCCATCTCTGATGGATGGCCCAGGTGTCTGCTAAATCATTCATAAAACTGCCATCCACGATGTACCACTTCTTGGTATGGCCATTTTCCACGTCTTTCTGGGAAAGCACTTTAAAAATTGAAATCTGCGCCGGCGCCACGGCCCAGCGCCCCCATTCGCAGATGATATTCGGCTCTTTGACATCCAATTTCCGGCAGACCTGCTTGAAGGTACGGACAATGAAATGCGCCGCCGCCTTGCCGGTGTAAAAAGGCCGCTTCTCATACGGCACGCCGGCGCCGCCGCCAATATTGATGGTATCAAGCTGCGGATTTTTCAGGCGCAGCTTTGCGTAAAGCGCCACGGCCCGCTTGATCGGCGCGGTCAGCCCTTCAATCTTCTCGATCTGGCTCGAGATGTGGTAGCTTAAAATTCCCAGATTGCGGATCTTGCCCATTTTGAGGAGCTCTTCCTCGGGAAAACCGAAATGGTTGAACCGCTTGTCCCAATGCGATTTGACCTTCACATCCAGATCCACGCGGATGCCCACCTCGCCTTTGTATCTACGGAAAAATTCCATCTCCTGCCATTCCTCGATAATCGGCGTAATGATCACCCCTTTGCGGTCAAGCTCCTCGATGAGACTTAGATATTTTTGCGTTTTCGGGCCGTTGCACAAAACCCGAATTTTGGCATTGAATTTCTCCTGCTCCCAGAGCCGTTTCACAATCCAAAGCTCGTTCGCCGAAGAAGTCTCGAGATTGGCGCCCTCGGAAATGAGCGGCAGAACAAACTCCTTGTTCTGGTTCACCTTCATCGGGTAGTGATAAAAAAACTTCCCCTTATAATCATTGAGCTTAATGTACGCGTTGAAGATGTCGATCAAGTTGCGCACCCGCGTCTCAATAATAAACGGGAAGACGATCTCGAGGGTTGAGCCGTATTTTTTGACTAGTTCAAGGAGGTTATATTGATAATTGCCCTCCTTGACCATGAGCTCGCCTTTTTTGGTGATGTCGAAAAATTGGGTGTTAAATTCCTCGCGGCCTAGTTTCCAAAACCGCCGCAAATTCTTTTTCATACCGGTATTTCTTTGGCCTCGTATTCCCAGGAAGAAGCCGCATTAAAATACGACAGCCCAATCGTGGCCGCAAGCAGAATCAGGCCCCCGACGATTTGCGTGGGTTCCAGCGCCGCACCCAGGAATTTCCAGTTCACGATCACGGCGGCTACCGGAAAAGCCAGTTCGCCGAGGGTGGCAACGCTGGCTTTGGTATGAGTCAACCCGCGATAATAGATAAACAGCGAAACAAAACCCGCCACAACCGCGATGATCAGAACATAGAGCCAGTCTTTTGGCGACGCGCCAGCCACCTCACTGATCCGTCCGGTAAAAAGCTCAATCAGCACCAAAAAGAGCAGGGCGGACAAAAACCGCACGGCGGTCATGGCCTGGAAGCTTACGCGGGAGAGCACCACCCGTCCCATGACTGTCGAGCCGCCCCAGAAAAACGCGGCGCCGAGGGCCAGCAACACACCTAAAGCATTCGGCGACCCCGCGACACTGCCAATCTTGAAATCCGGAAAACTCACAAGGTAAGCGCCAAACACGCCAAGCAGAGCCCAAAGCCAAAATGTTTTGCCGAGTTTCTCGCGCAGCAGCCACACCGCCAGCAGAATCGCGATAAACGGCTGGACCTTTTGTAGCAGAATCGCGACCGAGGGATTAAGGTAATGGAAACTCTGCGTGAACATCACGGTGGCCAGCGCCGATCCGCCCAGACCGATGAAAACCACGGCCCACCATTCGAAGTGCCGGAGTTTCCGAAGTTCCGGCAGATAGCGGAACAAAAATATAACGACCAGCACGGCGATAACGAGGTGCTCCATTAAAACGATGGTCGTCGAGCGCAAATCGGCAGTTAAAAATTTGCGAAACGGCGCGTCCACGGCCCAGAGCATGGCCGCTACTACCACGAGCCACGGCCCGGTTTTGTATTGATTCATGTGAATGTTCTTAATGGTTAAATTATAAGCAAAATGATGCCGCCGGCCAAGAGCGCGAATACGGTTAGTTTAAACAAAAAGTGCCGTTCGTGGAAATAGAGGTTGCCGGCGGCCATGGCCCAGAACACGGCTGAAGCGCGTTTAGCCGCCAGAATGACCGAGGCCGGCCCCAGGGCATAGGCAAAGCTCTCCAGGAGGCTGGCCAGACCCACGCTCACTGCCTGTCCGAAATATATCGGCTTGGTGATGAGCTTGAAAGGGTTCTCTCTGCCGACCGTAAAAGCCATAATAATAAAAAACAACGAAAGCAGGCCAAGCATCACAAGCTGTTCGGCGGCCACGGTATTGAAATTTGTGATGTTGTATTTATAAAGCGAAATCGTCACGACGGCATTCACCGTGGAAATAATCACGGATATCGTCCCGGCTTTGCCAAATTTTTTGCCAAGGAAAACCAGCAAAATACTGGCCAGAATTAGTCCGATGCCAAAAATTTGCGTAGCCCGGATCGCGTAACCCATGGCCACGTCCACCGCAAGCAGAAGCGGCATTGTGCCGACGCGGATGAAGCCGTAGGTGCTGCGGTCCGCGCGGATGATCGCATAAATAGTCGCGTAAACCTGAAGGGTTTCGAGAACAAACCGCAACAGAAGGGTCGGCAGACTGGCCACGGAAAAAACAAATAGGTCCCTTTTCACCGCAGTGAGGACCGCAAAAAACACAAAACCGCCAAACAGCTGCAACACCGCGAACGAATAGAAACTTTGCTCCCTGATCTTTACTTTCAATTTGCCGATGGAGGCAGAGAACTCTTCCAGGAGCGTGCCCACAAACGGCAAAAACACCGCCAAAATGGACATTTTATTTTTTTATCTGCTTAAAATATTTGCACGCCGCGCGCTCATCCTCTTTCATCAATGAGTTTAGCGCTTTGCAGAGCGGCTTCGGCAGCTTCGCCACCGACATGAATCCGCGCTCTGGCCTGCTCATGATTATCACAAGTTAATACACCAAATCCAACCGGGATACTATTATCCAGCATAACACGCAAAACACCTTCGGAAACGATCTTTGCCACGTAATCGAAATGGGGCGTTTGGCCCCTAATTACCGCGCCAATAGCCAAAAGGCAATCATATTGTTTTGTTTTTGCCAAACTCTGCAAAATAACCGGTATCTCAATACTTCCCGCGACTCTATAAATTGCAATGCTTGATTTTGGCACGGCATATTGATCAAGAATTCCTATCGCACTTTCCAGCAACCCTTCGGTTATATCTTTATTAAACTGCGCTGCCACCAGCCCCACTTTAAACTCTGATGCGTCAAATCTCTCAAAATTACCTTTAATTACTGTTTGCGCCATATTCGATTTAAATATTTAGCCAAAATATCAAATTCAATATTTACCATCTCCCCCGGGCTCTTCTCGCCGAGGGTGGTGTTCTTTATTGTATGATCCACGAGTGAAACTGTAAACCAGCCCTTGCCCGCATCAACAATAGTCAAGCTTATCCCATCCACTGCAATTGCCCCTTTAGAAACAATCAGTTTGCTGAATTGTCTTGGAAATTGCATTGTGTAAACTTTTGAGGCGCCGCGCCTCTCCACCTGACTAATTTTGCCGACTGTATCCACGTGACCCATGACCAAATGCCCGTCAAGTAAATCAGTTAATTTCAGAGATTGCTCGAGGTTTACTCTGTGTGGCGATTTTTTTCCAAAAACAGTTTTGCTTAGGGTCTCCGGCATCAATTCCACAGTAAAATCACCGCTGCCAACTTTCTTTACTGTTAGGCAGGCGCCATCAGTAGCTATGGAATCTCCGGGCTTTATTTTCCAGGGTTTCGGTTTTTCAACAGTTAAAAAAAGCGAGCCTCCAGTAAACTCAGCTTTTTTAACTTTGGCTACTGTCTTGATAATTCCAGTAAACATTCAGGTTGAAAAATATTTTCGGGCGACTTGTTCGTCCTTTTTCATCTGGGCTACTAATTCTTCTTGAGTCTCAAACTTTCTACTCTCTCTGATTTTTTGCTTTAACTCTACCTCAATTTCCTGTCCGTATAAGTCCCCGTCAAAATCCAAAAGGTGCGCTTCGATCCGGCGCTCTCTCTCGCCAAAGGTCTCTGCCGCGCCGACAAAAATCAAAGCAGGCATTTTATTCGCAAAGCCAATGTAAATTCCGTCCTCAACGACGGCATCCCCGAGTGCAATATTCGCCGTCGGGAACCCGAGCTTTCTGCCCCGACCCAAACTCTTCTCCACCAGGCCTTTCGCAACTATCATCGATAATTCCTCGATCGATATATTTTAGATTTATAAGACTGCGCGCGAACTATCCTCGGACTCAATCCCAATCCGGCCAGTTTCGCTTTCAAATCTTTGGTGTAGGCTTTCTGGTCGTAGCCCAAAACAATCACATCCGGCTTGAGGGATTTGATATGCCCCAAATAGTTATCTTTAGACCCCATCACCACTTTGTCGACGAATTTCAGAGACTCAAGGAGTTTTTTTCTGTCAGTTTCAGAATGAAATGGTTTTTGCCCTTTGACGCGCTTGACATTTTTCTCGCGAGCCAGAGAGACAATCAAAAAATCGCCATAACGCTTGGCCTGGCGCAAAAAATCAATATGCCCGGGATGCAAAATATCAAACGTGCCGAAAACCAAAACGCGCTTCTTAGACATTTAACTTTTTATGAAATTTCATCTTTGGTGTCCTCGGCGCGAGTCGAACGCGCAGTCTCCCGCTCCGGAGGCGGACGCTTTATCCATTAAGCTACGAGGACATGGTCATCTTCTTAGATCCCAATCTCCTTTGAATTCATTCTCTATCAACCCCTGCAAATGAGACCAGGCCTTCCCTAGCTCATTCTCTTCAAACTGTTCCGCAAGTGAATTGCGCAAATCGTCCGGCAACATAAAAAATTCGCCTTCTTCTTCGATATGCCGCAGCTTGTAATTTTCCCAAAAAGCCTTTACCCGATCCTCAAAAGATGGCGGAGGCACTTCCCGGCTGGCGCTCTCTGAACCCCGGAATCGTTCTCTCATACTTTTAAAAATTTAACCTTCTTTGGCTGGAATTCTACAATCAGATCCTTGCGCTCGATGACAATCGGCCAGTTGGCTTTCCGGGCTCTTTCCGCAAGCTTGCGGTTCGGGTTGAAAGCGATCGGCTTCTCGACCAGTTCCAGAAAGCCAATGTCTGACTCGGTATCCCCGACACCGACGGAGCGGCTAAAACTCAAACCGTGGTTCTTCACATAGCGCGCGATCACTTCTTTTTTATACCGCGGCGGATCGTATAACACCGTGCCCGTGTATCGGCCTTGCGCATCGGTGCCAAACTCCCACCCGTAAAATTTATCAAACTTCAGGAATTTATTATACTCCCTGACGACCTCAAGAAGCGAACCGGAAATACCGATCGTGAAATATTTACGGCGAATTTTTGCCAATAAATCCAGGGTATAACGATAAGTGCGCAATTTGTGCTGACTGATTACCCGCTTGCTGGCTGCGACGATCTCGCGCTGTTTGCGGCCTTTGAGCTCGTGCTGGAACCAGCGGACAATTTCCCAGATGTAGCTGCCGTAATCCGCGCGCCGGTCCAGCCACTGCCGCTCGTATCTTTGAATCGTCCGGACGGACGAGGCCGGCACTTGTTTGGCCCGCATCAGTTCGCGCAAAAGCTCGATCGTCAGGCTCGACCGAAAAATCGTCCCGTCGATATCGAAAATGGCTACGGGTTTCATACGATTATTGTCATTCTGAGCGAAGCGAAGAATCTCTATACGGCGTAGATCCTTCGGGGCAAGCCCTCAGGATGACCGCAAGCGGTCACTTCTTTATCGGAATCAAAAACTTCTTTGTCTGCTCATCCATGTCAATGAATGAGTCGACGACGTCAAGCAATTTGTTGGATGAACTTTTACCAAAGGCGATCACCTCGGCGCGGACGCCGAAATTTTTGATGTATTCCAAAAGCGGCACATAGTCGCCGTCGCCGGAGGCCAAAACAATGCTATCTACCTTGCCCATCTGCCGAATCGCGTCCATCGTGATCCCGACATCCCAGTCGCCTTTTTTGATCCCGCCGTAGAAAACCTGCAGGTCTTTGGCTTTCACCTCGAACCCCGCCTTTGACAGCGCGTCGAAAAACGTCTGCTCCTCGGGCATCTGCGCGCGGATGACATAGGCCGTGGCGCGAACCAGTTTTCGTTCTCCCACGCTTTCTTTCAAGAGCGCCGAGAAATTGACCCGCGAGTTGTAAATGTTCCTGGCCGAGTAATACAAATTTTGCACATCCACGAAAACCGCAACCCGCTGCTCCTCGTGTTTTGTAAATATCTCAAATACTGCCATTTTGTTTTCTCCTACCCCCACTTCCTCTCCCCCCTCGTGAGGGGGAGAAAGAGAGGGGGTTATTTAATTAATAAATCGCTCTCCGGCCCGCCGGGCAGCTTTTCCACTTCCCGCTGCTCCTCGAGCTGCAGATTATAGGCATTCTCAATCTTGCCGGCAAGCGAGCGAAACCCTTCGTTCACCACATCGACCGTGTTCTTGGCATTGGTAACGTGCTTGTTCAAAACGCCGAGATTCGTGGCAAATTTTTCGGAATCCTGCTTGAGGGCGGCAATAATGTTCAAAACCTGCCGCGCCAGTTCGTTCATCTGCGCGCCTTTGAGCGCCGTGTGAATGATGGTGATGTAGTGATAAAAAGAATTCGGCGAGGTGATATGCACTTTTCTGGACCGGGCGTAGTCCATCAGCTCGCCGTCATTCACGATCTCCTGAAAAACGCTCTCCATCGGCACGTACATCAGAGCAAAATCCAGCGTGCCCTCGTTCGTAAGGATATACTTTTTGGTAATGGTTTCCACGTGCTTTTTCACGTCGCGAACAAAGGCGCGGCGGAAATTCTCGCGGTCCTCATCAGTCTCGGATTTCATCATGGCCCGGAAATTTTCCAGCGGAAATTTGGAATCAATGCAGACCAGGCCCTCTTTGAGTTTGACCACGCAATCCACGGCCTCGCCGGACTGAAAGCGATACTGCATCTGATAATTATGCGCCGGCAAAACCTGCTTCAAGAGAGATTCCAGCGCATCTTCGCCAAATATGCCACGCGTTTTCGGGCCTTTCAAAAGTTCCTGCACCGCCTGCATGGAGCGGCCGAGTTCGGTCATCTGGCCGACTTTGTGCTGCACATCCGAAAACAGCCGCGCCGCCTCGGTAAGACGCGCGTTGATTTCTTTGTTGGAGCCGGCAATGGACTCCTGGATCTCTTTGCGGGAGAGATCCCCGGATTCTTTGAGGGACTTCATCCAGTCCAGCATAACCTGCACGGCCTGGTCCTGCCTAGGCTTCCGGCGGAGAAAATAAATAATAGCCGCAAAGCCGGCGACAATAAGAATTGTAATTAGTATTTGGAAATTCATTTGCTGTATTAGCCCTCTCCTGCCGAGGGGAGGGTGGCCGTAGGCCGGGAGGGGTTCCTAAATCGCAGTTCATTTTACCATAAAATCCCAAAATAAAAAAATTCCCAGCACCACTTGCCTCCCAAAAGTGGTGCTGGGCCAAAACCAGCTAGCCGAGCTCGACAGTGCCGTAGTTCGGCGCTTTGGACTGCAGCTCGACCATCTCTGCGAGGATACGGCTGAATATCCCAGGTCCTTCATTGAAGAATGCTGTGCCGACCTGCGTAGCTGTCGCACCGAGAGATTCTGATTCGAAAACATCCTTCCCGTGGGATGCGCCGCCGACGCGAATAATCTGGATGTAACGTGTCGGCAGAACCTTGAACCACTGGAAAACCTGGCCGAGCGCGATGGGGCGCATCGCCGGGCCGCCGAGCCCCGCGAGGCCTTGTCCGGGGGTGATGACTGGCTGGCCATCGTCACCGAATTTCAGTGCGTTTGGAAAACAATTGACCGCCGAGATCGCCTTGACCATATCAGCGTGCCTTTTCAAAACTTCGGCGATCCTCGGAATCATCCCCGGATCCGAGTAAGGCGAGAGTTTCAAACTCACTGGCAAATCCAGCTCGAATTTGAGAAGCCCGAGTGTTTCATCGATCCGATCCGGCTCGAAGGACAAAATGCCCTTCTGCTGTCCGCCGTCCCAGACGTTCGGGCAACCAAGGTTGAGCTCAACGGCATCGGCGCCTGCTTCAGCCACAAGATCTGCGAGCCGGAGATACTCGTGCGGCGAGAATCCCGCGACGCTGACAAAGAGCGGCTTGCCAGCATCGTGGGCCATGCGGACCATATCCGGCAAATGCTTGCGGTAATACTCCCGGCCGCCATTGGGCAAACCCAGCGAATTTAGCGAGAACTCCGGCCCCGGATAGTACACATTTCCAGCGTTGCCATCGCGCTGCTCCCAGGTAATCGAACCGACCATGATCGCAACGGCTGCAGAACTGCACAGAGCTTTGACATGCTCGAGACGTTTTACCTCACCCGGCGCGTTGAAGACGGGATGCTCAAACTGGAGTCCCATCAAAGTCGTTTCAAACATATTTTTGCCTCCTTTCCCCTTTGGATTAGAAACTGATTCTACCACCCCTTACTGTAATCAACAAGGCGGTCAATTCGCAACCCCCATCGTCTTAAAAATCGACGGCCGCATAACACTGGCACCAGTGCCGACAAAATTCGTTTGTTGAATTTCACCCACAAATGTGGGTGTTTTTCAACAAATAAAAAAAGGTGACTGCGAGAGTCGGGACGAATCCCAAATCACGCGAGCCACCTTTGGATATTGCCAGCGCCTCCGGGCTGGACTTATTTCATGGCTTGCGCCATGTAAATCAGTATCTCCGCGCAGGTCTCCTCGGTAATCGACCCTTCGCGACAGTAGAAATCCACGAGGGCGGAAAAAGGGTAAACCATGTGGACCTGGTAGCCGGCGTCCTGGAGCTGTGCCACGCCGCCCTGCTCACGATCAACCAGGACAAGCACGTCATGGACCACGAGCCCAGCCAGTATCAGACAATCGATCGCCTGCAGCTTGCTGTCGCCTTTGGTGATCAAGTCGTCCACGACGAGGACGCGCTGACCTTCGGTGAATATTCCATCAACTTTGCTGCCCGACCCATGCGTCTTACCCTCACGCGGCGTAATCATGGGACAATTGGTGATGAGCGACATGGCGACCACAATTGGCGTCGCCGCTGTCGGGACATCTGCCAAAAGATCATAATCCAAACCCGATGATCGCTGAACGAGCAATTGCCCAATGCGGCGAAGGAGCGGCGGCGAGGAACGGACGATTCGCAGATCAACGTAGTACGGAGAAAGCGGCGCATCGGGATTGACGTCGTGCAATTTGAGGCGGAAACCCAACCCGCCGGGAGATCTGGATTTATCCTTAATCGCCCCGATCTCAAGAAGCTTTCTTGCGACCTCATCGGCAATTGCCGATCCGAAAACATATTTTTGTTCGCTATTCATACAATTTCCTCCTTTTCTAACCTAAATGTCATACTTCAGGGCTTCCGCAAAACAGCCCTGACCCTGAAGAATATCATAAAACGGAATTTTGAACACGCCCAATAAAAAACGGCGCCTTGCCCAAAATGAACAAGGAGCCGCTCCGCTTTAGAAACCCGCTACGGTTTCGCCATCCTCATAGCGACGCTGGTCAATCCGATAGGGATTTTCGTGATCCGAAAAAAATTCCCGCGTGAAATCTATGATCCGCAGATCATGTTTTTCGCTTCTACCGCCGTGCAGAACTTCAAAATCGCCAACGATCTCGACCCACGAGTATTGCAGCCCGGGTTCAATCATCTTGGCGCAAAGCCGCAGATGCTGACCGGCGCCGGCGAGCTTGGCGAGCAGAAAGTACAGCACATGGAAATGCTCGTCCAAACCGAACTTGTGCTTAACTGCACAGCCCAAGGTATTCCGCTGCTGCACTTCCTGCAAAAAAGCCTCTCGTTCTTTCTCAAAAAACTTGTCTGGCCGGGCCGCGTGGCGCGGTATTACAGCCAGCACTACTTCCCGGACCATATCGCAACGCCAACGCGGCGATGTATTTTTCAGGCGCGCGGCTTGATGGATCAGCAAATCCAGCTCTGGTTCCTCCAATGCCAGCACGCCGAGAAGTTCCCGGCCCCAATAATGATTGTTATCCATGACACCCCCTTGGCATTTTCTAATACCATAACACGCCTTGAAATTTTTCACAATTCGTGGTAATATTGCGAAGTCCCTAAAGGACGACGACGCGGGGTAGAGCAGTCTGGTAGCTCGCAAGGCTCATAACCTTGAGGTCGCGGGTTCAAATCCCGCCCCCGCAACCATGGCTGGGTAGCTCAGTTGGCAGAGCGAAGGACTCATAAGCCTTAGGTCGTGGGTTCGATCCCCACCCCAGCTACCATTAGAGTTGGGGCCCGTGGTGTAGCCCGGTCCAACACGTCTCCCTGTCACGGAGAAGATCGCCGGTTCAAATCCGGTCGGGCCCGCCAAAAGAATTTTTACAAACAGAAAATCCGCCGATGAGGCGGATTTTCTACTAGCCGTGGAGCCGTAGTACCTAGGCTCTCTTGCGGCGGCTCTTCTTGCGAGAAGATTTCTTGGCCTTCTTGCGTTTCTTAGCCATTCTTCTTTTTCTCCCGTCTCCCGATCTCAAATCGGGGACTTAATTATTTTTTATCTTTGATTGGGAAACTTTTTTGTTTCCTTTTCAAATTTTTAAATTACAATTTATACATTAACTTTACGATGTGGATAAGATTTTGTCAAGTTAATTTGCGATTATTTTTCTTTTTTTAAAAAATTTATCGCGTCAGTTTTTGACTTTAATTTTCCAGAAAGTTTTTGTTCATCAATTTTTTTTAGTATCTCTCCGACCTTTGGCCCGGATTTTATTTTCAAAATTTTCATCACGTCGTAACCACTGATCAGGGGAAGGGAAAGTTCCGGCTTGTTATCCAGCTCGCGCAGAATATCAATGGCCTGGCGGAGGCCAACTGGTCGTCCACTGCGCCTGCCGATAGCAGGAATCGAGGCTTTTACATCAGCCAAATAGACCCGCAAAAGATCGCGAAAATACGGGTTTTGCGCCCACTTCCGGCGGGTAGAAAGCCGCATCCCGGGAAAGTCAAAAGGCACCATGTGGTAACGCACGAGCCACGCAACTTTTCGACTGTCCGCACGGCTGAACTTCATGCGCTTGCAAATATTTTTCGCAATCGTCTCGCCCACCTGCGGGTGATTGTAAAAAGTCATGCGGCCCTGTCGTACCACGCGCGTCTCGGCCTTGCCGAGATCATGAAACAAAACCGCATAGCGCGTCGCAAGATCATAATCTTCATTCACCTGCTCGAGCGCGAGGAGCGAGTGGGCATAAACATCCCCTTCCGAATGTTGATTTCTCGGTTGCCTCACCCCCTGGCACCTTTTCAGCTCGGGCATTATAAATTGCAATAGCCCGAGCACGTCCAAAACGCCGATGCCGATTGACGGATGCTCGCTCATTAACAGCCGGTCGAATTCTTGTTTGATCCGCTCTGCGGAGATTTTGAGAATGAGTTTTGCGTTCTTCTGGATCGCGCGGCGGGTGTCGCGGTCTATATCAAAGCCAAGTTCTGTCGCGATGCGCACGGCGCGGAGCATCCGAAGCGCGTCCTCGCGAATCCGGGCTTCGGAGTCGCCGACAAGCCGGATAATCTTCTTTTTCAGATCAGCAATGCCCAAAACATAGTCTATAACTGCCTTCTTTTCAGGGTCATAGAATAAGGCGTTAACAGTAAAATCGCGCCTCTTGGCGTCTTCCTCGGCGCTTTTGAGGAACTTAACGCTGCTCGGCCGGCGGTTATCGCGATACAGCCCTTCTTTGCGGTATGTGGTAACCTCATAATGGTTATAATTATTGTTATCTTTTATTCTTATCGTTATCGTCCCGTGCTTCTCCCCTGTCGGTATGGTCTTGGTAAAAATTTTCTTAACTTGCGCTGGCGTTGCCGAGGTCGCGATGTCTATCTCGCGTATCGGCCTTTTCAATAAAGCGTCGCGCACCGCGCCTCCGGCAACGAATGCCTCAAAACCTTTGACCCGCAATTTTTTGACAATTTCAAAACCACCCTGCGAAAGCGCTGATCTATCCGGCCATACGAATTCCATAAAGCAAGTTTAGCATATAAATAAAAAAGGGGCGGACCCGGGTGGATCCGCACCTTGCAAATGTTGCTTCTTAATACGTCCTAACCAAGCTGCGCATTTCGCACTTGGCCCGCGCAAGTCGCCCGGCAATCTCCCCCTGCAGACGCTCGAGCACCAAAATTTTCCTTGCCACAACCTCAAAGGTTTTGTGTGGCTTCCGCTCCATTGTCTGCGAAATTTCCGCGATGCCCTTTTGCAAAGTCACCAAAAGGACAAAAAAACGAAGCTGCACCTCGAGTTCCACCCGTTTGTCTACAGGTGGTTTGACTCCCTTCAGAAAGCGCCTGACCGACGTTCGTCGCTTTTGAAAACACCTGACAAATTCCGCGGTTTTATCCGCAACGTATGTATCTGACTGCCGCAAGGCGCAAATTAGTAAAGGTTGCATACTCATAACTCCTCCTATAACAAAATTCCAACCTGTACATTGTAGCAAATTTACATTTTTTTTCCTACGTCCCGATATTTGCGTCGCTTTGAGATTTTCAACCTGGCGAGAGATTTCTCCAGGGAGGCCGCCACGGCCGC
This sequence comes from uncultured Candidatus Saccharibacteria bacterium, assembly GCA_964565195.1. Classification (GTDB taxonomy): domain Bacteria; phylum Patescibacteriota; class Doudnabacteria; order UBA920; family 2-01-FULL-46-14; genus CAZMCQ01. The sequence continues at coordinate 31,114 of CAZMCQ010000003.1, read as the reverse complement.
GTACTCCTCTTCACTTTGGATCTTCTCACCAAGAAGTTTCTGCGCCCGCTTGCGCGCTTCTTCGGCGCGGGCAATATCTATCTCTTCCTCACGCTCGGCCGCATCAGCCAAAATCATCACTTCATTGCCGGGCCGGACCTCCACAAAACCGCCGGCCACAAAAATGTAGCGCGGCTCGCTATTGTCCATGACTTTCAGCTCGCCGGGCTTCAGGTTGGCCACGAGCGGGATATGATTGGGCAGAATCGTAATCTCACCCATTTCGGTGGGGCAAGACACGGCATCTACGTCCGCCTCATAAATGACACGCTCGGGGGTGGCTATCTTCAGTTTCATTTTTGCCATAAAACTAGCTTATAGGAAATAGGTTATAGCTTATAGCCCTAAAAGCTAACACCTATAAGCTATTTCCTGACTTGCCCTATATCCCCTTTCATATAAAATTCCTGCTCGGCAATCGAGTCATACTCCCCCGCCAGAATGGCTTTAAACCCGCGCACGGTTTCCTTCAGCGGGACGTATTGGCCCTTGCTGCCGGTGAAGACCTCGGCCACAAAGAACGGCTGTGAGAGGAAGCGCTGGATCTTGCGCGCGCGGGCCACAGTAAGTTTGTCTTCGTCAGATAATTCCTCGATCCCGAGAATCGCGATAATGTCCTGCAGATCTTTATACCGCTGCAATACTTTTTGCACGCCGCGCGCCACTTCATAGTGCTCTCTACCCACTATATTCGGATCGAGAATGGTCGAGGTCGAGTCAAGCGGATCCACGGCCGGATAGAGGCCAAGTTCAGCGAGCGACCGCGCCAGCACCACGGTCGAATCAAGGTGCGCAAAGGTCGTGGCCGGCGCCGGATCAGTGAGGTCGTCGGCCGGCACATATACTGCCTGCACAGAGGTGATTGAGCCCTTATCCGTTGAAGTAATGCGTTCCTGCAACTCGCCCATTTCCGTGGAGAGCGTGGGCTGGTAACCCACGGCCGAAGGAATGCGGCCAAGCAGCGCGGAGACTTCCGAGCCGGCCTGCGTGAATCGAAAAATATTGTCAATAAACAAAAGCACGTCCTGCTTTTCCTCATCGCGGAAGTACTCGGCCATGGACAGGGCGGAAAGACCGACTCTGGCGCGGGCGCCGGGCGGTTCGTTCATCTGCCCGAAGACCATAGCGAGTTTATCCAGAACTTTGGCCTCCTTCATTTCGTGATAAAGATCATTGCCCTCCCGGGTGCGCTCCCCGACGCCCGCAAACATGGACACGCCGCCGTGCGCTTTGGCAATATTGTTGATGAGCTCCTGAATAACCACAGTCTTGCCCACGCCCGCGCCGCCGAACAGGCCAACCTTGCCGCCTTTGACAATCGGCGCGATGAGGTCAATGACTTTGATGCCAGTTTCCAAAATTTCTGTCTTCGTGGACTGCGCAGTAAACTCCGGCGACGGGCGGTGGATGGGATAACGTTTGGTTGTGGCAACTTTTTCCTGTCCGTCAATGGGCTCGCCAAGCAGGTTGAACACGCGGCCCAGGGTCTCTCTGCCGACCGGCACGGAAATCGGCGCGCCCGTATCCGTCACGGCCATACCGCGTACCAAGCCGTCTGTCGAGTCCATGGCAATCGTCCGCGCTGTGTTATCGCCAAGCGCGGCCGCGACCTCAAGAACAATGTAATCGCCGCGACCTGTACCGGCGGCCAAGCCTTGAGTCTCCGGCCGCTTCACATGCAGCGCGTTATAGATCGCCGGAATTTTTCCTTCAAATCCCACATCCACGACTGGCCCGATTATCCGGGTTATTTTCCCTATGTTTTTCTTTTCCATCCTTCTTGATTCCTAATTCTTAATTCTCTTGCAGTGCTAATCTTCCCGCCACGATCTCGCTTATCTCGGTCGTGATGCCTGCCTGCCGGATCTGGTTGTATTCAAGCGTCAAGTCATCCACCAGATCACTCGCCGCGTCTGACGCGTTCTTCATCGCGACCATGCGCGCCGAGTGCTCGGCAGCGTTGGTCTCCAGGAGCGCCTGGTAAATCTGCATCTCGACAAGGCGCGGCAGCAGGGTTTCGAGGACCGCGTCAGGGGTGGGTTCAAAGAGGTATTCGCCCCCCACCTTGCCTCCCCCACCCAGGGGGGAGGAATATCCTTCTTTTCCCTCCCCTTGTGGGAGGGATTGAGGGAGGGGTAGCAATTCCAGAACTTCCGGCACCTGCGTAAGCGTGCTCACAAATCGCATGTACACGACAACCACGCGGTCATATTTTCCGGAGATGAAATCTTCGGTAACCAGTTTGGCGACTGGCCGGATTTCCAGAACATCCGCCGCCGCGTCAAGTTTCTCAAAATCCGCGGCGACCTCGGAGGTTTTTTTGACTGTTTCGCGGCCCTTGTTTCCGAGCGTGATGAATGCAACGGCACTCTGCGTTTTAGCGTAGTCAAACCCTTTGGCAGTAATGTTATTATTGAACGCGCCAATGAGGCCGCGGTTCGAAGCCATCAGGATAATCGCGGTTTTCCTTCCATTCTGCGGCTCCCGCAAAAGACGATGGAGCTCCGGATGAGTCTGCGGCATGAGATTGGAAACCAGTTCCCAGACGAGGCGCGCATAGGTCCGCGAGGAGAGCGCCTGCTGCTGCGCGCGACGCATCTTCGCCGCAGAAACCAGCTCCATGGCCTTCGTAATTTGCCGGGTGCTACGGATTGATCTTATTCTTCTTCTGATTTCTTTAGTGGATGCCATAACGTCTGTAAATTTCTAAGGGTAATTAGAAATTAGAATAATTAGGTTAATTCTACTGATATCCCTTTTTAAATTCCTCAATTATTTTTTTAAGTCTTGCCTCGGTCGATTCATCAAGCTCTCGTTTTACGCGGATCTGATTTAAAAGTTCTTTATAACTTCGATCCAGATACTGATGGAATTTATGCTCGAAATCCGCGATTTTTTCCACGGCAATGTCGTCGAGGAAGCCGTTCGTCACGGCATAAACAATCGCCACCTGATGTTCAACCGGCATCGGCGCGTACTGCGGCTGTTTCAAAACTTCGGTGATACGCTTGCCGCGCTCAATCTGCTTGCGCGTGTTCTCATCGAGGTCCGAGGCAAACTGCGCGAAGGCCGCCAGCTCGCGGAACTGCGCGAGCTCGAGCCGGAGCTTGCCGGCCACTTTCTTCATGGCGCGGGTCTGCGCGGCCGAGCCGACGCGCGAGACTGACAAACCGACGTTGAGCGCGGGACGAATGCCCTGATAGAAAAGATCGGTTTCGAGATAAATCTGTCCATCCGTGATGGAGATGACATTGGTCGGAATATAGGCCGAGACATCGCCGGCCTGCGTTTCGATGATCGGGAGCGCCGTAAGCGAGCCACCGCCGAAATCTTTGTTGAGTTTGGCGGCGCGCTCGAGCAGGCGCGAATGTAGATAGAACACGTCACCGGGATACGCCTCGCGGCCCGGCGGCCGGCGGAGCAGCAGCGAAATTTCGCGGTACGCCACGGCGTGTTTTGACAAATCGTCATAAACGACCAAAGCATCGCGGCCCTTGTCCATAAAGTACTCCCCCATCGCGCAGCCCGCATACGGCGCGATATACGAAAGCGCGGCTGGATCCGAAGCGCCGGCCACGACGACAATGGTATAGGCCATGGCGCCGCGCGCCTCAAGTTCGGCAACAATTTTGGCGACTTTGGACTCTTTCTGGCCGATCGCCACATAAATGCAGATCACGTCCTGGCCTTTTTGATTGATGATCGCATCAATGGCGATCGCGGTCTTGCCGGTCTGGCGGTCGCCGATGATGAGCTCGCGCTGGCCGCGGCCGATCGGGATCATTGCATCAATGGCCTTGATCCCAGTCTGCAGCGGCGTCTTGACTCCCTCGCGGGTGATAACCCCGGGCGCGATCTTTTCGACAGGGTAAAATTTCTCGCTTTTGACAGCTGCTTTTCCATCCACCGGGACACCAAGTGCACTCACCACGCGCCCGATAATCCCCTCCCCGACCGGCACTGACAAAATCCGCCCAGTGGCGCGGACGCGCGCGCCTTCGCGAATGGCTTCCTGCGCGCCGAGCACGACAGCGCCAACCCGGTCTTCTTCGAGGTTCAAAACCACGCCCGAAACTTTGCCTGCCTCGGTCTCAAATTCGACGATTTCGGACGCCGCGACCTGGGAAAGCCCGGAGATGGATGCCACGCCGTCGCCAACCTGCAAAACTTCGCCGACACGCTCGATTTTAGTCTCAATCTGAAATCCAGTGATGCGTTTCTTTAGCTGTCCAATAATCTCGTCGGTTTTCATAATTCAAAATTTAAAAATCAAAATGCAAAATTACAATCTAAAATTTTAAAATTTCTAACTGTCATTTTTATTTTTGATATTTGATTTTTGCATTATTTCGACAAATCATCTTTCAAATCCTGCAACTGTCTCTTCACTGATCCGTCTATAAGTTCGTCGCCGATCTTCACCATCACTCCGCCGATCAGTCCTTCGTCAAGGCGTTTTTTAATCTCCACTTCTCCCTTGACGTAGTCATTGAGTTTTTGCACCAGACGTTTTTCCTCTTCCTCCGTAAGGGTATGCGCTGTTGTCACTTCCGCCAGCTTAATTCCCTTGCTCTCGCGGTCAATGGCCCGGAATTCTTCTTCAATTCTGTCTACAAGGCCGAGGTCGCCGTTTTTTTGCAAAATGGCCGCGAAATTATTGATTATCTTGTCGTGATCGGCCGTACTTACTTCTGAAATTGCCGAAAAAAGGGCTTGCGCATATTGTCGGGTGGTAAATTTCATTTCAATATCTTTAATGCCTCGGCCGTGAGCTCTTTTTGCTTTTCTGGTTTCATCTCTTGGCGCAGAATCTTCTCCGCGGCCATCACTGTAAGGGCCGCCACTTCTTCACGGACTTCTTTGAACATTTTATCCTTCTCGTTCTCGATCGTCTCGCGCGTCCCGGCGAGCATCCGTTCCGCTTCGATACGGGCGGCCGCAACGGTTTGTTCTCTTATGTCTGCCGCCTGCTTTTCGGCCTTCGCCATCAAGCCGTCTGCCTCGGCACGGGCTTTGCTAATCTTATTTTCAGTCGTCTGCGCAACTTCAGCCATCCGTTTTTCAATCTCTTCCGCATCGCGCACGGCTTTTTCGATCTTCTGGCGGCGGCCTTCCAAAGCGCCGCCCACGGGCTTGAACACCCACCGCCACAAGATAAAAAGCACCACACCAAAATTTACAAGCTGCGCCAAAAACAGCTTCCAGTTGAGGCCGAGGGTGCCGATGAAATTTGGTTCTGGCGCAGCCATATAAATTACAAAATAAAGGTGATCACCAGCGCGTAAATCGCGATGGCTTCGGCAAAGGCCATGCCGAGCAGCATGGGGACGAAAATCTTGTCCGTTGACTCCGGGTTGCGGCCGATGGATTCCATCGCTTTCGAGGCCGTCTTGCCGATGGCCCAGGCCGGCAGCGCCCCGCCAAGCGCAATGGTCATGCCCTTGGCCAGCACCGTGGCTGTTTCTGCATCGAGTGCCATAATGATTAAATTCCTTTCCGCATCTTGCTCGACCGATTAATTATTCTTTGGATTTATTTGGTCGGCGGATGCAACGATAATTCAAAATTCAAAAATCAAAATGTAAAATTACAATGTAAAATTTTAAAATTTTTAACTGTCATTTTTATTTTTGATATTTCATTTTTACATTCACCCATGCTCCACTTCCGTCGTGGCCATGCTCGCAAAAACCAGAATAAGCATCGCAAACACGATGGCCTGAATCATACCGACCAATATCTCAAGGCCAATGAACGGCAGCGGAACGAGAAATGCGAGCAGCGAGGCCATAACCGTGAGCAGCACCTCGCCGGCGAAAACATTGCCGAACAGACGAAGCGAGAGCGAGATCATTTTGGCAATCTCGGAAAAAATTTCGATGAGGCCGACAAAAAACTCCACCACGGCCACAAAGATTGAAATGCCGCCTTTATGAAAACTTTTCCAAATATCGCCGAACTTGATAAATTTATTGGCATACTTCCAAAACCCGATGGCCATGATCCCGAAGATATGCGTCATTGCGATGCCGAGAATCGCCATCGCGAGCGTCATATTGAGGTCCGTGTTCGCGGGACGAAAGATCGGAATAAGTTCAACCTCGCCTTCGTGCACGAGATAACGTCCGATGGAACCAATGCCCGGAAAAACGCCAATCCAGTTGGAGATCAGAATAAACAAAAAGAGCGTGCCCACGAGCGGCAAAAACTTCATGGACTTTTTCCTGTCATGTGTCACCTGATCCATATAGTTCAAAATCACTTCGAGGATGCTCTCGGCGAAATTCTGCATCTTGCCCGGAATTTCCTGTGTGCCTTTGCGGAGGATCAATCCCAAAATCAAAAACAAAACCACGGCCGCAAAAGAATTAATAACTGTGTTGGTAACCGGAAAGCTGCCGATGGAAAAGATGGTTTCTGCTGCTAAGGGAGGAATCGCGAAAATCATAATCTTACAATAAGTTTCGATTAATTTCTATAAGTTTCTACCAGTTTCATTCCCTAACGAAATTCATAGAAATTTATTGTTTAAAGTAACTCTTAAACTTCCTATAAATCCATACACTTGTAGAGACGATCGCGGTGAGAATACCAATCAATGTAAACATGGGCGCTGTCCCCATTTTGGCGTCCAGCCATTTGCCGCCAAGTCCGAAAATCACCACAGGCAGGGCAATGATAAAGCCGAGCTCAAAGGCAATGGAGATAAGTTCGCCGCGATTTATCGGGGGTTTTTGTTTCTCATCTGGCATAAAACACCAGATAAGAATAACAAAAAGTGCCAAACTTTGAAAGTATTGGCACTTAAATTTTCCCTATTTTAGCCCCTTCCTGTCAAGACATAAGGGTCTTGACAGGAAGCGAAAAATCATTCTTTCAACGGGCCCCCAGCAGAACTTGGCAAAATCAATAAGTTCCATTAGACTGAACTTGGAAAATACACCCAAGGAGGGAGTATGAGAAAATTTTATTGTGTGGTCTTCTTGACCGTGATGTTGCAACCTGGCAACGCTTGGGCACAAACACCCACAACCACTCCGGGAGATGAGATCCTTCTCGGTGTCATTTTTGGTGAGGCTTGTATGGGACTTGTGCAGGAGGTCTCTCCCTACTGGATATTCGAAAAATTCAGTGGTCCAAGCAGCGACCTCGAAAAAGGATTCCTCCCGAAGCGCACGAGGATGCAATCGCTCGAAGAGAAGACTTCAAGGCCTGCGCCCATGTCTGAACAAGAATTCCGGGACCATATCGCTGAAACTGCTCGAATTGCGAGAGCTGAGTCGGTTCGTTTCGAAAGCCATGCCAAAGACCAAGATACCACCCTGACTGCAATCATGCAAGGAAAAAATATGGATGAAAAAGTCCTGGGTACGGGTTATGTCAGGCTTTTGATGGACGGAATCCCAACAGTCATGTACACCCAAGTCTCTAAGCAAGGCAAGCCCTGCGGAGTCTGGGAAACTGTCATTCCCTGGATAAAGTTCATCGACCACACGAAATGAAACGACCCGGGCAACCCCGGTATAAAAAATAGAGTAGCGGTACCCCCAGTCCGCTACTCTTTGATGTTTTGTTCTGACAGACTACTGACCAGCAGAACCACCTTCAAAAATCCTTTTTACCCCGCCGTCTGGACGTAATGGGTGGAAAATAAAGCATCACCATTCCAGAAAAACCCGAGCCAGGACCGAAAGCGGCTTTAAATCGCTTAGCTTCGTAGCCTATTTCCGCATAGCACTCTTTACAAGGACAGCTTATCACATTCTGGCATTGGTCGTGCTGGCCAGCCAGGCATTTTTTGCAAGTCTTAGTGCTCATAGGATCCCCCTATCAAGTTGTGAACTTTAAATTTTCCAAACCATTACACGGAAGATCTGCTCTTCCCTGCAATCGTTATGGAGCCGACCCCGGGAGTTGAACCCGGAACCTACGGTTTACGATACCGTTGCTCTGCCAGTTGAGCTAGGTCGGCGCATATATATAATACCAATAATAAACCAACGGCTCAACGCGTTGAGCCGTTATGGTATAATATAGCCGCTACAATTAACCTTAAACTTACGAAAGAGAATCTCAAAACTATGTTGGCTGTGCTGGGGGCGATATTAATCGCGGGCTTGATCCTGCTCACCGCCCTGGAAGTCAAATCCCGCCTGCAGGGGCCGGCGGACATTACCAAAACGCGCTCGGTGACCATGAGCGCGGAGGGCAAGGTTTCCAGCAAACCCGACACAGCCGAGGTGATCTTTTCGGTGGTCAGCGAGGGAGCGAAGGCCGAGGATGTCCAGAAGGACAATGACAAAAAAATCACGACCGTGCTGGATTATGTCAAATCCAAAGGTATCAAAGCCGAAGACATCCAGACTTCCGGCTACAACCTTTACCCGCGCTACGACTACAACAAACCCTCCGGTGAAACGCCGACTATTACTGGCTATATCTTGAACCAACGCATTACTGTGAAGGTTCGCGATCTGGCCGCAGTTTCAGACCTGGTCGGTGGCCTCACTGCCAAGGGCGTCAATCAAATCGAAAATATCAGCTTTTACATTGACGATCCGGATGCCTTAAAATCCGAGGCGCGAAAAGAAGCCGTTGAAAAAGCCAAAGGAAAAGCGGAAGAACTGGCCCGGGGCCTTGACGTCCGTCTCGGGCGCGTGATTAATTTCTCGGAAGGCGCGTCCGGAGTCATTCCTCTTCCCTATTACTCGGAACGCGGCGCCGGCGGGGGCGGCTCGCCGCTCGAGCCGGGCAGCCAGGACATCACCGTCTCGGTCACCCTGACCTTTGAGCTGAAATAGCTAAGTTTCGCTTTTATATTCGCCTACCTTCGATTCCAAAAGTAGCTTCGCGTCAGGGTTTGTAAGCTTTGAGAGCGACTCTTCGGCAAGATCTATATAAAATTTCCTGATGTTCACGCGCTGTCCGGAGTACAGCTCTGTTTCGCAAGGATTATCAATGTGTCGCATCAGGAAAAACGCCAACTCCATATCTGAAGAATCGGCACTGGGGAGTTCTATCTTTTCCTTGTCTGGATCAAATGATTCGTTTTCCATAAGTTTATTCTGGAGCGGAATACCGGGATCGAACCGGCGCTTTCAGCTTGGGAAGCTGACGTACTACCACTATACTAATTCCGCACAAAAACGTAAATTTTTGAAGTTTCTATTTTCTGCTCAATGAGCTCGTGCACCCCGCTGTCTATTTTAACAAAAATCTGCCGGATCTGCTTGCGCGGCGGATTGGATTCGTTATCCCGCGCGGTCGCCTGATAAACATGGAACCCGTCCGGCCCGGCCACGACCTCGCTCATCTGTCCGACCTCGAGCGGCGCGACCGCCGCGCGCATCCAGCCAGGTAACTGTTCGATCACTAAAAATCCCAAATCGCCGCCGATGTAGCGGCTCTCCTCATCTTCGCTATTTTCAGCCGCGACTTCCGCAAAATCCGCGCCAAGCGATACTGCAGTGCGCGCTTTGCGGATTTTTTCACTCGGCTGCCTTTGCACGAGCACGATGCCAAGCTCCTCCCGGGAGAAAGCGCCATAGGACTTGCCCATCTGTCGGATAAGCTCCCGCTCGATGAGCTCATCTAGCGTTTCCATATCGGACAAATTGCGAAGTAAAATATAGTTTTCGTTTACCCGCGCGGCCGGCAACGGGACGATTTTCGAAAATCCTCGAACTGCCCTTCCCTGCCACTCCAAAAAATACACGCCATACATAAACACCACGATAACAATCGCCGCGCCGGCAACCAGGTATAAAATTATTTCAAAAGGCCTGATGCGCATCTATCTGCCGAAAAAGTATTTCCACCATTTTTTCCAATTAGACTCACTATTTTCTTCTCCCGAAACTTTGGAATTTTCACGCGCCGGGGATTGGGTCTCCCCGCCGGGCAGCGCCACCGCGATCTCCCCGGGTTTCTGCAAATTGAGCACGCTGCGCGCCTGGCGCTCCTTGTATTCCGGGGTTTTGAGATAACCAATCAGTTCCAGGAGCTCCTGATTTTCCCCCTCGACACTGGCAATCTCCCTCTCCAAACTCCGGACATCCTGCTTAACCTGATAGGTTTTGTAAAGCCCCCGGCCGAGAAAGCTTATAAATAATATGAGCAATCCCCCGCCCGCCACCACAAAAAATTTTGATTTAATAAACATAGTACGAACTACGAATAGATACGAATCTACGAAAAAAGAGGAATAAGACTAAAAAGAATCATGGCCGCAATCATAATTATTGCAAAAATATAAGTCAGCTTCTTGAGCAGTTTCCTATTTCTCATCGTTCGCAGGTTCGTAAAATTTCGTAGTTCGTACTCTCATTTTTTCATCAGCGCGAAGAATGCTTCCTGCGGGATAGCCACGCGGCCCATGGCCTTCATGCGCGCCTTGCCTTTCTTTTGTTTTTTAAGGAGTTTCATCTTGCGCGTCACGTCGCCGCCGTAGAGTTTGGCCGTGACATCCTTGCGCATCGCGGCAATGGTCTCGCGGGCAATGACCTTGCCGCCGATCGCGGCCTGCAGGGCCACCGCAAACTGCTGCTTCGGGATGAGCTCTTTCAATTTCTCTACCACGCGCCGCCCCTCGCTCGCAGCGACTCGAGCGTGCACGATCATGGACAGCGGCTCAACTTTGTCGCCGGCCACGAGAATGTCGAGCCGGACGAGATCCGCCTCGCGGAATTCCAAGACCTCATAATTCATCGAGGCATAGCCCGAGGAGATACTTTTCAGTTTATCATAAAAATCGCTAATGAGGTTCGCGAGCGGAATTTCGAAATGTAAATTCACGCGCCCCACCCCGAGATAGGTCGTGGATTTGTAAAGCCCCCGCCGGCCAGTGACCAGATTCATGATCCCGCCAAGGTATTTGTCCGGAGTAATGATGTCCAGCTTGACCCAGGGCTCGGCGATCGCTAAAACTTCAGAAATATCCGGCAATTCCACCGGGCCATAAATCGTTATCTCCGTGTGGTTGTTTTTCTTCACTCGATAAGCCACGGACGGCGCCGTCACGACGAGATTCAGCCCGAACTCGCGGCGGAGGCGCTCGCTCACAATGTCCATGTGCAAAAGGCCCAGAAAACCGGTGCGAAAACCAAAGCCGATCGCCGGTACGCTCTCCGGCTCATAGGTAAGCGAGGCGTCGTTGAGTTTCAGTTTCTCCATCGCGTCGCGCAGAATCGGATAGTCATCGCCGGATGCCGGAAATATTGAGGCATAGACCATTGGCTTAACTTCGCGGTAGCCCGCGAGTGCTTCCGTTGCAGTCCGTGTTCGGTCCGTATTTGTCAGTGTTATTGTATCCCCGACGCGTGCACTCGAGACCTCATGCAAACCCGTGACAATATACCCAATTTCTCCGGTCTCGAGCGATTCTGCTTTTTTTAATTCCGGAGCGAAATAGCCGACCTCCAGGGCCTGCACTTCAGTCTTGGCATTCATTAATTTTATTTTTTCTCCATTCTGAATGCGCCCATTCTTGATTCTGACAAAGGCGACGACGCCGCGATGCTTGTCATATTTGGAGTCAAAAATGAGCGCCTTGAGCGGCTCACCGTCTCCGCCAGTTGGCGGTGGAACTTTCTCAATAATTTTTTGCAAGATCAGTTCCACGTTCTCGCCCGTCTTGGCCGAAACGAACAAAATGTCATCATCCGCAAAACCAAGCGTTTCTTTTATTTCCAACGCGGCCTGTTCCGGCTCGGCATTGGGCAGGTCGATCTTGTTCACCACCGGAATAATAACGAGATTGTGTTCCATGGCCAGCGCGACATTGGCCAAGGTTTGCGCCTGAATGCCCTGCGTCGCATCCACGACCAAAATCGCCCCTTCGCAGGCCGCCAGCGACCGCGAAACCTCGTAGCTAAAATCCACGTGGCCCGGCGTATCAATTAAATTCAGTTCATACACCTCCCTTTCCTCCCCCTTAAGGGGGGAGGATTGAGGTGGGGGTGAATACCTCATCCTAACTGGTTGTAATTTAATCGTAATCCCCCGCTCGCGCTCTAGCTCCATAGTATCGAGCAATTGCTCTCTCATCTTTCTCTTCTCAACTGTGCCGGTGATCTCCAAAAACCGGTCCGCGAGCGTGGATTTACCGTGGTCAATGTGCGCAATAATACAAAAATTTCTGATGTGATTCATAATCAATCGAATTATACCATAAAAAATAAGCCCGGGGACGAGACGATGTTCGTCTGACCCCGGGCCTCCAAAATACTATACTGTGCCATTCACCTCGCGAAGGATGCGCGTGAGAAAGCTCGGCCTCTGCGTTTCAAAATCGCCGATCAGTCGCAGCTCGAACCGGTTGATCGCAGCCGGAGGGATGAAGCCGCGGGGAAATTCTCGCTGATACGCGCGGACGCGCGCGGCTACGCGATCCTCAATCCCCGTGCTCGTCGCGGCCGCCGGTTTGGCTACAGACTGCCCGCGCCCGGCCTCTTCTTCGAGCGCGCGCAACCCTTCCCGCAGGATCCCGTCCACGTAAGCTTTGCCAAGGGACAAACGCAGGTAGCACAAATTTGTTTTCACGTAGGACAACCAATCCAGACCCACATTGCCACATAAGCCACGCCGCTCGAGATCGCTCATGACCGCCCTCACGTTTCCTGGCGCGGTATGCGTCTCGCCTTGGCGGTATTCCCTCACGCCCATTTTTTTGAGAATGAAATCCGCGAACTCACCGCGAGACTGGCGGTGGTATTTGCAAACCAGCGCAAATAGCCTGTTAATTTCCTTCGTGCACTCAATCACCCGCTCCTGCAAAGGCATGGTGCCCTTTACTTGCATAAGGTATCCTCCTTCGAAATATAAAGCTGTCTCATTATAAAAAAAATTCGGGGATCAGACAAGCGTCTTGCGACGCTCATCCAATCCCCAGAGGTGAAACTACTAAAGCTGGTTCAGCAGCTCCTTGATCTTGGCCGCCGCCGCCAGCTTTTCCTGCCCAGCTTTGGCCATCTCGACGAGCTTCAAAGACAAGCCCTTGAGATTGGCCAAAGCTTTGTCTGCAACCTCGAACGCCGTCTCTATTTCCACCAAAAGCTGGTCAGACTCTTCGACTCTCTTGGCAGCACGCGGCTTCTTCGTCAATCTGGCTGAAGAAGGTGGAGTGGCCTGACCTGACGAACGAAGTAAAACCCCTTGCCCTTCCACGCTCACGATCAACCCTTTCTGTTTGAGAGCATAAAGGTTATCATAGATCTTGCGAATCGGCCAACCGAGTTCGCGACCGGCCTTTTCGAATCCTACCCCCCTGGGCTCGTGTGCGTTGATCCCTTGCTTGACAAGAACTTCGAGAAGCTTGGCGACAGCGCTGCCTTCGCGAAGGCCTCGTTTAGCCGAAACTTTCCGATCCGGTTTCGCAGGCTGTTTATGATCAGGCGCTTCGGTCTTAAATTTGCGGCCGAGAAGCTCGCCAAGATCAACAATCTCGCCTTCCGGAGAATCAGATCGCTTGCGCACTTCCACGCGAGTGGTCAGGCAACGATAACCTTCAGCATCGCGCGAATACACCTTTTCCGCCACGAGTCTGGCCAGAATGCGCGTCATTCTCCAAGCACCGCTTTTCTTGCCACTCAACTCCATCGGACTCAAATACACCGCGGTTCTGCTTTTCGGATCAAGCAACGGCAAAGTCTGCTTCATCGCTTCGAGCATTCCATAATGAATTCCCGGCGGTTTTCCTGTTTCCATATCTTCCCTCCTTTCCGGCTCGGCCGGAATTGTTGTCCCTTTGTTTTTGCCCTTGAGCAGCGTGATCACCTTCCGCAGCTTCTGTTCTTGCAATTCCCGATTTTCGCTCACCTCGACAAGTTTCACGGCCTCGGCCTTGACGCCGAGTCTCGTAACCTCCTCGAGTGAGAAATCAGGGTGAGTTCGCTTTATCCGTTTGGCGCATTTCTCTATGTTCTCTGATCTCCGAAACGGCTTCCCGTTGTTTCGCTCGAGAGATAAATTTCGCCACTCTGTTTCAATCTGGAGTGTTTCGATGGCCCGGTCGCGAGCCTTCCGCTCCGGCCGGCGCGATCCGATTTGACCTGCAAGTTCGCTCCCTGTCGTCAAGATCGGCGGCCGGCGCGGCTCGTCATCTCTTTTGGGCTTCAAAAAGCGCAACTGGCTGTCCTCATCAGCTGGTTGGCTCTGCACCACGCGGGCCCAGATTTTCTGGATCGCTTCGAGCGGTGGAAAATGCTCCTTGCCGATTTCAAAGACTTCTTCCCGTGAAGTTTCATATTGCCTGGCGAGTTCCCTAATGAATGTGGCGGCAACCTCTTCTGGCATCTTGTTTCCTATGTAAGTCTCGGCTTTCCGAACGATCCGCTCATAGATGTGATCGTCCTTTGACTTCGTCCGCACCGGATCGTCTTTCACAAACTTCGGGTTCTCGCGGCGGTAAGCCTCAATCAGCTCCGCCGACGGCAAAAAGCCTAAATGAATCCCCTCGGCCTGAAGCTGGTCGCGCGACCGGCCAGGCAATTCCTGTTCTGCCTGGCCCAGAATATTGTCCACCAGATGAACACGAACGACGCCGTTTTCGCAATAATCGCGTACCCTGCTGATTTTGAAGAAAAACTGCCGCGCCTGCATATCCTTACCAGGCGCATAATTTTGCGGCGTTGACGCTCTTTCTTCCGTTTGCATATAGTCCCCCTCTGGATTGTTAACTTATCACACTATACTATTCTTCTAATTTACGCAAATATAAAAAGCCTTGGGAGTTGGCGCGATAAAACCAACTCTCAAGGCTGTCGTTCCTGAATGAGCAACCGCAGCTTGCCAAGCGCGCGCTTTTCAATCTGCCGGATCCGTTCCCGGGTGAGACCAAAGATCGCGCCGATTTCTTCCAGGCTATGCGGCCGGGATTCGTCGTTGAGACCGAAACGGAACCGGATCACCTGCTGCTCGCGCCGGTCCAAACCACGCAGCAGAGCTTCGATATACTCATTCCGAGAGCGGCGCATAAGTTTGTCAGCAGGACTTTCGGCTCTCTCGTCAGCAACGCTTGCTCCCAGAATTCCTGACCCCTCACCGTCGACCTGCCAATCCAGCGAGACTGGTTCTTGCGCCACTATGCCCTGGATCTTTTCGATCTTGTTGACTGAAAGCTTGAGCATACGGGCGATCTCTTGGTTTGTCGGCTGGCGACCCTGATCCTCAATGAAACGTTGCACGACCGCGTAATACCTGTACAAAACTTCAACCATGTGCACTGGAACCCGAATCGTTCGGCTCTGATCGGCAATCGCGCGATTGATGGCCTGCCGAATCCACCAGGTCGCGTAGGTGGAAAATTTGAACCCGTGGCGATAATCGTACTTCTCCACCGCCCGCATCAGGCCAATGTTCCCCACATTGATCAGATCCAGGAATTCCAGCCGCGAAAAACTATACCGCTTGGCGATCGAGACAACCAGGCGAAGATTGTGCTCCGCGAATTCGCCTTTCAAGCGTTGCCATTGGTGTTGGAGCAGCCGGAGGTCCCGCCCGACCGCAAGAATTCGGTCGCGAGGCGCGCCCAAAGATCGTTCAATTTCCCGGATCGTTTCCTCTGCTTCGTGTGCGTCAGAAGATGGTTTTAGCTTTTCTGCATCCTCTTTTTCTCGCATCGAAACACAAAGCCATTTCTCCCATTCGAGGTAATGATCGAGACACTCGCGAATGAAGTCATCCGAGAGCTTGAAAACGCGCAAATCCACAAGTGCCAAAGCCGCCGCAGTTGGTTCTCGATCAGGCTTTTCCAGCGCCTGCTCAAGCTTGGACAGTTCTCCTATCATCTGTTTTCGAATCCGCTCAAGCTCGGGTCTTTTCAGCCTGCTCGGGAGTCGAAACACGAAGCTAATCCGCACCTGTCGCCGCTCGAGCCGATACTTCGCATCAACAAGCGCGTAAGCCATATAAGCCGTCGCGGTGAGCTGCTCGAAAATTGCCTGCCGCGCGGACTCAATCCTCTTGGCAATCGCCACTTCCTCTTCGCGTGACAGGAGCTTCTTTTGACCCATTTCGCGGAAATAAATTTGAGCGATATCGCTGTCAGCGAAGCGCTCTTCCTCTGCTTCCTCGAACGGCTCCAATTCAGAAGCGTCGGGGTCAAAATCATCAGCTTCGTCAAAATTCCGGTTTCTCATTTTCCCCTCCTTCTGTTTTATTAACTATACCCTAAGTATCAAGTCCCGTAAACAAATTGGTGGTGAATTTCGTCAGCCAGTTTTTGAGGATGGCAAGCAGCTGGCTCGTCTCCGGCAGCCGGACGGCGAGGCCGGCGATGAGATACACGGCGATGGCCACGGCGATGGCCGAGAGCGCCTGCAGCAGCACCCCGAGGTACGTGGTCATATCCACGAGCGGCGCGACCGCGTAGAGCGTGAGGTAGGCGGCGGCGGCCATGACGATTGAGGCGATGAGGATTTTGATCGTGTGAAGGAGCAGAAAATTGTCGTGCAAATCGCCGAGGCGGCGCCGGAGGGCCAGAAACAGCGCCAACATATTAAAAATCGCGGCAACAGAGAACGCCAGCGCCAGCGCTTCCCCGCCAAAGTAGCGGGTCAAAAAAATCGCGAGCAGAATGTTGAGAGCCGCGGCAGTAATACTGATGACGAGCGGGATTACGGTATTTTGCAGCGCAAAGAAACAACGCGCGAGCAGCGGCGTCAGCCCCTGCGCGAACAGCGAAAGCGTAAAAAACCCGAAAGCCGCGGCCGTCAGGCGCGTGGCCGTGAAATCAAACGCTGTGCCCGGTCCACCCCCGGGAATGAGCCGGACGATCTGGGCGCGCAGGATGAGCATCAGCACCGAGATGGGAATCATCAGAAACAAAATCTGAATGGCGGTCCTGGAAAAAAATCGCTTAAAGCCGGCGAGGTCTCGCTTCTCAAAAAATTCCGACATTGTCGGAAAAGCCGCCACCGCAAACGAAATGGCAAAGATGCCCAAGGGGACAGCTTGCAGATCATACGCGTAATAAAACCGCGCGATGGTGCCGGTGGCGAGGGCTGATCCGACAATCGAGACGATGAGAAAACTGATCTGGCCAAGGTCGAGGGCAAGGATGCGCGGTAAAAACAGCCGGCCGATTTTTTTGACTCCTGCATGCTGCCAGGAAAACGTTGAAAACGGCCGGAGACCAAGCTTCACGGCCTGCGGCAATTGGATGAGGAAATGCAACAAGGCGCCGATCACCGCCCCCCAGCCAATACCGGCAACGCCCAGAACCGGGTAGAGCCAGAATACGCTGCCGATTATGGAGAGGGTATAAAACAGCGGCGCGATTGCGGAGAGTAAAAAACGCTTGTTCGATTGCAGCACAGAAGTCAAAACGCTGGAAAGCGAAAAAATGAGCGGCGAGAGCATCAAAATCCGCGTGAGACGAGCAGTCTCGGCGCGGGCGTTCTCGTCAAAGCCCGGCACAATGATACTGGTCAGTGCCGGCGCAAAAATCGCGCCCATTACGCCCATTACGCCCATTCCAATCAACACGATATTAAAAATTGTGGACGCGATCTCGTAGGCCTCCGCGCGATTTTTATTTTTATACTCCACGAAAACCGGAATGAAAGCCACGGACAGCGTGCCCAGAATCAGGAGATTGAACAGCAGATCCGGCAGACGCAGGGCGGCCACAAAAATATCCACCACCGCGCTGTCGCCGAACTGATTGCCAAAGACCATAATCCGGACAAGACCGGCGATCTTGGCGAGAATGGTAAAAAAAGCGATCAGGATGGTGGAGCGGAGCACGGACGACATAACCTATTTGCCAACCACTCCGTATAAACGGTCGCCGGAAACCATGCCCGAGAATTCTTCCGGATAGGAATAGGCCACCGCGCGGGGGAACTGCACCTCGAGCCGAAAATGGAAAGCCGGCGCGCCAGCCTGCTTCTGCAGCAGCATCGTGTATTTCCCCGTGACTTTCCCCGGCAGCCGGTAGGTTAAATCCAGGGTTTTGCTTTCCCCGGGCCGGAGCTCCTGCCAAAATCGAAATTCCGTATACCCTGACTCCTCGGCAGCGCTGTCCCACGCCGCGAGATCCGGATCAGTCGCGGCGCCGCTCGCGCTTGACAAAGGAACGGGAAAACCCTCAAAACCGGAGGCCGCAATAATCCTCGAGTCGCGCGGCACGAGAATCCGCATAAAGTTCAGGTTCCGCGGCAGATTTTTCTCGTCATAACCGTCCTGGGTCCTGGTGATTGCGAGATGCACCGTCGCAGTGCCATCATCGTCAATCACAACTTCTTTCAAAACCTGCTGCCTTATGGACAGATCTGTTTTTCCGCCGCCCACGTTGGAACTCAAAATCGCCAGATAATCTCCGTCCGTGCGCAAAATCTCACCGCCGAGATGGTAGCTCTGCACGCGCGCCTGCAAATCCGGCTCCGATGAATACATCAAAATATGCTTTTGCGAGATGAGTTCAGAGAGTGCCTGCAGCAAACCGAGGAAGCTCCCCTGATCCAGCCCCTCAAGACGCTCCAGAAACAGCGGCGCGAAATCCGCCAAAAACTTCTTCGGCTGGTTTTCCACGCGGTCATAATCCACTGAAGTTTTATACTGCGCGAAGGCGCGGAAATTTTCCTCGGTCAGGGTCAGCCCATAGCCCGGCATGGGTACTGGCCCGGTGAGCCGGAGCAGTCTCTCAAACACATCCGGCGTGAAAGAGAGAATGCCGTCGGCTTTGCGCCCGGTTTCCTTCTCAAAAAATTCCAAAATTTTGCGCGCGGACGCCGGAAAATCCGCAAACCAATTTGCGTCGCGGATCCCCCAGGTCGGCGTGAGCTCGCGCTGCATCGGCCCGGGCGCCGCGATGCGCTCGCGAAGCTGCCCATCGAGATTGTAAATGCTTTCGATGCGATCCAGAAACACGCGCCCATTCTCAAAACGCACGATCCCGTAAGTGCCGATAAAACCGCCGGTGGCGCGCGCCTCGTTGTTATTCTGGAAAATGAGAAGATAAGTCTTCGGCTCGCCACCGAGCACATTCATGACAAAAGCCATAAGGTCGGCGATCGCCCCCATGGCGCGCTGGCCGGCCACCAGGTCCGAGCCGGCCTGTTCAAACTCCCCGGCCACATCCTCGGGCAGCAGGGTTTTTTCGACGCTGCCGTAGAGGACGAGCGCGGCATTAATTTCAGCAAGCGCCGTCTGCAATTTTTCCCGCGAGTCTTTGAGCCCAAGATAAAAACTCTGGTCGGCACTGTTGGTAACACTATCCCAGGCCAGCCGGGTGTCCTCGAACACGCCCAGGGCAGAAGAAAGTTTGTTCAAGGCGCGCGCGGCCTGCTGCCCAAGCGCGAGTAAAAGTTCGGCCTGTGCGCCGAGCGGCGTATTTTTAAACGGCAGCGCCGCGCCGATAGCGCTAAAACCCTGTTCCGCAAGCTTAAGCTCGCGCTCGGCGCTCGCAAAATCTTCGCGCAGGATGCTGGTCTTGCCGGAATTTAAATAATCCAGGGCGGTGGTGGCCTCGCCTAGAATGCGCTTCCTTGCGGCATTGCCCCGCTCGAGGAGCTGCAAGCTCGAGAGCAGCAGGAGCACGATACTGGCCGCGACAATAAAAGCGCGGGTTTTGCTCTGCCAGCCGCGCGGGAGGATCAAACCGAAGCGCAGCAGCGCCCGCTTTCCCGAAGAAAGCAAATTCTGCCTCGCGGATCGCGCCACGCTGATTTTCCGCGCGCGCAAATCCGCAAGTTTCCTTGCGGCGATTTTTTCCGCGCTGATGATTTTTCTGACGGCGTCAACCTGCATTGCTATTTCACCCTTTGCCTGGAAATATTAAGGAGAATACCAGCGCCTATCGAGAGCGCCAAAAGCGACGAACCGCCATAGCTCACAAACGGCAACGCGATGCCAGTGAGCGGCAGGACGCCTGTGATCGCGCCGATATTGAAAAGGGCCTGCAGCGTGATCCAGATGGTGATACCGATTGCGGTGAGCTCGCCAAAACGATCCGGTGCGTTCCGTGCAATTTTTATTCCGAGAAATCCGACCAGCAAAAACAGCAGAACCAGGAAGATTATCCGCGTAAAGCCGAGTTCCTCGGCCATGACCGCAAAAATGGAATCGCCGATCGGCTCGGGCAGATAATTGTGTTTCTGCCGCGAAAAACCCAAGCCATAGCCGAACAGGCCGCCCGCGCCGATGCCAAGGAGCGCCTGATTGATATGATAACTAATACCCTGCGGATCATACGAGGGATTGAAGAAAGTGATGATCCGCGCCGCGCGGTACGGCGCAGCTTTAATGACAATCCAAAGTCCGGCGATTCCGGCCGCAAGCAGGCCGCCGAGGAAGCGCAGGCGAGCGCCGGCGGCAAACAGCATCCCGAGCAAAATCATGGCCAGAACCGCAGCCGTACCGATGTCCGGCTCCAGTACGACAAGCCCGAGCACCAGAGCGGAAGCTGCGAGTGGCGGCAAAATGCCAAACCAGAAGTTATCTTCGGCCCCTTTTTTGCGCTCAAACCAGGTGGCCAGAAAAAAAATCATCGCGAGTTTGACAAACTCTGACGGCTGGATAAGAAACCAGCCAGTGTTGAACCAGCGCGCCGCGCCGCCGACGCGGAAGCCGACACCCGGCACCACCAGCAGCACAAGCAAAAATATACCTACCGCAAAAATCGGCGCCGAGAATCGGCGAAAGACGTGATAGTCCACGCGCGAAAGATAAAATATCAGCCCGAGGCCGACTGCGGCGAAAGCCAGTTGCCGGAGAAAATAATAATTGTTATTGCCATAGCGCTCGTAGGACAACACCGAGGAGGCCGAGGAGACAGCCACGAGCCCGAAGCCGATTAAAATCAAAACTGAAATAATAAACGCCCGATCCGCCGGTCTCCAGAATCTTTTTTGTTTCAATGCCACAAATAAAAGCTCTCGCTTAATGAGCTCTTATTATAACATATTTCCTGAACAGCTCCCCGCGGTGTTTGTAATCGTGGAAAAGGCCGAAAGACGCCGAGGCCGGCGAGAGCAGCACTACATCCCCGCTTTCGGCGACCGCGTCAGCCTCGCTGACAATTTCCTCCATATTTTTAAATTCTTTTTCCGAGATACGGCCTTGATAGCCGGTTTTTCTTGCCGTTTCTGCAATCTTTGGTCCGGTTACTCCAATGGGAATGATCAATCTCACATGACTGCCCGCAATAGCCCGCGCCAAGTCCGTATAATCCGAATTTTTCTCCGATCCGCCGGCAATGAGAATGATCGGCGCTGCAAATGCCGTGAGCGCTGCAATCGTGGACTCGGGGGTCGTGGCGAAGGAATCGTTGTAATACTTCACGCCTTTAATGTCCGCCACAAATTCCAGGCGGTGTTCAAGTCCTTTGAATTCTCGAACTGCCTTTTTAATCGCAGCTAAATCATTAATTCCTGCCGCTGCTGCCGCGGCAATCGCCGCCGTGATATTTTCGAGATTAAACCGGCCGAGGAGACCGACCTCTTCTGCATTCATAATCTCTAGATCATCCAAATATACTTTATCCCCTTTTATAAAAGCGCCGGGCTTAACTTCCTGCTGCACAGAATTCCAGTAAATTTTCGCCGCGGTTTTGTCGGCCAGCGCGCGGGTTATTTCCGAATCATAATTCAGGACTGCAAAATCTTCGGCGTTTTGGTGCGCGACAATATTTTCCTTGGCGGCGCGGTATTCCTCAACAATTTTGTGATGATCGAGATGCTCTGATGTGGTCTTCAAGACCACGGCAATATGGGGACTGTTATGCAAATCCTGAAGCTGAAAGCTGGAAAGTTCCAGAACAACAAAATCACCCGCCTGAAGTTCATCAAGAAATGCAAAAGGATCGCGGCCGATGTTGCCGGCAAGGTAAACCTTGCTGCCCTGAGCCTGTCGAAGGGCGACATCTAAAATTCTATGAATAAGCGTCGCGGTCGTGCCTTTGCCCTTGGTGCCGGTAATGCCGATAATTTTTGCCGGACAGAGATCAAAAAATAATTTCGTCTGGCTGGAAATCTCCGCGCCGTTGTTTTTCGCATTTTGAATCGCGGCGGAAAGATACGGCAGCCCCGGGGTGCGGAAGATAATCTCAAAACCGGATAATTTTGAACCGAGCTCGGCTAAATCCTGCCACTCCACGATTGCAAATTTTACGCCGTGCGCACGAAAATATTCCGCCAGATGCCGGTTATTCACCCCCATCCCCGCAATCGCAACCCGTTTATTCTTAAGCTCTTCTAACTTCATCGTTTTACCCCTATGAGCGACAATAAACTTTCCGTCCGGTTTTGCCGCTGCCGGCGATAGGAAGGATATTCCAAATTATGGATCGTGCATATTCCAGAATTCTCGACCTGTCCCTCACCCGCTCCCAAATCCAGAAGCTGGATTTTGTTCGCTTTGACAAAATCAAGATAAACTTTCCCGGCTCTTCTGGCAATCACCCCTGCGCCAAATTCTTTCTCAAAAATCTCCTCCCGCTCCGGCCGGCGCGTGATCTCGTAGCAGCAGGCTTGCGCCGCCGGGCCGAAATAAAATTTATAATTTCCAACACCCGGACATCTTTGCAAAACGCGCTGCAGCACTTTGGCTAGAGTCCGCTTTGCGGTTCCCGGCCAGCCCGCGTGGAAAGCGCCCGCGATTCCCGCGACCGGATTGTAAAACAAAATCGGCAGACAATCGCCGCTGGTGACAGACAAAAAAATTCCGGGGCAATCAGTATAAAGCGCATCGCCCACCAGCTGCGGTTCGGAGAGAAAATCACTTTTATTCGCTTCGTCAAAATAAAACGCTTTATCCGTCTGGTTTTGTTCCAGCCCCCGCAGCTCACGGGTATCCAGTTGCAAGGTTTGTAAAAGTTCGCGGCGCTCCGCGATGACCTCCGCCCTTGGCGCAATGCCGAATTTCAATTTTCCAACGGCAAAAACCGTCGCCACTTCCGGATGCGGCGCAAATACTTTCGGCCTGATTGCAAGCAGCTGCATCCCTACACTATACCTTAGATTCGCAGCACCCGGCCAGAGGTTTGCGCTTGAGCAGCCAGGGCGTCTTCTTCCGCATACGCGATCCTGCCGTTGACCAAGACGGTCTCGACGCCCTCGGCCTGGATATAAGGGTTTTCATACGAGGCGCGCGAGCCCAGGCTCGCCGGGTCGAGTACAACAATGTCCGCAAAATTGCCGACCGCGAGACGGCCGCGCTTCAAAAGGCCGAGTTTTTGCGCGGGCCGGCTCGTGATTTTTTTAATCGCCTCTGCCCAGGACATCAGTTTGCGGTCGCGCACCAGACTCAAAAATTTCGGCATCGCGCCGAAGCAGCGCGGGTGCACGAGGCCATGCGCCGGCGAATAATGAAAGTCATACCCCGCGCCGTCAGTGGCAATGACGGCCAGCGGGTGCTGCAAAAGTACCTGCATATTTTCCTCGCTTAAGTTGTGGTCAAACACAATCACCTGCGCGGCCGTAGCAGAAAGCACGTTCAAAAGCGCCTCCTCCACGCCCACCTCCTGATTGGCGGCGATTTGCGCAAGCGTCTTGCCCACAAAACTCGAATTCGTCTCGCTGGTCGCGATAAAGACTGATCCCAAATCACGCTCCTGATCGCGAAGATAAGCCAAAATCTTCTGCCGTGAACTGCGGTCGCGCAAATGCCCAAGGATCGCCGCGCGTCCTCCCTCGTAGGCCCATTTCGGCAGATACGTATACAGCACCGTCCACGAAGTCGAATACGGATAGACGTCAAAAAATACATTCCCGCCGCGCTGGTAGGCGCGATCCAGCGCCGCAACCGCTTCCTCAAAGAACGGCCAATTGGCCCGGCCGCGAATCTTGAAGTGAGAAACCTTCAGACGCGCCCCGGCGTTTTGCGCGAGTTCAATCACTTCGCCGAGCGCCGGCACAACGTGGCTGCCCTCGCTCCGCAGGTGCACGGAAAGCAATTTGTTTTTTGCGGCCGCGATTTTGACGGCCGACGCCAGCTCCGGACCGGACGAATCAACTTCATGCGCATAGACGAGCCCGAGTGAGAGCCCGGCCGCGCCAAGTTCAAAACTGTCGTGCATCATCTTTTCCATAATCTTGATCTCCTCGGGCGTGGCCGGTCGCACCTGATCGCCGATGAGGCCGCGGCGCAGGGTGGAGTGGCCGACCAGACTCGCGACGTTTACGCCCAGCGGATAATTCTGCAGAACCGCGAGATATTCCCCAAAAGAAAGCCAGTTCAAATTAGTGCCGGCGAGGGAGTGCCATTTCTGAATCGACTTTAGCGCCTCTGGCCCGGCCAGCGGCGCAAGCGAAGTCCCGCACTGCCCCACCGCCACGGTGGTAATGCCCTGCGTGACGAGACTGGGCGCGGTCGGGATCTCGAGCAAAGTAAAATACGAGTCCGAGTGATTCTGAATATCAATGAAACCCGGGGTCACGAGTTTTCCTTCGGCGTCAATCGTTTTTCCGGCCCCTGCCCCAGCCAGATTGCCGATGGCGCGAATCACATCGCCGCTTACCCCAAGATCAGCGCGAAAGCCTTCGTCCGCGGTACCGTCCAGAACCGTGCCATTTTTTACAATTAAATCAAAACTCATTTCTTTATATCAATGCAAGGGCCATGCCGATTGCGGCCATTACGGCCGCAATCACCCAGAAGCGCATGGTGACTTTGGCCTCGGGCCAGCCCAAAGCCTCAAAATGATGATGCAGCGGCGCGATGCGAAAAATGCGCCGGCCAAACAACCGCTTGCTCGCCCACTGCAGAATCGAGGACAAGGCCTCAATGACGAAAATGAAGGCAATGACCGGCAAAAGCACAACGGTGTTTGTTAGAAAAGCCAGGACCGCGAGCGTGGCGCCGAGCGCGAAGGCGCCCGTGTCACCCATAAAAAACCGCGCCGGATAGATATTGAACCACAAAAACGCCAAAAGCGCACCCACGATGGTACCAGCGAAAGCCGCGATGCCGAACTGACCCTGCACGATGGCGATGCCGAGAATGGCCCCGAAACTTGCCGCCAGCGTGCCGCCCGCCAGGCCGTCCAGGCCGTCCGTGATGTTCACGGCATTGGTGAGAAAAATCACCGTAAGAATGAAAAGCGGCACATACAGCCAGCCAATGTCCAAGGTCACCGGCCAGCCGAAAACTCCGGCGGCCGGCAGGCGAATGACGGAAAATTCAAGTTTTTCATAAAACCACCACGCGCCCAGGCCGGCGATGAGAAATTGAAAGATAAATTTCAGTTTCACGGAGAGGCCGCGCGCGATACTCGTCCCGCGGACGTTCAAGAGATCGTCAATCAGGCCTAAGCCGCCGGACGCCACCAGCGCAAACAGCGGCAGCCAGGTCTGGGAGCGCGAGAGATTAAACAGCACGGTCACAATCGCCACGGTCACCCAGACGAGCACGCCGCCCATGGTCGGTGTGCCTTCCTTCCCTTTGTGAATTTTGAGGAAAGCCGAGGCCGGCTGGCCGTCCCAGGTATGCGCGCGCAGTTTTTTGGAAAGCTTGTACTTGAAAAGAAAGTGCGTGAGGATCGGCGTGGCGAGCATGGCCACCAAAAAGGATAAAACCGTCAGCGCAAAGGTCAGCGCCATACAAAGTTGCCTTTCACCCAGTTAAAAATTTTCTCGCTTTCCCCCTCGCGGTCGTTGCTCCCGAGGAGGATCGAATACCAGGGCGACGGCTCGTTTACCAGAATGATGAGGTTGCCACGCGCTTCGGTCGTATAGCCTGTCTTCAGACCCACGATCTCGGGATGTTCGAGCAGCAGGCGGTTGGTGGTCGAGAGACGGTGGCGATACTGCCCATCCACCGAGGTAATCGCAGTTTCGCGGATGCCGGAGATCGCGACCAGTTCCGGATAATTTAAAAATTCTTCAACCAGTTTCGCGAGGTCGCGCGCCGAGGAACGCTGGTTTTCGTCATCAAAGCCGACCGGGTTGGCGAATTTGGTATCCCGCATATCCAGGCGCCCGGCTTCAGCGTTCATCGTCTCCACGAAGTTCGCAATACCGCCACTGGAATAGTTCGCCAGAGCCATGGCCGCGTCATTCGCGGAGGAAATCAGCATGGCTTTCAAAAGATTTCTCACCGTGATCCTTTCGCCGGGCACGAGCCCGGCACGGTCCGGGGAAACGCGCACGTCTTCGGGCTGGATTTGGACTGTATCATCGAATTCCACACGGCGGGCGACGGTGATCGCGGTCATAAGCTTGGCCAGGCTCGCGACCGGAACCGTTTCCGTCGGATTTTTCTCAAAAAGAATTTTCTGACTTTCACGGTCTTTGACCAAAACTGCTTCGGCCGAGATGGCGGGCTCTCCTGCGGCCAGGCTCATTGGCTCTTTGCGCCCTTTATTTGCCGCGAGTGGCAGCAAACTGGTATTCTCAATAAACGCCCCCTCAATCCTGGCAGGGCGCGGCTGCTGAAAGCGCGGCGAGAGGATCGCCAGGGCCGCGATCACCACCAAAACTGGGAAATATTTTTTTGTTTCCTGCACTAGATTGCGATTAGTTTCTAGTTTTAATCATACCCAAAGCGGAAGCAATTGACAAATCTCCTGGCCAATGAGAAAATGACCGCATGGAAATCACTGTGGACAAAAAAAATTTCGAAACAGTAGTGCTCCGTTCTCCCCTGCCGGTCCTCGTGGATTTCTGGGCCGAGTGGTGCGGCCCCTGCCACGCCATCGCGCCCGCGCTTACCGCAATTGCGAAAGAAAATGAAGGCAAATTGACCGTCGCCAAACTCAATGTTGATGAAAATCCGGATCTGGCGGAAAGCTATCAAGTGCGCAGTATTCCCAATCTGAAAATTTTTCAAGGCGGCAAGGTTGTAGACGAAGTCATTGGCGCAATGCCGAAGAACGAGATTAACAAGGTCATCGGCAAATACCTTTCCTAACAATCCGGCTTTATTTTTCGCATGGTCTTACCCGACATTCTGGGGATCAAAAAGCTGTTCAAAAAAATCGACGAGACGCTGTTCCGGCGGCAGGATCGCGTACTTTACGACCTCGTCAACTCCGCGGACAGCGATGAATTGGTGCGTGTTTTGGAAACGCTGCCGCACGGCCGGAAAAAGATGTTCTCCCTGCTGCAGCCGGAGAAGGCCGCGACGGTCCTCAAAAACCTCTCGCCCTACCTCCGGCAGTACGTCCTGCAGGGCGCGGAAACCGAGCGCGTACTCGCCATTATGAATTTTCTGGAATCCGATGAGATCGCGGACCTGGTCAAAATTTTGCCGCCCGTAACCCGCACCGGCGTTCTCGGCCAGCTCAAAAAATTTGATCCGAAAAATATCCTGCAGCTCATTCCGCTCGGCAGCGAGACGGCTGGCGGGCTCATGAAGACCGAGCTCGTGGTCGGTAAACCAAGCTTCACGGTCCGGGACTTCACCCAGAGTCTGCGCGAGATTTTTCCAAGCAGCATCCCCAAGACGAGCTACGTTTACATCGTTGACGACCAGGGCCGGCTGCTCGGGTCATTTAATTTCAACAAACTTTACCTCGCGGACCCGAACATCACGCTCGACAAACTCACGCGGCCTTTCCCGAAAAAAATCCGCGTGGACGAGGACCAGGAGCAGGTCGCGCGCGATTTCGCGGCCTATGACGCTCTGGAACTGCCGGTCGTGAACGAGCAGGGCGCACTGGTCGGCCGCATCTCGGCGGACGACATCATTGACGTTTTGCGCACCGAATTTTCCGAGGATATCTACCGCCTCTTTGGCGCGTTCGGCGACGCCCGAGTGAACGATCCTTACTGGAAAAAAGTGAAAAACCGCCTGCCCTGGCTCGCGGTCAACCTGCTCACCGCCGGCTTTGCGGCCTACATCGTCAGTCACTTTACCCCGGTGCTTGACAAATTCGTCATCCTCGCCGCCTACATGCCCATCATCGCCGGCATGGGGGGAAATTCCGCCACCCAGACCCTCGGCGTGACCGTGCGGGCCATTGCCCTGGACGAAATGCATTCCCTCAATACCTGGAAAATTATCGTCAAAGAAATTTTCACAGGCATCACCAACGGCCTGGCCATGGGCGTTCTGGTCGGAGGGGTTGCCTACCTGATCAATGCCAACCCGACTCTCTCCCTGGTCATTGCCATGGCCATGACCTTTAATTTTTTCATCGCCGCGCTGGCCGGAATCGCCATCCCCTTGACGATGCGCGCACTGAAGAAAGACCCGGCGCTCGCCTCGAGCGTGTTTGTGACGGCGATGACGGATGCCGCGGGGTTTTTCAGCTTCCTCGGCCTCGCGACTCTGTTACTTCGCTAATTTTGCGCTTTTTATGATGGCGAGCGCTTCCTCGGGCGTGTCCACGACCGCGAAGAGTTTCATTTCTTCCTCATCAATGGTGCCGTGCTTTTCCAAGGCATTTTCGCGCAGCCATTCGGCAAGCGGTTCCCAATAGTCCCGGCCAATCAGGACAATCGGCACGCGCGGGTTGATTTTGTGCGTTTGGCGCAGCGTAATCATCTCAAAAGCCTCGTCAAGCGTGCCGTAGCCGCCCGGGAAAAAAATATACGCCTCGGCGGAAAAAGCCAGCATCACCTTGCGCGTAAAAAAATAGTTGAAGGCCATGCCTTTTTTCACGTAAGGATTGATGCGCTGCGCGAACGGCAGCTGAATGTTGAGGCCCACTGACTCTCCCCCGCCCTCGACCGCGCCTTTGTTGGCCGCCTCCATGATGCCCGGGCCGCCGCCGGTGATCACCGTGTAGCCGGCTTTCGCGAGCAACCGCGCGAGCTTCTGCGCCGCGCGGTAATGTTCGTCGCGCTCATCAAACCGCGCCGAGCCGAAAAACGTGACGCTTTTTTCAAATTTGGAAATGAAGTGAAAACCGTCCACAAACTCGGCCATGATGCGGAAAATCCGCCAGGATGGATTGCGTTCAAAATCGAAGGACTCGGCACCGTAATCAAAGTCGCGGTGCTCGTGATCCTCGTGCAGCGGCGGGACGCGGCCATGCATGGTATCTTTTGGTTTCGGCATAGCGATTTGGTTTGCAAAACCATTATAACATCTACTCCAAAAATAAGAAAAACCCGTGGCCCGGAAGGTCAACACAGGCCACGGGAGCGAAAAACAAAAGTCGAAGCGGCGCCGCCTCAAATCAGGATTTTTAGAAGGCATCCTTTTGCTGATTTGAGCGAAAACGAATCCCCCGGTTCGTTAAGGCGATACCCCTTGGAGTTTTTTGGTACCCCAATTTCTTCTGGCGCTCTCCGCTGGGAAAATAAATCACCCCAGCTTCGCCCGCAAACGGGTGAACCCCTACTGCCGTCAGCGCCTCGCATTGACGCTGACCAGTTCATTACTCCTCCTTCTGCCTTTCGCGTTCCAAAATAATACAAAAAACTCCTCCAACCGTCAACCTCCAAGCGCCAACTCTATAAAATTCTCCTTCCACAATTTCCACAATGCAAAATACGTAAATTCCCTCATTTCAATTCCTATTGCGATAGCATAATAAATTGAAATGCAATTATAACTCGAATCTCCGGCGAAGATCCTGCTCTCCGGTTATCTCATCCGCGACTATGTACCTCACGTAGGGCAATATAAAAATTTCTCGCGCCAAATAAAACACCTGTTCGCGGCACTCAAAGGGATGTGCCCAGATGCTCTTCTGCACATTTGCCAGGCCGAGAGCGCGAAGCTTATAGCGGAACAATTCGCGCTTCCCTTTTTTTGTCTCCGGAATATCAAAAATTACTATTCTCCATCGACCATCCCATTCTCTTGGTTTCTCAATAACGAAAGAGTTATATAATCTACGCGCCGCGAACCAGCCGGGTTTCGTTAGGGTAAATACATCCTTCTGGTATTGGCTCTGAATGTGAATCAGTTTTTTGCTTTTCAGATAATAAAGCGTGCGCCGAAGCTTTTTTCGATCGCGCGAACCGAGCGGCTTTTCACCAAAAACGTCATTTGCGACCTTGAGCGTTCCGGCCACCCCGCCCGGTGCCACCAAAACAGCGCCAACAAACAGTGCGATCAGAACCGATTTGGTCAACCCAATGCCAACATCAACAAGAATTTCCTTTTTTGACTTATTCCTAAATATCCTTTTAAACATCCAATTTCTGCTTAAATCCCTATTTCAATTCTTATTGCGATAGCAATAGAATATGAAATATATTTTTTCTCCTTGACACGGGCACTGCGGCCGGGGCCTCCGCGTCAAGGACTGTTATCTGGTTGCGAAATTTCTTAATTTATTGATGCCGAGGCCGAGGAGCCACGCGACGAATTAGTATTCTAAAATCCGAAGTTGGAGAAAGAGTAAAGAAAGAAGAGATTAACCACTAATACTACTGCAAAAAGTCCCGCCAAAGTGTACCAAAATTTATTTTGATCTTTACTTCTATAATTAAGGAAAAGTATTAAAAGACTACCAAATAGAGATATGTAATTTACTGTAAGAATGAAAGTTTCAGAGCAATTGTATCCCCAAAAAAAATATTTATCCGAAACTACACAACCCCTTAATATTAAAAACAAAATTGGTGCTACAATAAGAAGGCTAAAAATTGTTTGAAACTTTTTATGCATAATTTTTCTCATTTAATATTTATATTAAGGTTACTCGCTTTAATGATTAATTGCAAAAGTTTAATGCCCTGGACTGTTTGGGTGATTTTTTTCTCGCCCTCGCGCCTGGACGTTATTATGGATTGATCTTTTTTCTTTTGGTAGTTTATTCTGACTTTTTCCTGATCTTTGATGCTTATAGTTTGATCGAAATCTTTCAAGACCCCTTTCGGGTCTTTATACTCGACTTTGAATTCGTTCTTCGACAATAATGTGGCCACATTATCATTATAGCTGATTGATAGAAGATTGATCTTGTGATTAATTTTGCCATCTTTCTTTAAATTGAATTTAAGTAATGCCGTATTCCCAGCGTCATCTTCGGAACTGCAAGTATTCGGCATGCAGAAAATGGTCGGATCGGCATCCAAATTATCACTTGCCAAAAACACAAACTTCTCTGCTGCTTGATCAAATCGCGTGATGATCTCTGGCGCAGTTTTGTCAATCTTGATTTCTACAGTTTTTGCCGGTTCATTATTGCAGATCGGAAGAGCACACGTCTGAACTCCAGTCACGAACGCTTATCTCG
>CAZMCQ010000002.1:80873-147636 GCA_964565195.1 uncultured Candidatus Saccharibacteria bacterium | reverse complement strand
AAGCTCGGAGACTACGATGGCGATGATGAGTTTGAATGTGTTGTTGATTTTCATATTTTGGTTTTATTATGATGTTCTAATAATTTCTCGGCCGGGGAGATGCCGCCGAGTATCTCGTGCCGAAAATAATTCCAAGCGTCGTTGACTAGTTCCAGGATATTTTCCACACGGACGAATTTCCGTGTTTTTCTTTTGAATAATCTTACAGGCACTCCGGTCGATCTGGGGTATGCCTTGGTGAGATCGTATTGTGAAGATTGTGAAGGATGATGTTGAAACTAGAATATTATTGTCTCCCCTTTCGGCGATTTATAAATTTATCAGGGTTCGCTTTAAAAAAGCTTTTATTTGTTCATGACCATAGCCGCTTTTCAAAAACTTTTCTCGTGCAAGAGCATCCGCTTTATTTATAAAATACTCATAATGGATTACTTCTAGTCCTTTTCTATTTTTTGTTGATACCACCTGCCCAGATGTGTGCTGTTTGAATCTTTGTCGCAAATCTGAAGTCGAACCGATATAAAACTTCCTATCTGCCAAGCTGTAAAGTATATAAACGTAATACCTTTGTTTTTGCATCTCTTTAGACACATCTGACGTGCCTTCAATTTAATATGACTGCCTCGTCAAACGAGGCAACCCGTTTGACGGGTTGGGGTGGGTGACGGGTTTTGAACCCGCTGCCTCCGCTGCCACAGAGCGGCGCTCTACCAATTGAGCTACACCCACCATAAAAAATAAATCTCCTACACAGCTTTGTGTATGAGAGTCGGCCTGCTGTGTCAGGTGCTTCAAGCGTATCATTTTTACTTTAATTGGTCAACTATATTTTGATAAAGCCATCGGCGACCATTTTTGCAATATAATCCTTTCTTTTCATCTTTTTTTTCCTTTCCATTTTACGCGCGATTTCCAAAGAATCATAATACTGCACTAATGCCAATACAGGGGCAGTCATCCTTTTTGTTGTATGAGTTTCTAAATTAACGAAAACTCCGACGTTTTAGTCGGAGTTCGGAACAAAACTATTTGCTCTCTTCAGCAGGCGTGGCCTCTACTTTCGCTTCTGCTGTCGGTTCTGTCTTGGGGGTCGTTGTTTCGTCCATGAGAATGTTGTCCTTTCGAGATTATGATGCCCCGACCTAAGCAATTCATGATACCTTGTAGCGGGCAATAAGTCAATGCCCGGCGAGTTTGACGATTTTTTTCGCAAGAAGACCGGTGATGGCCAATTGGATAGTCGGCGTAAGCCCCGCTCCGATAATCGGGATAATTGGCATTGCCGCTGTATACGCCCAGCGGCCAGTTGAGAGCGCCCAGCGCTCCATCACGACGGCGACGAGCAATGCCAACATTACGAATAACCACTTATATTTCTGCGTAATAAGTAAAAGAATGGCAATTATCGCCGCATCACCGAGCGCCGCGCGAAACAAAATAAAGCTCGTGATTTCTCCACTTTGATAGTGAACATACAGCGGGCTGTGCAAAATCTCCCAGATCCAGTTGAGGACGAATGCCAGAATAAAAACTGCCAAGAGTTTTTTCAACATACTTTGGTGACCCCGGCAGGAATCGAACCTGCATCTAGGGATTAGAAGTCCCCTATTCTATCCATTGAACTACGGGGCCGCGTGCGCTTATTATAACCAAAAATCATGTTATAATAAACCCATGGAAACGCAGGATATCGGCCCGACCACGCTCGTCATCTTTGGCGCAACCGGCGATCTGGCCCTGGAGCGCCTTTTCCCGGCGCTTTATCATCTCGAAAGACACGGCATCCTGCCGGAAAATTTTGCGGCCGTGGGTTTTGGCCGCAAACAGTTTACTGCCGCCGCTTTTCAGGCGATGGTGAAGGCCGGCGTCAAAAAAAACGCACGGCCACCTTTCTCGGAAAAAATCTGGCAGAGTTTTGCCGAAAAACTTCACTATCATCGCGGCAATTTTATGGCCGGGGCGGATTTCAAAAAACTTGCCACACTTCTGCATGGCCTCGAAAAAAAAGTGGTCGCGCAAAATCTCTGCCCGCAGCGGCTGTTTTATTTCGCAACCCTGCCACGCCACTATGAAACAATCTCGGGCGAGCTCTCCCGCTCCGGCCTGCTCATAGCCTGCACAAACAAAACCGGGACGATTGAACGCACCACGCGCGTGATCGTGGAAAAGCCGTTCGGGGCCGATGCGAGCTCGGCGCGCAAACTCGATGCCATGCTTGCGCGCTACTTCGCCGAAGACCAAATCTACCGCATTGACCACTATCTCGGCAAAGAAACTGTCCAGAATATACTCGCCACCCGCTTTGCGAACAGCGTCTTCGAACCGATCTGGAATCACAAATTCATTGACCACATCCAGATTGCCGCGCTGGAAGAAAACGGCGTGGGCAGCCGCGGCAGTTTCTATGAACAAACCGGCGCGCTGCGCGACTTCATCCAAAATCATCTCCTTCAGCTGCTCTCGCTCGTGGCTATGGAACGGCCGAGTGATCTCTCAACTTACTCCATCAGAAGTGCGCGGGCCGCGGTGGTCGCTGCGATCAAACCGCCAAAAATGCAGAGCCTCAAAAATTCTTTAGCGGTCGGCCAGTACCGCGGCTACCGCCAAGAAGCAAATGTCTCGCCCCGTTCCCAAACGGAAACCTTTGCCGCCGTAAAACTATACGTTCATGCCGAACGCTGGCGCGGCGTGCCGTTTTATCTGCGCACCGGCAAAAAACTGGCGAAAAAATGCACGGAAATCTCAATTCATTTCAAGCCCTTGGCGCGCTCTTTGTTCAAGGAAAAATTAATGCCAAACGTTTTGACCTTTCAAATCCAGCCCAATGAAGGCGTGTTTTTTGAGATCCTGGCCAAATATCCGGGCTTTGGCATTCGCCTGCATCCGGTCAAAATGGAACTCGGCTACCGGGTGGCATTTGGCACGGAAATCCCTGACGCGCACGAGCGGCTGCTCCTCGATTTCATGCAGGGCGACCAGCGGCTGTTTGCCTCGACCGAAGAGATCGAATCTGCCTGGAAATATATCGACGTTTTGATGGCTTATCTATCGCGCAACCGCCCAAAGTTTCCCAACTACGACGCGGGCGGCATGGGTCCGGACAGCGCGCAAAAATTAATTGAAAAAGACGAAAGGAGTTGGCACATATGACCATAGGAATAATTGGTCTGGGCCGGATGGGGTCGCAGATCGCGCGGCGCCTGCATTCGAAAGGATTTCGGGTACTTGCCTGGAATCGTTCTGCCGAACCGCGAGAAGAATTGCAAAAGTTTTTCACTGCGGAGACACCCCCCTCACCTCCCTCCTCTCCCCCGAACTCGGTGGAGAGGAATAAAAGAAGAGGGGGCGCGAGTGCGACTTACGAAACTGTTGAAAGTTTAATCGCAGCCCTCCCTCTCCCCAAGATCATCTGGCTGATGCTGCCCTCTGGTGAACTCGTAGATGAGTTCATTAGGACTGTCTCCAAAAAATTATCGGCTGGAGACATCATTATTGACGGCGGCAATTCTTTTTACCGCGACTCACAGGAGCGCGCGAAAAAGCTCGCCGAAAAAGGTATTCACTTTTTTGACGCCGGAACTTCTGGGGGCGTGCATGGTGAGAAAAACGGCTTCTCGCTCATGGTCGGCGGTCCCAAAAAAGTCTGGCCCCGGGTTGAACCAGTGTTCAAAGCATTGGCTGCCCCTTCCGCTACTCCCTCTCCTGGCGAGGGGAGGGTGGCCGAAGGCCGGGAGGGGTCGCATTATGGCCTCGTCGGCCCTTCTGGCGCCGGGCATTTCGTAAAAATGGTGCACAACGGCATTGAGTACGGAATGATGGAAGCCATTGCCGAGGGATTCGCAGTGCTCAAGGCCTCACCCTTCCAGCTTCATCTCTCGCAAATTGCTCAAATCTGGCGCAAAGGATCAGTCGTCTCATCATGGCTTATTGATCTCGCCAAGAACGCTTTGGATACGGAAAATTTGAACAAAGTCATCGGCGAAATCCATTCAACAGGCGAGGGCGAGTGGACTATCAAAGAAGCAAAAAAACTCGGGATAGACGCCCGAGTCATAGAAGATTCGTTTAAGGTCCGTCAGGAATCGGCCGACCCCAAAAACCAGGAAAAATTTTCCAACAAGATCGTAGCATTATTAAGGAAGCAATTTGGTGGTCACGACGTTACTTATAAAGAATAGCCCGCGCCGGGGCGCCGTCGCCATTCACAATTTTCAAAGGCAACACAGCCAGGTTGTAATGACCTGGCTTTATTTTTGAGAGATTTAATCCCTCCACCACGACGATACCGGCTTTGAGCAGGGTTTTGTGCACCGGGTGCCCCCGCCCCTGGCTGCCTTTTGCTTCCACGCCAAGGTAGTCCACGCCAACAAGCGCGATCTTTTTTGCAGCCAATAATTTCGCCTGTTCAAGATTTAGCGAAACATAATCAGTCACGAAGTTTTTCTTTTCCAAAAGGCGGCGGCGGGAATTTGAAGTCTTGAAAAGAACCCTATCCCCTTTGTTCAGTCGACGGAATATCCCCTCCCATCCCTCCCCCCTCGAGGGGGAGGAAAGGTGGGGGGGTAATTCAATCACCTCACACGGCCCGATCAACTTGCTTAAGTCCAATTTATCCACGCTGCCGGCTTTTCTGCCGAGAAAATGCTTCGGCGCGTCCACGTGCGTGCCGGTATGCGTGGTCATAGAAAGTAGCGAGACGATTGCCTCGCCGGCCACTATTTCTTTGCGCTTAAACTTTTCTTGTCCCGCCCAAGTCACCATGCCGCTCTCAAGCGACATTGAGATATCCCAATAACGCATAAACTGATTATACCCTACTCTGGCGGGGCCGCGGTGCTCGCCCCGCCCTGCCAGGGAATCGGCCGGAATGTCGTGGCGCCGGCTACCTCGCCAAGGCGGTCTGTGGTTTGCGTAAATGAAGCTAAAACTTCTCGAAACTCATCCGTAAATGGCGACAGATCAACCGGCGTGCTCACGGTTTTTTCGTAGAGCGCCAGTCCCCGTTCCACGGCCGGTTCGTAAAATTCACGAAACGGCTCGGCCGCGAATGAAAAGTCCGTAAAGTGATAGGCAAAGCTTGGCGCAAATTTTTCGTAAAGATCGCGAGTGCTGATGATCATCGCCGCCCCCATCCGCTCGCCGACCTCGGCCGCGAACAACTGTTCAGTTCCCAATGAAGAGAGATGCGGCGCCGCCCACATTCCCATAAAGCCGAGAATACCCGCCGCGAAAGCCGACGCGCCAATTTTTTTCGCCATTCTGCGGCGCGCCAGCGGCATATTTTTGGCCAGATAATAAACGCCCTCCCGGTGAAGGGGTTCATGTTGCCACTCGGATTGATCTGGCTCAATGCTGACAAGCTCCGGCAGAACTGCAACTGGCGCTTCTTCAAAATTCGCTGCGAGTAAAGTCAAATTCTTCGCAAAACTTTCCTTGAGCGTCTCCAGTTCCGTGACGACGCGGTTTCGTTGCGCGCTCTGCGCCGCGGCCTGCAACTCGCTGATGAGCATCTGCTTCTGCTCCTGTTCGGCCACGAGATGCGTCCGGATTTCATCCAGCTCGCGCGTAAAAAACTCGGCCATGAGCTGCTTCTCGTTCTGCAGCTCGGCGATCTGCGCCTCGGCCTGCCGCGCGATTTTGTCAAGCTCTTCTTTGAAAAGCTCGGCGGCAAAGCCGGCGGCCCGGGTCATCACCGGATCGGCTTCGCGCTCGCGCGAACGAATCTCAATATTGATCGGCAGCGGCGCGGAAGGAGCAGCAGGCGCGCGCATGCGCTCCAGCTTTTCCTGCACCTCAATGCGGCGAAACTCAAGCTGCGCCTGAATTTTGGCCAGCTCCAGTTTTTCCTCCTTTTCGATACGACGAAGCTCAAGCTGAATATCGGGATTCTGTTCGGCCGTGCCAGTTGTTTCATTGCGAAAATACGCGTCCAGCCACTGACGCGTGGTAAACCAGTTCCGGCCGATCTTTCTGGCCAGAAGTTTGCCGCGGCGCGCGAGCAAATTCAAATGTTCCGCGGTTACGCCCGCATACCGCGCGGCCTGCGCCAGCGGCATCAGCTGCTCTGAAGCAATATCCATTTTTTATTGATTTTTATTTTGGTTTCTAGCCATCAAATATCAAAATATTTGATGGCCCATAACTTCACATTCAATATCATTATAGCAAAAAAACGCGTGTTTGTCTAATGCGCGGCTTTTTGCAGGAACAACGCGAGTAAAAGCTTCGGCGGTTCTTCGCTGGTTTTGAGCCGCAGATCAATCGCGCGCAGATCGCGCAACATCTGCGAAAGGCGTGTCTCCGAAAACCTGGCAGCAAGTTTGCGGTTGATCCAGACACGGCCTGATTTCCAGCCAAGCTCTGCCGCAACGGCATCGTTGTCCTTATTCGCAAACCCTTTAAGCAGGAGCAGAGAGCGGATCTGGCCAGCCAGCGCGCCAATGATCTGGATCGCTTGATTTTTAACTTCATACGCCGGGCCGTCGCGGAGCAGATTTTCCAAAACGCGCAGGGCTTCCGGCTGACGCTTTTCCGCAAAGAGGTTAGTGAGGTCGAAGACGGTTTGGCTGACATTTGGCGGGACCAACGCTGTAACATCAGAAAGCCTAATTGCCCCCCCCACCCTGCCTCCCTCCCGATAAAGCATCAGCTTCTCCAATTCCGAAGTCACCTGCCAAAGATCCGCGCTACCACCCAGAAGTTCAAAAAATCTAATCGAAGCGGCCTTTTCAATCCTAAATCCCTGCTTGTGCAAATATGCTCCGATCCAAACTTCCAAATCCTTCCCCTCCAGAAGCGGATAACTCTTAACCTTGGCGATCTTTTTTAATTTTTTAAAAAACACCCGCCGCTCATCCACCTCCCCCGCTTCAACGAATACGAGTCCATAATTCTCCGGCAATGCCTCCATGGCGCGGGACAGAAATTTTTCTTCCTCGACAAGCCTGGCAGCTTCGGAAACGAAATCGCGAATGATAATCAGTTTTTCGCGGGCGAACAATCCCTGACTTTCCAAAGCTTCGCGCAAGCGAGTCGTAAAATTTTCGGCCGCGGCATTTAAATCCTCCACCGCCCCTTGCGGCGCGTGTGTTTTAAAATCCGCGCGGAACGCGGCCAGGTCTTGCGACATAGTATAAGTGTCAGGACCGTAAAGAAGATGGATCATAAATTTAGAACAGTCTACTCCCTGGTTCATCACGATTAACATTAACCTTTTGACTAATCGTCTTATTCAAATCGCTTACTCTTACTTTCCACTCCTTGCCAATTTTAAAGGCAGGAAGACGGCCTTTTTTACACCACTCCCAGATGGTTTTCACTGTCACACCGAAGAATTTCGCGAGCTCCGGCGCCCCGTAAATTTTATCGCTTTCCCCTGCCATATGGCTTTATTATAACCCCCTCAAGGCAAATAAAAAAGTGCCCTGCTATAAGCCCGGGCACCGCAGCGTCAGTAAAACGGGGCTGTTCAATTCGGTTGCTTGAGAAAACTCGCCACAATGCAGAACATGAAAGCAAGAATTCCCAAAGAAATCACGACGACCGCGCCGATGAATTCCCAATTCATAACACCTCCTCAAAAAAAGAATGTCGACAGCCAAGCCATAAGAGCCGCCAAGACCAAAACTGCGACCAACCACCCTGCGAGATCGAAACCTTTGCTCACCGCTTCTTCATATCTCATACCCCCTCCTTACGTTATGCTCAAAGTTTATGCCTAATGAAAACAAGTGTCAATCTTGTCCTTAAGAGGGACCTGCCCCGCCTGCCAACGCCTATGCCCCCAGAGGGTCTCGAACCCCCAACCTTCTCCTTAAGAGGGAGCTGCTCTACCAGTTGAGCTATGGAGGCGTAGGCATTGGCGGGCAGGTCTGCCAGTTGAGCCAGCGACCCTCGCGTGATGCGGATCTGCGATTTTCGCAATCCCGACAAGTCGGGATTTCTGCAATCTCCAATCGCATCCCGCTCTCCCCAAAAAATGCAAGCATTTTTGGGGGGCCCCATTTTTGGGATTGCGCCAAAGCAACAAAGTTGCTTTGGCGCGCCCGGAGGGATTCGAACCCCCGACCCTCTGTTCCGAAGACAGATGCTCTAATCCGCTGAGCTACGGGCGCCCGACTACACAAGGACCTCGTAAGTATACGAAAAAAATCCTCCAATTTCAAGCGCAAATATTTATTTAATATTCCGTAAACGGGTTGTCGCGGCCCGTGGTTTCTTTTTCCAGCTGATAATTCGGGACAGTAAATTTTGCGTTCTCGTCGAGCCACTGCACCGCGTTTTGATACACCGGTAGATTGACGCGCGGGCTTTCCGCTTCTTGCTGCGTCATCACCGGCGCGGGCGCCTGGCGCGGATTCAGATAGAGATATTTATAGAGCGCGGCGGCTTCAAGCGCCAAGGCCACTAACAAGACGGCAAGGAGAATCCAGCCCGGCTTGATCCTGATTTTGAGTTTTGGCAGCTGCAGTTTTTTCATGGCGCGCGCGCGATAAAAAATACGCCTTCAAAAATGCCGGTTGCCAGCCCCGTATTCCGAAGCACCTTGCTCGTCTCATCCTGAACCGTGATCGCGGTGATGCCGATCTTTTTGAGTTCTGAAATAAAGGGCTGGTGTTCGAAATACAGCAAAAAATCCGTAAAACTCCGATAATTCCCTGAAAGCGTAAGCTTATAGGGCACTTCCTCCACGCCTTTTAGGCTCGAGGCAACGGGCCTGGCTGCCCGGTCAACATCCGCGGCGAGCGGATCCTCTTTTTTATCAATAATCTTTAGCTCCGAGAACGCGCCCGCCCGGGCGACCGCGCTCTCGATTCCGGAAACGAGCGAGACCATATTCTCGCGTTTCGGAAAAAGGCCGACAATCTCTTCTTTGTTGGTCTCGATTTTCGCCAATTCCGCGATGGCGGTTTTATAACCTGCAATCTTCTGCTCGAGCGCAGAAAGCTCGGCCACGGCCGAGCGGATGGCGGCTTGGCTCGCGCCGATTTTTCGCAAGTAAGGCGAGATCACAAAGACAAGGAGCGCGCCAGCAAGAAGCAGCATCACACTCAAGGTCAAAAAAATGCCAGGGTTTTTTGCGGCTAAAACTTTCTGCATATCATTTGAGGTAAAACCGATATCGCCAAGGTACGTCGCGAGCGCGTTCCAGATTTTGCAGCGGAAAATTTACGCCCTTGAAGTGCTGCGAGGCAAGCAGATTTTCGCGGAGGGCCAGCACCTCTTCACGGGTCGCCGCACGGCCGGCGATTTCAATCTTTTTCTCCTCACGGGTAAAAATCAGACTGTCGAGCGTCAAGCCGCGCGGCAAGAGTTGCGCCAACTCCTCGAAGGCCCCGGACCACTTCATCTGCTCTCTCTGCAGGATCTGAAAATTCTCCAAATTGCGGTTGATGGTCCCAAGCTCGTCTTGAAGCTGCGATTCTTCGAGACTTGTGAGTTCTGCCGAACGCACCGCAATAGCTTCGCTTTTCATGCGGAGCTGCCTTTGCAAATAAACTTCCGCACCAAACAATACGGCCGCTAACGCAACCAAACTCGCCAGAAACACCACGCCGAACAACCAAAGCTGCCGCGCGAATTCTCTTTGCGCCTTAAACTTCAGCTCCTCAGGCGGCAGTAAATTTATGTATTTTTTAATCATTCATTCTTCAAACCCCCGCAAGGCCAGGCCAATGGCCGTGGCAAAATTTAATGAGTCCTGACTCGCTGCGGCGGAAGTTCCCTGACCACGGACAAGATTGAGCCAGGGGTTGCCCAGTTCCACTTTAAGGCCGGAAAGGCTCGCCGACAAAAATTCGGACAAGTTCCGGAGTTTGCTCGCGCCGCCGGCGAGCAGGAGACGTGAAATTTTGGCCTGCGGCCCGGTATGCTCCTCATAAAACCGCATGGTGTTTTTTATTTCCTCAACCAAATTATTCAAGAGAGGCAAGAGCGCATTTTTCACTTCCGCGCCGCGCTGATCCTGTGCCTCATCAAGGCCCACTTTACGTTTCAGTTCTTCGGCTTTATCCGCATCCAGCGAGAGCGCGCGGCCAATACTCTCGGTTAGCGAATTGCCTCCGACCGGCACTGACGAAGTAAACTGCAGCACTCCGCGATCAACAATCGTCAGACTCGTTCGTGTGCCGCCCAGGTCGGCGATGAGCACGGCTTCGCTAAACTCTTGAAGCGGCACGAGTGCGCGCGCCGTCGCTTGTGATTCGACCTCGAGCGCAACCGGCTCGAGCCCGGCCCCCTTCAATACCGCCACATAAGTATCCACATAATCCCTGGGTGAGGCCGTAATCAACACCGTCATCTTCCCTGCCTCAGGGCCGCCGGGCGTGCCCGGCTCGAGCGACGACAAGATTACCCAATCCAAATAAACCTGGCTGATCGGCATTGGGATGTAGGCTTCGGCTTCAAAGGGAACCGCCTCGGCCGCCTCCTCCGCGGTTATCACCGGCACCTGGATAACGCGCACAAAAGATTTTGTCTCCGGGATAGAGGCAATCACCTGTCGGGAATTGATCTGGCCAAATTGCGGCCGGAGCAGGGCCGCCTTGATCAACCCCGAAAGCTCCCCCGGATTTTTGATATTGTCCTGGGCGAGAATATCTGGGCCGATTTTTGCTTGCGCGTAAGCCGAGAGCGCGATATTTCCTCGGGTACCAGAAAGCATCGCGAGTTTCAGGGAGACGTCGCTGATATCCAAACCAATCGGCTCGCGCCGCCTTTTTTTCAGGCCAAACATTGTAGATTTTATTTTGGTTTTTTGGGCCTCCTCGGCCCATCCGCCGAAGAGGCGGAGCCTCTTAATTTTTGTTTCTATGCTGGACTTCCAACACACTTATTATTATAGCACAAATCTCATTTTTTTTCAACCCTGGTGCCGCGCTTTAATCGCCAGCCGCCAGAAGGACCAGAGGTAAATTCCACACTCGCAAGTCCTGACTCATAAATCACTTGAGCGTCTTTTTCCAATTTCAGTTTATTCGCAGTCACTTCCCGCAAAGTTACGGACTTCTGGATAGTCACTGTGCCGTTTGGAGCATAGGCCACAAGTGCATCGGAATTTTTCGCGATCTTGATGGCATCACCTGCAACCGAGAGGCTAATCAGCAGAACGTAGCTGTCAGCACCCGCGCGCTGGAAATTAACTTCTTTGGAGAGATCGGCCTGTTCATCAGTGATTAAAACTTCACTCGATGAGCCATAGGCCGTATCCAATGCTATCGTTCCATCTTTGTCAATATCAATTTTTCCCTCAACCCAAATCGGACCCGTGAGGGTCAAGGTGGAATTTTCTTTCATCTTCAAATCACCGGTGATCTTCTTTGGACCGAGCGAAGCGCTCTGGCCGTTATTCAAAGTGTAATTTCCAGAAATGACGCCCCCGGCCTCGGCGGCATTTTTCCAGTCCGTGATCTGTTGGTCGGTGATGGGAAAATCCTGCGCGGGCTGGTCGGGATAGCCGGCGTACGGCGTAGTCTGCGCCCCGCCGATAGTGCAGTTGGTTTTGGTCGTATAATCGGCATTGCCGCCAATCGTGCAGTTCTTGAGCGAATAGGCCAAAACACTCCCGCCGACCGTCGTGTCATCCAAGACATAACCGTATGCGCTCCCGCCAATCTCGGAATTTTTAATTGTGTGCGCGGTCGCCGTGCCGTCCACCTGCAGCTTTTCGATCCTGCCCACGGTGCCGGCGGAAATAGCGTCGCCGGTGGCGCGCGCGCCGTCCTCGGTGCCTTTAATCGGGCCATTGGAATAAATATTGCCGACGACCTGCGCGTCTTTGGCCATCTCGAGTCCCCCCTCGCCAACCTGCACCGCAAAACTAAAAACGATGATCGGCCCGCCGGTGTCCAGATCCGCCTGAACGCTCCGCTTCGCGCGAGGGACACCTTTGTCCGGCACATAGGCAGTGGCAGTCACTCGTTTCAAACTTGCGGAGATCGCCACGACCGCGATGTCTGTCACTCCGCCGCCGAAGCTGAAATCAGTTTCTCCGACATAACCAGAGCCCGCGCCATAGTTGAGCTGATAAAGCGCCCGCTCCACCCCGGCTTCGGCCAGATTCATCGCCTGCTCACGGGCTTTGCCCTGACGCTCGCCGGCCGTGTGCAGAACGGTCAAGCTTACCAGGATGCCGGAGAGCACCAGAATAATTACCATAAAGATGAGAGCGATGATGAGAATTTGTCCGTTTTGGGCGCGCATATTAGTCGCGGTTGCGAAGATACACGTCTTCAACGAGGGTGATTTT
This sequence comes from uncultured Candidatus Saccharibacteria bacterium, assembly GCA_964565195.1. Taxonomy (GTDB): domain Bacteria; phylum Patescibacteriota; class Doudnabacteria; order UBA920; family 2-01-FULL-46-14; genus CAZMCQ01. Next base: position 135,389 of record CAZMCQ010000002.1, on the reverse strand, counting down.
TCGGCTCGCGAGACGCGCGGTATCTTCCGCGGTCAGATTAATGATAATTCGGCTGGCATTGGTTGGGTCAGGATCATTGTAGGTGAAACTCAAGGCGAACAGGTGCTCGGAGAGCAGTTTCCGATCCTCGGCGCGGCGAAACGAGGCAGCGTTTGGAGCCGCGATTTTGCGCAATTGCTTTGGGTTCGCCGCGTCAATATAGTAGACCACATAGTCGTAGACATTGCCGAGCACCACATTCGCGGCATCAACGGCCGGCAAGGAGAGCACGAGCGTATCGGCGTCGGTGGTGTAAGTAGCGCCCTGGTAATCGGTGGAGGCTGCGACCGCGGCAGCTTCGCGGATTTCGTCCGTGATGTCATCCAAAGCCGAGCGAGCCGTACCAACAGCATTGATTTCGGCTCGCTGCGCGTAATAAAGACTGTTGTGGCTCAAAAAAATTCCGCTCGCGAACAGCATCAGCAAAGCAAATAGGCCAATTACAACTACGATTTCGACGATCGTAAACGCGGCGTTTCTCATGGTGGATTGAAACCGGTCTCGCCAATCAACGTTTGCAGATTCACTGACCGCCCGGTCCCATCGCGAGTCCAGCTCACTGTGCTCGAGGCGACCTTCAGACGGCTGCTTGTATCGGGATAATCCGCGACCGTGTAGCTGCCGCTGCCGGAAGGTAGAGCTGCCAAATTGGTATCAAAGATCTGCCCCGAGGCCGGCAGGGCGCTAAACGCTGTGGAGCGCAGCAGTTCGAGCTGCCGCGCCGCGATCCGATAAGCCTGCGTCTCGTCGCGTGTGGCCCGCGTGAGACGCACTGTGGCATATGATCCGGCATAAAGCAAAAGCGCGGCCGAAATCACAAACAACGCTATAATCACCTCGATGAGTGAAAACCCTGAATTTTTTTCGTACTTTCGTACCATTTCGTATTTCGTAGTACTAAAAGCTTTGGCTTAAATTATAAATCGGCAGGATCAGGCCGATTGCCAGCACGCCGACGACCGCGCCAATAACCATGATCAGCACCGGCTCGATGATCGACGAAAGATTGCTCACCGTCTCGTCCACCTCGGTTTCATAAAAGGCCGCGACTTCGGCCAGGACTTTTTCCATGGTTCCGGACTCCTCACCCACAGCAATCATCTGGCTCACCATCGGGGTGAACAGGTGCGGGTATTTGTCAATGGCCGCGACCAGGTCCACGCCGATGCGGACTTTCTCCGAAGCGTCCGCAATCGCGTCCTGGTAATAAACATTGGTCATGGTTTCGCTGGTGATTTTGAGGGCCTCCACGATCGGCATCCCGCTTTTGAGGAGCCCGCCGAAGATAATCGTGAACCGCGCCAGGTTCAGTTTTTTCACGATGCCTTTGACGATCGGTGCGGTGAGGAAAAGCTTGTGCACCACGCGACGGCCGGAGGGCGTCCGGTGCCAGATGACAAAGCCGATGATGAGCGCGATGAAACCAAAGAGTATAAAGGCCGAATAATGGGAAAAAATATCCACCGTCCGGATAATGGCGCGCGTCAGGGCCGGCAGTTCGGTATTGAACTCCTTAAATGATTCCGTAAGCCGCGGCAGGACAAAAGTGAACATGAGGTACCCGATGCCGGCCAAAGCCACCAGCACCACGGCCGGATAGATCATGGCGCCACGCGTCCGGCGGATGAGGTTATAATCGCGCGCGATCTGGGCACCCAGATATTCAAGAATGTTGTCCAATTCCCCGCTTGACTCGCCGACCCGCACCATGCTTACCGTGATCGGCGAGAAGATCCGATCGTAGCGCGCCATGCTTTCCGAAAGTGTCTTGCCGCTCTCCACGGACTGCGCGATCTCGGAAATCACCTGCTGAAAATACGCATTGTCCATTTGCCTGGCGAGAACTTTGAGCGCGCGGGAAACCGGCAGTCCGGCCCGGATGGTTACCGAAAGATTTTTTATAAATGTGAGCTTCTCGAGCAGCGACACGTGGTGGATCGTGGTACCGAGGTTTTTGAAATTCCAAAACGGCCGTCGCTTTTCCCGAATCGCGGTCGGCAGAAGCCCGCGCGCGCGCAAACTCGCAGCCAAGGCCTCACGAGAGCTGGCGGTCATGGTTTCGCTGACGATTTCGCCGTTTTTATTTCGCGCAGTATAATTAAACTCTGGCATAATAAATCCAATTACTCTTTGGAAACCCGGAGAACCTCGGCGATTGTGGTAAAACCCAAATGGGCTTTGAGAAAGCCGTCCTGCCACATGAGGACCATGCCACTCTTCACGGCCGTATTCTCAATCTGGCTGGTCGTACCGCGTTCCAGGATTAATCTCGCAACGGCCTCGGTAATATCGAGCACCTCATAGATCCCCATCCGGCCACGGAAGCCGGACCGGCCGCATTTTTCACAACCCTGCCCTTCGTAAAACTCAACTTGTTCCAGGGAGGCAACGGCCGGCTCGAGCACGCCTTCCTTTTTCATGATGGCAATCAGATTGTCCAGATCAAAGTCGCGCTTGAGACTGGCGAACGTCTCGCCGTCAAGGTTTTTCGCCACTTTGCAATCCTGGCAAACCTTGCGGACCAGGCGCTGCCCGACGACGGTATTCACTGTAGAGGCAATAAGGTATGGCTCGACGCCCATGTCGAGGAGGCGCGGAATCGCGCCGGCCGCGTTGTTCGTGTGCAGCGTGGAGAGCACGATGTGGCCGGTCATCGCGGCGTGGATGGCCTCCTCACTGGTTTCGAGGTCGCGGATTTCGCCGATCATGATGATGTTCGGGTCCTGGCGCAGGAGCGCGCGCAGACCCACGGCAAACGTCAGTCCGATTTTTGGGTTGACCTGCATCTGATTCACGCCGGGAATGCGGTATTCGATCGGATCCTCAATCGTGCTGATGTTGACGCCCTTCACATTGAGCTTCGTGAGAATGGTATAAAGCGTGGTGGATTTTCCCGAGCCGGTCGGGCCGGTGATGAGCGTCATGCCGTGCGAGCGCGTGAGGTTGCGTTTGATAATATCGAGCGCTGACCGGGCAAACCCGAGCTCCTCAAAGGTAAGGGCCCGCGCGCCCTCGTCAAGGAGCCGCAGCACGACTTTTTCCCCGTCAAAAACTGGAATGGTCGAAACGCGGAAGGAAATGTTGTACTGTTCGGTCTGCAATTTGAATCGGCCGTCCTGGGGAAGGCGATGCTCGTCAATCTTGAGGCTGGAAAGCACTTTGAGCCGGGCGACCAGCGCGGGCTGGATCACTTTGGGCAGCGTCATCACGTCATGAAGAATGCCATCAATGCGGTAGCGCACCGTTACCTCTTTCTCCTGCGGCTCGATGTGGATGTCCGAAGCGTTTTCAAAAATTGCGTACTCAAGCAGCGTATCCACAACCCGCACGACCGGAATCTCTTCCGCCATTTTTTTGAGCTCGGCTCCGGGCTCCGTGGAGCTTTTTGGCTGCTCTTGTTTTTTGTCCTCCAGAATCTTTTCGAATTCGGCTTTTAAACTCGAGTGGTATTGCGCTAGGGCGTTATCCATGCCGGTCTTGGTCGCAAGAAAAGGCACGATTACAAAGCCGGTTTTCTTTTTGACAAACTCGCGCGTCTGCAAATCCTCGGGGTCAGTCATGGCGAGATCCAGCTCGTTGCCCTTCTTGTTGAAGGCGACGACCTGATGGCGCCGCGCGATCGGCTCGGGAATGATCTTCAAAACTTCCTGCGGGATTTTGAGAGAGGAAAGATCAACGATGGGTACGGACAGAAAATCGCTGACCATTTTCGCCAAACGCTCCTCGGGAATAATCTTGCGGAAGACCAGGTAATTCGCCAGACTTTGTTTCTTGTCGCGCGCTTCCCGTTCGAGTTTGTCAAAATCGCCTTCGCTCAAGACACTCTGACCGACGAGAATTTTTTTTAAATCAGTGGATGCGAGTGCCATAAGCGTTAAAATCCGAAATTCGAATTTCGAAATTCGAAACGTTTAGAATTTTGAATTTTGAACATTTAAATTTGTTTCGGATTTAGGATTTCGTGCTTCGAATTTGTGTTTATTGTATCATTTCTTGCAGTTTTTTTCCACCTGGCTCAAATAGGCAACCGCGTCGTTTTGGTAGGCGCGATTTAAACGGATGATTTCATTGATTTCGTCCCGGACCGCCGTAAGGTCGCACTGTTCGCCAAAGAAAGAAACCAGATTGATGCGGAATTCCACCCGCGTCGGCTCAATTGCAATGGCGGTGCGATAATTTGCCAAAGCCGCATCCCTGTCACCAGCGGTCTGATAGGCGCGCGCAATCTGCGCGTACTCCTCGCCGGTAAATTTATGCTTATACTGCCTTTCGATAATCGCCGTTTCCTCAGCGATAATTTTTGCTTCGCCCGCCATGATACCAGCCAGCAGATAGTTAAAATGCGAAATATACGGCTCCGGAGAAAGTTCGATGGCCTTGCGGAAATTTTCTAGTCCCGCGCTGAACTCCTTTCGGAAAAACATGGCCTGGCCAAGCTCGGAATAGATTTGCGGCCGGGTTGGGGAAAGCCGGATGGCCCGCTCGGCCAAGGACAGGATTTCCTGATAGCTGCTCGCTTCGTTCGGCAGTCGATTGAGAATGTTCATAAGATAGAGGTAGTTTTTGACATCCCGCGGGGCGGCGAGGACGTTTTTCCGCATTTCCATGGCGATCAACCCATACAACGTCTTGGCCTGGGTCTGCAGCACTGCGTCAGCAAAATGCTGGCGGATCTCCGCATCCATATAAGTGCCGTAAGACAAGGCGCGCCGAAAATAATCCAAACCGGCGTTTGCATCCCCGCCCCGCAGACCTTTCAGCGCGGCAACGGCATTGTAGTTCGCCAAAAGTGGCTGGACGTTGACAAAATACGCAAAGACTAAAAAAAATAACGCGACTGGTACGGCGAGCCACCACACCCGCCGTCGCGCAAACGCGGACGTACCCTGCTCGACGCGACCGAGAAACACAATGTGGGCGAGAACGAGGTAGAACATCAGGTGCGTGGCGTGCGTGTCGAACACAAACAGGTTCTGCACAAAATAGGCGGCCAGGCCAAAGAGGAGAATTAGACTTCGGCCGCGTTGGCGGATAAGCACAATGCTGGCCGCGGCAAAAATGCCAAGATAAGCGACGAGGCCGAAAATCCCGGACGCCACGGCAACGTCAAAGACGGTATTATGCGCGCGGTCGAACCAGATCTGGCTGCCGGGCTTTTTGAAAATTCGCGCCGGAAAATATTTGTTAAAGGCAATGTTGTAATTTTCATAACCATAGCCGAGGAAAAAACGCTCCTGCCAACCTTTCCAGGAGGCCTGCCAAGTGTCAAGCCGCGACTGGGTCGTCACATCGCGCGTCGAAATGGACGCAAAGCGAAGCAGCGTGCTGTTTTGCTTCACCCACGCGCGCTCGCGGCTAAAATAAACCAGCCCCGCGCCGAGCAGAAGAAGCAGGGCGAGAGCGCCAGTCGCAATTTTGAGGCGCCAGCCGCCACTTCTAAAAAATTTAAGGACCAAATAAAAAAATATGGCCAGGGCAGTCGCCAAAATCGCGCCGCGCGAAGCCGACTTGTACAGCAGGAAGAACTCAAAGGCGAAAACTCCGTAAAGAAAAAAACGTTCCCCGGTCCGGCTCGCGCCGACCAGGTACAGGGAGAGAAACATGCCGAACATCATCAGGGCAGCGAAAAACAAGGCATTGCCAACCGTGCCGGAAATCCGGACACCGGCTGCGTTCATTACGAAGGACAGATTCAAAATTTGCGCGAAGGCGTAGAGCGCCACGAGCAGCGTCGAGATGACGGCCGCGCGTAAATAACGATGCCAGTCTTCTTTGGTTCGAAAAACCGCGGTGAGGATCACAAAATAGGCGACATAATGCGCAATGGTGATGAGCCCCTCGCCGCGCTCAATCGTGCCCCAAAAGCTCCGGTAAACGTCCACGCCAAAAAGCGCGCTCACGATGAGAACGGCAAAATACGCAAAGACCATTTTGGTGATTAGATCGAATTTTGGGCGTAGCTCCCGGTAACGGATGGCAAGCGGAAGGTACAACACCAAGGCCGCTTCCACGAGGAGACGGAAATAGAGAACTTTTGTAGTGATAAAGGGAAATAAAAAAATGCCCCACACCAGAAGCGGCAGGATGAGCAACGCGTACAGGTTCCACTTCAAAAGACGGTAGATGACTGGCATAAATCAATTTTAGCTGCTATACTGGGCTTTATCAAGCGAAAGCGATGCTCTTAAGCCGTTTTAAAAAAATTTTGCTCGTGGGCGGGGATATTTTGGCGATGTATGCCGCGCTCTATGCTACGCTGTTGCTCCGTTTCCAGTCCTTACCCAACGACAAAGAATGGGGCCTTCACCTTCTGCCTTTTTCCCTGCTCTTCCTGCTCTGGCTGGTCGTTTTCTATATCAATGGGCTTTACGATATTGCCATCAGCAAAAACGATTTCGCCTTTTACAACAAAATCCTCGGCACGATTCTCGTTAGCTACGGGCTGGCCGCGGCTTATTTCTATTTTCTGACGGACAAGCTTTTCAACATCAAGCCGCAGCTTGTCTTTTTCATCTACCTCGCCGTCTTCACGGTTTTTTATTCCCTGTGGCGCTACTGGTACAATGGCTTTATCGTTCGCGACCGCTTAACCCGCAGCGTACTCGTCATCGGCATGAATGACGAGGCGCACGAGCTCATCGCGGAAATCATCCGCAAACCCCAGCTCGGCTACCGCGTGGCGGCCATTGTCCACGGGAGCTACAAAGGCGGCCAGGAATTTCCCGGGGTCGCGGTTTACGCGGACATTCCCAATTTCAAAAAACTTATCCGGGAAAAAAATATCAGCACCGTGCTGACCGTGCTCGATCCGCGGACTGACTCGAATCTTGTCGCCCAGCTTTTTGAGAGTCTTTCGCTGCGTCTGGAGATCCGCGACCTGCCATCTTTCTACGAGCGCCTCACCGGCAAAATCCCAATCACCAACATCGGCCATATCTGGTTTCTGGAAAATCTTGCGGAGAGTGAAAAAAGCGTCTACCAGACGACGAAGCGCGTCCTGGACATAGTCATTGCCACGCTTGGCCTGGCCATTTCTTTGCCCTTCATCCCGCTCATCACGCTGCTCATCCGCCTGGACAGTCCGGGCCCGATTCTTTTTTCCCAAACCCGCATTGGCGAGCTCGGCCGGCCGTTTCGCGCGATTAAATTTCGCAGCATGGTCGTTGGCGCGGAAAAAGAGGGCGAACCGCAGTGGGCGAAGCCAGGAGACCCGCGCGTGACGCGCTTTGGTCACTTTATGCGACTGACGCGCATTGACGAGATCCCGCAGCTTCTAAATGTTTTGAAAGGCGAGATGTCGCTCGTTGGCCCGCGCCCGGAACGGCCCGAATTTGTCCGCGAGCTCCAAAAAATCATCCCCTTTTACAATGAGCGGCACTTGATCAAACCAGGCCTTACGGGTTGGGCGCAGATCAACTTTCAATATGGCGACTCGCCCAAAGACGCCCTGAAAAAACTGCAATATGATCTTTTCTACATCAAAAACCGGTCCCTGCCACTCGATTTCGGGATTATTTTGAAGACCGTCAATATTATGCTCGGCGGCAAAGGCCGGTAATCATTGAAAACGATAGACGTAGATCCGCTCGCCGAAGTTTTTGGCGGTAAAATAGCGCGGATCGAAATATGTCCCGAGGCGGTGGTCCACGCCGAAATACTCCTTGGTAGAAAGCTGGCCCACGGCCACGACCAGGCGGTCGGAAAATTCCGGCCGCTCTGTGTCGGTATAAAGATAAAATTCCATTCCCGCCGGATTTTTCAGCAAATTTTTATAAACCTCCATTTCGCTCCGCCGCGCATCAAAAACCAGCGGCTTGAACTCGGCTTTGAGATCACCGCGAATAGTCTCGCGACAAAGCGTACCGCAATAGCGGTTCTGCAAATACTGCGCCGACTTTTTGTTCAGCGGCAGCTCGAGCCATTGCGCGTCGCTGATGATGACCGTTTGTTCGGAATTTAAATTTTTATACGTCCAATCATTGACGAGATTGTAAGTTGTGGGCCGACTTAAATAAACTACCAAAAACAGATAATACACCACTGACAATCCCGCCAGCACTGGCAAAACAAACCTGGGACGAAACTCCAGGCTCATAAGCAGCAAACCCAGAAATAAACCAAAAGGAATGAGGTAGCGCAAGAAAATGGCTGTGCCGCTTATCCAGGTCGCGGTGAAGCTGATCGCGCCCAAATACAGAAACAGACAGACCAGCGCGATTGTGAACAGTTTTTGGTCGCGGATCCGCCGGACAAACAACACCGGAATGAGCAGCAGCGGAAAGAGCAACAGAATGCGCTGCAAATTATTGAGCAGGATTTTAGGCACGAGCGAAAACTGCGAGCCGGCGCCGGCCTCAACGAGCATGGTTTGCGCCTGATCCAAAATGTTTTGCCAATTCAGGGCCGACACCGCCCCGATGGCCAAACCGCCCCAAAACAATCCCCAAAAAACGGTTTGATAAAAGCCCTCTTCTTTGCGGAAAAACACAAACACCAACAGCAAAACCGCCGCCACACTATAAAGGTTAAGAGGAAAGTTGGCCAGGGAGAGACAGGCAAAAAAAATCGCCCGAACGATTGCCGCTCTTCTGCTTTGCGGCGCCGACGCCTTTTGCGCGCGATACAAATAATAAATGGAAAGCAGCACCAAAAAAGTGGAGAGCACCCAGACCTTGGTGGTGCGGAAATGCGAGGCGATAAGCAGGTTGGTCATCACGAGCAGGATGATGCTTAACCGCTCGCCGCGCGCCGCACCGCTCTTCCTCGCCATCCTTTCGAGCAAGACGATCGTGGCAATGGCCAGTAGCGCACTTCCTAGCCGCACGACAAAATAAAGTTCATGCGGGTTTTCGAGAAAATGCAGCTTTAAAGCCGCCATATTGAAACCAAACAAAGGGAAAGCCAGGAGAAGATAAACGACAATGAAGAAATAGCTCAAAAGATACGTGACCGTTGCATACGGCACGTCGCCCACGGCCGGCAGCAATGTTTTGGCCTCCAGCGCCCGCAGGACGCCGCCGACATTGGGCGCCTCGTCGCCGATGACGCGCGTGAGCGGAAAACCATGGGTCAGCCCGATGAAAAAACTTAAAGCCAACAAACCCAAAGCAACGATTTCCAAAACGCTGAATTTTATTTTGAGTACAGATAAAAATGATTCTTTGATTTCTTTCAACGAGAAGCTGGAGGCCCCGCGCTTGCGGTTCACAAACCGGATCGGCACTTCGACAAACTTTGCGCCAAGTCCCGCCAGTTCGTAAGCAATCTCGGAAAGCGCGATAAATCCGCGCGACCTGGTCTTTTCAAAATCCATTCGCGCAATCAAAGCGCGCGGATAGACCCGGAAGCCGTTGGTATAATCATGAATGCCAAGTCCCAAAACCAGGCTGGCGTAGACATTGGCGAGTTTGCTGAACACGCGGCGTTTCAAAGGCCAGCTAATGATCTGGCTGCCCCGCGCGTACCGCGAGCCGATCACCACGGTATCAGGCGCCGCCCTTTCCAAAAGCTTAGGAAGCTCTTCGGGATCATGGGAAATATCCGCATCCATTTCCACAAGATAATCATAGTTCTTTTTCAAACCCCATTGCAGCCCTTCATTCACCGCGCTCCCGCGGCCGCCCTTGCCTTCCCTTTTAATAAGGTACAGGCGCGAATTCCCGCGCTGCATCTCACGGATCAGTTCGTCCGTTCCATCGCTGCCATCATCCACGATCAAAACGTCCAGGCCCTTTCCTAGGGAGAATAACGTATTGACCAGTTTTTCGATATTATCCCGTTCCTTATAAGTCGGGACGATAACTAAAACCTCATTCATCGATGAAGATTTTATCGTCACCTTTCTTGAAACGTTCGAGATCATACGTGGCCATGAGGCGGACGAGTTCTTTGAATTTCACCTTCGGTTCCCAGCCGAGCATTTTTTTTGCGCGGCGCGCGTCGCCTTGGAGAATATTTATTTCTGTCGGACGCAGAAAAAAGGCATCCAGCGCCACGATCACTTGCCCGGTTTTCTCATCAATACCGCATTCCTCGCGTCCCGCGCCCTCCCACTTAAGGGGAATTTCCAAAACTTTGGCGGTCTCCTCCACGAATTCTCGCACGGTGTGCGCCTCGCCCGTGGCAATGACAAGATCCTGCGGCTTGTTCTGCTGCAACATCAGCCACATGGCCTCGACATATTCCTTGGCATACCCCCAGTCACGCTTCGCATCGAGGTTGCCCAAAACGAGTTTATCCTGGAGTCCCAGTTTCACGCGCGCCAAACTCTGGGTGATCTTTTTGCTGACAAAATTTTCGCCGCGCCGCGGAGATTCATGATTAAACAAAACACCGTTGACCAAAAACATGCCATACGCCTCGCGGTACGTACGGATGATCCAGTAGCCATAAAGTTTAGCCACGCCATAGGGATTGCGCGGCAGAAACGGCGTCTCCTCATTTTGCGGCACAATCGGGGTATTGCCATAAATCTCACTCGTCGAGGCCTGGTAAAATTTCGTCTTTTTTTCCAGGCCCAAGATGCGCATCGCCTCAATGAGGCGGAGCGTGCCGAGCGCATCAACATTGGCCGTGTATTCCGGGGTCTCAAAGGAGACCTGCACATGGGACTGCGCGCCGAGATTATAAATCTCGTCCGGCTCCACCTTTTTCATAATGCGGAGCAGATTGGACGAGTCAGTGAGATCCCCATACTCGAGGTGAAAATTGGGATGCCGCTGGAAAAGGTGCCGGTGAAGATGATCAATACGCCAGCGGTTAAAAGTCGAGGCGCGCCGCACAATGCCGTGGACCTCATAGCCGCGGGCGAGCAAAAGCTCCGCGAGGTATGAGCCGTCCTGTCCGTTGATACCGGTAATCAACGCTTTTTTCATATCTTAAAAAACTTCTTAAACATCTTAATAATATAATCCAACTCCGGCCTCCCCATCAACTGGTGGCAGCCGATATAAAAGCCATAATTGTTAATCCAGTCGGCCACTGGGTAGGAATTTGCTTGTAGCTTATAGCTTTTTAGCAAATATGGCTGGTTGATAAGGGGCAGCATGTCGCGCGTCTCAATGCCCTGTTTTTCGAGATAATTTACCAGGATTTCTTTTTTTATTCTTGCGTTTTTCCGGATCACGATCGGGAACATCATAAAGGCGTGTTCGATGTAAGCGGGATGCGAAGGAAGTTGCAAAAATTTTTCAAATGGCTTGAGTTTAGAAATCAAATACCTGGCATTGCGACGGCGCTTGCGAAGAATAATAGGGAGCCGAGACAGCTGCGCGAGTCCAAGCGCGCCTTCCATTTCGGTGACGCGGAAGCTAAAACCCGGCCGGATGAAGCGAAACCGCCGCGCAATGAGTTCCCTGCTGCCTTTTTTGTCAGTAAAATAGATTCCGTCACGTCCGTGATTGGCAAGGGAACGCAGCACTTCCGCATATTTGCGGCTGCTTGTCACGGCAAGTCCACCAACACCGGTGACGATCAGATGCGCGGCATAAGTGGAAAAACAGGAGATATCGCCAAAGCTGCCGACTCGTTTGCCTCGATAATTGACCCCCATCGTTTCGCAGGAGTCTTCGATGATCTTCAAGCCGTGCTTTCTCGCAATTTTTACGATCGGCACTATGTCCGCGCTCTGGCCGAAAAGATGCACCGGAATGATGGCACGCGTGCGCTTGGTGATCTTGGCCGCGATCTTTTCGGGGTCAATATTATAAGTCCGGCTATCCACATCAACAAAAACCGGTTTCAATCCCTGCTGGAGGACAACGTTGGCAGTGGCCACGAACGTCACAGCAGGAACAATAACCTCATCACCCTCTTTCCATCGCTCAAGCTCTTTGAGAGCAGCGACCGCGATGCGCAGCGCGGATGTCCCGCTGTTTACCATGACAGCAAATTTCGCCTGATGCATTCGCGCGAAACCCCGCTCGAATTTCTTGACAAATGGCCCATAGGAAAGCCGTTTGTTTTTCAGGGCTTGATTGAGGTATTTAACGGCAGTCGGGCTGATCTCCACGCAGCCAACGCCCAACTTCTCTCTCTGGATCATGCGTCAATAATACTTCCTGCTACAACTTTAGTAAATACTGACTCGAGTTGCGGTGCAAGCGTTCTTATGTGGAAAGTTCCAACGAAACGGTCGCGGCAATACTGCGAAAACTCGAGGCGGCGTTCTCTATCAGCGACGAGCACCTCAATTTTTTTTGCAAGGTCACGTGGATCACCCGGATTAAAAGTCAGGTCATCGCGGCCAACCAGCCACTCTAGCGCGCCGCCTCCCATAACCACGCAGGGAAGACCGAATGCCATGGCTTCGAGCAAGATCACAGAGCCTACCTCATGAAACCAGCGTGGCAGAATAAAGACATCTGAGGCAGACAAAAACTTTGCCATTTGTTCATAAGTCACCCAGCCCGGAAATGAGACCAGATTGCCCACCCCAAGATCCTCGGCCAATTTTTTGAGTCGGTCCATTTCCGGTCCCTGACCGCCGAGCGTTAGATGAACATCCGGTTTTCCTGACAAAGTAGCGAGCGCTCTGATGAGGATATCAAATCCTTTTTCAGAAATCAGCCTGCCGGTTGCATAAAGCTGGACGGTATCGTTTCGTTCGCGGCGTAGCTTGAGTGCCTCATCTGCATTCGTGCCAGCTCCTGTGAATAGTCGCTTTTCATCCACAAAATCCGGCATGACGGTCGCAGGAGAATCATAGCGCAGTCCAAATCGCTCGAACGCATCCCTCAAAAAAGGGGTATTGAACATAAAATGATCATTTTTGTTCGCGATCAGCGGGACTAGTATTCTTTCCAGCAAATAACGAATGCGCTGCTTAAAGAACCGCACCGGATTTTTCCAAAAAGATCCCATTCGCCAGGCAAAATATTCGCGATTAAAATGCAGAACCACCGGCTTCTCACCGCCGAACCAGCGATATAAACCTGCTCCGAGCATGTACTGGCCCTCCACATGGAAGATATCTGCTTCGGCAGAGTATTTCTTTAAAACTTTCCAAATATGATATTGCACACGAAGCTGATAGCGCGTCTGGAACCGCTCCTCGATCAGACGATAAGTAAGTGTTTTGTTGATAATATTATTCTGGGAATAAACCGTCAGCGCGCTGACATCGTGGCCCATTGCCTTGAGGTTTTCGGCTTTCAGGTCAGTATCAGTGATAGAACCTCCGGAAGTGAGAAAATTTAACTTTGAAGTAACGAGAATGATTCGCATACCTTAGACTTTCCTCGAAACTAAGATATTCACATAGCTGTTATTTTTTGCTTCTACCCATGCTATTGTTTCGCGTGTTACTGCAAGCAATTTGTTATCTTCTATCGCTCTCACGGCAAACCCCTTGTCTGACAAAGACTGCAGGATTTGCAGCGGGTCGTAGCCTGCCACCTTCAGATTCATTACAGAAAATTCCATGATGATGACAATATCAGGATTTTGCTCCAAAATTTTAGCCATGCCCTGCAGGGCAAGCGGTTCGCCCCCCTCAATATCCATTTTGATCACGTCAACTTTGGGAACTGCCAGCTCTTCCAACAGATGATCGAGAGTGTCGGCCTTGACGGTTATACTGATAGGACGAAAATCTGAGGGAAACAAACTGTGTGATCCTGTTTTATTGATCGTCTTAAAAAAATTCATCTCGCCGCTTTTGTCCGACACGGCGACATTGTAAATATTTACGTTTTTTCTGCCCGTTGTATTTTTTTTGAGCAGCTGATAATTTTCAGCATCTGCTTCGAAAGCCAAGACGCGGCCGCGCTTTCCCACCAGTTTCGAGAACAGGATGGTAAAATAGCCAATATGGCCTCCGATATCAACGACTGTCATCCCTGGTTTGATGATTTTCTTAAACTCTTTGGTAGTCTCTTTCTCATATTTCCCAAGCAGCATCTCCAATTTCCAGTCCCACTGGAATTTCGGCGGGAAATCGAATCCTTTCATTTTGGCCAGGAAGTTAGCAAACCTAGAAAGAAAACTTTTTACGATCCTGTTGAATCTCTGAGAACGAAAAAAAAATTTATATAAATTCTTTGCTTTCGGGAATATATGGGTTGTATGTTGCGTCTGATCCGTCATAAGCAGACCCACTAGCTCTTCGATGCTCCCAACCGTAGTGAACTCCTCATGATCGGTCCAATGGTTGAATTCATTTCGAAGCCCGATAAAACGGCAACCGAAGTGGCGCGCGGCCCGCAAATCGCTTTCACCGTCCGCAAAAAAGAGAATTCTGTCAGGCCCCACGCCTTCTGCGTGCGCGATCTTCTCTAAATTCTCCTCCTTGCTTGCCGGACGGCCCAGGACCGCTTTGAAAAAACTCGCAAGACCCAGGGCCTCAACACATTGTTTGAGAGCGTCCTCGGGCGTATCAGAATTGATATACAAAGTGTGGCCAGCTGCGAGGAGTCTCTCGAGGACTGCTTTGGCTTCCGGCCGCGCCCCGCGACGGACAATCGCGTCCTGCACGGTTTGACCATACTGCTTTGTGTAGAGGGCGCCTAAACGCGCCACCGCTTCCGGCGATCGTCCCTGTGCTTTCAAAACCGCGGCAAACATTTCATCGCGAACTTTAGCGGGATCATACATTTCTTTCATTAACCGTCGCAATTTCTGTTCGTTCTCGGGCAGAGTCTCCACAAACGAATCAATCTTGATTTGATTCGAGTCCGCTAGAACCCCATCGAAGTCAAACACATCCACCATATTCCCTCCTTTTTTTATCACTAAGTCTCTCATAGATCGTCAACGTTATCGAATTGGTGTTCTCCCCAGTTGATTAATTGTGTCTTACGCTGTTCGGGTTTCATGGCGGCAATCTCTTTGTCTGAATAGGCCGAATCATTCATAAAGTGCATAGTGGAGACTTCTTCAAAAATCGCCCCGTCCGGCGCGGCGAAACTGTGCCAGACGCCGCGCGGGATAAGCAGGATGTCTCCGGGGAATAATATCTTCGGTTTGTCATTTACTTCAACATGCAGCTCCCCTGACAAAACCTGAAAGGACTCTTCTTTCTTATCGTGATAATGCTGCGGGTGGATCTGCCCGGGCAGGATGACAATGATCTTCTTGCAGTATTCGCGATTGATACAGGTAATGATAACCGCGCCAACCTCTTGTAAATTTTCGAGGCCTTTGTGGTGCGAGAGTTCCACGCTCGAGTCATGATTGACCGCGACATTGGCTTCGCGGAGCATGCCTTTGACTTTGTGCAGGACGCGGTAGATGATCTGCTTCTTGGTGAGGCGCTCCGGGACAAGCACGGCCGAGAGCGGGACGAGCGCCGGGTAATCCTGATCGGCAACCAGACCAGTTTTAAATTTACCGCTGTGCAGCTGTCCTGCTAGATGCGGCATGGCAAAAAACACATCATCACGCTTGATCACTTCGTCCTTTTTAATATCTTTTTTCGCAAACACCCCGCGCTGCAGGGATCGCAGTGATGCTTGTTCGCTCTGGTCCTGCGAATATTCCTGGCCCCCAGCTGCGCCAGTCATGGCCACGCCCTCCGCATAAGCTTTGAGCCACTTTCTGATCTGTTCGGGACGAGAAGAGTAGGCATTGAGCTTCACGCGCTCCGTTTCTACGCCAACATGGCGCTCAAACAGTCGCGCGCCTTTGGCATAAGCCAGAGCAATAACGTGGGTATCGTCCGGATCTTCATGCGTAGAAAAACCAAGAGGAACATGCGGGTAGCGCTTCCTCATAAAACTGATGCGCCCTAGATTCATGAGATGGCTCGGCGTTGGATAAATGGCGACGCAGTGCATGAGCGCGTATTGCACCGCGCGGTGATCGAAAAAGCTCACGAGGTTATCGACGTCGTCTACGGACAGACCAGCGGTGGAGATGACAACTGGTTTTCCGGTTTCAGAAATTTTTTCTAGGAGTGGCCAATCTCGCGCCGAACAACTCGCAACTTTTAGAATCTCCACGTTCAATTGTTTCGCAAGTTCCACTGAATCTTCATCGAACGGTGTGGCCATCGGGATAAAGCCGTGTTTGCGACATTCATCAGTCAAAGTTTGAAACTCCGCATCGGAAAGCCGCGTCGAGAGGAAGCGACTGATATGTTTATTTTCTTTGTTCTCATGATGCACGGGATGAATAAAGGTATCCAGGTTGCGAAGTTGAAACTTCATGGCCGCGCGGACGCCCGCCGCGCGGATCACCGGCGCAAACTCGCGGATGATTCGCAGGCCATGCTCCACGCTGCCCTGGTGATTGTTCGCCATATCGAAAATAAACAAACCTTCAAAATCGTATTTTTTATTACTGGAAATAAAGTTCATATTATTTTATCGCCGAACCCAAAATCATTAATTCTCTTGCCCACCGCCACCAGCTACTTTTCCTCACCTTTTTGACCGGAAAAAGAAGCTGGAGTGGTTTGTAGAAAATTTTTAGAAAAGGAAATTTCCAGACTGACGGCAGCTGGTAGAAAAGTTCCGCCGTAACATCATTAAGCTCATAAAGTTTCAACGCGTTTATGAGGCCAGAGACGATATATGGCTGAACGTGCGTGTGATCGTTGTAAAAAGTATAGAGCTGAGTCTGCCAATCAGGAGTCATGATGATGAGCCTCCCGCCGGTCTTTAGAACACGACGCGCCTCGCGCAGAAAATTATCCGGCTTGTGCAGATGCTCGATCACTGATTTGGAAAAAACCAAATCAAAACTTTCATCTTCAAACGGAAATCTCTCGCTTTCAAAATTGGCGTGTTTGATTGGAAGTCCGGCCGTGAGTTCCATGTCATAGGGCATGAGGTCGAGTCCCTGTGTCAGAAGGCCCTCTTTGGCGAACGCGCGAAGCAAATCGCCGCGGCCGCAGCCGACATCTAAAATTTCGGCGCCCGGTTGGATTTTATACCGGTTGATCAAATAGTTCGCAAGCTTGGCGGGGTAGTCAGTCTTGGGTTTGAGGTTAAAATTGTAGAAGACATTGAGATATTTGTCCATAAATTTACTTTCTCTTTACCGCTTTTAAGTCTTGGTAAGTGTCGATGTCGATTGCGCGTTCAGAATCAACGACCACGCCGCGGATGTCGCGTCCGTACACTCGCCCCTTCTTGATGAATTTCGCGCGCGTGGCGTCCACCATTGCGTTCTGCCAGAAAACCTTCGGCAGGGCCTGGCGCGGCACGTCAGTTCCCCATTTGGAATAGTGCTTGGTCGGCGCGAAGGGCCGGAGGACGCTCCCGTCTTTCCCGGAAAAGTACCACATTTTGAAAGGATTTTTGTCGGGCATGGTTACCGTCCGAACGGAATCGCATCCAGTGTTCTGTATAATACGGATCACTTTGTCGATATCCGCGGAGCGACGCGTCGGAGCGGTAGGACGGAGCACGACCACAATTTCCGGCCGCCAACCACGGTTCTTTTCCAGCCACCATAGTGCGTGTTGCAAAAACTCCAAATCCGGCGATTTATCGCCGGCGAATCGCTTCGGCCGGAGGAAAGGCACATCTGCGCCAAACGACCTCGCCACTGCTGCAATTTTTTCGTCATCTGTTGAAACGATAACCGCATCAAGAAGTTTTGCCGCCTTCGCCGCCTTGATGGTATGGTAAATAAGCGGCTTGCCGCGGAAGAGGACAATATTTTTGTAGGGGATGCTTTTCGATCCGCCACGAGCCGGGATAATCCCAAGAACTTTGACTTCAAGCTGTTTTGGCATTGGCTATGGTGTTAATGATCTCGCTTTCTGCTCGTTTGCCGGCCTGCCCATCCGGCGTGGATATAAGACTCTCCAAAAAATCATTCTTCTGCTCGTCGGCATAATTTTTCCGCCCCGGATTATCTAAAATAGCAAATAACTCCTCGCGCGAATGCACGTAATTTACGAGTTCGGGATGATCTTCAAAATAGTTCCAGTTGTTCCCTGGCACTAGATCACGCAAATCAGGACTAAGGATTATTTTACCAGCAATCAAGGCCTCAATCAAGGTTGTAGAGTTGAAACTCATCACGGCGTAAGACTCCGGAATAAGGATTGTGGAACTTCTTTCGCTCGTGATCTCAAGGTTGGAAATTACTTCTGGAAAATTCCGATCGCGCATCGAGACGACATAGTCCACGTAATACTGCGGCACTTTGGTTTTTATAACGACTTTTACCTCTGGATTCGCTTTGGCATACTGCATGGCCCAGATATGAAAATCGTTCATCCGCTTTTCTATTTCCGCATAATTCGCCGGGGCAGCGCCCAGAAAGCTCAAATAGCTTTTGGGGTAAAAAGAAAATAGAACTACCTGGCGGCGGTCGTTTCCAGGATTGGCGGCAGCAAAGTATTGATCAAGGCGCGGTATCCCTACCACAACCGAATTTTTTTCAGTGAATCCTGGAACTCGCATCTTTAAAAACTCATTTTTTATTCTGTCATTGTACAAAAGCATTTTCTTACCAATAAAACGCAGATCTTTATACACGAGCTTTGGATCCTTGAAGACATCCATTCCTTCTTTGTGAAAAACAATAACTGGCACACCTTGTGTCTCCGCGACTTTGGCAAGTTCCTGTTGCTCAACATAGCCGAAATTGCCTGAAAGGATGGCGGAAAACCCCAAAGCACGCCGAAGCTGCGGCAACATCTCAAACAAAAATTGATAATATTTTTCTTTGCCTGATTTCCCAATCTCTGAAACATGATAATTGTACTCGGTTACCTCCTTCCGCTCGTTTCCTAAAAAATAACTGAAAATTTGCTCAAAATAGTGGCGGTGAATCACATAATATTGCAACCGGCCGGAATAGCTCACCATGGCTTTGATGTCGTCAACAAAAATCGTCCGGCCCAAACACAAAATCCGCTGCTCGGCCCGACCGACTGTCCAGGCGACGACTGATAAAATCCAGGCCGCGAGCTTGGCGCTTCCCAAGAGCAGAGCCAGGGCCAGCAGCGGTCGCGCCAGGTGTTTTTTTATTTGGGAGATAATCTTCATCATAACTCGTTTAAAATTCCTCGGCGGTAAATTTGCCACAATTTTTCCAGATCTTCTTTTTCGCCATGATACCAGACGCCGAAATAATCAAAATCAAA
The DNA here is from genome assembly GCA_964565195.1 of uncultured Candidatus Saccharibacteria bacterium. Lineage (GTDB taxonomy): Bacteria > Patescibacteriota > Doudnabacteria > UBA920 > 2-01-FULL-46-14 > CAZMCQ01. Next base: position 116,308 of record CAZMCQ010000002.1, on the reverse strand, counting down.
GCCCGTGTCATAAGCGGCCGCAACATAATTCTCGAGCCGCCGCTCGTAATCCGGCGTTTGCAAATCAATCTTCAGCACCTCCTTGATCTTTTGCGGCAAGGTCGGCATATCCGAATGTTTAAAAACATTGGGCAGCTTCAGGGTCGTTCCAAGGTCGCCAAGCTGGATCGCTGGTTTATTGTAAAAAGCGGCTTCCGCGATGCTCGTGCTCGAGGGGCTCACGATCAGGTCAGCTTGTTTAAAAACTTCTCCAGAGGAGATCCGGTGATCGATGAGTGTCACATTGGCCGTTCGCGCGAACTTGTCCAGATAAGAAGGCGAACGGTGGCCGACCATGGCCGGGTGCTCTTTTACTGCCAGGGTATAGTCGCCGGGCAGGGACATCGCCACCAGGCGCGCGGTCTCAAGCTGGTTCGAGAAATACGGCGCCTGCACATCAATTGTGGCCTCTGGCTGGAACTGCAAGGGAAAATAGATAAATTTACCAAGTTTTTCTAACGGATGGTAAGGAAAATTTTGCGCAAATTTTTTGTACCGGCGATTTGCGAAAAAATCCCGCAAAATAATCCGTGGCGGCTTGTAGTCAATCGTCGCACCCAGACTCGGCACATAGTTGGTCTGTCTCCTTGTGTACCAGCGCAAAATTTTTCGCAGGGGCGACAAATTATGCCGCAGGGTTTTCCAAGGAGATTTTTTGCGCAGCAGCTGCTCGGCATATTTCGGATTTTTGAAGCGCTGCCGAAACTCGGCAATATATTGCCGCGCTCGTTCGCGGTTTCCGCTCTTGGCCGCGCCAGCGTTTAATTCGTCCACTCGCGCACAAAACCGGCTTTGGTCGTCATGAAAACTGCGCGAAAAAACGCTTATTCCGCGAACCTTGCAGTCCACGGGCACCAGCATCACGGCCCCGCGCTTTCGGGCCATGAGATTGCACATAATATGCGTGATATCCGCGTAATTCGGGGCGAGAATAACCTCCGGTCGGAACTCGTCAAAAAAACGCTTTAAATATTTGTAAGCGGCCTTGGCATATGCCACGATCTCCTCGTCCGGAACATTCTGGCGAAAGCTATAGAAATACTTTTCGCCGTAGTTTTTGACGTGATTTCGCAGCGAATAAATAAACGGCCAAACCGAAGCCACCCCCAAGTCGGCGCAAATTTCCTCGAGAGAAATTTTGTCACCGCCTAAAAATTTGAAGGGATCGGCCATGACGGCGTCGTTACTGATGATAAGATCATATCGCACATCTTTCTGCGCCAGAACAAACTGGTGCGATTCGTTCTTGAACGTCAAAGCCGCCAGGCGCGCGCCCTCGCTTTGCAGCTTCTTCGCCAAAAAATGGCCGATCCGGCGGCCCCAATCCCGCTGCTGAAAGATTAAGATTCGCTTGCCTTGCAGCTCCATACTATTTCCTTTCCAGAACGATAAATCGGAAATCAAGAATTAAATTTCCCGAAACCTGCTTGCCGTCCACGATGTGCGTCGCCGTGGGATTGTCAATCTCTTGGCGCACGTCGAAATCCTTCCAGAAAGTATCCGGGATGATCTCAATCTTCCAGTCCGGCGCAGCTTGCGACAGAACTTTCCGGTAATAATCCTCGGTATACATATTAAAAAAATTGAAGCTCGGTATCTCCCCATCCGCGTGGATGATCTCACCTTCATACGGAAGCTCGCGGATGATATAGTTGCGCTCGCCAAATACGGTGCGAATCACCGCGTGCTTTTTGGCCACACGCGTAAGTTCAGAAAGTGGTTTTCCGGGCGGCGGCGGGAGATGATAGAGGACATTGTTGCACATCACGATATCAAATTCTCGGTCTCTAAACGGTAAGGCAAAAATATCGCCGACAATGAACCGCGCCTCGGGAAAGGCCTGTCGCGCAAGCGCCACATATTTTTCCGTAGCATCCACGCCAGTGTAATTGACCTTTGGATCAAGGCGCATCCGTAAACTGCGCAAATAATGCCCGGCACCGCAACCCACATCGAGCACGGTCATCCCGCTTTTGTAGAACGGTTTTAAAATTTCACAAAGCGCTTTGGCTGATTCCATTTCCGCCTCTTCTCCAATCGCGCGGCGATAGAGCAACTGCCCATATTCCTCATTTTTATTCCAGACTTTCCAGTTGCCGTTTGTCATTGAAGTTCAAAAAGTTTTTTGGCCAAGGCCAGATCGTCGTAAGTATCTATATCCGCCGAGCGCTCGAACGGGATCTCATATTTCGCGACCTTCAGCCCGTAGAATGTCTGCTTGCGCAAAAAATTCTTGACCTTCATGAAACGAATGCCTCCCGCCGGGCAATAAACGTGTTTGGGCAGAAGTTTCGAGTCCACGAGATACTTTCGACCAAAGAAGAAATCGACAATGCCGTTCTTTTCCGCGACGGTCCAGAACGGATAAAGCCAGTTGTAGGCCACAACACTCATCAACGCCGGCGCCTTGCTTTTCAAAAAGAGCCGGTAAGCTCTTTTCACATCAGTGGCGTTGCGAAGCGGGCATGTCGGCAGGAGTAGACACAAGTTGTCGAATTTGCCCGGAACGTTCTCGAGAAAATGGAGTAGTACCGAATCAAGCAACGCTGTATCATCAGAAATTTTCAATGGCCGCTTTATGGTCCTGACGCCTTTGTAGCGCCGCGCGACTTTCAATATTTTCTCTGAGTCAGAACTGATATATATGTTCTTGCCGAACAGGCCGGATTTCAGAGCTGCCCCGATCGTGTAGGCAATCATTGGCTGGCCGTGAAAATCCACGATGTTTTTTTTCGGAATGCGTTTGGATCCGCCGCGGGCGGGAATGATACAGATATTCCTCATCTTAAGTCGGAAAATTTAATGATCGTGTTCGGCGCAAGGTCGCGTTTGGCTTTTCTGCCCACAATTTTCCGCAGCTCCGAAGGCGCGATGCCGCTGCCTGGTCGCTTGAAGCCAAGCATTTTTTCGTGCAATACCGCACCCTTCTTTATTGCCCTTTCCGTGACAATGCTCCGGCGGAAGGCGCTTTTCATTTTCTGCTCGCGCGGCACGGCCACAAACTTCGAGCCCGGAGCAGTGATGGCTTTCTCGAGGTAGCGAATCTGATCAACCATTTTCCGAAACTCCTTCGGATCAGCCGAGCTTCTCTGGTCAGGACCGGCCATTTTTTTATCCAGCGTAAAATGCTTTTCGATGATTCGCGCGCCTAAAGCGGCCGCAGCAACGGGCGTTAAAATATCCAGGCTGTGGTCAGAGAACCCGATGGTATGGCGCGGGAAAATTTTTTTCAAAATTCCGATTTTTTCGAGATGAAATTCCCCGGCCTCCGGCGGATAAAGCGCGACGCAGTGCAGAATGCCGATTTCCCCGCGCCCACTTTCTAAAATTTTAACGGCGCGCCTGATCTCAACCAGGTTGCCCATACCCGTAGAAATTATGACTGGCTTTCGCGTTTTGGCTACCGCGCGCAGGAACGGGTGGTTATTAAGATCCATTGACGCGATCTTGTAAATCGGCACGCGGATCTTTTCCAGCATTTTCATAGACTTCGGACCAAAGACCGAGGCAAAGAACATCATCTTCTGCCGCTTCGCGAACGCAGCGAGCTTCACATAATCCTGCTCTTTCAGCTCCCAGCTCTTGATGAGCTCAAAAAAACTTTTCTGGCCTTTGACGTGCGCAGCCTTCCGCGCTTCCTTAATAATGAACTCCCCGGTTTTGAAGGCCTGGAATTTCACGGCATCTGCGCCGACCGCTTTCGCTGCGACAATCAATTTCTTGGCAATATTAAAACTGCCATTGTGATTGATGCCGGCTTCCGCGATGATAAATGTCCGGTCCTTTTTGAACATTGTCATTTTTTGTACTCCTCTATTGCGCTGATGAATTGATTAGAAATATGCTTGACGTCGTTTTCTTTGAGTCCGATATAGAACGGCAGGGCCAGGGAATAGCGGCTCAAATCCTCGGCGATCGGATAAGACCCGGGCTTATAGCCGAACTGCTTGCGATAAAAACTAAAAAGGTGAATGGACGGCAGATACGGTTTGGAGCTTATACCGCACTTGGCCAAGTTCTCAATCAATCTGTCGCGGTTCACATCGCGGCGCAAAATCTTGGTCACATAAACTTGCCAAGTATGAGTATTGTATTTGCCAACCCTCGGGATTTGCACAAGTTTCGAATATTTCTTTAAATATTTCGAATACCAACGCGCGATTTTTTTCCTCTCCTGAATCAGAAAATCAAGTTTTTTCAGCTGCTCCACCCCAAGAGCCGCGCTCATCTCATTGAGCCGGTAGTTATAGCCAAGCCGCGCGTGGTCAAGCCACTGCATATTGCCGCTGCGGCCCTGATTGGAAAGACTCTTTGAGAGATCATAAACCCGTTTGCTGTTTGTGCAGACCATGCCGCCCTCACCGGTCGTGATCTGCTTGTTCGCGTAAAACGCGAACACCGACGACTGCCCAAATGTGCCAAGTTTTTTGCCTTTATAAGTCGCTCCCAGCGACTCGCAGGCATCTTCCAAAACTATGAGCTTGTGCTTTCTGGCGATTTTCATGATCGGATCCATATCCGCGCCCTGGCCGAAGATATGCACCGCCAAAATGGCTTTAGTCTTTTTCGTAATCGCCTCCTCGATATAACGCGGATCCAAATTGTAAGTCACCGGATCAATATCCACGAAAATCGGCTTTGCGCCGACAAACAGGATCGAATTGGCGGAAGCCACAAAAGAAAACGGCGTCGTGATTACTTCATCGCCCGGCCCGATTCCTGCGGCAATCATTGCCAAATGCAGCCCAGCGGTGCCGTTCGAAACTGATGCGGCATATTTGGTGCCGATTCGCTTTGCCAGTGCCTGTTCAAATTCGCGATGCTTCGGCCCCAGACTCAAAACGCCGCTCTCCAACACGCGCTTGACCGCGTCAATCTCGGCCTTGCCAATATGCGGTTTAGCCATTTGGTAGGTTGGCATTGTTATAGATTTCTCCTGACCTTTGCCGGAATGCCATAGGCAACAGAATTTGGCGGCACATCGCGGTTGACGAATGAAAATGCGCCAATGATCGAATTCTCGCCGACTATAACGCCCGGCATTACCACGCTGTGCGTGCCGATTTTGCAGTTCTTTTTCAATACCACCCGGCCCTGCTTGTTGTCGATCGTGGAGGCGCTGTAGATCGAGCAGTGCGAGCCGATCTGCACATCATCCTCGATCACCACTCCGTATTTGGCATTGATATACGTAAAAGCCCCAATATCCGTGCGCGTGCCCAGCTCCAAATTGTCCGCATCCTGCACGAGCCAGTTCCAGCGGGTGAGCCGGCCACTCTCGATCTTTGGCGCCTCCCATGCTCTAAAGCGCTCACTCATTTTTGAAGACTCCCCATTGCTCTTTCGGAAATTTGAGCTCGCTTAATTTGCTCTGGCTTTCGGTTTCAGATGAGAAAAAGATCAGGATCGTCTTCTCCTCGAGGGACCGGAAACCGAAAGCATTGCTCGGCGCGACCCACATCACGCGTGGTTTGACATCGGATAGGACGATTTTCTGGGTCTCGTCGGTACCGAGATTTACGACCGCGATTTCGGCGCTGCCGCTCGGCACGTAGATATAAGTATCTGCGGTCTTACTGCCCATCCAGGCGCGGACTCCGCCGACGCGGTTCGTCTGCATCTGGTAAAACCGCTTGACGTTTTTGAAATCAAAATCATTGACGAAGCGGATCGCTCCGTACTCGTCAACTATGCTGTCTCCGGTCAAAATGTTGGCCATGTTTCTCCTTTCACCCCTGTGGGGTATTAAATAATGCGATTCTTGATAAATTTCTCGTTGGAATAAACTGGATCATCAGGATTTTTGATGCGCCCGCTGCCGAACAGCTCGGCGATCTCGGTAATGCCGTCCGTAAGCGTGAAGCGTGGCTGCCAGCCAAGCGCGCGATATTTATCCGCGCTAACTTTGTAATTCCGAAGGTCCTCAAATTTAATATTATGATAGCTCACGCGCACGGTCGGAATATGTTTCACGATCGCCTCGGCGATCTCGCGGATCTGGTAATTTTTGTAGCTCAAGTTATAAAGCCCCACGATCTTGCGCTCGATGCCGTACAAAATCGCGTGCGCCACGTCGCGCACATGCAAAAGCGGCCGCCACTGCCCGCCGCCAAAGGCGATAAGCGTTTCGCCAAAGGCCGCCTGCTTGGTCAAAATATTGGCCACGAGATCGAGCCGGATCCGGGAATAAAAATCAGAAAGGCCGAACAGCGTGCCGAGGCGGAAGACGAGCGGCTGGTCCGCCTGCGCAAGCAGGATTTGCTCGGCGACCAGTTTTGACGAAGCGTAGTGCGATAGCGGGTTAACCGGCGAATTTTCGTCCAGCAGATTTTCGTTAACGCCGTAGACCGAACAGGTGGACATAAAAACGATCTTGCCTCGAAAATTTTTGACAAGCCACGCTACGGAATCAACGTTCACCGCGCGGGTGAGATCGGGATTGAACGAGCAGGCGCGGTCCCCGACGATGGCCGCCAGCCAGATCACAATGTCAAAATCATTGATGATCCTGCCAAGCTTCTCCTGATCGCGCACATCGCCATAGATAAACGACACATTTTTGCGATAGGACGATTCGTAGAGCAGATTGTCATAGACCGTAACGTCATAGCCCTTGTTCAGCAAAAGGTCGGTTAAATACCCACCGATGTAGCCAGCCCCGCCGGTAATCAATATTTTCTTGCGCTCATTGAAAAGTTTCATGTTCCGGCAATGTGAAGAGTCCTGAAAAAGTAGGAATTTTTATCCTGCAAAAGCGCCTGCGGCTCGCCCTGCTCCACAAGCTTGCCGTCTTCGAGAATAAAAAGCTTGTCCGAATCCATGACAGTTGTAAGCCGGTGGGCGATGGCGATCACCGTCATTCTTCCTTTGAGCTTCCGGATAACTTCCTGAATCTCGCGCTCGGATTCGTTGTCGAGCGCGCTGGTCGCCTCGTCGAGAATCAAAATCTCCGGCCGGCGGGCGAAAATTCTGGCCAGCACGACGCGCTGGCGTTCCCCGCCGGAAAGCCGCACGCCCCGTTCGCCGATCAGGGTTTCGTATTTCTGCGGCAAGGATTCGATGAATTCATGTATGTTCGCCATCTGCGCGGCGTTTTCAATCTCGTCCTGGGTGATGGCTGGACTATAAAACCGGATATTATTCGCAATCGTGTCATTCATCAAAAAAACATCCTGGGAAACATAGCCGATGTGACGGCGCCAATCATCAAGATCAATTTCCCGCGCGCTTCGTCCATCAAGCAGGATTTCCCCTCCGTCGGGCGCAAACAGCCGCAGCAGGAGATCCACGAGCGTGGTTTTGCCGACCCCGGACGGACCGACCAAGCCCACCATTTCACCCTTGCGGATCTCAAAAGTTAACCCGGACAGCACGGGGCGGCCGGGCGCGTAAGCAAAAGAGACGTTTTGGAAAACCAGCTTGTCCGAAAAGGCAAACGGCTCGCCCGCAAGCCGAATCTCCCGCTCGCGACGCGCGTCCTGCTCGAACTCCAAAATACTGCGCAGGTGCGGGGAAAAATCGGTTATGGCCTGCCCGACGCGCTGCAACTGCTGCACGTAGTTGAGAATTTTATTAACCAGGTAAATTATCGCGCCCAGCGCGATCAGATTGAAACCGGGCGCCTGGTAGTTGACCAGATAGACCGCGATGACGAAAATCACGGCGACCGGCTCGAGGGCCGTGGCCGGAAGGCTTTTGAGAAAGGGCACCTTCTGGGCGAACTCCCGGAGGGCCGAGAAATATTCGCGGGCCTTTTTCTCCACGCTCGGCTCAACCAGCATGGTTTTTACGCGTTTCATGCCGAGAATGTTCTCGCTGATATGGTGCGCCATCTCTTTGTTGATGCGGTTCCGCTGCTGCGCATAATTTTTGATCCGGACCAGGATCGGCTGGAAAATGAAAAAAAAGATCAGACCGAGCGCCAGCGTGTAAATCGTGATCCGCGCGGAAATATTCAAAGCCACAAACACATAGACCAGGAGTCCGGTAACATACATTATCCCGCCGCTTAACTGATTCAAGAGGCTGCTGCTGACCGGCACATCAATCATCAAAATCGTCTCCAGCACGCCGAGTTTCTGTTTGAGCAGATGGCGGAAATCGGCGGCCAGAATTTTGGCGAACAGACCCTGCCTCGTCTCCCACTCATAATCTGCGGTGATGCGGAATTTAAGATAATCCAGAATTACCTTCACGACGGCCTTCAAAAAAAACGCGCTGGCCACGAACACAGCCAAGGCCGTAAGCGAGAGGTGGAGATCAAAAAAGGCAAAAAGATTGGTCAACTGCCGCGTGATAAAATCGGTCGCTGCCTGATCTTGGCCGGGCGCAAAAGAAAACAGCGGGATGAGCGCGTTGATGCCGAGACCTTCGAGGAGGCCGCTTAAAAAACCCAAAACCACGAGCAGGATGAGCTGCGGTCGAAAACGGCCATAAGCCGCCCGGAACAGGCGGTAAAAATTGGTAAAGGCAGGCGTCATTACCAGGGATTAATTTTTTCAACGACTTTCTTCTTGAGCTTGAGATAGGATTTTTCGGCTTTGGACTCGAGCCCAGGCGAAACCAGACGCAGCAGCTCTTTGCCCAGGATCCGGTACTGCCCGCCGACTTTGTTCGCGCGGATAAGCCCGCGCTTTAAGAGGCGCTTGATCGTGCTCGTGCTGATTTTGAGCAGATCCTGCGCCTCCTCGCGCGTGTAAACCGCGTTTTCGATGATTTCTTGTGGCATTTTACTTTTTTCTCCCCTTTCCTCCCCCTTGATGGGGGAGGTTAGGTGGGGGTGCTAAAGGAATGAAAAATACGTAAACCTAAAACTATCATATCAAAAGGGGTCAAAAAGTGTCAAGGGGTATCAGAACCCCCTCTTTTTCTCCCCCTTAATAAGGGGGAGATTGAAAGGAGTTTAGCTTATTTAAGCCAAAAATAAAAAATCCCGGAGAGCCGCTCTGCTTTCGCAAAGCAACTCTCCGGAACAGCTACCATTTGAGATTTAACGCTGCCGCGGCTGCGCGGTAGTTCGCGGTGCACTCTTCGAACTGCCTCTTTCGCTTCTCGCGAATAGCATCATTCAACGCCGCCAGTTCTTCGGCCTTCTGAACAGATGGATAATAGAAATCCACCGGAACCGAAACGACCCGCGCTCCTGCTGCCATCGCCACGAGAGGCGCGATGTGATAGATGTAGGTGTCGTGCGTGCCGAATTGTTCTGCCGGATTGCACTCGTAAAAATAGTGGAGCATCTCGCGCCGGAATGCGACCGGACCAAACATTGCATCGAACGGTCTGCCGGTTACTTCCGCATAGACCGCATTCGCCGCCTTCTCTGACTCGGCCTGGTAAGCCGGGTAGCTTTCCCAGCTCTTATCCGTGCGAAAAGGGATGACAATGTCCGCCCATCCGCGCGCGATCGGTTCCACAATTTGAGGAATCAGCCGCACGATGTCCGGCTTCTCTTCGCTCCAGAGAAAAATGCCCGGCTTGTTGGCGGATGCCTTCAAGAATAACTCCCGCCGCGCCGGACCCATACCTTGAGCAGTCTGTTTAAAAATCACTGTGCCGATCCGTTCAAATGCTAAGCTAACCAGATCATCTGGGGATCCATCCAGCACCGCCGTCATATACCCCACTGCTTTGGCATTGCCCAGCATTTGGCAAGCCAGATGGAACCGCGTCTCTTCGACGTTTGCATAGTATGTCATCGTAAGCAGCGCTATGCTCATTTCCAATCCTCCTTTGATAGGTAGCTTCGAAACTATGTATGTTTGTAAAAGAACTAATTAGATTATCATAAAAAAAACGAGCGTGTCAATCGCTCGTTTTTTGGTAGATGACTACTCCTCCGCTGTCGTACACTGGTTTGAAGTTCGCTTCCTGAACAATTTTTTCTAGCGGCAAATCAGCCAGATCAGTTTTATCCCAAATAATGTAACCAAGCGGATATTTGGTGAGAATATCTTCCCAAGATATTTTGTAAAATTCTTCATAGTCTTTTTGTAAGGCCACGAGCCATTCCTCGGGAACATCCTGATAATTCAACCCCCGCGATTTGAAATATATTCCATAGGTTTCCGCAAGGAGGGCCTCGTTTGCGCGCAGGTGCGCCGGTAAATCCTTCGGAGAAACATTTTGCAATTTCAACTTTAAAAACAAATTATATCGGTCATAGTCCTTATATTGCTGCAGGCTTAACGGCGCTTTGACATCATAGTAAACATTGAGCGAGGTATACATTGGTACTAATTGGTTAAGTCTGGATTCCGGAATGTATGCGACCTGATCGCGGGTCGCGTTTTTATTCAGCCAGTCAATGACCGGATAGTAATCCTGAAGCTTCAGATAGGTCTCAAAATGATGGCGATAGGAAGTGGCCTGAACTTGATAAACATTAAAGAAAGCGACTGCGGCTGCGATGCCGAGAGCAGCATATTGATAAAATTGTTTGGCTGATGCGCGCCGTAAAAGGGAAAAAAATACAATCACCGCAAGCAGAATGAACACAGGGCGGTTGAAATACCAGTGGTAATGGCCGAGCTGGATGGCCTGGCCGGTGATGACCTGCTGGTTTATGACGACCCATCCGCTTGCGACTAAGGCCGCGAAAAACCAAAACAGATTTTTGTTTTGAGCAAGTTTATAAAGCGGAACGAGTAAAATTATTGCAGCAAGCAGGATCAGACTGAAAACCGACTTATGGCTTTGATACAAACCATTGTAAAGAACGAGGTTCTGATATGAAAAATGCTGCGTTGCTCTGTAAAAATTTATAAAATATGGTGTGGCCAGCACGAGTCCTCCGCCGAAAACGAGCAGGGTTTTTTTGAATAGTGCTTTTTTCTTCTGCCAAAGGAACAGCGCTCCATTTAACCCCAGAAACACAGTCAAAAATGTCCACGAGTACTGATAGACATAAAATGACAGGCCATAAATAATCAAACTCCAATAAAAATATTTCTTCTGGTTAGTTTCTATGAGTCGCCAGTAGGCATATAAAAAGCCGAAGAAAAAGAAAGCCGACAGCTGCGGATTCACAGGCCGCGCGAAATCCGTGAACTGCTCGGCATGAAACGTGCCGCGCAGCATCGAGAAAAGTTGCCCCGGATAGGAAACCAGGTTTGAGGCAAGCAGGATGAATGTCGCGGCAAGCAGTGCTACGGGTTTTCTCCCGTTTGTCAGGCGCAGTATTAAAAAATAGATGAGTAGAAAAAGTCCGGCCGGGGCGAGAAAACGAAACAGGATCAAAATCTGGATTAAATTCAGATGCAAAATGCGTCCGGTCATGCCCATCACAAATTCAGGAAGCGGCGAATAGACAAAAGGCAGGTCTTTTCCGGCAAGGAGCGGGTTTGACATCAGGTAGTGTCCGTCGTAAATCTCGCGGATGCGCGCGTCGTAATAGTATTCGCCGTCCGTCTCAAAAATATTGAAGCCGTGATACTGACCACCGGCTTGAAAAATAAACTGTATCTGCGGAAAGACCACTGCCACCCCAACCAAAATTGCCAAAACTACAGCCAGATAATGCCGGCTAAAAAATTGTGCTATCCTTTGCATATGGACATTATATCTCAGGCACGCGGGCTTTACGAAAAGTACCGGCTTTTTATCTGGTACTCGGCCATTGGCGCATCCGGCGTCACTCTGGATTTCCTTGCCTTTTACATCTTAAACAGCCGGCTGCACGTTCACTACCAGTTTGCCAATCTCGCGAGCGTCTCGCTCGGTATTACCAATAATTTTTTACTCAACGCCTTTCTCAATTTCCGCATCACCGACCGACTGCTGATTCGCTTCTTCAAATTCTATGCGGTCGGCTTCGTAGGTTTGGGTTTGAGCGCTCTCCTGCTTTATCTCCTGATTGACCGGCTGCACATTGTGCCGCTTCTCGCCAAAGCCGTGACCATTATCTTTGTCGTTATCGTCCAATTTACGCTCAACAAACGCTATTCTTTCAAAGCGACCGCGAGCGAATAACTTTGGCGTCCCTTTTGATCCGCGGAAATTCCCGCAAAATGTGCCAGACGGCCTGCGGCAGTTTTTTGACCGGCAGACCCCTCGACTCGCCGACCGCGCGCCACGAGTGCGCGACCGGGGTTTCTGTGATTTTGAATCCCGCGGCCGCGGCTTTGACTGTGAATTCCGCATTGATGCAGTGCCGGAGGCGCCACTCTTTTTGAAGAATAAAATCCACCACTGCTTTTTTCATGAGACGAAAGCCGCAATTGATGTCGTGCAGACGCGAGCGGAAGTACACGCGGATTAAAAAATTGAACACGCGCGTCAGGAGCAGGCGATACCAGACATCCTTACGGTCTGTTTTCCAGCCAATTACCATATCCGCGCTTTCCAGAAGCGGGTACATTTTCCAAAAATCATTTGGGTCGTGCTGGCCGTCGCTGTCGCTGAAAAAAATCACCGGATTTTTAGCCAGAGCAAAACCGTCGCGCATGGCGCGCGTGTATCCGCGCTTGCCTTCGCGCATGTCAAGCGTCAAACCATACGGCCCTCGCAGTCGCGTCAAAATTTCCTTGGTCCCGTCCGTGCTGCCATCCTCGCAGATGATGAACTCTGACCCGGGAATTTTTGCGATGACTTTTCCATAAAAATCCGTGATCACACGTTCCAGCGTTTCGGCTTCCTGATGCACAACCAGAATGAGGGAAATGGGTTTAATTTCCGGCATTGATTTTATCTGCTAAATTCATAGAATGCTCGATAACCTTATCCGAGTTCATATATTCAAACTCCGCCCAGCGTCCGCTCGACTCGATGCCTAAGCCTCGGAAGTAGTCGAGAACCGTATCCGTATGCTGGCGGTGATTTAAATCATAGATTACATAAGCATACTGCTCGCGGTGCAGGTCTGTAAAGTTCACCTGGTCGCGCCCGGAAATAAAACCAATCCTGACCAAATCCTCAATACAGCGCGAGATAAGCTCGTCTCGCGAAAGTTTGTCGTATTTGTCCCCCGCGCGGAACGTGACCTCGATCTGAAAGGATGTGGAATCAGGCAGATGATAATTATCCCCCAGGAAGTCCAGCTTGGAAATGCGGTGGAAAATCACGTCAGATTGCGGCACCATCAGCGCGAAGTGCTCGCCAATCGTGTCTTTTTTCACATTGACGATAACTATGTAAATCGAGTTGTAATACATCTGTTGGACTGCCGCGCTTACTTCTTCCGGCACGCCTTTGAGAAGCGGCAGAAGCTCGTGGATGGGCATGCAGTTAAAAAGCCGATCAAACTCATAGGTATTTTTCGCAGTCTCGACGCGCCAACCTTCACCTTGCTTACTAATTTCCTTAATCGTCTCGTCTGTCTTGATCTCCACGCCCTTGGCCTTGTCTTTGGCCGTCACCGCGTCCACCATGCTTTGGTAGCCGCCCTTAACGGGGTAAGAAAAATTCAGCTGGTGAGTGTATCCTTCGGAATATTTACCCTTGGCCGACTCGATGATATGCGCCTCGGGCGGTTTCGGGATTCGTTCCACCATCTGCGTATCCAACATGCTTGGATCAAATTTCCAGATTTTTTCGTTGTAGGGCTGGAGGTATAGCTTGGTGATGCCTTCGCCGAAAGTTTTGAGAAAAAAAGCCAGCATGTTCTGCGCGGGCATATCTTTGTAAGGGTTATGCAAAAAGGTGTTGAGACAATACTCAATCTTTTCCGGATCCGCGAGCATGGCAAGGAAGTTTTCAAACGGGTATTTGATGAATTTCCCGTTTAAAAAGATCTGATTGGAACGCTGCAGCTGATGCGTCGGCGTGATGGTCGTCATAAACTCAAGCACGCGCGGGTTTTTAGAAAACATAATATGCGGCCCCACGTCATACGCCAGGCCGTTTATTTCATACGAACGGCAAAGTCCGCCGACTTTGTCCGCCTTCTCGATAATCGCGACCGAGGTGTCCTGCAAAAAATGAGCCAAACTCAATCCCGCAATACCCCCACCCAGAATGCCAAACTTTTTTTTAACTTGCGCCACGGTTTTGATTCCGAAACCAATCAGTGATGAGATGATTAATAACCATATGGGCATCTTCCACCGGTCCATAATCGTCTGAATCAATTAACAGCATATCATCCAAAATTTCCCTAATTTTTCCGCCGCCAAATCCGAGCAGTCCATAGGTATGGATGCCCATGGCTTTGGCGGCGAGCACGGCCTGGATGATATTCGGCGAGTTGCCGCTGCCGGTCAGGACGATGAGCATATCGCCCTCGCGGCCAAAGCTTTTCAGCTGCTCGGAAAAAATATACTCATTGCCATAATCATTGGACAATGCGGTAAGGAGCGGGACATTGTCAGTGAGGGAAATCGCGCGGAGACGATAGGGCCGCTCGCCGAGACTGTCAATGAGGATGGTCTTGCCGAGATCGCAGGCCATGTGCGAGGCCGTGCCAGCGCTGCCCCCATTGCCCGCGATAAAAATCGTATGGTCCGTCTTGCTGAAGGACGCGATCTTTTCGATAAGCGTCGCCAGCTTGGCGCGGTCAATGCTCGCAAGGACCTTATCTAGTCTGAATAAATAATTTTGCGGATGGTCTTTTATTTCCATATCAATGAATAAAAATAATCTGGCTGCCCTGATTCTCGAACTGAAAATCCACGCGGCGAAGGTCAGGCAGCGCCCGTTTGATCGTTTCGTGTTTTTCCTGCGGCGCGTAAATCAGCAAAAATCCGCCGCCGCCCGCGCCCAAGAGCTTGCCGCCGGTGGCGCCATGGCGACGCGCGGTCTCGTACCAGAGGTCAATCTCCGGACTCGTGATGCCTTCTGCCAGTTCTTTTTTGTACATCCAGTTGGCGTGCAAAATGTCGCCAAAGGTTTCGTGTCGGTTCTGTTTTAACTCGCGGTGCAAATCGTGCGCGAGCTGCACCATCTTTTTCATAAGCTCATGTTTTTTCTGATCCGCCGCCATGTTGGCCTGCTGCCGCGAAAGAATCGCCCCAGCGCTGCGGGTGAGGCCAGTGTAGAGGAGCATCATATTCTTTTCCAGCGCGTGGCAGGTCTCGCGCAGACAAAAAATCGGCTCCACGCTCACCTGTCCGTCGCGATGAAACCGCAACAGCTTAAGTCCCCCGATGGCCGTGCCATACTGATCCTGCTTGCCGATCGGCTCTTTCAAGATCTCAATTTCGATCCGGGCGGCCTGCTCCGCAAGTTCCTCGGCCGTGATAAATTTCCGCTGGTAAGCGTGAAGGGCGCGCAACAGCCCGACCGTAAACGCGCTCGAGGAGCCCAGGCCGGTTCCCCGCGAGGGAATATCCGCAACGGACGTAATCTCCAGACCGTACAGATTCAGCAGCTTCAGCACCTCGCGAACGATCGGATGTTCCAGATCTTCCGCGTACTCGACCTCCTCGGTCTTCGAGTAACTGACGCGGATGCTGTTGTCAAATTTTTTATTGACGCTGACGTAGATGTGTTTGTTGATGGCTGTGGTAACAACTGCGCCACCCTCTTCGGCCTGTTCATAAAAGGACCGCAAATCGCTGCCCCCGCCTACAAAACTGATCCGCAGTGGCGTTTTGGAGATAATCATAACCTAGATAATTTAACACCCTTTCAGGACTTAGGCAAGCCTATTACGCGCACTGCAGCGAGCAGATTTTTATAAACTTTCGGCTTTGCTTTCAGCTTATAAATCCCGTCCCTCACTCCCTCGCCGGTTTTGACCCCGATAAATCGGATCCCGAGGTTCTCCGCGAGCTTGGCATCGCGGGTCGAGTCGCCGATCATCACGCTGTTTTTGAGAGCAATGTTGAGATCGCGAATGGCCCGGCGAGCCAGGCCGGTTTTGGGTTTTCGGCACTCGCAGATAATCTTGTATTTTTTATTTTCTCCGGGAAAGCCTTTGTCTGGATGATGCGGACAGAAATAGATGGCGTCGAGTTTGGCACCCTCTCCCTCTGCAATCAGGGTTTCCATTTTTTTATGGAATTCCAAAATATCCTCATAACGACAAAAACCCTTGGCTACCTGGGGCTGATTGGAAATCACCACCGCGAAATAGTTATGCTGATTGATGAGTTTGATCGCCTTTGCGGAATTCGGAATCAGCTTGAAATCCTCTATGCGGCGAATGTCGCCCACCTCCTCATTGATCACGCCATCGCGATCCATAAAAATCGCCGGCCGTTTGTGAGATAAATTGCTCCTTTTGAATTTGCCTGACCGAACGGCGATCTCGACTTCTCTCCGCCGCTTGGGCGTACCCATATCTTTGAGGTATTCCGGCGTATTGTAAGCGAACAGCGCCCCGTTTTGCTCTAAAACGCGCGGGAAAATATGTTTGCCAAAATCCGCCGCCTTATTTTTCGGAATAAAACGGTGAATACGCGGCGTCAAAACATACAACCCCGCGTTGACGAGATTGCGAAAATAAAATCCTGCGCGATGGGGTTTGGAAATAAATCTGGTAATGCGCCCGTTTTCATCTGCCTCGACGAGATCGCTGTCGAACGGGTGGTCATTGGGGTGGAGGACGAGGGTGCCGGCCAAATTTTTTGCAGTCAGTTTGTTTCGATTATGCTGCTTAATAAGGCGCGTAAAATCGACATTTATCAAAACATCGCCATAGATGACGATGAAATCATTTTTTAATTTTTTTTCGAGAAGTTTGATCGCGCCGGCAGTGCCGAGCGGTTTTTGCTCCTCATAATAGGTAATTTTTACGCCGAACCGCCGGCCGTTGCCGCAGTATTTTTTTATCTGCTCACCTAAGTGATTGATGATGAGGAGGACATCTCTCAATCCATGCCTTTTTAGATTTTCAATCTGGTAAGCAATCAGCGGCTTGCCCGCGATCGGAATGAGCGCTTTGGGAATAACTGCTCCAAGTTTGGCCATGCGCGTGCCTTTGCCGCCCGCGACAATCACTGCTTTCATTGCTTCAAGAGATCGTTAATCGCTCTGTTCACTGCCTCGTCGGAACTCATACTGGCCTTCCAGCCAAGGCGCGCAAGTTTGTCTGCATCAAGCCGCACCTGCGGCACGTCGCCGGCCCAGCCGCGCGCGCCGCCGGTGTAATGAATCGCGACGTTTTCCAGCTTCATAGCTGCAATCACCAGCTCGGCAATTTTTGCTACTGGCGTTGCCCCCTCGCAAGCTAAATTGTAGTAGTTTACCTTTTCGCGCGAATTGGTATACCCAAAGAGCATCCCAGCCACGCAGTCGTCCACATGCAGATAGGGTTTCGCCTGCCTCCCGTCGCCTAAGACTTCCAGAACTTTCGGATTCGCCCGCAATTTTTTGATAAAGTCCACGAGCACGCCGTGCGTACCATTGCGGCCGACAATATTGGCAAAGCGGAACAGCCACGCCTGCAAATCGTAATTATGGCAAAACGCGGTGATCAGTCCCTCGCTGGCGAGCTTGCCGGCGCCATAAAAAGAGATCGGCAAAAGCGGCCCGTAATCTTCGGCAATCGGTTTGACCGGCGCTTCTCCGTAGATTGCCGAAGTGGAGGCAAAAACTATCTTTTGCACCCCGGTCCGGCGCATGCTCTCCAAAACATTGTAGGTTACCAGCGTCTCCTGCTTTAAATCCCAATCCGTGTTTTTCGTGCCATAGGAGATGTCGGAATTCGCGGACATATGAAAAACCAAATCAAACTTATGCTTCTCAAATACCTCGAGCGTCTTGGGGAAATCCAAAAGATCCTGCTCATAAAATTCCACCCGCCCACCATCAATCGCTGATTGAATAAATTCTTTCTTGCCCAAAAACATATTGTCGATAACCACAACCTTGTCTTTTTTTATTAACACATTGACCAAATTGGAGCCGATAAAACCGGCCCCGCCCGTAATTAAAATTTTCATAATGACATCATAATCTTTTGCGCGCGAGCTGGCCAGTTGTAGCTGGCCACGTCAAGACGCGCCTGATTGGCCAGTTTCGTCCCCAAATCCGGATTTTCCAAAATTCTTTTTATGCCTTGTGCCAGAGCTTGCGGGTCGTCCGGCCTGACCAAGACAGCATTATTTTCATTTAAAACCTCCCGGATAGCCGGCAGATCCGAGGCCACGATTGGTTTGCCAGCAGCCATGTATTCAAACATTTTCAGCGGCGAGGTGTAGTATTTGGAAATATCGGATTTGCCGGAATTGGGCAAAACTAAAATATCCGCTGCGCCCAGATATTTTGGAATCAAGTCATGGGGTTTCTGGCCGAGCAACAAAACATTGGCAAGCCCTTCGGCCAGCGGCCGGAATCTCTGCATATCCCAGTCCGTGCCGCCGACGAAGATGAAAAGCATATCTTGGTCATTGCGAGGAGCCTCGGTCGACGAAGCAATCTCGCCACTTTGGGATTGCTTCGCTGGCGCTCGCAATGACGACAATCGAGCGGCTTCCAGCAATACATCTGCGCCTTTCCACTCATAGACATGCCCAGTGTACATCACGATCTTTTTATCCTGCGGCAGTCCCAATGCTGTCCTCGTTTCGAATTTCGAATTTCGAATTTCGAATTTTGCGGCTTCAACCGCATCCGGTGCGACCAGAATTTTTCCTTCAGGAATTCCGTGCTCGACGAGCAACTTCTTCGTGTGGCTGGTAAGCACAACGAGCTTTCTCGCCTTCTGCCAAATTTTTAAATCCGCACGTCGGATTTTTTGCGGGAGAATGTGGAGTTCCAAAACAAAGTTTCGGAAAAACAGGCCACTCATATGTTCACGAAGATACAAAACATCATACCTTTGAGATTTCAAATATCGCTTCGCTGTGAAAATAAAACTTAATCGCGACAGCCAACTGCCGTATTTTGAAACAATATTGACCAGATCCAGCGACCAAAGCCTGGTAATTTCGAAATTGCGCTTGACTTGATAATACTCAAACGGATCGCCGGCTCCAGGGTTTTTTCTGGAAGAAATGACGAGCTCCACTTCCGCGCCACCTGCCGCAAACGCTTCGCACATCTTCATGATCTGCAGGCCGTGCGCTTTTTCGGTCGGTAGTCGTCCACTATCTAAATAGATGATCCTCATCGTCCCAATAATTTTTTCATCAACGACTTTAAGAAGTAAAGATTTGATTTTACCGCAATATCACTGCCGCTGGCAAGGCGGCGTTTCCCAGTCGCCGCGTCAAAAATTGTTTCGGCCACTTTTTCCGCCGGCATGCCCTCGGGCCGGCCCATTCGGGTATCGGTCAGCCCGGGATTAACGACGTATATGCGTAGATCTGGGTACTCTCTGGCGAGGGATTTGGTAAAACCGCGCACGCCCCATTTGGTCGCTGTGTAGACGGAAATTCGAGGTTTGCCGAGAAACCCAACCACACTTGCAATATTTATGATGGCTTCTTTGACGTAGGGCAAAAATTCGTGGGTGAGCTTGATCATACCTTCGAGATTGGCCGCAATCTGGCGATGGATGACAGCAAAAGTCTGCTCGGAAAGCGTTCCCCGTTCAAAAGTTCCCGCATTGTTTATCAGAATGTCGATCTTGCCAAACTTCTCGTGGGCGATTTTTACAACGTTTCTGATATTTTCGTCATTTTCCATATCAAGTCGCATGGTCAAAACTTCAGGCGATCCCAAACTTTTTGCTTTTTCCGCAACCGCCGAAGCTTCGCCCTGTCCTTCATTATAAGTAAAGGCAATATCAAACTTCTCCCTCGCGAAACGTAGCACGGTCGCGGCGCCGATGCCGCGGCTGCCGCCGGAAATGAAGACGACTTTAGACATTTATTACAAGCTCCAGGAATTTATTGACCAAAACATCATATGTGTAATTTTGCAGGACGCGCTCGCGCGCCGCGCGGCCCATTCTTTGCCTTAATTCATCGTCGGTCAGTAATTTTATGATTGCTGCGGCCAAAGCATGTGAATCTTTTGGCGGAACGATGAGCCCGGTCTGGCCGTCGGTATTTATCTCCGGACTGCCGCCGATGTTCGTATTCACGACTGGAATTCCTGAAGCCATACCCTCCACCGTCACCTGGCCGAAATGTTCGACCCACGCAGAAGGCACAACTAAAATTTTGGAGGAATTTAGATATGCAGGCAGCTTGGAAAACGGCTGTTGCCCGAGCAGTTCCACATTTTTTTCGATTCCTAAATCTTTAATAAACTCCCGCATCCGTGGTGTCTCGCCACCGCCGCCGATAATGCCAAGTTTGGCGCTGGGAATAATCTTAACAATCTCCGGCATTGCCTCCAGCAGATAACCAATGCCTTTCTCGGCAAAATTGATCCGCCCAATGAACGAAACATCCCATTCTATTTTCACATCCCGCGGCTGAAAAAAATCGGTTTCTATTCCAACGCCAATTATCGCAATTTTTTCTTCTGAAAGTCCGGCACGGCGCCCTTCTTCGGAAGCCGCGCGGCTCACAAACACAACTTTCTTTGCCGTGTCATAGATCACTTTGGCAAATTTCATCTGCGCCGCGCGATCCGGCATACCTTTTTGGAAATGCCACTCCCAAGCCGTGATCTGCCGGAAAACAAAGGGCGCGCGAAGCTTGTCGACAATTTGTGCCACGGCATAACCAGTCTCCCGCGCCTGCCAGACGTAGATAATATCCAACGAAGTTTGTTTGTCCAATTTTGAAACTTGCATCTGCGTTGCTTTGATATACCACCAGCGCAATAAATTATTCAAAACTCTCAACTTGGGGCGGTTCTGAAATGGCGGATAATAGCGCAGAATTTTTACGCCATCAACTTCGGTGCTGCCTTTTTTGAAATACGAAAGCCACGGCGCGATCACATAGACTTCATTTCCAAGCCGCGCCAGCCGGCGCATCTTCTCAATGAAATAGTGATAAGTGCCGAGATGCTCGCCGATTTCCTGTTCCGTGCCAAATTTATAGGCGACTACGCAAATCTTCACCTCGTTCGATCCTTATAATTAATTATGGTAAGCATTATATCAAAGTTGGATTGAACGGGGTTCATTTTCTTCCAGTCTTAAAAGATAATTCTCCATTACCAGGCAGTCAAGCCCAGAGTCAAGAAAGGCGCGGACTGCGTCTTCCGGCTGACAGACGATCGGCTCTTCGTGCATATTGAAACTCGTATTTATGATGGTCGGAATACCGGAAAGTTTGTGGTATTCGCTCAAAATGTCGTAATAATATGGATTATCCTCGCGCTTTATCACCTGCGGACGCGCGGTGCCGTCGAGGTGCGCGCACGCCGGGGATTCGCGCTTCATTTGGTCTGTGCACTGATAGGTAATGGTCATATATTTTGCCGCCAAGGGGTCGTCCGCAATGCCGATGTAGCAGTCTTTAATGTGCTCAATCAGAGTCACCGGGGCAAAGGGCATAAACTCGCTGCGCCGCAGCTTTTTATTGAGCCAGTCATTTACTTTCGGGTCTTTGGCCGCGTAAAGAATTGAACGGTTGCCCAGCGCGCGCGGCCCCCACTCCATCCGGCCCTGGTAGAACGCGACGACCTTGTTGTTATGAATGAGCTCAGCAATTTTTGTCGCTGGCCGATTCATCAGCTCGAATTTCGCGCCAATTTTTTCTAAATAATTCTTAATTGCACCTTCCGAATATTTCGGCCCCAGATAAACATTGCCAATCGGCCGCGGCAAAAATTTTTTAATCCTAGAAAGGGTATACAGCGCGGCACCCACGGCCAAACCACCATCTGACATGGCCGGGCAAATGTAGACATCGTCAATTCCCGGAAGTTCCAAAACTTTTTCATTAACAAGCACGTTGGCAAAAGTGCCGCCAGCCATTACGACTTTGTCAAAAGGCACGACCTTGCGAGCATTTCGCACAAGTTCCACGATGATTTCTTCGAGCCGTTTCTGCGCCGCCGCCGCCACATCCTCGCGCGAATTTTCTCCCAGGAAATTCTTAAGCCGCTCTGGCTCATAACTCGACCAGTTCGGGATGAGACGCTGCGGATCAAACAGCAACTCTTCGCGAACGTGAAATCGAATTCCATCGCAGGAGATAATCTGCCGCATTTTATAAATAAGTTTATTTGGGTCGCCGGCCGCGGCCAGACCAGTGGTTTTGCCGCCGTGGCGCGTCCCGGAACGGAAACCGCAAACCTTGGTAATACTCCCCCAAAAACTTCCCGGCGAGTGCGGGACGAAGGTTTTGTCCAAAATTCTGATCCGTCCTTTTTCTCCGACGGCGACGATTGAAGAAAGCATATTGCCCGCGCCGTCAGCGGTGATAATCAAGGCGTTTTCCCAGGGGCTGGTGTAGTATGCCGAGGCGGCGTGGCAGAGATGGTGGTCAATCATTTTTATCTTCGCGTTCGGAAAATTCTTTTTTATGAAATCGCGCCACTGGTAGCGCATCATAAACGGATCCTGCTCCTGGTTTATTTCCCCCGATTTCCCCAATCTCCCTGATCTCTTTTTGCCAAAAGCCACGCGCCAAATAGCGAAATACGTTGCCGGATTTAACATTCTCCTTCGCCGCTCACGCCACAAAAATTGCATCACACGCCCGACCTTGCCCCAAAACGACAGTGTCGGCACCGCCACCACGGCAATCTCTTCTTTCTTTATCCCAGTATGAGCAAACATCGCGGCTATGGATTTTTCCGGGAAATCGCCGTCTTGCTTCTTTCTCGACAGCCGCTCCTCATTGATTGCAAATAATATACTGCCCTCCATATCCAAAAGCGCCACCCCGCTTTCATGGCAACGCGACTTCATGGGCAGATTGATGCCCACAATATATTGTTTCCGGTCTTCGGTCATTGAAATACGCGACTAAATATAGCAAAAAAACAACAAAAAATCCACTGCTGATATCGGCGGCGGAATTCAACAAAAAATCAACTACCCCAAACCGTCACGGGATAATTGTACAAGACTGGGTCTTCACAAAAAGGGGTTTTTGATCTATGATACGTTTAAAGTTTATTTTAATTGGGAAGTTATTTGATGCCTACAATATTATGGGACCTGGATGGCCCTCTTGTTCCTAGTGAACCACTGCGAGACAAAGCCCATCAGGAAACCGTAAAACATTTCGGCGGAACTATCTCGCCTGGATTTTATCTTGAAATCGACGGAACTGGAAGGCCGCATGAGGACGTGCGAAAAGAGTTCATTCGAGAAAGCGGAATCGAGACTGATGAACAACACTATAGCGACGTGTTCTACAAATTGTTGTTCGCTGCTCTTTTTCCAACCCCGGGAATTCATTCACTGATCAATTTGTTGAATGCAAAAGGTTACAGACAAGCGGTCGTAACAGGAAACTATCTAGAACAAGCGGAAAAGATATTGGCGATCACCAATTTGCGGTCGGGATTTGAAAGAATTGTTGCCAAAGAACATTTCCGCAAACCCAAACCAGCCCCAGATAGCTACCAGTTCGCCTTGAGAAGCATGGGCGTCGAACCAGAAAATGCAATTGCGATTGAAGACTCCACTACGGGCCTGACAGCCGCGCGAGAAGCAGGGTTGCGAGTAATCGCATTTCGCCACAACTACAATACGGATCATGATTTTACCAAAGCGATAGCTATGGTGGAATCCTTCGCTGATCCGAGCATCCATGAAATAATAAATTCAGCATTTTAAGGAAAAAATTATGAGACAATGGAGTCCGGACAAGGAATTCAATCAAGAAACCGTGGGTATCGACACCTGGGACGAAGAGAAGATCGGGAAATACCGGATCAAGGAATCACAGCAAATCCATAAAGCCCTGGTACAAGCCACAGAACAGCTTATAACAGCTGCGAGAGTGATCATTGACAAGGTCAGGCAGGGAGGAAGGGTAATCACCATTGGCGCCGGAGGAAGCGGCGTGGCCGGCATGTCAGTTATGCGCGAGCTCCCCCAAAATCATCAAGATGCGAAAGTGGAGCAATTCTTTTACTGCGTTGCGGGCGGGTCGGCAATCTTTGAAAAATTCGGCCGCGAGGAGCTTGAAGACAGCCCGGAAGAAGGTCGCAAGGATGTTGAGGCGATGCACCTCTCTAAGAACGATGTGCTTATCTGCATTTCGGCGACTGGGCGCACCCCGTACACTCGGACAGCCGCGGCAGTGGCTCGGCAGCGTGGTGCATTCACAATCGCAATGGTTTGCCAGAAAAACGTGGAACTGGGAGGAGAGGTTGACCATGAAATAGTGCTCGACATCGGACCAGAAACGCTTGTCGGTGCAACGTGTGGAAAGGCTGCGAGTGTTCAAAAAGAAGCCCTCGATGTCATTTTTGATATCGTTATGGTAAAACTTGGGTACACGAATGGCAATGTAACCAGGCCGCGGCTTGTCCATGATAAGGCAAGAATACGGGAAGCCTATTTCAGGCAGAAAGGCTAGCCCGGACCCAAAATAACTTTCAGATATTTATGCGCGCTGCGCAGCATATCAAACAGCGCAAAATTGCTCTCGTGTTTTTGACGTACTGCCGTGATATCCACGAATTTGTTGAGCACAATATCTTTTTGCATTTGATCCCAAATTGGAATGTGTCTATGCTGCTGCAAAAAATCCGCATATCCATAGGAGAGTCCTTTTTTACCTTTCTCAATCACCTCATTCGGGACACCGCGGCGCCGCGCTAACTCTTGCAAGACAGTTTTGCCAAAATACTGCTGGCGGCGAATACGCTGGGGAATTTGTAAAAAAAATTTCACAATGCCTTCGTCATAATAAGGCAAAGTCATTTCTGCGCCATAGAGCGGCGGCAGATAGCCTTGCCGAAACTGGTTGCGACGCGACCCGATCGCAAGTTCCAACATGAGAATATGATCGCGAAAATTCCGCAAACGCCCCAGCTGGACTTTGATCTGCTCAAGCTTGGTTTCAAAATACCCCTGCGGCGGATTGATCCACGAACCGGGGTAAAGGCCAAAGGAGCTGAAATACGCAAAAAGTTTTACCGGATTGGTGCTCGACAGCAAAAACAGCTTCCTTTTTTTTTCAATGAGGCTTGGCGGAATGCTCACAAAACCCCACAGCCGGTTTATTTTTGAAAAATAATAAACATAAACCCCGGTGTGGTACGCGCCCGCAATGGTATCGGCATTCTCGCCCATGAACAGCTGGTAAGGTCGGCCTTGAAAATACTCCTGAAGCTGTTCGGCCATCCGTAAATACGGAACTCCTGAAGAAATCGAAAAAGGGTGGCGGAGGTTGCGCAAAGCTGCATCAAAAATTTTTTCATCGGCCGCATAGTCAATATGGGAAACCAGATGTTTTTTCAGGGCAAACTGGCGGAAATTTTGACGCGCGTATCTTAAATCTGACGACCCCTCCCCCCACCCGGCCCAGGTTACACAAACAGTGTCTTTGGGCAGGTAACTGGCAAGGATCGCGGAATCAATTCCCCCCGAGAGCATGAGCGCAGTCGGTTTGTCTCGGGACACGGTGCGGGCGAAATACTCTTCAAACATTTTATCGAGATGCGCGGCCAGTTCCCGGGGAGTGCCGGCGACTATCCCGAGTCTTGTGAGCGCGGGATATTCTTTATTTTGCAGAATTATTTGACCGTCCCGGTCCTGCCACAGCTCCTCACCCGGGAACAGGGCAGCAACCCCCTGCCAGATGCTGTTCGGCGGAAGGATTGTATCAAACAGCAAAAAATCATAGATGGCTTCTGGGTTTAAATGAGGGCGTGGTCCGCATAGCGCGTCCGGGTGGAACGCGATCCGGCCCTGACTGTCATAATAGATAAGGGTTTCGCCGGCGAAGGTGTTTTTGGCCAAAAGCTTCATGATTTAAACTCCTCGACAATCTTCGCAGCCAAATTGTTCAAATTATGATTTTGCTCGACCATTTTGCGAAGCTGCCTGCCAATCTTCACGCGCACTTCACCGGATAATGATTTTATCCCCTCAATCTTCGCAGCTAAATCCTCGGGGTGATCGCGGCGAAAAAATAAAAGCGGTGAAATCTCGTTGAGAATCTTCTCAAAGGCTTCGTTCGAAGTCAAAACCAGCGTCTCACAAGCTGCGGCTTCGAGCACGGCTTTATCAATGCTGCCGGTCTGACTCAAATTTACAAAAAGATCTGCTTCATTATAAATCTCATCAACATAGCCATAATCAAGTTCGCCCTGAAACTTCACAATCTCGTCCAGATTGGCATTGTTCACAAATTCCACAAGCGAATCGTAATAGCCCTGATGCTCCGACAAACCGATCCGGCCATAGATCTCAATGACAAAATCCTTGATACCACTTTCTTGAAGTATATCCGCGGCTTTGATCAGAGTCTCATAATCTTTCACCGGACTGATGCGGCCAATGGAAGCTATTCTAAATTTCCCCCCCACCTTTCCTCCCCCTCGAGGGGGGAGGGATGGGAGGGGGTGGAACTTTTCAAGGTCAATGCCGTGGCCGACAACCTTAACTTTTTTCGATGGCAACCGAAAACTTTCCGCACTCGCTGTCAAAACTTCATTAACCAGCGCGTGTGCAATTCTCAATTTCCAATCCACGGCCTTGTGCGTGTACCAAAGAATTACTCTCTTGCCACGAAGACGCGCAGCGAGACCGGCAATGATCGCATAAATTGGATGCATATGGGCAAAAACTCCTTCAGAGTTTTTGCAAATTCCAAATACCAAATTCCAAAGCTTCAAACCTTGCCTAATCCTGCCGTAGCCGAGTTCTTTGCCAAAAGAATAAACCTCAACATTCCTTGGCAATCCTGATGTGTCTCCTTTTTCCTGGCAGATAACATAAAGTTTTTCCACCTTTGCCGCCAGAGCATTTATCCACCCAAAAACAAAGCCGGTTATGGCATCGCCGCGGTCAACTTTTCGAGTGACAAAAATTAGTTTCATAACGAGCTCCCTACCTCACCCTTTCTCCCTCTCCGATATCGGAGAGGGTTGGGGTGAGGTTGCGAGCAATCTCTTTCCAAAAATCAATCAACTTTCCAACGGCCTCATCCTGATTGTAATCCTCGGCCATTTTCCGCGCAGCAGTCGAGAGGCGACTGCGAAGTTCCCGGTCTGTTATCAAACGCTCAATCGCGCTTTTTAATTCTTCGCGATCGCCAACTGCAATGAGAATACCAGCCAAACCATCTTGAATAATGCTGCGTGCCCCTGCCGTCCGCGTGGCAATAATCGCGCAGCCAGCGGCTGCGGCCTGCAGCAGCACTTGGCCGAAGCTTTCGGTGTTTGAAGGCAGAACGAAAATATCCGCGCGGCGATAGATCTCTGGTAGCTGCTTCATGCTCTGTCGGCCCAAAAAATAAATCCGCCCGGCCTCCCGCGCCATTTTTTTAAGCCGCTTTTCCTCGGGGCCTGAACCGACAATTTCCAGCTCAAACCACTGGCGGATTTCTCGGGCCGCCTCAATCAGCATCGCCACATTCTTTTCCGGGGAAAGGCGGCCAACGTATAAAATTTTTGGTACTGTATTTACCGGTTTCTCGGCGCTCAAAAAATTTTTTATGTCTATTGCGGTCGGCTGTACGAGAATCGGTTTATGAAGCCCCCACTCCTCCAGTTTCTCCTCAATAATTTCGTTGTTGACCCGGAAAGCGTCCGCCGCTTTTATGGCGCGCCTCACACGAAAGTAGAGATACCATTCCAAAGGCCGCAGGCGCAGCCATTCCGAACTGAAAAACATGCCATGAATGCTTACGAGCCAGGGAAGGCCGGTCTTTTGCTTGATTTTTGCTCCGGCCGGCGCCGCGAATTCCTGGGTAATAAGCAAATCATAAGGCTGCTCGCGATGAAGCTTTATGGCAATTTCAACCGCGCGCGCCCAGTGCGAAAATTTTCGCGACTTGGTCGGAAAGACCCGAAAATTTTCCGCGTGCTGCCGCGGCGCATATTTTTTGGAGGAAAAAACTATGACATCCAAAGTGCCGACAAGATCCGCGTACTTTTTGTGGCGTTCCACAACATCACCCGAAGACCCCTCGCCGAGCAGTCCGCGGTCCAAGCTCAACATCAAGACACGCATAAAATAGAATCAAGGATCATGAATTAGGAATCAAGAATTTTAGCACGGCCAGCGTCTCGCTGATCATTCCGTCCAGCGAAAATTTCTGTTTTACCATTCGGGTCGCTGCCGCCGCAAGTCTTTGCCGCAAGGACGGATCATGATAAAGTTCGCGAATTGCTTCTTTAATCTCTTCTTTGTTGTTAAATTCCACAAGAATACCAACCCCGGGCGTGACGATTTCCGAATTGCCCCCGACGCGCGTCGTGACGACCGGCGTCCCCAGCGCCATGGCCTCCAAAATGACATGAGAAGTCCCCTCGTAAGCGCTGTTTAATACGAACACGTCGGCTGCCGCTAAACGTTCGAGGACAATTTCGCGCGGGGTATTCTGCAAAATTTCGAGCTTGAGATCGGGAATCTCTTTTTGCAATTCCGCTGCCGCCTCGCGCAACATTTCAAATCCTTTCCACTTTACATCGCGTCCTACGGAAACAGTCCGAAAGCCCCCGTGCAGTTCGCGGGAAATGGATGGAACATCTAGCGAAGCATTATAAATTACATGAAGCTTTTTCTCTTTGATACCCCAGCCCATCACCAGGCGCCGCAAATATTCTGACGGTACGATGACCAGATTGGCTTCCTTGCAAACCTGAATTTGAATGCGACGCATCAATTTGATCCAAAAGGGATAATGCGGCAGCTTTTGGAATTCATCAATTAAGACGGTCGTTAACTTGCGCCCCATGGCCTGTTCCCAGGAGTAGTCGCCAGTGGCTTTGACAACGTAAGGTTTTTTTAAAACTCGCGCTGCAAGATAAGTCGGATACCCTGCGGAAACCGGATCCTGGGCATAAAGCACATCAAAATTTTTGCCTAATTTCTTCACCATTCGGAAATATCTGAAATAGTGCAGTGGTTTGAACCAGCTACGAGAAATACGGACAACCCCCTCTTCATCTCCCCCTTGATAAGGGGGAGAAAGAGTGGGGGTAGAATAAGTAATCACTTTAATCATATGCCCACGCTTCACTAACTCTTCCGCCAGAAGCTTGGTGTAGGTCGCCGGCCCTCCCGGTTCCGGCGGATAAATTCCGGTGCAAAGCAAAATTTTCATAAACGAATTTCTTCTGTCTCGTAAATGTAAAATGCTTCATCTCCTTGCAGATTATGGATCACTTCCGGTTTGACGCTCTGGTCCTTGTACATTAATTCGAGTGGCTCTGCGGGTTTGCGACCCTCCGGCTCGTTCTGGCGCAGCGCTTCGCTGGCGCGAATGAAATAAAATCTATCGAAGTCAAGGGAATTGAGAAACTTCAGTGCCTCTGCATTTGAGATCCAGTCCTCAAACTCCGTCGTGGTCATGCTCGGCACCCCATCGTATATACGATGCCGTCCCAGCGCCCAGATTGCCGGAAACCAGTTCATCGCGTCATCGTAGATAATCAGGGAATTATAATTTCCAGATTCGGTTTTATCCCGCAAAAACGGCAAGGCGTCCTGCTCAATGCCCAAAAACCACATATAACTTACGGCATCGCGGGTTTGCAAAGGAACGGTTTTTCCGGCCAGAAGTCTGTCCACCCATTTATCCAGCTGATTGTAACCATAATTTTCCAGGCGCAGTGCCGAGGTCAAAAATTCATTCCGGCTTGCCGCCAAGGCATGGTTCGAATTGAAAATAAAAACCAAAGAATACACGGCCAGAGCCCCACTGGCGAAAGCGATCGGCAGCCGTTTCGTGTCCCAGAGAAAATCTATTAGTCCACCCAAAGCCAGCGCGGTGAATGGCGTGACGATCGCGAGCCACCGCGACGCCCCGCCGACATACATCAGAAACATTGCGGTCAGAACCGCCCCCAAAACCACGAGCCACCATAACGGATTCTTCTTCCCCTGCCAGACGGCAAAAAGCAAAGCGCCTAACGCAGCGACAAAGTACGGCCACGACATCCCCCGATAAAAATAAGCCAGTGTGTCGCGCACCGCCAAATGGAAGCCGCCAACGCGACCGTCGAGATTGAACCAGTCGCGGTTGCTTTGGCCGAACAGGTCGGCAAATTGTACATCAAAATGCCCACGCGCCTGATACATTTTGAGGTTATAAAAGAGCAGCGGCGAACTCGCCAGGACAAAAATCGCCAGGCCAAGCCAAAATTCCTTTTTTTGCAAAACGTCCCGCCTTTGCCAGACAAAATAAAGCAGAAGCGCGGGAAGCATAAAGAGCAGCGAAACTTTGGTCAGCAGCGCGAGGCCGAAGAACAATCCCGCCCATTTGAAATCCCTCGGCGAATCCTGCAGAGCGCGCAGCAGGAACAGCAGTCCCAGCAGAAACCAGAAAATGAGCAGCGATTCGATATGCGCGATCCGGCCGTTCAAGATAAAAAAATTGTTGAGCACCAGGGCAACCATAGCCGCGAGGCCGAGCCGGACGCTACCCAAATGTTTGCCGATAAAAAATATCACCAGCACAGACCCTAAAGCGGCCAGCGCCGAAGTCAGCCGCGAGACCACTACTGAATCGCCGAAAAGTTTGAAAAAGATATGCTGAATAAAAAAATACACTGGCGGATGGTCGTGAAAAGACAGATACGACCAGCCCGGCCGCTCGCCGAACCATTGCAGGGGCGTGGTCTGCTTCTGCGAGGCCATATAGTCCAAGTAGCCATAGGCCCGCAGGCTGTAGTGCGCGTCATCGCCAAGCATATCCTGGCGGCCCAAACGGAAGAAAATCAAAAATGCTGCCACGACCAGAATGATTGCGAAAATAACTTTCTGATTTCGAGTCATACACTTAGCTTTTGAAAAATATTATTCATCCGCGCGGCAATGCCGTCCCAGGAATACCGCTCTTCGACGAGTTTCTTTCCATTTTCCCCGAGGCGGCGCCGAAGCGGTGCGTCTTCAAACAACAATTTGATTTTTGCAGCTAAATCGTTTGGCTCCTCGACTTTGCAAAACAGTCCAGTCGCGCCGTCTTGCAAAAAATCCGGAATGCCGCCGACCGCCGTGCCAATAACCGGCAAGCCCGCGGCCATGGCCTCCAAAAAAGCGGTGCCCAGACCTTCGCTCCGCGATGGCCGCACAAAAATATCGGCACGAACTAAATATTCCGGAACTTTATCGGGTGTGATATCGCCCAGAAACTCCACACAATCACTCACGTTCAAATCGTGAGCGAGTTTTTTAAGCTTTTGTTCTTCCGAACCAGAACCGAGGATTTGCAATTTTATATCTCGAGATCCTATCAGTCGCTTCGCTCCCTCCAGGATGACAGCAAGAGCGCGAATCAAAATATCTAAACCGTTCTTCGGCACCAACCTTGAAGTCGTAATTATCGTAAATTGTGACCCCCTCTTCCTCTCCCCCTCATGAGGGGGAGAAAGAGTGGGGGTAAATTTCTCAACGGCAACGCCATTGGGTACAATTTCGATCGGACACGCCGCGCCTTCGGCACGCGCCCACTCTGCGAGGTGCCGGCTGATCGCCTGCACATAATCGGCGCGGCCGAAAATCCGCTGCCACATCTTCTTCATCCCTCGCACGCGCCGGTGAATATGCACGATCGGATCGCCTTCCTGCAGCGTGAGCAAATAATTAACTGCCGGAAACCGGCGCAGAAACATCAGGGCCGCCGCACCCGCATAGGCGGCCATAATTGACCAAACTAATTGGTAAGGACGCCCCTTGTGAAGTTTGCTCGCCAGCCGCCAGGCCAACATTGGATAAAGATAGCGCCCCAAGCGACTCCCAAAACCAACACGGTAAACATTAACGTTGCCGATCCTCTCCTGCTCGGCGTGCTTCCGGGAAAAACGCGCGGTGATCAAATCAAACTCATAAGCAGACAAACGGTCAGTGATATTCCTGACCGCGAGTTCTGCTCCCCCTAAGAGCGGCTCATAGGCAATGCTGAAAATGAGGACTCGTTTTTTCATTGTAAATGGTGAAGTTTCTTCAACTCGGCAATCCCGTCTTCAAATCTCATTTTTGGTTCCCAACCTAGCAGCCGCTTGGCTTTAGAATTATCAGCTTTAGTTTCCTGATATTCCCAGGGTCGCTTTTCTATTGCAATTGTAGGACCACCAATTCTTTCTGTTATCTCTCTTACACTGAAATTACGGTTAGTACCTATATTAATTACCATTTCATCTATGCTAATTGTCTTCTTCCAAGCAAGTATGTTCGCTTCGACTACGTCAGAAATATATGTATAATCCCGCCTTCTATCCCAAGCATCACCAACTACAGTCATGGGCTTGCCTTGCTCCCGCTGTTTCAAAAAAATTCCGATCACAGTTGCATAAGCCCCTTCTGTTAATTGCCTTGGTCCATAGACATTAAAATATCGAAGGATTACGGTATCTAATCCGTAAAGAATGGAGAAAAGCTTGCAATACATCTCACCAAAAACCTTCTGAAGAGCGTAAGGACTTTTAGGGTTCAACCCTCCTGGCTTGTCTTCCTTCAAAGGCAAGGTTGGTTGATCCCCATAGGCAGATGACGAGCCGCTATAAATTAGTTTTTTAACTCCAAAGTTTTTGGCCGCCCATAAAACATTCAGCGTTCCGGTGACATTGGCGGCGTGCGAAGGCAACGGATCTTTGACCGACGGCGCAATCCGCGCCAGAGCCGCGCAGTGGAAAACGGCTTCCACTCCGGCAAAGTGCGGCGCGATTTTTTCGTAGTCCGCGATGTCGACTTCGATAAATTTTGCGGCAGGATTCAAATTTTCCTTTTTGCCGGTGGAGAGATTGTCGGTCACCACCACCTCATGACCGAGGGTGACGAGCCGGTCCACAAGATGCGAACCGATAAATCCGGCTCCGCCGGTAACTAAAAGCTTTGCCATATCATGATTCGCTTAACGATTGTCGGGCCCGCAATCTCTCGTTCATGCTAATGATCGTCTCGATAAGCTCCGCCGGTTTCCCCTGCTTCCTTGCGTACCAGGCCAGGGTTTGCACATCTTTGGGCAGGCACTTGCCGCCATAGCCGCGGTAACCGCCATGCATTACATCAAGATGCGAATCCGGAATGCGCGGATCTCGAACGAGCGACTCGTGGACCTGATCGTAATTAGCGCCGGTCTTCTGGCAGAGATCATAGAGCGTATTGGCGAAAATAACCTTGAAAGCGTAATAAGTATTGATCGTATATTTGACCATCTCGGCGGCACGGGCATGCATAATCTTCTCGTACGGCGCGCGCGGCAGCATGGCCAAAACCCGCGGCGCAAACTCCGCGGTTTTGGCAGTATGTCCGACAATCTGCTTATCGGGATGCGCGAAATCCTCGATCGCGGTTTTTTCCGTCAAAAATTCCGGGCTGAAGACCAAATTCATATTTGGAAATTTTTCCTGGTAAGTATAAGTGGTGCCCGGAAAAACCGTGGATTTGATGATCACGACTTGTTCGCCCGGATGCGGCAAATTTTCGTTAAGCGTGGTGAGCGCGTCATCCATCTCGGCAAGATCAGCCGAACCCGTTCGGTCATTAAACGGCGTCGGGACCGCCACAAAAATGTAGTCCGCACTCGCCACTTCAGCCAGCGCGTCGACCGGATGGTATTTATCGTAAATTTTTGTGCCTTCGTAAAATGCGGCAATCGCTTTGCCGACTGCTCCCCCGCCGACTATGCCGACAGACGGTTTATCCCGCACCGCAAGCGGATGAACAGAGAGAGTTTTCAGCAATTTATTGATCATATCTACCCCCGTTAAGCTCCAGGTTGATCTCGCGGCCTGCCTCAAAAAGCGCCATATCGACGCCGAGCGCCCGGCCCTGCGCGATCAGGGAATTAATGTCTTTCGGAAAACACTTACCGCCATAACCGCGGTAAGCTTCGCCGATATTGGAAGAAAGGCTCGATTCAGTGTGAAAAATTTCCCAGTGACTCTTGCCGATTCGTTTATCAGCTTTGAGGGCATCTTTAACTAGCTCGTAGCTGATCCCGGCGGCCTGGCAGATGTCAAAAATTTGGTTGGCAAAGATGACCTGAAGCGCCAAAAAAGTATTGCCGGCATACTTGATCATCTCCGCGTCCACCGCGCGCATCAGCTTGGCGTACGGCGCGGGTGGCAAGATGGCTGCGAGCTCAGAGACCAGTGTGCTACCTTTCGTTTTGCTGGTGTAACCCACGATCTGCCGATCATTGTTAATGAAATCCTCGTTGGCAGTCTTGTCGCGAAGAAATTCGGGATTGAAGGCAAAATTCACGTCCGGATATTTTTTCTGATAATTATCAGTTGTGCCGGGAAGGGCCGTGGATTTTAACACGATGAGCTGATCTTCGGGATTCGATAAATGCGTCACGGTATTGGCAATGGCCTCGTCAACAATCGACAAATCCAAAGCGCCCTGGTATGGCGTTGGCACGCAGATAAAAATAAAGCGCCGCTGGCCAACCTCCTCAATGCTGTCCATCGGTTTATACTTATCGTAGACGGCGGCGTCAGGAAAAAAATTTTTTACCGCAGAGCCGACAATGCCGCCCCCGATGATTCCAACTAATTCTTTTTGCATGCTATACTGCAAATAATATACTGGTTTATTATCCAGCAAAATGCAGCAAAAGTCAATCTGCTATGTCATCACGCAAGGAGAGCTCGGCGGCGCGCAGCGCTACGTTTTTGACCTGGCGACAAATTTGTCCAAAGGGGAGTGGCGGCCCACAGTAATCATTGGCGAACATGGTGGGGAATTAAAAGCCAAACTGGAAAATGCCGGCATAAAAGTGCTGGTCGCAGAAAATCTGGTGCGCAATATCCATCCGCTCAAAGATTTACTCGTAATTTCCGAGCTGGCAGGCTTATTAAAAAAACTGCAGCCAGACATAATCCACCTAAACAGCAGCAAGGCCGGGGTGGTCGGCAGTTTTGCGGCGCATTTGGCGGGAATTAAAAATGTTATTTTCACCGCGCACGGGTTTGCCTTTCTCGAACCGCAAAGCTGGTTTATCAAACAAATTTATTTCTGGACTGAAAAATTGGCCACGAAGTTCCGCAAAAAGATAATCACAGTTTCGGAATTTGACCGGCAGGCGGCGATAAAAAGTAAATTATGCGCACCGGAAAAACTTATTGCCATGCATAATGGAATAGCATTTCACCCCCACCTAACCTCCCCCATCAAGGGGGAGGAATCTTCTCTTATTTCCCTCCCCCTGGTGGGGAGGGCGAGGGAGGGGGGTAAAATCGTACTCGGCACGATTGCCCGCGACTATCCGACGAAAGATTTGAACACCCTGCGAGCGGCCTTTGCAATTTTGAAAAAAGAATTTTCGGATTTGCAATTACGGATTGTGGAGGGGATGGGTGCGGCGGCGCAACTTTCGAGTTTTGACATCTACGTCTGCTCCTCGGTCAAAGAAGGGCTGCCTTATACCATTCTCGAAGCGGCGGCTGCCGGCCTGCCAATCGTCTCCACGCGCGTCGGCGGCATCCCGGAGATCTTGGAGGACGGCAAATCCGGACTGATCGTCCTGGCGAAAATTCCAGGAGCACTGGCGGGGGCCGTCAATAAACTGCTCGACAATCCCGAGCTG
>CAZMCQ010000002.1:72563-80840 GCA_964565195.1 uncultured Candidatus Saccharibacteria bacterium | reverse complement strand
CAAATGCCCGAGAGCGTGTCAAAAATTTCTCTTTGGAGAAAATGCTGAATAAAACTGAGGCAGTCTATCGCGAAATTTGTTTCTCGTAAAACCCGCTTCGCACATTGGCAATAAAAATCTCGGCTTCCTCCACATAGCTGCCACCGAACGCTTTTATTTTTTCGGCGATCTCGATAGCTTTTTCGCGGTGCCCGAGGTACGCCTCGGACAGCGCCCAGTCAATAAACGCTTTGGCGATGTCCGGTTCAAGCGTCGCTAACGCTTCCGCAAAATAAGACGCCCAGAAATAATTCTGCCGCAATTTGGCTTCGTTTAAAAATCCTGCCAGTTTTGCAT
Organism: uncultured Candidatus Saccharibacteria bacterium; assembly: GCA_964565195.1. Classification (GTDB taxonomy): domain Bacteria; phylum Patescibacteriota; class Doudnabacteria; order UBA920; family 2-01-FULL-46-14; genus CAZMCQ01. The sequence continues at coordinate 80,504 of CAZMCQ010000002.1, read as the reverse complement.
GTGTCCGGAAATTCACGTGGTTGGCCTCCATCCCGGCAACTAGCGGTTTGATTTTTTCCGTTGCGCCGGCCTCGAGATAAAACTTGATCAAATTTCCATAAGATTCATAGACGCGCGGCTGCAGATCAATAGTTTTCTGAAAATATTTTTCTGCATCAAGAAAAGCGCGATCCATAACCTCCTGTTTTCCGTCTGCTCTGGCGCTCCGGAAAAGATACTGGTTACTATACCCGGCCTCCTGATAAACATGCGGTCGGGTCGGCGAGAGCTCCCGTAGGCGCGGGAAATAAGACAACGCCTTCTCCAGCCGTTCGTATTGTTTGTCTGGGAGAGAAAGGTAAGTGTAATTATAATGCCGCATGGCGAGGAGCCAGTTCTTCGCATCGTCCGGCTGCTCTTGGAGCTGCTTCTCAATCTGCTCATCAGTATATTCGAGAATGGGTTTGACGCGCGGCACCACTTCCCCGACCGGCGCAAGCTGCTGCCCGACAAAATCAATAAACTGCAGCCGGTACTCCGGCAGGCCGTAAGTATATTTCCCGACCTCCAGATATTTTTTGTGTTTTTCCGCGATCTGAAAAAAATCCTCATCCTCAATTTTGGTACGTATCGCTGCGGCGGCGACGGCATTCACTTTGGCCGGGTAAAGATTGGCGTTCCAGACAATTGGCGCAAGCAAGGCGCCGTAAATAATGGCCAGCCCAATCCACACTGGTCGGGGCAGCGGCAGACGCCAGCGCAACTCCGGCAGAAAAGCGAAGCCTAGAAAACCCAAGGTCAAAAACAGAATCATGTAGGTGGCGGCGCTTTCGAAAATAAACAGATCCTGAATAAAATATGCCACCAGCAGGGAAGAAAAAATCACTGCTGCCCACCGATGCTCGTGTTCGCGCAGACGATAACGCAGGAGATAGTATAACGGATAGAAAAGCAGGGCGAGAAAAAGGGCAAGCCCAACAAATCCAGTGGTCACCCCGCGGTCAAAAATCACATTGTGCGCGCGGTCAAACCAGACCTGCGAGCCGGCATCTTCATAAATGATCGGCGGAAAATCTTTGTTAAAAACGATGTTGAAATTTTCCAGGCCCCAGCCCAAAATCGGGCGCTCAAGCCAGCCGCGCCAGGCCGCGGCCCAGGTCGCAAGGCGCGTCTCCGCCGTGCGCTCCGAAAGCGAAATGGACAAAACGCGCTGCAGCGCCGGAATATTTTTTACCCAGGGTTGGTTGCGCGCGAGATACAGCCCGCCGGATAACAAAACCACAGCCAGAATTATGCCGGCACTGGTTCGCCTTACTCCGCGGTTATCGCGCCGCGCGATGGCGTGGAGTATAGCTGCAAAAATGATGCCGATAACGAGGCCGATCACCGCGCCGCGAGTCTGGGTCGCGGGAATGAGAATGGCAAAAAGAAAAGCAGCCAAAGCGTAATAGATTTTCAGGCCGCCGCGGCGCTCGGTAAAAAGATAAAGCGCGAAACTTAAGTGCAGCAAAAGATAAGCGCCAAAAAAAGCGGCATTGCCGAGCGTGGCGTCCACGCGGTCGCCGGATGTCGCCAGAAGATTTTTCACGCCGAGGGCCTGTCCCGCGCCGAACAGCGCCATAAGGATAGCCACGCCGATTGATACGTCCAGGAGCGCAAGCCATGCCTGCTTTGTCCGGACCACGCCGGACAGGATAAAAAGAAAGGCCAGAAGATGCAGCCACAGCAACAGTCCTTCGCCGCGCTCAATATCCCCCCAGAAGCTCTGGTAAAAATTCGGCCCGAAATAAGAACTAACCGCAGCGACAATAATAAAAGCGGCGACGAAAATTGTCAGCGCGGTTATCCTGGGCCGGTATTCAGCAGAGACAATATTCAGCACCAAATAAAACAACAGCATAATTTCCACTGCGGTTCGAAACAGGATTATCTTGGAGGTGATAAACGGAAAGAAAAACCGGTTATCAAGCCACAAAGTTGCCAAAAGGCTCACCAAAAATGCAGCGTAAATTACCCAGAGGCTGATTTTTTTAAAATTCGCGTTCATGAGCTTATTTTAATTCGGGATGATTTTTCAAAAGTTCGTTGGCCATTTCGGCGTCCATAGCCTTGATTTCGAGATAGTAGTCCTTGGCGGTTTGCAGCTCGTTCTTTTCGAGAAAAAATTCTACCAGATTACTCAAATAACTGATCTGGTTGGCCGGATCATTTTTTATGGCCAAGAGCATGGTCGGTTCGAACGCGGACTGCTTTTGTTTCCAGTTAAACCGGTAGAGATCCGCCAAACCCTGATAGGCGCCGGTGTAACCGCGCTGAATGTCCAGGGCTTTTTGATAATAAAACTCGGCGCGGGGATAGTCTTTCAAAAAATACTGGTAATTATTGGCAAGGTTCAAAGCCACGACAAAGTTGAGCGGCTGCAAACGAAAGGCCTCCTCCCAGGCCAAAACCGCCCCCTCATGATCATTGAGCGATTCTTTCCCATACCCAAAGTCAAACCAGGCCTGGGCGTCTTCGGGATTGGTTTTCACTTTGGCACGCAAATCATACAATTCTTTGATCCACTGCTGGAACTGTTCGGGAGAGAGCCCTTCGGCCGGACGGAATTTCGATTCGTCAATCGCAAGCGCAGTCTTCTGGCGCCGGCTCTCGGTGGTCGGAAAAACCCGCAAAAATCCCTGCTGCTGAAAGAACCACAACAGGCCGAGAATTAAAATGACCGCCCCGACCGTGATGGCTGTGATTTTTTTAATTTTTGCGATTTCCATATGTAAATAACATGCTATAGGATTTTCCTCCCAAAATCAACCCCTCCCCGAGTTGTGGTCGGGGAGGGGAATGATTACTACCAGCCGAGAACTAACAGACGAAGCTTATTCGCCGTAGGTCTGCGGAGTAGAACTTGTCGTCGAACCCAAACCGGCGACGTAGTAGCCGTTGTACCACTGTTTGGACGTTGTGCTGTCCGTCGCGGTGGTATTCGCGGTATTGGCATCGCTTAGGTTCAAGTCAGACCAGACGAAGTTGCCCTGGTTCAACTCATTGAAGGCGTCTGCTGTCGCACCGCCAGTGTCGTTGGCCATAGTGGAAGCCGTGTCGCCTAAGAGACGAGTCGAGATCGTGTCCGAGTTGGTTGTCAATACAACCGAACCGTACAGGTCAATCGTCGCCGTGGCTCCAGCCGCGATCTGCAAGTGATACTTGCCATGCGACTGGGTTTGGTCAATGGTCTGAACCACATAGTTCTCGCCATCGATCAGGTAACCGGCTGTCGAACTGGTGGCTGCCAATTGGCTGCCATCAGATACGCCGCCACAACCTGTACAGGAGGTCAGCTTCGTGTAGAGATTGGTTACTCTAACGCCAGTCGAAGAGGTGATGCTGTAGGCCAGGCGGTAAAGACCGATCGTATTGCCGACGGCCGAGATTTTGGTCTCATGCAAGATGGCTGTTGCGCCAAGCTTGTTGTTCGACACGGCGGCAATCGAAACCGATGGAACGGCCTTGTGCAGGATGACTGCCGTACCCGTCGAGTCATTGTAGGTCTTGGTGATGCTCGAGGAGTTGGAACCATTGCCATAGGCCGTCAGGTTGTCCGCGCCGTCGATGCCGGCTCTGATGTCAGCATTCGCGGTGCCCGGCTCGTTGGTGCCGAGGTTCACGATATCACCGAGGATGGACATTTTCTTGCCGGTCGTGCCTTCAGGCACGGTCAGCTGGCCGCGCTCGAAGTTGATCGTGGTGCGCTGCGCGCCTGGTGAGTAACCATCGGCGTTGCCGACCACTGTGCCGTCAAGCTTCAGGTAGAATTTCTTGACCTGCGCGAACGTGCCGGCCGCAGTGCCGGTGAGACCGCCGTCAGTGATACCCACGATGAGGCGGGTGACGTCAATGGACTCACTGGTCGCTTTCAGCCGGACTTCGGCCAGCGTGACGCCGGTTGAACCGTGGACCACGAGGCGCGAGGATGGCGCAGAACTATCCACGTTGATAGTGAGCGTTCCAGCCGCCGCAATGGTAAGCAGGGCGCCATTGTTACTCGTCAAAGTGACAGTAGCGCGGTTGCCGGTCGTAACCCCGTAGGCCACTACCGAGGCGTTGGTGGCTGACGTAGTGTCAGTCAGGCCCCAGGCATCGACTTCGCCGGCGACTGCATTCGAACCCACGTTGCCGTAGAGATCAATGTTTGCTGATGTACCCTTGGTAATGACCAAAGGATCGGAAAGCGCAAACGTCGAGGTCGTATTGGCGTTGTTCGAGCTGACCGGGTTATCGTTCACCGGAGACATGGTCGTAAGGACCGTGCCGCCTGGGCTCGAGGTTTTCTTCATGGTCAGCGTGTTGAACTTGCCCGTGGTTGAAGCGCGAACCGCGATCGAGGTGACGCGGATGTCTTCACCCGAGTTGGAGCCGTCGAACTGCCAGCTGCCCAGCAGGACATTGTTGGAGTTCGTAATGACGGTCTTGTCGGTGGGCGTGGAGTTCTTGGTGATGGTCAGACCCGCGGCTTTCACCGTCTGCGTGGTCGCCGCAGTGTTGGCGCTCGGGGTCGGCGACACCGTCTGCCCGGTTACTTCGCCCTTGGCCGTGATGGCCGAGGCCGGAGTGTTGATGGTCACATAGATCGTGTCATTGGTGGCCCAGCCGCCGTTCGTGGAAAGCGTGGCATACACTTTATAGTGATTCACGCCAACTGGCGCCGTAAAGGTGTCACTAAAGGCCACCGTGAGGGCGTTGTTGGTGATGTCAGTCGGACCAGCGACAGTGTTGCCATCTTTGTCAACGATGCGGAAAGCTTGCCCCGCATCCTCAATCTGAGCGCCGGTTGAAGAAACCACTGTCAGGGTCAGGGCCGTGACAATGACTGGCTCACCCTTGACCTCGAATTCGAACGCGCCCAAGAGCTGGTTCGAACCAATCGTGATGTTGGAGGCCGAAACAGTGCTGGATTGGCCAACCCGGAGCGTGCCAGTCGAGATCGTGAACTGGTTGTCCTGAAGGACGTTTTGTCCGCTTCCGGAGCCAGTGCCCGAATAGGTCGGGGTGATGCCGGAGTTGTAAGTCTGGCCGACAACGTAGATGTCGGTATTGCGCCAGATACCCAGTTTGACTGTGCGGGCCGAGCCGCCAATCACATCGGCTTTAACCAGATACTGGTTGGTCTGGCCTTTGGTGATGGTCTCGTTCGACAACTGGAAGTTCACGTAGTTGCCTGAAATGGTACCGTTCGCGAGGAAAGTCCCATCGCGGTAGAGCTTGATGTTCGCGAGATCCGCGGTCAGCGAAGCGCTGCCGGACTGATAGACCTTAACCTGGGAGAAGGTCAGACTTTCGGTCGAGCCGGCCTGGATCTGGAAGGAGAAGAAGGTGTAAGCCGTCTTGCCGACCTCGATCGTGGTCGAAGACGCATTGACGTAAGCGCCGCGCTGTACGGTGGCTGTGCCAATGGTGATGGACGTGTTGATCGTCATCGCATTGCCCGAAATCGGGAAGGTGCCGGAGAGCGTGCCGCCCTTCAGGGTCATGGAGAGAAGCTGCAGGATCGGCTGTTCGCCGCTGCCCGGACTCGCGGCAATGTTCCCAGCGAGCATTGCCGAAGCAGTAGTGCCGCTCTTGACCGTGAGGTCTTCCGTGAAGGAGGCGGTATGATCCGTGCCAAAAGTCTTGCCCGCATCATTGATGGACGCATTGGTCGAAAGATCAATGATGTCAACGCTCGCAAACGAGCTGTCCTGGGCAACCCCGGCGCGCTTCACTACCCAGGAATCAACCACAACATCACCGCCAGTGGCAGTGAGGTTGACCTTGGTGAACGGAACGCGAGCCGCGCTTTTGATCGCGGTGCCAGCGGCCGGCGTGTCAGACGCGAGAGAAACCGTGAGGGTTCCGCTCGAAGTCGGAGTCGTCGGAGTCGTCGGAGTCGTCGTGGTGGTTGACGTGCAGAAATTGACGCCGGCAGTCAAACCAGAAGTCGCGCCGGTAACGACGTTAGAGAAACTAAAGCCGAAGCCGGTGAAACAGGACGCGGTTGGAAAGCCGCGCTTGGTGGTTGCAGTGACTGCGAAGATCGTTCCCGCGTCATTGACCAAAGCGCCGGTGCGGAACATGGCATTGCCTTCATTGGCCAAAGCCAGATCCGCCGAGTTGGCACTAACGACGTCAGAGAACGTTGCGCCATAGGAGTACAAGACGCCGGGAGACGGCACACCCTTGCGGCCCGTGGCGGTGATCATCCAGACAGTGCTGGACGAATCAACGACAAACGTGCCTTCCTGGTGTGCGCCAGTGGCGCTCTCAATGTTGGCGCCAGCGGTTACCCCCGCGAGGCTGCCTGCCACCACCTGGGAAAATTTGAACCCAAGCCCGGTGAAGACTGCCGCCGAGGTGAAACCACGCTTCACGCCACCAGAAACCTGGTAGACAGTGCCGCCGTCATTGAAGAGTACGCCCGCGCCCCAGCCCAAAAGTCCGCCGTCGGTGAGGGCCAAATCCGCTGAATTGGCCGGGACGACATTCCCGAAGCTGAAGCGGTGCGACTGGAATTTCGCGAGGGAATCAACTCCCATGCGCTGGGTTCCGGAAATTTGCCAGACCGTGCCGCCCGAAAGCACGAGCGTGCCATCCGGGTGGGCTTCCGTGTCAGCCGAAACCGACACCACGGCAAAGAGGCCGGAAAAAGCCCAGAGCGCAGTGGTAACTGCTAAACCCGCAGCAAAGACCTTTTTCGCAAAAGATCTGTTAGGTTTATGCATTTTTTGCTCCTTGCAAGATTAGTTTTAATTGTTCAATTGATACAATCAAAGGTCTAAAGCTTGCAAATAATATTGTGAGTTTAATGTTGAAAACTTAAATTTCACGCCTTTTATTGATTCAGGATACTTACTGCCAGTGCTCGGGCATCGACCAATCCCAAGGCAAAACAATAAATACCTTTACCGAAAAAGGCTTCCAAATGCGAAAAAACTAATTGTGCTGTTGTTTCTCGTGCTCTGGCATTATGCAGATATATGGACGATGCCAACTCCGTTGCTGTTACAGCACCAGGCAATACTTTTTATTTTTACGCAAGTTATGCTTAATTATAAGTTTGCCTTCATTAAGTGTCAACAGGCCTTATCCGCAATTCATTCATTAAGGCATTGGGGATAAATCGACGCTAAAAAATGGCTGCGCTTAGCCAAAAATTAAACCAAAATTTATATCCCAAATTTTATCCACAACACCTTCGTTGAAAGATTAGCACAGCGCAGACATCAATCTCTCTCGCTCTCTAGAATTTTAAAAAAGTGCGCTATTGACTTTAGGGAAGTTCCTTGATATATTTTGCTGCTATAGCTTTAAGTAGTACATCAGCGGTAGCAAAAAGGACGTTATTATTTCCTTTTTGTTGCTGCAGATTCTGCGGAACCATTTCGCCAAAGAGGCTAAATGATCAATAAATAGGAGGACACATGCTTCAAACGCTATCGGACATCATCAATCAACGAAATCATCTGCTCTCGGAATTGCTGGGAAAGGGCGACATCGGTTCAAGCCACGAATGTTTCAACTCAACCGCAATGGATGGGGTCGTGGTTCTGGATGACCAAATCGCCAAGAGGTATCTCGAACACAACTACGTCTGGAACACTCACATCGTACCGCATCGGCTCCCTGGAGTCGGGATGTCAATCGGAGACATCGTCGTTCACGAGGAAAAAACCTACCTCACGATTCATCTCGGCGTCATGCTGGCCAATGTCTCAGCTCTTCACCTGATGCGTGAACATGACATTCTTTATGCGGAGTGGCAGGAACGACGTGAGCGATCGAACGAGCGCGTTCAGGAATTTATCGAGCAGATTCGTTCGCTGGATCCAGATTGCTTCCAGTTCGAACAGCTCCAACGCTTCAAACATCTGAACAGTCCGGTCGGATGGAGTGACGTTGGCACAGATCGGAAGAGCGTCGTGTAGGGAAAGA
>CAZMCQ010000002.1:61132-72553 GCA_964565195.1 uncultured Candidatus Saccharibacteria bacterium | reverse complement strand
CACGACGCTCTTCCGATCTTTGGCACACCGTCTCGAGAGTTCCTCCAAGCCATGAGCGATTTGTCAAACCTGCTTATGCGGCGGCGGAAAAAGGCTATGAAGCCACTTGCTCGCGTCGCTTCGGCGATCGTGCGCGACCTGGAACCATACTCCATCTTCCAGTCGTTCATGAATGAGCTCCGAAGGGAAACAGGACACAAAGGTTTCCCTCGCGTTCGTAATGGAATGCTCCTGTTCAACACACCGGCGGCAAGTGGTGGGGCAACGATGCACACCTACAACCCGTCTGATGACGTAGAAGATATCGTACCGAGCCAGAACGACTTGTTCATGATCGCGATGCAGGCCGGCAACGTGCCTGGCGCCATGCACATCGGCGGAGGCAGCTGCCAGGGTGAACACTACTGGATGTTACCGCCGAGAACTCCGTTCTTCCCGAGAGTTCAGGAACGAGTGAACGCTGACCCCGAACTCAACCGGGTGTGGGGCGAGGTCGCTCAATTCGGCGGAACCAAGGCCGAAAAATTCACAGGGTCCTCCGAATGGTTGAAGGCAACACAGGAGATCAAAGACGACGTGATCAAAGAGGTCGTACCGGAACTCATCGGCCAGCGTGTCCTCGGTTTCCACGTTGACATGAACCGCAGGACGCAGAACCGCGTTGCTGCGCCCTGTCGTCGCCGACTCGCACTACCAGAAGTATCGCGACGTGGTAGAACAGAATGGCCTCGAGGTCATTCGTCCGCCATTTGCGGCACTTCTGGCAGAAAAAGATGAAAACTACGGCGAATTGCACTCGGTGTTCGGTTCTCTGATGGTGACTACTAGCTAACCTCCACGAGAAGCGACTCCGGTTAAGTCGGGTTTCCGAAGCGATTACCGTCCCCTGCATTGAATCTCAAAGATCCAATGCAGGGCTCTTTTTATACCACAGAAAACGCCCCTTTAGGGGGGCGCTTATTTCTCTATGGAGCGGATAGGGAGAATCGAACTCCCAGCATCAGCTTGGAAAGCTGAGGTATTACCATTATACGATATCCGCCTATGTTGCTTCGCAACTTCGGCGGGCAAGCCCGCTTAAAGTTGAACTTTCCATAAATACTTCTTGAGATCAATCCAATAATTGCCGTTCTTCAATTTTACCCCAATCTTCTCTCTTCGCAGAAATAGGGCCTGCTCGGCAGCCGGGTGGTCGCGGCAGGTTGTGGAAACCCGCCCTTCGTGATTGATTACGCGGTGCCAGGGAATAGTTCGCAATTCTGCTTCCGGAAGTTCATGCAGCGCCCAGCCGACCGTTCGAGCCGCACGTGGTTTGCCGATCAGGGCGGCTATCTGGCCGTAAGTTGCAACCTTCCCGCGTGGAATTTTTTTGGTGACCTCGTAAACTGACTGAAAAAAATTCATAAAACGACCCGTGGTCGGGGTGCTGGGAATTGAACCCAGTCTACCTGCTCCCAAAGCAGGCGTACTACCGGTATACGACACCCCGCCTACGCTAAAGCTTCGGCGGGCAAGGCCCGAGGCGCTACATCCCGCGGACAGCTTCTTTGAGGCCTTTGCCAGCTTTGAATTTGGGAACTTTGGTTGCCGCGATCTGAATTTTTTCAGATGGATTTTGCGGGTTCACACCCATACGCGCTGCGCGCTCGGAGACCGAGAAGTTGCCGAAACCCGTGAGCGTCACCTCGCGCCCGGCCTTCAGCTCTTCGCTGATAATATCCACCATTGCGTTCAGTGCCTTTTCTGCGTCCGCGCGGCCCAGGCTAATTTTTGCGGCAATCGCTTCAGCTAATTCAACTTTGTTCATTGTTATAGGGATCCTTTCTTTTTAATTAATGGAATTATACCAAAACTGGCCAAAATCGCAATCATCGGCAGAAAATTTATTCCGGTGCGCGGTAATTCCCCTCCTTCAGAAACTCCTGCCACTTCACCAAATAATAAATCGCTCTGATATCGCGGCATGAGGCGGTAATTGCCGTCATACTGCGAAACAATGCCTATTATACTCACTGCCATTCCCTTCTCGGTGCGCGGCTTCTCAATTCCGGTCGAATCTTTGATATACACGCGCGCCTCGCCCGAGCCATCGTCAACAAAGAAAGTGTCGCCGGAACTTTTGGTAATTGTCCCGGAAATCTTAGCGAGAAATCCTTCGCTTTCCTCGCCGACCGCGCCAGTTTCAAGCTCGCGCGGCGCGGGCGCCTCGCCGGCTGCCACAATTTCCAATGCCGCAACATCCGCCACTTTGAGCTGCAGTTCTTTATGAAACTCGGAAAGTATGCCGGTTAATTTTATTTTGTCGCCAAGCTTTAGAGTTTGCGAGAGGACACTGCTCAAAAACACCCGAATCCCGCTGCCGGCCAGATATAGCACATTCTCATCCAGCACGCCGGGCTCAACTGAAACCACACCGGCGGTCGTCAATTCTTCGCCAAGCTCCGCTGATCGCAAATCGGCCAATTTTACCTCGGGAATAATTTTCTCCACTGCTGCCGGTTTCTCCTTTTCGGTTTCCGGCCTGGTTTTGGCCGAAGCGGCCTTGGCAAAAACATTGGCCTCGCCGGGCGTGGCCGCAGTAGTCCATAAATAATCTTTGTTTTCCGCGCGGGAGAGCGTCTGGGCTTCTTTGTCTCGAGCATCAAAACTCAAGCTGTCCGCGAGATCGCCCGATGGATTAAACAGCTGAAGCATATCCTCGCCGGAATTTTTGAGACTGATGCCCGTCACCTCGCGGTAAAAAACCAGATACCCGCGCGGGGCGATCTCGGTATTCGGAAAGTCTTCATCGGAAATCACATAGCGCTTGCGGCCGTTGGACAACGCCCAATCCGCCAGATCTACGCGGTCATTGCCGAGATTGAAAAGCTCAACGAATTCGCTCTCCTCGTCTGCGCCCTCGGGATTCGGGAAAATTTCCGAGATCACGAGCTCATTGGAATAGACCACGGGCGCGACATACACATAAGCGCTGCCCGGCGTCGGGGTTTCCGTCCAGACCCAGGCGGCGGAATTATCCTTGTTATATGAAAACCCTTCCTTCGCCGGTCCAGAATATTCCTGCCGAAGTCGCAACATTTTTTCATTATCAAAAAGTCGCACCGCATCCAAGCCGGAATTGTTTAAAGCAAACCGGCCTTTGGGAATCTGTAAAACCAGAAAACCGCCAGCGGCAATTTCCGTCCCTTCCGGCAGCTGCCAGGCCGACGAGCCGGGCAAGGTCTCCAAGCTGTCATCATCCAGATACCAGCCGGACAGATCGGCGGCTGCGTCGCCGCTGTTGTAAAGCTCTATCCACTCATTGCCGGTATCTTTGCCTTTGGGATTAGGCATGATCTCGGTTATTTCTAAAGAAAAACTTGGGGCAATAACTCCACTATTTTCTCCCCCTTGCGAAGGGGGAGATGAAGAAGGGGTAGGTGACGGCTCCGGCGATGGCGACTCGGGTGTTTCCGTGGCGCTTGCCGAGTTTCGGGGATGCGGGGTGGTCTGGAGAAAAAAATCTGCGGAATTATCATTACTTTCTGCGCTACGCTCCAAGGACTGATTCGCTTCGGGATTGGTGGCAAAGGCCGTGCCCTCCACAAACGCATTGGCGGCAGCGCCCCAAGCCACGCTGTCAATAATCGTGCCGGTATCATTCGGGCCGTTGCGGAGGGCCACCCCGTTATCACTGGCGATGCTGCCCGTAGTAGTCACATCCGGAGTTGCGGCAATGTCTGTAAAATTTGAATTGGCCCAGAGATAATAGCTGTATGCAGGAACAATCGCGGAACTGGTCCAGGACTTCAAAAGCGTGTCGGTCGTGCCGGTCTGCGTCCGCTTTACTAGACGATAACCGTTCAAATCTATATCCGCGCCGGTCGGGTTGTGAATCTCCACGAAATCATTGGTCGTCTTGCCGGCCCCGCCCGTGATCTGCGCCTGGGAAATCACGAGGTGATCAACGGTAATGGCGGCGTTGGCATAACGAAATCCGGCGGAAGCTATAATCAAAGCCGCAAACATTCCGCCCCACAAAAATTTTTTCATTTTTCTTTTGCTTTCCTTTGTCTACAGATTATAGCAATTGCTATTAAGTGTAGACAAAATTTATTTTTGGGTTTCTTGATCTTTTTGTTTCTCGCCTGCCTCTTTCTGCCCTTCTGCCTTTTGCCGGTAGAGGGAGCCGAGGACGCCATTCACGAATTTGCCGCTGGATTCGCCGCCGAAGGTTTTGCCGAGCTCCACGGCCTCGTTGATCGCGACTTTGGGCGGCACTTCCTTGTCATAATTGAGCTCGTAGATGCCGATACGCAGAATGTTGCGGTCCACGACCGTGATCTGGTCAATCGGCCACTCCGGCGCGGTTTTTTCGATGATTTTATCTATCTCTTCCTGATACGCGCGGACGCCCTCCACCAAATCATAGATAAATTTATGATCTTCCATGCCAGGCGCGAAATTGACGATGTTGCGCTCGGTGATGGCGCGAAGATCGCCGCGCGCGCCATTAAAATCCCACTCGTAGAGGGATTGCATAGCAACGGTACGGGAGAGATGGCGGTTAGCCATAGTTATTTAACCGCCGGAATAGTTTTTACCTGCCGGCCGCGATAAAAACCGCAATGCGGACAAACCTCGTGCGGCATAGTCGCCTTGCCGCAATTTTTACATTTGGCAAGATGGATGCGGGTAAGCGCCTCGTGCGATCGCTTCTGCCGGCTCGCGGATTTCGTCTTCCTCTGTCTGGGGACGCCCATCGTTATAAATCCTAAATTCGAATATCGAAATTCGAAACTTAATTAATAAATGCAAAATGAAGCATACAGGAAGAAAATAAAAAAAGCAAAAAATTAAAAAGGGTCGGCTTCGTGGGCCGACCCAGTGGGCGAAAAAATTGTGAAATTTAGTCGTCTTTGCAAGACCGGGTGTAATCGAAAAGGAAACTAGCTTCGATACCGTCAGGTGTCGTGTCTCCTCCCCCACCGTTGCGGAAGATTTCCACCTTTGGCGACGCGGGGTCAACAGTGAAGTCAGGCACAACAACACTCCTCACCCCTCCCCCCAATATTTGCTTCACCATATCGGGCGAAGCATCTGGAATAATGGCGACTGCCATAAGTCCTCCTTACGCGCTCATTGAGCGTATTGGTTGTTTACTGCAATTATAATTCACTTCCACCAAAGCTGCCAATGAAGTCCGTACAGGAGATCCCGACGCGAGGTCGGGAACGAATCTCATTGACAGCTTAAGTGGGAGGAGTCGAGCGCGCAAGCGTTTCGGCTCCTCTTCTAAGATGCTAATGCTGGTGGCGGTGATGCCTCCGGAGGAGGTCAACCACCACGAACGGCAGCACCCAAACGAGCAGGTTCCCGATCCGCCAATCGCCGTTGCGAATCGGAAAGACGATTGTCCAGGAGGCGGCGCCGATCATTGACCAGAAAATCCGCGAAGGCAAGATTTTCTCGCGGACAAAGTTGATGCACAGAGCGATCACCATTGGCCAGACATCCCGCAAAGCGGGGTAAAACAATACACTGGCGAAGCCGAGCAATCCAGCGCCGGCGACGAATGCAATCGTTTCGCGGCTGTCGAACACGTGCGTGTCCCAGCGGCATACGGCCAGGACGTACATCACATAGACGATGATGCACACCCCGCCACTGATCAACCCGCGGCCAATCTCTTCTCGCTTCATATTACCCCTCCTTAGCGGTCCTGCTGACCGCGGAATGTGCCAATCACGAAAAGCCGGAAAAATGCCCAAGCCTGGCGCGCGAAAAATATCACCACAAACAAGGCCCAAAATGCGACGACTGCAATCAAAACCCACCCAAGATCCATATCTGCCCTCCTACCTAGATAAAAGGTGAAATGCGTTTCATCCGCCGGAGTTCCCTGCGGCCGGACCAAGCCATCAGTAGCGCTACACCAAGCATCGCGATAATAACTCCGACGGCCATAATGTAGCCGAACCTCCGCGGGTCGCGTACCCAGAGCGGTGCTTCCTGCGGTGTAGGCGGAATCGGCGCGCCCGGATCATCGGAAATAGCAGATGAAGATGGAAGCTCGGGATGCTCGACTGCCGGTGGCAAGAAGACAAAAACCACGAATAACAAAAACATCACAATCACAAACTTATTCATATGCCCTCCTCAAAAGGCTAAAATTGCTGTCTTCTACTTCACAATCCTGAATGAACCCATTATACTCATTCAAAATCCTGAAGTCGAATTACTAAAAAGGTAGGAGCGAGAGTTGAGCTTTTTTCGGCATCAACTCTCGCTTTTTGGGTGGCCGGAGGGCCAACAACAGAATTACCGAAAGTACGAACCAGCCCCGTAGAAATAGCGGGGCACATCCGCGCTCCGGGCAATAATCGCCGAGGCAGCCTTGGGCGCGGCCTCACAAAAAGTCGCGACCGAGACGGGCGTCTCCGGGACAACGGCTTCTGGAGTGGCCGTCCAGTGGACGATGGTACGCTCGAACCGCTGCGGGTGCCGCTCGAAATACTCCACCGCGGCCACAAGTGCCGGACACATTACATAAATCAATCGAAAACTTTTGGGCTTGCCGCGCAGGGGATGAGCAACGTGACGATTTCTCTTCCTTACATCCATTTTCAGCCTCCTTTAAGCTGTTGGACGGTTTACCAATATACTGACACCTTTTCTTCCCGAAACGATGTTGGGTGCTAAGATCTTCAGGCAATAGAAATGCTAATGTCCTGTTCATTAACACCCAAAACCGTTGCGGGAATAAATAAGACTCGCAGGAGATGTGTATGTAAAGAACGATCTACTTTTGCTGCGAGTCTTATTTCAGCTGGCAAATCGGCTCCTGTTCTTTTTTGCCAGCGGGTAAATATGTAGTTTTTAAAGTTAACACTAAAAAATGTTAACTTAGGATATTAGCAAAAAACGCCCTTCCTGTCAAGCGCGGGGCGCTTTTTAGAGTGTTATTTGCCTTAGTTAAGCCCTTTTTCGAGCTATTTTTCTGATCGCCGCGACCTTATCCAGCCGCTCCCAGGGCAGGCGCAGCTCGGGACGGCCGAAATGGCCGTAGGAGGCCACTTGCCGGTAAATCGGCCGGCGCAAATTGAGATTTTTGATGATCATTCCGGGGCGAAAATCGAAAACTTTTTGCGCGATTTCCGCAATCGTATCATCCGGCAATTTTCCGGTGCCGTGCGTATCCACGCGCACCGACAGCGGCTCGGGCACGCCTATGGCATACGAAATCTGTAATTCCAATTCCGGGGCCAGTCCCGCGCCGACCAGATTTTTCGCCGCATAGCGCGCCATATACACGCCGCTGCGGTCCACTTTGGTCGGATCTTTGCCGGAAATCGCGCCACCCCCATGCCGCGCATAGCCGCCATAAGTGTCAACAATTATTTTCCGGCCAGTGAGGCCAGTATCAGCTTGCGGCCCGCCAATCACGAAGCGGCCGGTCGAATTTATAAGGATGCGCGTTTTCTTGGTAAGATATTTTTTCGGAATAACTTTTTTGATGACGTGTTTTTCAAGTTCATGCTTCAGAGTTTCCGCATCAACATCTTCATCATGCTGGGCGGCAAGCAGGATCGTGTGCACGCTCTTTGGCCGCTTGCCATTATACTCAACCGTAACCTGGGATTTGCCGTCTGGCCGCAGGCCTTTTACAATCCCCTTTTTTCGCACTTCCGCAAGGCGCTTCGTGAGGGCGTGCGCCAGCACGATCGGCAGCGGCATGAGTTCCCGCGTTTCTGTCGTGGCATAGCCAAACATCAGGCCCTGGTCGCCGGCGCCGAGGCGCTCCAAATCCTCACGGACGATTTTGCCCTTTTTATCAGCCACAAAGCTGTCCACGCCCCGCGCAATATCCCCGGACTGCGGCTGAATCGCGCTCGTCAAACCCGAAGTTTCCCAGTGAAAACCATAGCGCGCGTCAGTGTAGCCAATGTCGCGGATCACGCCGCGCGCGATGCGCGGAATATCCACATAAGTATTGGTGGTAATTTCGCCGGCCACCACGCAAAACCCGTTGGTAATAAGCACCTCGCAGGCCACGCGCCCGCGCGGGTCATCGTGCAAAATCGCGTCCAAAAGGGCATCCGAAATCTGATCGCAGATCTTGTCCGGATGCCCCTCGGTGACCGATTCGCTTGTAAATAACTTTTTCAATTTGTTTCTTAATAATCCATGCCGCCCATTGGCGGGGTCGCACTGTCCTTCTTCTCCTCCGGTAATTCTACTATAACCGCCTCGGTGGTGAGAAGCGTGCCGGCGATGGAGGCCGCGTTTTCGAGCGCCAGGCGCGTCACTTTGAGCGGATCAATGATCCCCGAGGCAAACATATCCACCATATCTTTTTTGCCGGAGAGGATCTCGGAAAAATCATAACCGCGGCTGCCGCTGTCCGCGCGCACGGCCGCGATGAGTTTTTCCGCATTCTCAATACCGGCATTCGCCGCCATCACGCGCAAGGGCGCGAGAATGGCCTCGCGGACAATCTCATAAGCCGCGCGCTCCTCGGCATCCAGAGTAGCGATTTTTTCATCCAGGGCATTGGCTGCCTTGACGAGCGCCGCCCCGCCGCCCGGGATGATGCCTTCCTCCACCGCGGCGCGCGTCGCGTTCAACGCGTCTTCGATCTTGAATTTGCGGTTCTTCATCTCGGTCTCAGTCGGCGCGCCGACTTTGATGACGCCCACGCCGCCCGCGAGCTTGGCCAGCCGCTCCTGTAATTTCTCCTTGTCAAATTCCGAAGTTGTGACCTCCAGTTCGCGACGCAGCTGCGCCACGCGGTCGGCAATCGCTTTCTTGTCCCCGCCGCCCTGCACAATGGTCGTGTGTTCCTTGGTGGCAATCACTTTACGCGCGCGCCCAAGGTGTTCGGGCTTGGCCCCCTCCAATTTCAACCCCAACTCTTCCGAGACAACCTGGCCGCCCGTCAGCACCGCGATATCGGCAAGCATCTCTTTCCGGCGGTCGCCAAAACCCGGGGCTTTCACGGCCAGCACATTGAACGTGCCGCGAATCTTGTTGACGATAAAAGTCGCCAGGGCCTCGCCCTCAATCTCATCGGCAATGATGACCAAATCTTTTTTCCCGGTCTGCGCGAGACTCTCCAGGAGCGGCAGGATCTCCTGCACCGAAGAAACTTTCTGGTCGGTCGCCAGAATTGCGGCATCCTCCCAAACGGCCTCCATCCGCGCCGGATCGGTAATCATATACGGCGAGACAAAACCCTTGTCAAAGCGCATGCCTTTCACGACTTCTTTTTCCAGGCCAATGGTCTGGCCTTCCTCGACGGTAATGACGCCGTCATGCCCCACTTCCTCCATGGCTTCCGAGATAAGCTTGCCAACCTCGGGGTCAAGCGAGGCAATGGTCGCGACCTGCGCGACTTCGTCGCGCGTCTTGATTTCTTTTTTCATTTGCTTCAAAGCGGCCACCACATCCGCGACCGCCGCCGTAATCGCCTGTCGCATCTTCACGGGGTTATGCTTCAAATCCTCATTTTTGAGATAGCGCATGCCGGCATCGATGAGTTCCTGGGCCAGAATGGTCGCGGTCGTGGTGCCGTCGCCGGCCTCATCATTGGTACGGTTCGCCACCTCCTGGATGAGCGAGGCACCGACGTTTTCAAACTTGTCCTTGAGCTCCACTTCCTTGGCGACCGTGACACCGTCGTCGGTGATCGTGGGTGAGCCGTAACTTCTGTCAATCACCACGCTGCGGCCCTTGGGCCCGAGCGTAACTTTGACCGCCGCGGCGATCTTGTCCACGCCGATCTTAATCAAATTTCTCGCCTCCGAATTGTATCTGATATCTTTTGCCATATGATTATTCAACGATCCCTAAAATGTCCTCGTCCTTTAAAAATTTATACTCGACTTTATCAATCTCAATCTCCTCGCCGGCGTATTTGCCGAACACCACGGTCTGGCCGACCTTGAGACCGAGCTTTTTGACCTTGGGGCCCGAGCCCACGGCGACCACTTCGCCCTGTTCTTTTTGCTGTTTTTCGGCCGATTCCGGGAGGACAATCCCGGCTTTGGTGACTTCCTCGCCTTTGGCCGGCCGGACCAAAACGCGGTCACCGATTGGCTTGATTTTCATAAGGTAAATGGAAAAAATTAATGTTATTCAAGATAACATTGTACCTTAATTTACGCTTTTGTCAACTCGGCCCGCAAACCGCGCCAAAATCCGCTGGCCGCGGGAATCGGGGTGAAAGGACAGCTCCTGATTTGAGACGATAATATTCTCCTGCAACCGAATTCGCTGTCTTTGGTATAATCCGGCGAGGAGATTAAAAATTGGCCCAATCGTCCAGTTCAAAAGAAACTCCAAAATGCCGGCCAGCCGGCTTCTCTCAAAATCAAAATATGGCAGCCGCGTTTCGCCATACCACGCCGCCGGCAGATATGCTCTGATCCACGCATTCTGCTCCCAGAATTTTTCGATTTCGCGCCGGCCGAGTACCGGCAGGAGCGAGGCATATTCCACGGCCGTGTATAAATTTTTATCTTCTTCAATCTCGCGGCCGGCTTCGAGATAATGATTCAAACAAAAACGATTCTTGGTATAAAGCCCATGCCGCCGCAAACCCAGAATTTGGAAATAGGCCGAGACGAACAGCCGCGCGAGCCAAATGCGCTTTGGCGCGGTAAGAATAAAAAGGTCAATGTCTGAATCCTGCACTGCGCCAAGCAGTGCCACTGATCCGGAGATGGCCATGGCGCGAACATAAGGGACAAAGCGCAAAAAATAGAGGATTTTTTTGGCTTGGCGCAGACGTCGCAGAGATTCGCGGTAATATTCCTGACGAAGCTTTGCGAGTCCCTCGCGGCCGGCGAGAAAATAAAAACCCTCGGCATAACCGACCTTATCGACAAGTTCGATTTCCAGAATAGTTTCAAGCTTCATCAAGGCCGGCGACCTCTCCCCCAACCCCTCCCCAGGCGTGGGGAGGGTGGTCGAACACCGGGAGAGGTCGAAATGTGGATAAACTAAATAATTCTGTATCTCCGCCAAAGACAACGCCAGATTCTGCGCATCAAAAAAAGCGAGCGTCCGGAAAATAGATTGTGCCAAAGGGGCCATTACCATTAATTTCTATTATATTTCGCGAGGCGAATTTCTATAAATTTCTTGAAATAAATTGAAATTCATGGAAATACATAGAAATTCAGTTGTTTCCAAACATACTTGATTCCATTTCCTTCCATTCGTCTTCTACCTCATCCCATTTGTAGGCCTTGAGCGTGTAAACCAGTTCGTCTTCGGAAAATTTATACTCCCCGCGCGCGCTGTCGCCGGCGCGGTGGCTGTAATGATACTGCTTCTCCTTGAGGCGCGGTTTTTGTGGGGTTGCAGTTGGGGATGGCCCCATGGGCTGTTAAATTCCACAAACTACGCCTCGCCCTGCTTTACCTCGCCCTCAACGGT
>CAZMCQ010000002.1:12460-61122 GCA_964565195.1 uncultured Candidatus Saccharibacteria bacterium | reverse complement strand
TGTCGCCGGCGCGGTGGCTGTAATGATACTGCTTCTCCTTGAGGCGCGGTTTTTTTTGGAATTGCAGTTTGGTGCGGCCCAATGGACTTTTAAAAACCACAAACTCCGCCTCGCCCTGCTTTACCTCGCCCTCACCGGTTTCCACAATGAGGTCCTCTGTGCCCTGTTCTTCAACAACAAAGCTTTTCGCGATATTGGCTTTAATTTCATCCCATTTTTCCTGTGTCATACACTTTAAGATACTCTTTATAAGCCTGTTCTTGCAACTTAAAGGCGTTTCCGTGTTTAAGTAATCCTAAATACGATTGCAGGGTTTCTTTTGTCAGATGCACGCCGATTCGCCTCATCACTCTTCTTTTGGTAGCACTACGGAGCACCCGATGATACGGAAAATGTACCCAGCCGAGAAAATCCACGCCGGAAGCAAAAGTTTTAATTCTCACTTTGTCAGGATGCAGTGCCAGGCACAATCTCTCCTTTAAAAACTGCGCAATTTCTGGAACCCGCTCAATAAGCCATTCTTTCTTTCCCGACAGCAATACAAAATCATCGGCATAGCGGATATAATATTTTGCTTTCAAATCATGCTTCACGAACTGGTCGAGCTCATTCATATAGATATTGCAAAACAACTGCGAAGTCAGATTGCCGAGCGGCAGACCCTTATCATCTCCATTGTTATTCTCCCCTGGCGAGGGGAGATGTCCCGAAGGGACAGAGAGGTTGAAGCTCCCAATAATCTCTTCCAGCAGCCACAGAATATCGGTATCCAAAATATAATTTTTAAGGATAATCAATAATCTTGCCTGGTCAATGCTGGCAAAAAACTTTTTGATATCCAGTTTCAGAACCCAGCACGTCCGGGTGTTATTTCGGCTCATTTTGTAGAACATCGTGCGAAAACGGTTCAGTGCTTTATGCGTTCCTCTGTTTAATCGACACGAGAACGAGTCAGCAATAAATTTCCTGTCAAAGAATGGATACAAAACTCTGTAAACCGCATGATGAACGAGCCGGTCGCGCACCCGCGCTTTGTGGATATGGCGCGGCTTTGGATCAGAAATGTTGAAAGCAAAATAATCGCCATGTTTATAAGTTTTATTGGCAAGTTCGGACTGAAGCTGTAGAATATTATCAAATAAGTTTCGCGAGAACTCCTGCACGTCCCGTTTGCCGCGCTTGCCTTTCACAAATTCCTGCCAGGCCAAAAGCAAATTCTCCACAGAAATAATCTCTTCAAATTTATGGTCGAATCGAACTCGCACGAACCTATTATCCCCCCCCCCCAAGGAATTTCAACCAATCGGTTCCGATTTTGGAAAAACTCCGCCAGACGTACAAAAACTGGCATGGTTTTCTACCACATTTGCCGCGTCTTGCGCGCTTCACTCTTGGAACAAAAATTGATGCACTCTTCACCGATTCTTTGGAAGTCATGCTGCTCGCTTCCTATTCCAGCAAAGAGCAAAAATTACTCGTATTACAAAAAGCGAGCACCAAGCTCGATACATTAAAATTTTTTTTGCAAACTGCCTGGGAGCTAAAAATTCTCGATAATAAAAAATACTCTCTGCTGGCCGAACCGCTAGTGGAAATCGGCCGTATGCTCGGCGGATGGATGAACAAGATAAAAAAAGAAACTCCTCCGAAAGGAGGAGAATAAAGAGAGTTGCGGACGAGGAAGCGATAGTTGTCATTCCACTCATCGTCTGGATGATCCTGGTTGACGTTGAGCTTGCGCTTCGAGCTGTTGCTGTTCAACATCGCATACCAGAACTGAATACGTACGATAAACCATCCGTGCCACTGCCCCTTGAATACTCTTGAGGCTGTATTTTGTTTGGGATATAAAATCCGCCAGTTTACCGCACCAAGTATCTTTATTTTTTGATTTCCGAGAGCACTCTGGAATCAGGATTACCCAATACCAATCTAGCTTGTTCGGAATCAGGAATTCAACCGCCCAAAGCCTTGGCCTTGAACTGTTTCGTTTACTATCCAAAATTATTTTAGCACAAAATTAAGAGACCCAGGACCCAAAAACCAAAAGGTTCAAGGATCTCAGGTCTCAAGGGACTACTCGTCCGCCTCAGGCGGACTTGCGGACGAGGAAGCGCGAGCCGTCCCCCCTCCCAACGCCCGGACGATCCCGGCGGACGCCGAGCTCGCGCCTCGAGCCGAGGCTGAGCAACACCGCACACCAGAACTGGTCGCCTTCCTTCCACACGATGCCGATCGTGAACTCGCATTGCGTCTCCGGGTTTTTAATCCCGTAATCAAGCAGCTCGGATAGATCAGCCATCTTGTCGCCGTATTTCTCATGCACTTGCTCTGTGGTGAGGCGGACGGCAGGATGATCAAGTTCCGTCTCCCTGGTCACTGGATGGAACGTTTGCCCTTTGATCTCCTCCGGTTTTTCAGCAAAACCCCAGAGATAGTCATAGTGCCCAGCGCGAATCTGGTCGCGGAACGAGCTGAAGACGACCTTGATCGTCGCTACGATCTCGGCGGCGAAATTGGCGAAGGCCTGGTTGGTCTCATCCTTCGCGAGCCGCGCCACATGCTCGTCGTTGCCGCCAGCGTCATAGATCGCCTTCTCGAGCTTCTTCCAAACGCCGGTGAGCAAACCAGCACCCTGAACTGCAGCTGAAGTAGCCATAATTGTTCCTCCTCAATTTGGCTTTGCCTTTTTCCCGCGGAATTGCGGGATTTAAGCTATGCCTTTTGAAACACCCTATCTTAGCACAAAGCCCTTGAAAAGTCAAACCTGGCTCCAGTTTTTACTAAGGTTTATTTATAAATATCTTTGCGGTTTCCAATTAGCAGAAGTTGGATCGTGTTTTTATCCAAAAAGCGGAAAATCGCGCGGAAATCGCGGGTGATGCGAAACGAAAAAAATCCCGCCAGTTCTCCAGCGAGCATTTTGGTATGCAGTCTTGGGTCAAAGGAATCTTTTTCTAAAATTTCCACCTGCCGGGCTAGCAATTTTTTAATATTTCCCGGCAAGCGGCGGGCCACTTTCAAAAATCTTGGCCCATAAACTACCTTCATTTCAGGGCGGTGAGAAATTCTTTGCGGCCTTTAAATGGCCTGGTTGGTTTATCCTTGAGACTGCCAAAAACCTTCTCGACGAAGGCTTTGCGATAATCGCCTTCCTGGTCTTTATAGCCGGATAAAAACCAGGTCCAAAGCTGCTGGGGCAGATAAACGCCTTTTGGTTCACTATGCCTTAGAATCTGATAAAAAACGCCTTCTTTCTCGGCAGTTTTCACAATTTTGGCAAAATCGGCCTGAATCTTGTGCGCGCTGACAAATTTTTGATTGGCGATGAGTTTGTTCATAAGTTGGATTAAAATTTTACTACAAATTTACTATATACTTTAGCAATAATTTTGTCAAGTTATTTCTGGCAGTTTGGACAGTAACTGCCGGTCCGGCCGCCGAGTTTAACGGTTTTAATAATTGTGCCGCAGCGGCGGCATTTCTGCCCGCCGCGGCCGTAGACGCGATGGCGCTTCCCATAAGTGCCTTCACTGCCGTCCACGCGGAAATAATCGCCGACTGAAGAGCCATGGTAGCGCAGCGCTTCCTTTAAAATTTTCGGCACGCAATTGTAAAGCTTTTTTAATTCCGCGGCCTGCAAACTTTTCACTTTTCGCATCGGCCGCACGCGGGCGCAATACATTATTTCGTCAGAATAGATATTGCCCACGCCGGCGACCACTTTTGGGTCCATTATAAATTGTTTTACCGTGAGGCGAGGCCGCGTCCTCGCCTTGGCCGCGAAACATCCATAAGTGTAGTCGCGCGACAGGGGCTCTGGTCCGAATTCTTTCAGCTCGCGAACTTGGTCGATCTCGCTATCGCGCACTAATCTTAGATACCCGAATTGCCGGAGATCGTTGTAATAAAGCGTAGAGCCGTCAGTGAAATGAAATATCACGTGCGTGTACTGATGCGGCAACTCCAGGCGCCTTGAGCCTACGACGTTGAAAATTTTCATTATCTTGCGCTGGCCTTTTTTAACAAAGATAAACTGTCCGGTCATCTTGAGATGGACAAGAAGCCACCAAGTCCCCCTCTCTCCCCTGGCGAGGGGAGAGTTGGAGAGAGGTTGCTGTTTTGATCTTGGTTCGACCTCTCCCTTAATCCCTCCCCACGCCTGGGGAGGGACAAATTTGATCATCAACATCTTTGCTCTGCGTTTTATTCCAACAATTTTCCGCCCTCCCAATACCTTCTCAAATTTCGCGGCCTTTGCACGAGAATTTTTCCGAATATTGCTCACTGTGAGCGGGCCCAGGGAAATTATTTTCGGCAGGCGCACCTCGACGGATTGGATTGTCTTGCCGACAATGGTTCGTTGTAGTCCCCTTTTGATGGTTTCGACTTCTGGCAGCTCTGGCATAAAAATTATGATACTAATATACTAATTATACTAATGAAACGAATAAATACGAATAAACCACCCTCTCTTCTTTTCTCCCCCTCCTGTTTGGAGGGGGAGAAGGAGAGGGGGAGGATTCGCAGCCATTAGTATTATTCGCACGCATTCGTATATTGGTATCTCGTTATGACCTACGAAGAAGTCTACGAAAATCTCAAAAAACACTACCGTGAGGCGGATTTGAAGCTGTTTGAACGCGCCTATCGTTTTGCCGCAACAGCGCACGCAGGCCAGAAACGCAAGTCCGGCGATTCTTATGTGAGCCACAGTCTTGCCGTGGCCAACTATCTTGGCGAGGGGTTGCAGATGGACATGGAGACTCTGGTGGCTGCGCTGCTGCACGATGTTCCGGAAGAAACCAAAGCGACACTGCACGACATCAAAAAGCAGTTTGGCGAGCAGGTGGCGTTCCTCGTCTCGGGCGTCACCAAGCTCGGCAAGATCAAGCTCCGCGACCAGACCGAGGAAACCTATATCGAGACGCTCCGCAATATGTTTTTGGCCATGGCGGCAGACATCCGCGTGGTACTCATCAAGCTTGCCGACCGGCTCAACAATATGCGCAGTCTGCGATTTTTACCCGTGGAAAAACAGCAGCGCATCGCCCGCGAAACTTTGGAAGTCTACGCGCCGATCGCGAACCGCCTCGGCATGGGACAGCTCAAAGGCGAACTTGAGGACTTGGCCTTCCCCTATGTCCTGCCCGGCGAGTACGAATGGCTCACCCGCGACGTCGCGATGCGCTATGAAGAGATGCAGGCCTATGTGGACCGTGTGAGAAAAATCATTGCGCGCGACCTCCACGAGGCCAAGATCAAAATTGAGGACATCAATGGCCGCGCCAAACATCTCTATAGTCTCTTTGAAAAGGTCATTTCCCCGAAATATGAACGGGACTTGAGCAAAATTTATGACCTGGTCGCGCTGCGCATCATCACGCACAACCTCGAGGACTGCTATGCCGTGCTCGGGGTTCTGCACTCCAAATACCGGCCCCTGCCCGGACGCATCAAAGACTATATCGCCTTTCCAAAGCCCAATGGCTACCGCAGCATCCACACCACGGTCTTTGGTCCCGAGAAACGCATTCTCGAGGTGCAGATCCGCACCATGGCCATGCACCGCGAGGCCGAGTACGGCATTGCCGCGCACTGGGCGTACGAGGAAAAAGGCAAGCCCGAAAAGGGCGTCAAAGTGCCGCTCCATCAACTCGACTGGATCCGGCAGCTGCGCGACTGGCAAAAAGAACACGGCGGCTCGGGCGAGGAATTTATCGAATCGCTGAAAATTGACTTTTTCAAAAACCGGATCTTTGTACTGACGCCGAAAGGCGAGGTCAAAGATCTCCCCGAGGGCGCGACCTCGCTTGATTTTGCCTTTGCCGTACACACTGACCTCGGCCTGGTCGCAACTGGCGCGAAGATCAACCACAAGATGGCCAGGCTCGGCGATGAGCTTGAGAACGGCGATGTCGTGGAAATATTGAAATCCAAAGAGCCGCGCGTTTCGCGCGACTGGCTGCGCATCGTGCGCACCTCGAATGCCCGCAGCAAAATCAAATCCTACTTAAACAAAAATCAGCAAGGCTGGCTTACTGATCTGATTCCGGGATTTATAAAACGAAAATAATTTAGTTAAACACCTCGTCGTCGGTGCGGGCGTAGTCGTGCAGGTGTTCGCGGCCAAACCAGTGGGCGATCTCGTGGCCGGCCTCTTCCTGCGTCTCCGAGGCATGGACCAAATTGTACACCGCGCGGCGGTCGCGGTTCGCAGCTGCGGCGCTGTCCACGGAAAAATCTCCCCGAATCGTGCCCATCTCCGCATCCGAAGGCATGGTGGGCCCCGCGATCTTGCGCACCATATCCACGGCGTGCACGCCCTTGATGACCATGACCACGACCGGCGCGCTTGTCATAAATTTGATGAGCCACTCCCGCACCTGCGGTCCGATGACGTTAGGTTTTTCCGAGCCGAGTTCTTTGAGCGCATCATAGCCGTATTTTTCATAAACTGCCAAGGTCTTTTCGCCCAGGCGGTGCACCCACTCTGCTGCCTTCGGGTAGTGCTCGTCCACCTGCTTTTTGGTCGGCTCGAACATTTTGAGGGCCACGATCTTGAGGCCCACGCGCTCCACACGCCGGATGATCTCACCCGAAAGCCCGCGCCTCACCCCGTCCGGCTTGACCATTAAAAAGGTAATTTCTTCCCTCGGATGATTCGCCATTTTTATTCTGCGTATACTTTATTAATGATGACTGCTTCCAGCGGTTTGTCAGAGGAGTCAGTTTTGACGGCTGCGATTTTATCCACCACATCCAGGCCTTCTGTCACCATTCCAAAAACCGTGTACTGGCCGTCAAGTTCCGACAAATCTTTCAGGGCAATGTAAAACTGGCTGCCCGAGGAGTTGCGATTTGGGTTGACCTCATCAGGTAGCCGCGCGCTGGCCACCGCTCCCCGCTTGTGCGGCAACTTGATCTCGGCGGGCAGCTCATAGCCCGGCCCGCCCGTCCCGTCGCCAGCCGGGTCCCCGCCCTGCACAATAAATCCCGGAATGACGCGGTGGAAAGTCAGTCCGTCATAGAATTTATCAGCCGCGAGTTTGGCAAAATTTGCCGATGTTTTCGGCGCCGCCGCCGCGTCAAGCGCGATTTTGATGCTGCCGTAATTGGTTTCCAGAACCATACTCTTTGAAGTCGAAGCTGCTTCCCTATTCTGCGCTGGTTTGCGTTTGTAGACTACCGCGCCTAATACTCCGCCAATGACGACCACCACTGCCAAAATGATAACCCACAACTTCATAATGGGCTAAGCTTACCAAATTTTTTGCGGTAAAGCAATGTCCAGGCGAGCAGCAGGTAATATAAAACCACAATCAACATACTGATTTTGAACGAGGCCGCGGCTCCGGGCAGCGCGGCAAATAATTTTACCACGCGGATCTGCAATTCCAGGATGAGCCAGGTCGCGGCCGCGGCAAATTCCGCCAGCGGCAGAAAGACGAAGCCAACTAAACCCGCGACAAAGGCGAAAAACATGGCGTACGGCACGGTCCAGAGGATAAGCACATTCACAAGCGGCGCAACCAGGGAAACGCGGTCAAAATAATAAATCAAAAGCGGCAGCGTAAAAATCTGTGCGGCAAGCGTGGCCGCGAGATTCGTCCGAAAATTCAACCAATTGGGCAGCTTCGCAAACCAGCGCGCGAAGGTCGGAGAGAGGAGCACGAGACCGAGCGTGGCCAAAAAGGACAACTGGAAGCCAATATCATACGGCAGGATTTTCGGGTTCTGCAGGATCATCGCCGCGCCGGCGAAGACGAGCGCGTTGACCACGTTGTAGATTCGCCCCGCGACGAGCGAAACCAAAAGCAGCAAACCCATGACCGCGGCGCGGATCACGGAAGCGCCGGCGCCAGTGAGCACGACAAAGGCGAGAATCAAAAGCAGGGAAAAAGCGATTGCCGCGCGCCGGCCGACATAAGCCCTGGTCCGAAGAATATTGTCCGTGATAATCGAGATATTATAGCCCGAAGCCACGACGATGTGCGAGACGCCGGCCGCGATGAGTGCGTCCAGGAGCGGCTCGGGCAGCGCGCGTTTCAAACCCAGAATCAATCCGAAAGCGAGCGAGTTGTGCGGCGAGGGCAAAATCAGAGAAAGGGTGTCCACAAATTTGTGCTTGACCCAAAGCAGGCCGGCCTTCACCGGATGCCCCTCGCCGCTTGCCAGCTTTTCGACTTGCGCATAACTAATCGTGCCGTAAACCCCGCGCGCGGAGAGATAATTTTTGTACGAGAATTCCTCGTTCTCAAACGGCTCTTTGAGCTTGCCGGATACCTTGACGCGGTCGCCGTAAGCGTACTCGGGATACAAATTGACGGTGAGCAAAACTTCGCCGGTATAGCCGTCGGGCTGGAAAACCAGATTGGTTCGGTCCGCGCGCACATCCGGATCCTCGGTGATAAGGCCTGCCAATTCCACTTTTTGGTCATATAATCTACCGATGAAATTCTCTTTCTGGTGCGGAAAGCTCGTCTGGTAACGGACCGCGCCGAGCAGCATGGTAATCCCCAAGAAGCCAATGAGCATAAACCAACGTTTTCGCCAGAAGATAGTCACAAGCATAATAAAAATCATCAGCCCGAGGCTGATGATTGTCGCCGACCAATCTATGGGCATTAAAATTTTACCGAAGGCAACACCAACTATAAACGCGAGGCAGAGAAAGAGGAAAATTTTTGACTTGCCCAGCACTAGTTTTTCCCCTCCCCTTGTGGGAGGGGTTGGGGGAGGGCTCGAAAAACAACTTCCATCACCCCCTCACAGTTTTCCATTACTTCATTATTCCAAAATCGCAATACCCTGAAACTTTGACTTTCCAACCAAGAGTCTCTAATCTTGTCCTGCTCTAAAATTTCGGAGGCATGTTGACCACCATCAATTTCAATAATGATTCGAGGCAGGTAGCAAACGAAATCAACAATATACTTGCCGATAGGCTCTTGTCTTCTGAATTTCAATCCACAAAATTTTTTGGCTTTCAAAAACTGCCAAACTTTTTTCTCGGCTTCGGTCATCTCCTTCCGCAAGTGCCGAGCCCGCTTAGTTGAGTTCATAACCCTCTCCTTACCTCTCCCATAAAGGGAGAGGAATTTTGTTTCTAGGGCGCGCGAAGGGTGCCGTTGTCAATCAAAAACCAGTCTGCCGGCGTGTGCTGCACGACCAGGTTCAGATCGTAGTTATGCGCGTTGAACACCTCCATGGAAGGAATGCCGGTGCGATAGCCATCATAAGCAATCTAAATCGTGCCAAAGGTATTGATGAGCGTGCCATTGCCGTGGCCAAATTACGCGCTGGAAATCGGCAAGCCCTCGGGAATCGTAGAAAGGTCGCCGGCGACAACATCGGCAAATTGATAGTTCAGCCCCAAAAAAACTTCCTTGGACGTAAAGCCGTACTTTTTGCCCTGGTAGATGATGAAGACCGTGCCGTGATCCACGACCAAACTCCCGTCGCGGTATTTCCCCGGCGTCGCCGCGCTCGCGAGCGCAACATTCAAAAATAATCCCAAAATCAGCGCGGTAAAAATAGCTCTTTTCATTGTTTTAATTTCTTCATTAATTCTTTTCGCTTGACCGTCTCCTGATTGCCGGTCAGCATATTCTTTATTGTAGCACTTTTTTTGGCAATTTCATCCTGGCCAATCAAAACCGCGTAATTGATGTTCTTTTTATCCGCGTATTTGAGCTGCTTGTCGAGTTTAGCCGGTTCGTAGTAAAAATCGGTTTTAATGCCGCCCTTTCGGAGTTCCTGAATAATTTCCAAATACTTTTCGGTAAGGTTTTCGTCCAGATTGCAGACGAGCACGTCGAAAACTTGGTCGTATTTGAGAAGTTCCAATTCCTCGAGCGCGGCCGCCAGCCGGTCAATGCCGATCGAGCAGCCGACCGAGGAAATTTTCCTACCTGCCAATTTGCCGATTAAATTATCATATCTTCCCCCGCCAGCCACACTGCCGAATTCCGCTGCGTCAGGGATGACGAATTCAAAGATGGTGCCAGTGTAGTAATCCAAGCCCCGCGCGAGCGTCAGGTCCACTTCATAGTTGCTCACACCCATATCCAGAAGCGTTTCCAGAAGTTCGCCAAGTTCGCCCGCGCCTTCAATGCCTGCGAATTTTGTGACAAGTTCCTGCGAACTTTCAAAAGTTTCCGAGGTGAGGACAAACAGTTTATCCGCCGCCTGTTTCTGGATCCCCATTGCAGCCAGCTCGCCGCGCACATCTTCCTCGCCGATCTTTTCCAGTTTGTCCAGCGCCCGAAGCACGGCCGCCGCTTTCTCGGCCGGAACGCCGGCTTCTTTCAGAAGACCATTTAAAAATTTGCGGTTATTAATTTTTATAAGCACCTCCGGCAAATTCAATGCGGCAAGCACGGCGTTGATACAGGCAATCACTTCCGCGTCCGCGAGGATAGAATCACTGCCGACCACGTCAATATCGCACTGGGTAAACTCGCGAAAGCGCCCTTTTTGCGGATTCTCGGCGCGCCAGACTGAACCTATTTGGTAGCGCTTGAACGGCATGGCCAGCTCATTTTGATTGGCCGCCACGTACCGCGCGAGCGGCACAGTGAGATCGTAGCGCAGTGCGACCTCACGGCCGCCTTTATCTTTGAAGTCATACATCAGCTTCTCGCCCTCGCGGCCATACTTGCCGGCCAAAATTTCTTTGTATTCCAACGCCGGCGTCTCCATTGGCAAAAACCCGTATCGCTCAAAAACACGGCGGATAGTCTCCAAAACTTTCTGCCGCTCGGCTGCCTGCTCCGGCAAAAAATCCCGAAAACCCTTCAGGGGTTGAATATTGTCTTTGGACATAGCTTCCCTTCCTTGTCATTCCCGCGCAGGCGGGAATCCATTCCAATAATAACATTTTTAGTAATTTCGTTCGAATAAAAATAGGACTCGGAAGACCAAGGTTCGAAAACCTAGATCTTCCAAGTCCCAAAAACACCTACTGCCAAAGCCCGATTACTCCCGGAACTCCGGCACGGCCCAGCGCTGACTGCGATCGCCGGCATCGGCAGCGTTGAGCCTGACCTTGCGACCATCGCGGTCCCAGCTCAAGTGCGGCGCGAGCGACCACTGCGGATTACCGGAGACCCTAACTTCGTATCCGGAAATCCACACGTAGGGCACGTTCAGGCCGTCCATGGCCTGAACCCACTGCGGGAAATAGCTGGCCGCCCAGAGAATCGCGCAGTGCGGCGACTTTTTGGGGTCGCGCACATCCCGCGGCCGAATGCCGTCCTTTTTGTCCCAGTTTGCGGCCAGATCAATGCTCTGCCACCGCAAACCGCGGCGGTGCTGAATGCCAGAAAGAAGCCGCAAGCCCTTGGTGTCGCTCTTGAGCTCGTCCCATCGCCTGCTTTCCGGCTGGACGGATTTGGCGAAATGCCAGGCCTCGTCAAAAGTCTGCCCAACGGTGGTGAGACAAACTTCGAGAACCACTGCGCAAAGTTCGCCCTCGGGCCACGTCGGCGGCCGGCCCAAAGCGATAAAGTCCGCGTCCGTGAAACCCCAGCCGCCCTCGACATTGCGCTGTTTTGCAACCTCGAGCTGTTCCTCTGGCGTAACGAACATCGGGGTAAAAATCCGAGAGAGCAATTTGCCCACCTCGGAAGGGTGCTCGTTGAGATACTTCCCCCGAGCCGGGGAGATGGAGCGCGGAAACTGCTGTACCACTGTGGCTAAAAGCTGAATCCACCAGCCACTTGGTGACGACAAGGCATTCTCATGTTCTGACATGAGCATTCCTCCTGAAAAAGTTTGTGTAAATTCATGCAATCCTCAAAGATTTGACCCATTTGGCCTAATCTCGGATTACAGCACAATCTAGCACAAACAACTGCTCGCGTCAACCGCCAAATCCGTGGATGGGTTCATCGTGTTAACACGCTAATATGGTGATTATTAATACTAAATTCTATCCAGAATTGTTCGATAGCCGCCGCGGCCGTGCTTTAGCCAATGCGCCACGCGCGCGACTGTAGTGGTGCTAGTCTCTGCTCTCTTGGCAATCTTGCCATAGGAAAGCTTCTGATCCAGCAAGCGGGCGATTTTGAATCGTTCGGCCATTTCATTCAGCTCGCTCAAGGTCATGAGGTCGCGGAAAAAATCTTCACACTCCCTGACGGTTTTGAGCTTTAAGATGGCCCGGAAGAGAGCCTTGCTATCGTCCGTCTCCCAGCCGTAGACGGCATCATTATTTACCGGTTTCTGGGGCATATTTTTGACTATATTAGCATGTTAACACGTTAATCTAAACATGTCAAGGGGCCGCGGAATTGCTATGATAATCCTGTTATGGCCAACTTGAATGAAAGCGAGACAAAGCTTTTCAAAAAACTGAACACTCCGGCGAAGATCCAGGATTTTTTGGAAACATTGCCGTTCAATTTTGAGAAACACGGCGAGACGTGCTACTCCCCACGTCTTGTTTTGCGTCACAAAAAAGCGCACTGCCTCGAGGGCGCGATGTTCGCCGCGGCAGCGCTGAAATTTCACGGCCATAAGCCGCTCATCGTGGATCTCAAGGCCACACGCGCTGATTATCACCACGCCATCGCAATATTTAAGATTAAAAATCGCTTCGGCGCGATCTCCAAAACCAACCACGCGGTGCTGCGCTACCGCGAGCCGGTTTATCGCTCTGTCCGCGAGCTCGTGATGTCGTATTTCCACGAATACTTTTTAAACAAAAATGGCCAGAAGACCCTGCGCTCTTATTCCAATCCTGTTGACCTCTCGAGGTTTGATAAAAAAAACTGGACAACTTCGGAAGGGGAGATCTGGTATATTGACGAGTACTTAAACGGCATCCGCCACATTCCTATATTAACTAAAGAGCAAATCTCGAATCTTCGCCACGCTGATCCGGTCGAGATCCGCGCCGGGCAATTGACGAGTAAAAAATATTAGGCGTCGGCTGCTCTCAAGCAGACGACGCCTTGGCGACAGCATGAGAGTTATCAATCTTGCGCATTGGGACCGGATCCTTGATCTGCTGCGCCCGGAGCGTAATTGCCTGATTCGCAGAACACGCCCAGCCCACGAAGCGACAACCTCCACTACAACTTAACTCCTGTCCGTTTCGCTTTCGGCACCCGACCACCGCTTCACCGATCTGGTAAAGCACTTGCCCTTCGCAGGCCGGACACAAACTGACCTTGTGGAGCTTAATCGGTCGCCTGGCTGGACTGACTTTGGGAATTTCTTTGACAAGGACAAGCTTGGAGATTGTCTCGTATTCCATTCGGGACAACATATTGACACGTCGAACGACGCGCCGGGTTATTTTCCGATAGTGGTAAGTATTACCACAGGTCAAACAGTGCACGAATATCCTGCTTGGCTGATGCATTAGCCCTCCCTTCATATTAAAAAATAGACCCCTTTTGGGGTCTATCACCTTGCCTTTTGGATCTGCAAATTTTTCTTCGGCTTGTTCATCCTTTGCTTACTTTACGCGAGGCCAGTTTTTTCGTCAAGTAAAACTTTTCCACAAACTCATATGCCCCAAACATCACGCCGACATAGAAAAAATCGCCGAGCAAAGTATTGCGGAAAAAAGGCAGGGCATTAATATAAGAAGCAATGATGCCGCTTAAATTGTGCGGATACATCGTCGTCGGATAAAAATAGGCAAAATTGGTGATGAGATAAAAAAGAATTGAAGAGGCGAGCGTACCACCAAAAACATTTGCTGCAGACTTATGATTTCTTATCCAAAGACCAATAAATCCAATCAAAACAAAACTGCCATACACCATTGTTCGCGACTGCCAGGAATCAAAACCAATAAAAAAGTCAGATAGAATCATCGCGCCGAGCGGCACGACTACGGCCGTTTTCTTGTTCAAATAAGTTCCGCCAAAAAGGGCCAGCGCGGTGACGGGCGCGAAATTGGCGGCGTGGGGAATGACGCGAAGCGTGGCTGCGGCGAAAATCAAAAAATAAGTCATTTATATAATCTGTCTTTCCCGTGAAAACGGGAATCTGACAACCTTATTGTCATTTTATCTCCTCCAGCTTCCACTCAATCACATCTCCGTTTCTAGTCTGCATGCTGTCCGCGCCGACTTGGGATTCAGTTCCGTTCACATAAAGTTTCCAAAAATGCTGTGCATCAGGCTTTACACCGTTGATCGACTCGATGAAGACGCCAAAATCGTATTGCTTATAGCCAACATCGGTGATATCCCGCAAAAGCTCAAAAGCAGTCCTCCCCTCAATCCCCCGATATTGGACATAATCATCGGCAATGACCGCTGTTTGATCGGTAATGGGCAGGTTTTGATCCGGTGGGGCAACGGCCTGTTTGGGCTTGACCCAATAAGTAATCCCAACGACCGCCGCGGTAAGAAGTAAAATTGTGAGAAGCTTACGCATAGCTTTATGAAGAATGTTAATAATCAATTCCGCGTTGAGCGAGAATTCCCTTGTAATACGGATGTTTAACCATCTTCATCTCTGTAACGAGGTCAGCGGCGCGGATTAGGACTGGAAATTTTTTATGGCCGGTGAGGCAGAGGTGCGTTCCTTTTCGTAATTTTAGCAGATCCAAAACCGCTTTCAAGGATAAAACTTTTTCCTCCACAGCCGAGATAAGTTCGTCCAGGACGATCAGGTCATACTTGCCGCTTTGCACCTGCTTTTTGGCAAAATCATAGGCGCGCAGCGCTTCTTTTTTGTGCTCGGAAATATCCTTGCGGTCAGTCAGAATGCCGACAAACCCTTTGCCGAAAATATTTATTTCAATGTTTTTTATACCGCGCAGAACGTCGAATTCGGCTGACGGCCACTCGCCTTTGACGAACTGCGTGAATGCGACCCGCATCCCGGCACCGGCCGCGCGCACCGCGAGTCCCACAGCCGCCGTGGTCTTGCCTTTCCCGTCGCCGATATAGACAAGAACCAGGCCAGTCATATAATCTTCAACAATTCAGATAAATTATGAATAGTGTGAGTTGGCTGGCCAGTTTCCGCATTGGGTAATTCGTCTGCAAATTTTCCTTTTTGCATCCAAACGCTTTGGCAGCCTTTTTGATTTGCCCATTTTATTCCCCTCGCCGTCCGGTCATCAACAACCAAAATGTTTTCGTAAGGCAGATCAAACCGTCGCACGGCTTGTTCAAATAAAACATCTTTGTCTGTATCGGTAACAAGGGCGAACTCAAAATATTTTCTTAAAACAGAATCGTCGATCTGGTTTTTGCGTTCAGCAAGACCGGCGTTGGAATACATCGATGTCAGTGATACGAGCCCTAGCCGATAGCCCTTCTCTTTGCAATATTTAAGAATATCTTCAGACTCGGGAAACTCAATTTTGCCGTCAGAATCAAAAAGCGTCCGACCCCAATCAAAAATAATGGCTTCGATCATATGCTCTTTCCCCTCCCTCGATGGGAGGGGTTGGGGAGGGTGAACAATATTCTTGTATTTTTTCCAAAACCCATTCTCGGTTTTCCATCACTTCGTTATTCCAAAATCTTAATACTTTGAAACCTTGTCCTTTGAGCCACTTGTCTCTCTGCAAATCCTTCTCTTTGTCCGCATCATGCTGGCCGCCATCTATTTCTATAACTTTTTTGTTTTCGAAGCAGACAAAATCAGCAATGAACTTCCCAATTGGCTGTTGCCTTCGAAATTTATGTCCGTTGAGATTTTTTGACCGAAGTATGTACCAAATGTACTTTTCTGCTTCGGTCATATTATTACGCAGCTTCCGCGCGGCTATGTGATTAAGCTTGAGCTTCATTGATAAATAATTCACCCCCACCTAACCTCCCCCATCAAGGGGGAGGAATAAAACCCTACCCGCACTTGGAGAACCCGCAGACCTCGCAGTTGAGACAGCCCTCGCTCATCCGCAGCATATTGCCGCAGTCCGGACAGGCCGGGGCGTGGCCGAGATTGGCCACGGAAATTTTTCCTTCTCTAACCATTGATTCTTCGATGACCTTTACCGCCACCGGCGTTTCCTCTCTGTTCTCTCCGGTAAACTCCAGGGCGAGTTCTTTCTGGCCGCGCTTCAGATGTTTTT
This sequence comes from uncultured Candidatus Saccharibacteria bacterium, assembly GCA_964565195.1. Taxonomy (GTDB): domain Bacteria; phylum Patescibacteriota; class Doudnabacteria; order UBA920; family 2-01-FULL-46-14; genus CAZMCQ01. The sequence goes on along the minus strand of CAZMCQ010000002.1, from coordinate 45,068 downwards.
CCAGAACCTGGCCAATGGCGTCGGGCAGCGAGTGCACGGCGCCGCCATTGGTAAAGGAGATATCCGGCCCGCGAATACCTTTCAGCTGATCGATGATATCCGTGACCGCGATGCCGGAGCGCAGCGACAGCGAGATCATGCGGCAGATGGCCTCGGTCTGCGCCTGGAAAAATCCGCCGGCCTTGCCCAGCTGCGAGAAAACCTCGAACGGCCCGTGTTCGTCTTCATTGATAATGACAAACAGATTGCCATAAGGCGTCCGCAGGCGATAGGTCGCGCCGTGCATCACTTCCGGCCGCTCGCGCGGGGTGATTTTACCTGCCCCGCCGGCAGGCGGGTGGCCGTTCACCACCTGGCCGGTCAGCACTTTCTCGGCCGCGTCAGCGATGTTCACATTTTCCATACCCGGGGCCAGGCTTTTCGCCTTGTCCAGATTTTTGTTAAGGTTTAAAACCTGTATCTCGCGCGAGCCGTCGCGATAGAGTGTGCAGCCCTTGCAGCCAAGGCGCCAGGCCAGGATGTAGCCATTCTCAATATCCGCGACTGTGGCTTCATTAGGAAAGTTGATGGTCTTGGAAATGGAATTTTCGACATATTTTTGGAACGCAGCCTGCGCGCGAATGTGATCCGAGGCTGCGATGTCCATCGCCACGCGGAAGGTGTCTTTGATCTCCTGCGGCAGGCCGGCAATGTTCACAAGCGATCCTTCCAAAATAATCTGCTCCATTAACTCTTCCGTATAAATTCCTCGGTCGCGCAGCGTCTTTTCCAAATATTTATTGACATAGCGATAGGTCTGGCCGTCCTTGTCCTGCTTGGTAAAAGACAGGGCAAAGTTCGGCTCAATGCCGGACGAGGTATCAAAAAACATGGAGATCGAGCCAGTCGGCGCCACAGTCGTGACCATGGTGTTGCGACGCTTGATGCCGCTCTCAGCCCAGGTCGAATCCTGCCAGAGCGGAAATTCGCCCTTCTCGGAAGCTAGCGCCACAGAAGTCCGGTGCGCCTCTTCCTGAATGGTGCGCATCACGAGCTCGCCAGCCGCAAAGCCTTCGGGAGAGTCATAACGCACGCCCAGCTGATAAAGCATATCCGCATAGCCCATCACGCCGAGTCCCACCCGCCGCGTATTTTTGGACATCTCCTGCACCTCGCGGACCGGATAGTCAAAAAGATCAATCACATTATCAAGGAAACGCGTCGCGACCATGGCCACGTGCGCGAGACGCTTCAAATCCAGCTTGCCATCCCCGCCTGCCGGCGAGGCAGGCTTCACAAACGCCGCCAAATTGATCGAACCAAGATTGCAGACATCATACGGCGGCAGGCCCTGCTCGCCGCAGGGATTGGTCGCCTCAATCGGGGTTTTCGGCATGGTGTTCCCGCGGTTAAACGCATCGAGAAAGACCACCCCCGGCTCGCCGTTATGCCAGGCATTTTGCACAATCTCGTGGTAAAGTTCCGCGGCCGTGATGTCGAGTTCCACAATGCTGGTCACCACGCCGAACCGGTCGCGCGTGATACGGCGCGGCTTCATCTTTTGGCCGCCGAACTGGCAGAGCCACGGCTCGTCCGGCGTTTCGGTGACAGCGCGCATAAATTCATCAGTCATCCCGACCGAGATATTGAAATTGCGGATCTCGCCCTCGACGCGCTTGCAGTGCACAAAATCCAAGATATCCGGGTGGTCCACTGGCAGGATCGCCATGTTCGCGCCGTGCCGCCCCTGCTGTTTGATGACGCCAAAGGCCTGATTGTAAACCTGCAGGAACGAGACCGGGCCAGAGGCCATGCCCGCCGAGGTTTTGACATAGGTGCCGGCCGGCCGCAGCCGCCCGAAAGAAAACCCGAGGCCCGAACCGGCTTTTTGCAGAAGCGCGGCATCTTTCAAAGTCTTAAAGATGCCCTCCATGCTGTCTGGAATCGGCAGGACAATGCAATTGGCGACAACTGGGCTGGGCGCTCCAGCATTGGTAATGGTTCGGCCCGCGGGCGTGAATTCCTTGTTCGCCATGATCGCAAAAAATTCCCGTTCCCACTTCTCGGTATCTTTTTCCGTGCCCGCCACCGCATGGGCGATGCGGTGGATCATCTCCGCGGGCGTCTCCTGTGTCCCGTCATCGCGTTTCACAAGATAACGCTTCTTCATCATCCGCAGCGCGTTCTCCGAAAAGGATTGGTTAACCTGCTCGTCGTCCTCGAACAGTGTTTTGCTTTTTTTGACCATCATGGCGATTTATTTATTAATTATAATTTTTGTAGCTCTTTTTTAAACTCCTCGATATCCTCAAACTGCCGATAGACTGACGCGAAGCGGATGTAAGCCACCTGGTCGTATTTTTTCAGCTTGCGGATCACGATATTGCCGATCTCGCGCGATTCGATCTTCTCGTCTTCGGTTTTCTTCTGGATCTCCTGTTCGATCTCGGAAACCAGGCCTTTGAACTCGTCGTGGGTGATGGGCCGCTTCTCGAGGGCCTTATGCAGTCCGGCTTCCAGTTTTTCCCGCGCATAAGTCTCGGTCGTGCCGTCCCTTTTCATCACCTGCAAGTCAAGGATTTCGATTTCTTCATAAGTGGAAAAACGGAAGCTGCAGGCTTCACACTCGCGGCGGCGGCGAATGGACAAACCATCTGCGGCTACCCGCGAGTCAATCACTTTGGTGTCATCATTGTTGCAGGATGGACATTTCATGGCGGACAAAAAATAAGCGTTATTGAACACGCTTACAAAGGGCCTAAAAGCGTGCAAACACTGATAAATTGTATTTTTGTCTCTTCTCCTAAAGGGCCAAAACCACTATATCTTGTGGTCTCTAGGATGAATTTACACCTATATATAGTTTTGTGTCAAGTCGCAAAAAATCCCGATTTTCTCGGGATTTCGTCTCCTTATCCACACGCCTTCGCCAAGGCTTCGGCGTGCTGGCGCTATTTCATTTTTTTCCTGATGAAGGCGGGGATGTCGAGCTCTTCCTGCTCTTCCTCTTCTTCGCCTTCCGAAAGCGCCCTGGCCGTAAAGACGCTCGGCTCGTCTTCCATTTCCGGAGGCCGCGCTGCGGCGAGATCATCATAAGAAAGCGCCGCGACCTGTGGCCGCTCAAGGCGAGCCGGTTTCTTCCTCGCGCCCTCTTCAAAGCCTGTGGCCACCACTGTAATCCGGACCTCATCCGTCAAAGCCTCGTCAATCACTGCGCCGAAAATAATCTTGGCGTCCGCATCCACGCTCTTGGTGATGATTTTGGCCGCCTCATCCACCTCGTACATCCCGAGGTCCTTGCCGCCGGAGATATTGAACAACACGCCTTTGGCGCCGTCAATGGAAACTTCCAAAAGCGGCGAATCAATGGCCGCCTTGGCGGCCTCAGCCGCGCGATTCTCGCCCGTACCCTTGCCAATGCCCATCAGGGCCGAACCGGCCTGCGACATCACGCTTTTTACGTCCGCAAAATCCACGTTAATCAAGCCGGGCGTAGTCACCAGATCCGCGATGCCCTGCACGCCCTGCCGCAACACGTCGTCCACGGTCCGGAACGCATCGAGCAGCGAGGTCTTTTTATCAATGATCTGCAAAATGCGGTCGTTCGGAATGGTAATGATAGTATCCACGCGCTCTTTGAGTTCCTCGAGCCCCTTTTCGGCAATCTCCCGCCGGCGCGCGCCCTCAAACGCAAACGGTTTGGTGACCACGGCCACGGTGAGGATGCCGGCTTCCTTGGCGATCTCGGCCACGACTGGCGCGGCACCGGTCCCGGTGCCGCCGCCCAGGCCGCAGGTCACAAACACCATATCCGAGCCTTTCAGCACCTCGGCGATCTCCTCTTTATTCTCTTCGGCCGAAGCGCGCCCGATTTCCGGATTCATGCCCGCGCCCAGGCCCCGCGTGGTCTGTTTGCCAATCTGGATTTTTTTGTCGGCCTTGGAGTGGTGCAGCGACTGGGCATCGGAATTAACGGCGACAAACTCGACGCCGGATAGGCCGGAATTAATCATCCGGTGAATGGCATTGTGTCCCGACCCCCCCACGCCCACGACCTTAATCCGGGCGATAGTTTCGATTTTCGGCCTGATTTCCATATGATTTCGCGCTGCCATAGGGTTAGTTAAGCTAATCTTACCCCCGCGGGCAAGTTCCGGTCAAGGCAAAAATTGCTTGAAAAATTTCCGCATTCGTTCAATGCTCGCGTTCTCCAGAACCTTCCGGGCGAAGCGGCTGACGCCGGCCTGGTGCTGCCCCAGATATTCATCCGCCCACAGCACCAGGCCCACGGCCGTGGCATAGGCCGGATCATCCACGCGGTCAATGATTGTCTGGATGTTGGCCGGATAACCGATCTGCACCGGCAGGCGCAATTCCTTTTTCGCGAGCTCCACGGCGCCGGCGAGTTTCGCCCCCCCTCCCGTCAGCACCGCGCCCGCCGGCAGCTGCCCGTCGCGGTCGATCTTTTTCAATTCCTTGTTGACCATGCTGAAAATTTCCTCGAGACGCGCCTGCACGATTACGGCCACATGATGCCGCGAAACCTTGCCCTCTTCGTTTTTGTCAATCTTCGCGAGATTAATCTCCTCGTCTTTTTTGGCGGCGCTTGCGAGCGCGCTGCCATACTGCATTTTTACCAGCTCGGCTGTATCGACGGCCGTGCGCAGGCCAATGGCCAGATCATTCGTGATGTGCATGGAGCCAACCGGCAGGATCGTGGTGTGCAGGAGCTCGGATTCTTCAAAGGCCACCACGCCCGTCGTGCCGCCGCCGAGATCAATGAGCACCGCGCCCAGCTCCTTTTGCCGACGCGTGAGAATGGCCTGGGCCGCGGCCAGCGGCGCGAGCACCAGATCATCAATATCCACGCCGGCCTGCATCACGCACTTGGTCAGATTTTTAATAAACGGAATGGAGGCCTCGATGATCTGGCTGTCCACCTCCAGGCGAATGCCGGTCATGCCCACCGGGTCTTTGATGCCCTGCTGCCCGTCCACCGTGAAAAACTTCGGAATGACATGGAGGATCTCGCGGTTCGTCGGGATGGAAATGGCCTGGCTCGCGTCAATCACGCGAACGATATCACTTTCCGTGATCTCGCCGTCGGCGCGGCCGACCGCGATCACGCCGTGCGATTCGAGCGAAGAGGCGTGCGCCCCACCCACCGAAACCGCGGCATGATCAATCTCAATGCCAGTCATGCGCTCGGCCTTTTCCAAAGCCTGCGAGATTGAGGAAACCGCCTCGTCAATATCCACGATCACGCCGCGGCGTAAGCCGGCCGCGGCGGCCTCGCCGACGCCGATGATGCTTGGACTCTCCGCTCCTTCTTCCCGCTTGCCGACCACGACGCGGATCGCGGTCGTGCCGATATCCAAACCGACCAGCGTATTATCCATGGCCATCACAGCATCTCCTTTACCAAATTAGAGATGGCAGCTCCGTCGGCGCGACCTTTGGCCCGGGCCATGACCGCTTTCATGACGTGGCCGAAATCCGCCGCCGCGCTCGCGCCGGTTGCGGCGATGGCTTCTTTGACCATGTTGCGAAGCTCTTCTGCCGAAAGCTCGGCCGGCAGATAACCTTTGATAATCGCGAGTTCCGCCTCCTCGGCCGCCACCAGATCCGCGCGGCCGCCTTCCGTAAACTGCGCGATAGAGTCCTGATGTTTTTTGCGCTCGCTTCCGAGCACCGCCAAAACGTCCTCGTCGGTCGCGGCCCGTTTTTTCTCAATTTCCTGGTTGTGCACGGCCGCCAAAATCATCCGCAGGGCCGACACCCGGCTTGCGTCGCGATTTTTTTGCGCTGCTTGCAAATCCGCGGAAATTTTTTCTCTCAACATTATCGTTTTTTACGGAAACGTGAAAATTTCGGGGGCGGCAATTTGCCCAGCTTCCGCAGTTCCTCCCGCTCTTCCGCGAGTTCCGCCCGGCGCTTCGCGGAAACCCGCGCCAGGTTGCGCGACTTGGGCGCCACGTAAAACTGAATCCGGCGCGCGCGCACCAAAATCCCGCTTTGCTGGATCTTCCGGTTAAACCGCCGCAGCATACTCTCAAACGACTCGCCTTCTTTTCGTTTAACTTCCACCACTAATAAATTCACCCCCTTAAGGTGAGGTGATTATACCACAAAGTCAATTTATTTGCCCAGCCGCTTTTGGACTTCTTCCACGATGCGCTCCACGGTGAAGATCTCCTGCATGCCGCTGCGGATATCTCGCAAAATTACGGTCTCGTCCATGGCTTCTTTCTGGCCGATGATGAGCGCGATCTCGCATTTGCGGTCCGCGGCATTGCGGAGCTGCCCCTTGATGCCCTGATTTTCCAAGATGGCTTCGCTGACGCGGATGCCGGCCTGCATCAGGTCGCGGTGGAGGGAAAGGGCTTTCCGCGCCGCCGCCGGGCCAACCGGAATAACAAAGACATCCCGCGTCGCGAGGGTCCGGCGGGATTCGTCCGGAATGAAGGCCGCGAGATGCTCAAGCGACGAAAGGAAACCCATTACCGGCACTGGCTCGAGTTTACCAAGCTCCCGGCAGAGCGCGGTAATATTGCCGCCCTGGCCGAGCATCGCGCCGGCGGCGGTATTGAGACGGAACAAAAGCTTTTCGCTGCTCAAGGTGCCGGTCAGGCCCGGATTCAACTCATAGGGCAGCGAGAGCTCGTCCAGGATTTCCAGGGTTTCCGCCAGCTCCTCGCGACAGGCCTCGTCCAGAAAATCCATCATGGGCGGCGCTCCGGCAAGCAGCGCCTGGCAATTTTTCACCGGGCAGGAAAAAACATTCACAGCCCGGCTGCCCAGATGCTGCAGGCAATCCTGGCAAAGCCGGTCCTGCTCATTTTGCAAAAAACCCTGCAGCACCTCCTGGTATTCACGCTGGCAAATGGCGCAGCCACGACTGGAAAGTTCGGTGGTGAGCTCGGGCAGGCCGAGCGCGCGAAACGACTGGCTCAAAATATTGATGAGCTGGACGGCCGCGAGCGCGGACTCATCACCAAGAATAAAAATTCCAAGTTCGTGCTCCAAAAGCAAGTCGCGGCGCACATCTTTCACGAGCGGGGCGACATAAAACCATTTGGCGACGCGCGGACGGCTGGCCGCGGCAGCGAAATAAAGCCGGACCAGGCCGGGCAGGTGGGTGGGAACCAGCACAAACTCGCTGCCCGACTGCGGCTCCAGCGGCAGAAGATTTTGGCCAAACCGGTGGCGCAGCAGGGCCGAGGCGCGGAAGAGTTTCGCCTCTTCCACCGGCGGGGGGGTGATCTGCTGAAACCCGAAATCGCCGAGCAGGCGCACGATGTTGTCCAGTACGGCATTGCCCTCGCGGACCGGTTCCGCCACGGTCAGGGCAGGGTGTTTAATCGAGAGTCTCCTAACCATTGGAATAAACTGGCGTGGTAAACAGGTGAAATTTGTTGAGCGGAAACGCGCGCAGATAAACGCGGCCGATGATGTCGCGGCGCGGCAGCCTGCCCCAGACCCGCGAGTCAGAAGACGAGACGCGGTTATCGCCTAAGACATAATATTCGCCAGGGCCCAAGGTCAGATCCGCTGACCCAAAGGTCACATTGTCGCGGGGCAGATACGGTTCGTCTAAAACCAGACCGGCTCGGTTTTCGGCGTTAAAAATCTGTACGCGGTTCTCGCGGATGACGATCCGCTCGCTCGGCAGGCCGATCACCCGCTTGATGAAAAATTGCGAGGGGTCGTTCGGATAGCGCAGCACCACGACCTCGCCGCGCGTGGGCTCGCGGAAACGGTAGGACAGTTCGTCAATGATGAGGTAGTCGCCGTCCTGAAAATTCGGCTTCATGGACGGCCCGGTCACGACAAAGGGCTGGAACAGAAACCAGCGCACCGGCACGATGATGAGCGCGGCAATGGCAAACACCTTAAAAAAATCCCAAAAGAAAACGCCGACTGTCCGCAGGCCGCCGCCCTGATCTTCGGTTTTGGTTTCATCCAGCATGAGATCAAAAAATTGATACAGTAATACTAACTATACCACCGCCCGAAAGAAAAAACAATCCCGACGCTGAAGGGTCGGGACTCCGACAGGATCGTCGGAGTGGTGGGCACTACAGGATTTGAACCTGTGACCCCTGCAATGTGAATGCAGTGCTCTGCCACTGAGCTAAGTGCCCTGTACTTTGCTATAATACCAGTTATGCTTGATGGGATTCAACCGCGCAAACACGAAGAATCTGTCCCGCCGCCGGAAACGAAAACCAAACGCCGCCGCCTCTGGCCTTACGTTTTTATTTTAATTTTTATCGCGGCCGCCGTTTTGGTCTCTGCGCGCGTGGTCGCGCTCGCGGGCAAAATTCTCGACAAAAGTGAAAATCCATTTGCCTCAATTGGCAAACTTTTCCTCGGCCAGGACAAACCCCTCGCCGGAGAGGAAACTGGAGAGATTAGAATTCTGCTTCTGGGCATTGGCGGCGAGGGGCACGAAGGCCCGCTCCTCACTGACACGATGCTGCTCGCCACGATCCGCCTGCCGCGCGATTCCGGGCAGGGAATAAAAATTGGGCTGGTCTCCATTCCCCGCGACTTAAATGTGCTGACGGACGCGCAGGAGTACCGAAAAATAAATTCCGCCTATGCTTACGAAGGCGGCGAGGGCGCGCGCCGCGCCGCCGGGCGGATTTTCGGCGAAACAATCCCCTATTATGCGGTTATTGATTTTCAGGGCTTCGAGCAGGCGATTGATGATCTTGGCGGAATTTCCATAAATGTTGAAACCGGCTTTACGGACCGGCAGTATCCGGACGAAAACTTGGGGTTTTTGCCGCCGATAACCTTTGAGGAGGGCGCGCAAAAAATGGATGGCCAGCGCGCGCTGCAATACGTGCGCTCGCGCCATGGCGACAACGGCCAGGGTTCAGACTTCGCCCGGAGCAAACGCCAGCAACAAGTCCTCGCCGCCATCTGGGACAAATCCAATGACTTCCGCGTCGTGGCCAACCCCGGCCTGTTAAACCGCGTCCTTTCGCGCCTCGCCAACAATTTTCGCACCAATCTCGAACCACACGAGATCAAGCGGCTCTACAGTATGACCAAGGAACTGAAAAAAGAAAATATCCTCTCGCTGTCCATTGATGAAGCATCCGGCCTCGTCTGCAGCCAGCTCGTTCCGGAGACCGGCGCCTACGTGCTGCTGCCGTGCCAGGGACTGGAAAATTATGACGCTATCCGCGAACTCGTCCGCAACCTGTTCCTCACCGGCGGCATGGTCGCGGAACAACCGCTTATCGAAATTCAAAACGCGACGGCAATTCCGGCGCTCGGCAAAAGCGTCCAGGACTATCTCGCCCTCTCTGGCGTGCGGTTCCAGATTGGCAACTTCCGCGGGGCGGCCGTGTATAATGAAACTGTGCTCTATGACAATACCAAAGGCGCAAAACCAGCAAGTCTTAATTATCTCAAAGAAAAGCTGGGTTCGCGCGTGGCGGGCGGCATCTTCCCCTTTCCCACGCAAAATAAAAATCCTGATTTCGTGATCGTGGTCGCCGCGGATATTCAATCAAAATTACCAGCTAATTAATATGCAATTGATCATCGGCCTCGGCAACCCGGGCAAAAAATATGAACACACGCGCCATAACGTAGGCTTTCGCGTCGTGGAGGCACTCGCGCGGGAACTGGGAGTCCAGTTCAAACACAATAAAAAATTCGTGGCCGAAATTGCGGGGGGCCAGGACCTTGTCACTGCCAAGCCGCTGACCTTTATGAATGATTCCGGTCGGGCCGTGGCAGTCTTGAGAAACTTTTACAAATTAGACAACGCTGATTTGCTCATTGTACACGATGAGATCGACCTGCCGCTTGGCAAAACGCGATTGTCCCGCGACTCTGGCGCCGCCGGACACCACGGCGTGGAATCCGTGATTGCCAGTATCGGGCAGGACTTCGCACGGCTGCGCGTCGGGATTGACGGCCGCGAGTCGCGCTCGCATATCGTGACCGAGGATTATGTCCTGCAAAATTTCACCGCCGAAGAAGAAAAAAAACTGCAGGAAATTGTTCTTCCGCAAGCCTTGAATGAAATAAAAAAAAGTAGCGCCCTCTAAGCTACCGATTAAGCGCAAGGTCGGGCTGGAAAACCAGTCGTTCCTTACATTACGGTTACTCACAAGCTCTAGGAGGGATGAAACTTGCTTTTGCCACTTAAAAGGTAGCTCGGAAAGCGCTACGATATAAAAGATTAGCAGAAATGCACGAAAATGTCAAGCGCGGAATCTCTCTATTTTAACGCCTTCAATCAGATTGATCAAATCGGGGCAGTGCGGCTGCGCAGACTTTTAAACCACTTTCCGACCATGGCCGGGGCCTGGACGGCCTCGCCCGGCGAGCTTCTCGCCGCGGGCCTGGAGGACTGGGTGGTGACTCAAGTTTTGGAAGCGCGCCGGAGCATTGATCCGGATAAGGAATATGCCAAATTGCAGAGAGAAAAAATTTCCCTGCTGACCATCCGCGATGAGCACTACCCGAAACTTTTGCGGGAAGTCCCGCAGTCCCCGGCCCTGCTCTATATCAAAGGCGAACTCCTGCCGCAGGACGAGATGGCCGTAGCCGTGGTCGGCACGAGGAAATGTTCTCCTTACGGCCGGCAGGTCGCGCAGGATCTGGTCGGGCAGCTCGCGCGCGCCAACATCACGATTGTCTCCGGCCTCGCGCTCGGCCTGGATGCGCTGGCGCACCGCGCCGCGCTCGATGTCGCGGGGCGCACGATCGCGGTGCTGGCCGCCGGCCTGGACGCGATTTACCCGGCCGTAAACCGCACCATTGCCGAAAAAATTCTGGAAGGGCATGGCGCGCTCATCTCGGAACTGCCGCTTGGCACGCCGCCTTTGAAACACCATTTCCCCATGCGGAACCGCATCATCTCCGGACTTGCGCTTGGTACAGTCGTGATCGAAGCCGCCGAGGATTCGGGCGCGCTCATCACGGCGCGCCACGCGCTCGAGCAAAACCGGCAGGTTTTTGCCGTGCCGGGCTCGATTTATAACCCGGTCTCCGTCGGACCGAACAATCTCCTCAAAATGGGCGCCAAACCAGTCACGAGCGTCAAGGATATTTTGGAAGACCTCAATCTCGCGGATGTGCAGGAGCAACTCATTACCGAAAAAGTGATCGGCGATAACGAGGAGGAAAACAAAATTTTAGGGCTGCTCACCCGCGAGCCGCAGCACTTTGACCAGATCGCGCAAAGCTCTGGCCTGCCGGCGGCGACCGTCGCCGCCACGCTTACGATTATGGAAATGAAAGGCAAGGTGCGCAACCTCGGCGCGAATCAGTATGTATTGAGCAGATAAAGATTTTTTGTCATTCTGAGCGAAGCGAAGAATCTCATGCGACAATATTATGTTTATATTATGACCAATAAATCACGGACTCTGTATACAGGGGTCACGAATAATTTGTTAAAAAGGGTCTACGAGCACAAGTTAAAATTGGTCGATGGTTTTACTAAAAAATACAATATTACAAAATTGATTTTCTTTGAAGAAACCGAAAGTATTGAATCAGCGATAGCCCGCGAGAAACAAATCAAAGGTTGGCTTCGAGCGAAAAAGATTGCCCTGATCGAAAAAAATAATGGCGAGTGGAAAGATTTATCAAACGGCTGGTATGAATAAGATTCTTCAGTCGCTGCGCTCCTTCAGAATGACAATTATATTGATTACTATTTTAATCGGAACTATTTGGTTTCAACAAACTGTCGCCCCGAGCCGCGAACACTTTGGTAACCTTCCCGCCGCCGAAGATAAACCACGCACCACCACCCTGCTCGCTGTTGGCGACATCATGCTGTCGCGCCACGTCGGCGAAAAAATTGACAAAGCCAACGATCCGAACCTCCCTTTCGACAAGCTCAGGGAGTTAACAAACGGCGCAGACATTGCGTTTGGCAATCTGGAGTGTCCGCTCTCGCCAAGTACAATTCCAATCCGCGAGGGATTGATCTTTCGCTGCCCCACCAAATACGTTCCCGGCCTTGTGAACGCGGGTTTTGATGTGCTTTCCACCGCGAACAATCACTCATTAGACCAAGGCGCGGACAACATCGCATTCACTGTCGATTATTTAAAACAAAACAGCATTCTCCCTGTCGGGACAGGCCGTGATCACACCGAAGCCCATGCCGGCCGTATCCTCACTCCCAGCTCCTCTGTTGAAAATCTATTGCCATCGCAATATAAATTAAACTCTGTTCGTTTCGGATTTTTGGGTTATAGTTACTCGGCTCATAACGATGGTCGGCAAACTCCTGACCCGCAGATCGCAACTATGGACATTGACCAGCTCAAAACTGACATCGCAAACATCAAATCGCGCGGCGCTGATGTGGTAATCGTGAATATGCACGCCGGCACGGAATACACAAGCACGCCCAACCAGATGCAGATCGATTTCGCCCACGCCGCCATTGACGCCGGCGCGGATATCGTCCTCGGCCACCATCCCCACTGGATCCAAACAGTCGAAGTATATAATTCCCCCTACCCACCCTCCCCCACAAGGGGGGAGGAATCACAAAATAGTATTCCCCTCCCTCGATGGGAGGGGCAAGGGGAGGGTGAACCCCATTCGGGCCTCATCCTCTACTCCCTCGGCAATTTCGTCTTTGACCAAATGTGGAGCGAGGAGACTCGCGAAGGTCTGGCTGTGGAATTGACATTCGAAGAAGAGCAATTGCAAAGCGCCAAGCTGATTCCGGTCATCATCGAGAACTTCTGCTGCCCGCGCATGGCGACCGAAGAAGAAAAAACTAATATTCTGAAAAAGATAGGTTTGGAGTCAAATATCCTCAACTTTTCTCAATAATTCTCAATAATCTTAAATAACATGATGTCTACATTTTCTAGCAATTGCTAGTTTTTGTAGACAAAATAAATTCCCCCGCTTCACAGCAATTGCTGTGAAGCGGGGGCGAGATGGCGGTCGACGCAGCGATCACAGCGGCGGGCGGACTACACCTGTGTGCTAAGCACTTTTGACACATCGATGACGTCTCTGGGCGGAAGTTGTGAACGAACTTCTTCCCAAAGCGCCGGGGGAATCACGAGCACCTCGAGGATATCTGACCGGAAATGGATCGAACCAATCTCCTCCGCGGACTTAACGATGTAGTAATTGTAGTTCGTATCAACTACAACCACTATTTTCCTCGCGGTCCCTTCGAACGCGCGGAAGTAGCGGCCGAGAAGCTCTTCCCGGGAAGCGTCCTCCAAAACCAGCCCGGCAAACACAACGACTCCAAGCTTTGCGAGTAATTTCTCTGATAACGGCGACATGAGTTACCCTCCTTTGATGGGTTGTCTTCTATTCACACCGAACTTTCGCTGCAAACAAAAGAGCCGGTCATCATACCAACGAACTTTCAAAATGTCAAAATGTCAATCTGTCATTTGACAAAACCTGCCAACTGGCTAATCGGGAAGAAAAAGCGGCAATCTTGAAAAAAATCAATCTTGAGACTGACACAATAAATTTTCCCTCCCCCTGATTGTCATTCCCGCGAAGGCGGGAATCCATTCTTTTTTCTGGCAAAATAAATAGCGGCGGATTGGTTGCGACACCAGTCCACCGCGAGTTTCTGCCAAGAACTTCACTTCGTAAGTCCTTCTCGGTCCAAGCCTGCCCGTGACTTATACCACAAGGCAATGGCTTTTGATTGCTGAAAGGGGTTGAGGGTGCGGAAAATCGCGAAGCGAATTTCCGAGGCAATGAGTTCTCGGATATTACCATCGTCAGGCCTGGGCTGCACTTTGCGTTTTTCATATTCCTCGGCGATGATCTCACTTAGCGCCATCAACCGTTCTGACCGTAACCTAGGCGCTATGAGATCTTTTTTCTCTAAACCGATTTGCAGCCTTTCCTTTACAGCCTCTGCTCGCAGAAACTGTTTGACGACAGGGCCAAGCGTCTTTCTCTCTGGCTCGAGTCCGCCGGGCGCAACTCTTTCCTTCCCTAGGCCATCAAGCAGCAACCGGACCCAATCAGACAGGTCCTTATGAAAAACACTAGCGGAAAATCTCTCCCATCCATCCTGCTCAACAGCGGCTTGGAAGTAGGCAATGGCCACGCCACAACAAAATGCTCCGCTATGCACCTGCCGATAAGTAACAATAAGCTTCAGCAGCGGCAGGCAGTCGTCCGGCCGAGCGACTAATGCGGCTTTGAAAATTCTTGCCACGGTTTCGGAACTTTGACTCCAGTGAAACAGTTTCAACAATCCTATGTAGTCCGGAGGTTCCCTTTTTAGACATTGCTCAACTCCTCTAAAAATGGTGGGTATGTCATCGAACAATTGGCTTGCCAGAACTTCTTCAACTGTTTGCATAGTCCCTCCTTAGGGATATCGGTTTTTCTCCACTTGGAGAACGCCAGTGCACTTGCACTGGACACATTAATATACAACCATTTGACAAAACCGCGCAAGGGCGAGGAAGAAAATAGTGAAATACAATTCTAGTTATCACTAAAACTGTATCACTTCCAACTCTTTCCCCTTAAATCCTTTGTCTACAGTTGATAGCAATTGCTACTGTATGTAGACAAAATAAAAACGGCGGACCGGTCATAAAAACCAACCCACCGCAGAGTCTCTCGAAAGCCATCAGCGCTTAATACGACGGCCAGTAATGCCCACATATCTCTTCTTCCCAAAACTGCTTGTAGAATCCAAAGGGCGCAACAAAGGGGAACGAAAAATACAAAAATCCTGCACCTACTGCCCAGCCAAAATTTCCAAAAGTCCGACCAAGATGATAAATGCAGTTGTCCACCAGGCGATGAACCCGTCCGCCGTTGCATTTCCCCTCGGTAATGCATGCCTCGGCATTGAGCCTTATCCCTTCTAGCAAGCCTCGCAGTCCTTCAATTCGTAAATCCCGAAGCAAAATGCAGATGGTTGCTCCGACATAAAAAATCACGAGGATGGGGTAAATAAGTGCCGCAAGAACTATGGCAATGTAAAACATAGCTACCTCCTTATTTGTTTTCCATTTATCATACTCCTTTTACAATTAAGGCTCAAACGTGTGTGAGCCTTAATTTCGGCCTAAATATTTGACAAAATCACGCAATAGCTCGAAAATTAAGTTTATGAAAAAAATATACTTGCTTGGTTTTATCGCCATTTCGCTCGCGGCGACCTATGTCAAATTCACGCCCGTGATCGTCGGCAAACTGAACTTCACGCTGTTTGACCTCTACGCGCCGGTCGCGGGCGGGTTCTTCGGCCCGATCGCAGGAACCGTTGCCGTGCTCGCCGTGGCAGTTGCAAAACTTCTGATCGGCCAAAATTTCGGCACAGCCAACATTCTGCATCTCTTTCCGGTGCTCTTCGGCACTTTGTATTTTGCTTTGAACAAAAAATATTTCAACATTGCCATCCCGGCGATTGCCATTATGGGTTTTCTCGCCTTCCCGAATGGCCGTGCGGTCTGGTATTATCCGATGTTCTGGCTCATCCCGATCATCGCCAGTTTCTACAAAGAAAAAGCCGTGTTCGCGAACGCGCTCGGCGCGACATTTACCACTCACGCGGTCGGGGGCCTGCTCTGGATCTACGCGTTCAATCCGCCAGCCGCAGTCTGGAACAGCCTTATCCCAATCGTCATTGTTGAGCGATCCATATTTACCATCACCACCGTGCTCGTCTATTTCGCTGTTAAAAAGTTTCCCTATGGAGTTTTTGCCCGTCAAAACCCGCCGGTTTCTCCCGCCTAAGGACGACATCTACGAACTTGTCGACGACTACCTTCCCCGTCTCAAAGACGGGGATATTTTGGTCATAACGTCCAAGATCCTCGGGATCCATCAGGGCCGCTCGGTGAAAATTGAAAAGGACACGCCAGAAGAGCGCAACAAACTTATTATGCGGGAAGCGGATTGGTATATTCCGCCGCAGAAGAGAAAAAATCTGCACTGGCACCTGACCATAAAAGATTACACGCTCATCGCTGACGCGGGCATTGACCGCAGCAATGGCAATGGCTACTACCTGCTGTGGGCAAAAGATACAAAAAAACTCATCCAGGAGATCCGGCACTACCTCAAAAGAAAATTTAAGATAAAAAAACTGGGAGTTATTGTGATAGACAGCCACCTTATTCCCCTCCGCGCGGGCACGATGGGCATTTCAACCGGATTTTATGGATTTAAGCCATGGAAAGACTATCGCGGCACGCCGGACGTCTTCGGCCGGAAGCTCAAATACACGCGCGCCAATATCGTGGACTCGCTGGCGGCCATAAGTTCACTGCTAATCGGGGAAGGTGGAGAAAGCACGCCGATGCTTATTATCCGCGGCCTCGACTTTGTGGAGTTTACCAACCAAGACACAACCAGAAAACTGCTGTATTCACCCTACCACGACATCTACAAACCGCTCCTCAAAGTCTATCGCCGAGTTGACAAAAAAAGAAAAACAAAGTAAAACTTCAGTTTATGAGTAAGCTCGTCATCGTGGAGAGCCCGACCAAGGCCCGGACCATTGCCAAATTTTTGGGCAAAGGCTTTACGATCGAATCCTCGTATGGCCACATTCGCGATCTGCCGAAAAGCAAGATGGGCATTGATATAGAGCACGATTTCGAGCCGCAGTACCTCATCCCGAAAGAGGCAAAAAAAACCGTAACCGCGCTGCAGAAAACCGCCCAAAAATCCGATGAGATCATTCTCGCCACTGACGAAGACAGAGAGGGCGAGGCGATAGCATGGCATCTCACCCAAGCTTTGGGCTTGGGAAATTCCAAATCCCAAATTCCAAATCCCAAAAGGATTGTGTTTCATGAGATAACCAAATCAGCCATTGAACGCGCTTTGGAAAACCCGCGTCAGATTGATATGCAGCTGGTGGATGCGCAGCAGGCCCGCCGCGTGCTGGATCGGCTCGTCGGCTACGAACTTTCGCCGTTCCTGTGGACCAAGGTCCGCCGCGGTCTGTCGGCTGGCCGGGTGCAGTCTGTGGCGCTCCGGCTCGTGGTGGAACGCGAACGGGAAATCGGCAAATTTGAAGCCCGCGAATACTGGACGCTCGAGGCCAAACTTTCCAAATCTCACCCCCACCTAACCTCCCCCATCAAGGGGGAGGAATCTCTCACCGATTCCCCTCCCCCTGTGGGAGGGGCAAGGGGAGGGGTGTTTATCGCCAAGCTCCAGGCTATGGATGACAAGGCGCTCAAAAAATTTGACATTAAAGACAAAAAATCCGCGGACGCGCTCGTCGCTGACCTCGAAGGCGCGGAATACAAAGTCGTAGATATCCAAAAAAAAGAAACCCGCCGCTTTCCGGCCGCGCCCTTTATCACCTCCACGCTGCAGCAGGAAGCTGCGCGCAAACTCGGCATGTCCGCGAAGCAAACTATGGTCCTCGCGCAGCAGCTCTATGAGACCGGGCTTATTACCTATATGAGAACTGACTCTGCAAACCTCGCCGAATCCGCCCTTCGACAGGCTCAGGAGGTAATTATCGAAAGGTTTGGAAAAGAATATTCGCTTGCACAGCCGCGACGTTACAAGACAAAAAGTAAAGGCGCGCAGGAAGCGCATGAAGCCATCCGGCCGACTGACTTTGCAGTGGTTCCCGAAAATTTCAAAGGCAATGCAGACGCGCGCCAGTGGAAGCTCTATGACCTCATCTGGAAACGCACGCTGGCCTCGCAAATGCCGGAAGCGGTTTTTGACCAGACGGCGGTAGATATCCAAGCTTCCCCCTCATCTGGCCTACGGCCATCTTCTCCCGCCAGGGGAGAAGGAAATTCACCCTCGCCCCTTGCGGGAGAGGGGAGGGTGAGGGGTTATCTCTTCCGCGCGACCGGCCAGGTCATCAAATTTGACGGCTTCATCAAAGTCTATACGGAAGGCCGCGATGAAGAGGAAGAAAATGGGGAATTGGCGGAAGGAGAATTGCCGCAGCTCAAACTGAAAGAAATTCTGCAGCTTCACGATCTAGACGGCGTCCAACACTTTACGCAGCCCCCGCCGCGCTATACGGACGCCACGATCGTCAAGGCGCTCGAGGAATACGGCATCGGCCGTCCCTCCACTTATGCGCCGACAATTTCCACCATCCTCGAGCGCGGCTATGTCGAGCGCAAAGAGAAAAAGTTTTTCCCGACCGAGATCGGCCTGCACGTCAATGACATTCTCGTGGAACATTTTCCGAAAATCGTGGACTACCAGTTCACGGCGAAGATGGAAGAGGAGCTCGATGAGATCGCGGAAGGCAAACTCAAATGGCAGCCAGTCATCCGTGAATTTTATGAGCCGTTCAAGGAAAATCTGGAAAATAAAAAGAAAAGTGTCGAAAAAAAGGTTGAAATGACTGACATTCCCTGTCCGATCTGCGGCAAACCGCTCGTAAAAAAATACGGCCGGTTCGGTCAGTTTCTCGCCTGCCAGGATTATCCGCAGTGTAAAGGCACAAAGCCGCTGCCCGAGGAAGAAGCCGCGCAGAAAAAATTGGCAGAGGAATACGGCGACAAGGTCTGCCCCGAGTGCGGGCAAGGCAAGGTCGTTATCAAGCGCGGGCGCTTCGGACCGTTCCTTGGCTGTGATCGCTATCCGGAATGCAAATACATCGGCAAAATAGAAAAGAAAACTGGCGTCGTCTGCCCGCAGTGTAACATCGGCGAGCTCGTCGAAAAACGCACGCGCAAAGGCCGCACCTTCTGGGGCTGCAACCGCTATCCCGAGTGTGAGTATGCAACCTGGAAATATCCTGTCCCAGGCGGGCACACCGAAACTGAAATAAAAAAGGAGCCCGCGACCTAAGCCGCGGGCTTACTCCAAAAAATCCTTACCCTCTGGGGAAGAGTTTGAAGGCGTCCGTTCGACTGTACGGTGTGAACGGGGTTTTGCGTTTATTTCTGGGGACATCGTCAACGAGCTCATAAACCTTGCCGGGAACAACAATGTAGGCTACCCGTTCCACCAGAAATTTCTGCCATCCTTCCTGCGGTGCGTGACCATTTGCGAACGGCTGAACAATAAACAACTCACCGGATTTTAACTGTCTGCTGATCTTCCATAGATTAGCGGCGGAAAGGTCTCCGCTGCCAACCTCGTGCCCACGCTCGTCGTACCAATAAGCGGAAGTAACGAGCGCGCCTTTAACGATGTCCTGATTGGAACGAATCCCGAAACGCCGGTAAAGATTTCCCCTTGCAAATCTCATTGAATCCTCCTAACTAACAAAAACCGCCCCGGATGGAGCGGTGCTTTAAGTGTTTGTGAATCTACCGGAACCTTAACTCAAAGACCTTCCACCCGCGAGGGAGGTAATAATAATGCTGATAATGCTGGCATTTCTCTGGGTAGAGGTCATATCTATTATGGAGCATAGCAAATAAAAATCGCTGGAGCAAGCCCCTTCCGAAAACGTAAAGGGCTTACTCCAGCATCCTCGCGCAAAACGCGCTTGATCCATAGTCGCAAAGCTCGATTTGCAGCCTCCAGTTAGCACGAGCAAAGAAGGCCAAACGCAATTCCTGCAATCCCAATTGCAGATCGCGAAGCGAGGCGATATCTCGATTTACAGCCACGCGGTCATAAACATTAAATTTGGGGTGAACTATGCCCAAAAAAGTCGCCGGCATTTGACGGAAATTGATCTCTGCGGTTGCAAAAAATTCTATTTCGCCCCGCGCAAACCAACCGCGAAAAGGCAGCAAATCTTCATAACCGCAAATCAACCGCCACCCGGTAGACTGCATATATCTCCGGCACTCTTCGATCACTGTTTCCATTTCTCCTCCGCTTTGGAAGATTATTATAGCAAATAAAAAAGGCGGGCGCTCCCTCCCAAAGCGCCCGCGCGATCAAATCGTGGATTCCTCCGTTAGACCGTGCGGCCGACCGCCTCGGCGACCTTGTGCACTTCGGCCATCAAGTGCGCAAACTCATCGAAGTTCAGCTGCTGGGCCGGATCGGATTTGGCCTTTTTCGGGTCCGGGTGGACCTCCACTATCAGGCCGTCGGCGCCGGCCGCGATTGCAGCCCTAGCCATCGGTATGACCAATGATCTTTCTCCGGTTGCATGAGAAGGATCAAAAATCACCGGCAGGAACGTCTTTCTCTTTAGAATTGCGATGGCGTCGATGTCCGAGAAATTCCGGGAAAACTCGTCATCGAAACCGATCACTCCGCGCGGGCAGAGTATTACTTTATGGTTACCCTCATTGAGCAAATATTCGGCAGCTTGAAGCATGTGATTGATCGTTGATCCCGGCCCTCGCTTCAACAGACACGCCATCTTGCTCTTCCCAACATAGGTAAGGAGGCGGTAATTTTGCATATTGCGCGCCCCAATCTGGACAACGTCCGCATACTTCTTGACCTGATCAACTTCCGCCTTCTCCATCGCTTCGGTAACCACGGAAAGACCGCTTTGCGCGCTGGCCTGCGCGAGAAAAGCAAGGGCCTGCTGACCGAGTCCCTGGAAGCTGTGCGGCGATGTCCGCGGTTTGAATGCCCCGCCCCGCAGCGCTGAAACTCCCTGCGATTGCAAAAATTGCGCCGTCTCGAGAATCATTTCTCTGGACTCAACCGAGCAAGGCCCAGCAACAACAAATAACTTGTTGCCCCCGATTTCCCGGCCATCTACCTTGATAGCATACTCGCCAACATGGGTTTCACGCGCCGTAAGTTTAAAAGGCGAAGAGATCAGTTTCGCATCCTGCACTCCGTCGAGGGTTTTGAAGTGCTCCACGAGCAAAGCCCGGTCAACATCTACCGTGCCGATGCACGTTACGACATTATGTTCTTTCCCATGAATGACCCTTGGCTTCAGTCCCGATGCCTGAACTTGCTTGCAAACTTCACTAACTCGCTTTGAGCCAACGCCTGGCTTCATGATGATGTACATTCTCAATTCCTCCTTGAAAAAAATTAACTGCATTAAGAAACCTGGCCCTTGTTGCGGGCCAGGTTTCTGTATTTGTTTTTTGCTTACGCTTTTAGGCTCCTAATATGCAAATAACAAATCACCTGCCCGCGGGCCAGTAAAGTAGAAGAAAAACTGAAAGCTTCCGGGGTGATTGTTCATAACAAGCTAATGATAATCGAGCTCTTGCAGTCTGTCAAGAAACTGCAAACAATTCCTAGAGCTTCTTGATTTAATTCATATTTTTCAATATAATAAGCCAGTAGTTTTTCCGATGCACGCGCGGGTCGGTAGCTCAGTCGGCAGAGCAGTGGCCTTTTAAGCCAACGGTCGTGGGTTCGATTCCCACCCGACCCACCACAGTATTATTGCCATGAAAAAATTTATTAAAAACCTTCTCATCGCCTCGTTCATTTTCCTGGTCATTGCCGGGATCTTCAGCCTGACCATCGGCGATACAGAGGAGGCCGCGCCGGTCTCGCTCTCCAAGGTTGCCGAGCAAATCAATGCCGGCCGGGTGGAGAAGATCGAGATCTCGGAAAATCGCCTCGAGATTACCCTGAAAGATGGCGGCCGCGAAAGCGCAACCAAGCAGCCGGAATCCTCGTTTACGGAACAGATGACCAACCTCGGCGTGGCTCCGAGCACGCTCGGAGCGCTCAATATCGAAAGCAAAGGCCCGTCCACCGGCGCGTTTTTTCTCTCCAGCATCCTGCCGTTTCTGCTGCCCTTCCTGCTCATCGCGGCTTTCATCTATTTCCTGATGCGGCAGGTGGCGGGTTCGAACAGCCGCGCCATGTCGTTCGGCCAGTCCCAGGCCAGATTGTCAGACACCACCAACCTGCGTGAACGCATCACTTTCGAGGATGTAGCAGGCGCGCAGGAAGCCAAAGAGGAATTGAAGGAGATTATTGAATTTCTCCGCTACCCGCAGAAATTTCTCAATATCGGCGCGCGCATCCCCAAAGGCGTGCTGCTTTTGGGCCCCCCCGGCACCGGCAAAACGCTCCTCGCCCGCGCCGTGGCCGGCGAGGCCAACGTGCCGTTCTTCCACATGTCCGGCTCGGAATTCGTCGAGATGTTCGTCGGGGTGGGCGCGGCGCGCACGCGCGACCTGTTCCGCAAAGCCAAAAAGCACGCGCCCTGCATTGTCTTCATTGACGAAATTGACGCGGTCGGCCGCCAGCGCGGCGCGGGCCTCGGCGGCTCGCACGATGAACGCGAGCAGACCCTGAACCAGATTCTTGTCGAGATGGACGGCTTTGACACTGACACCAGCGTCATCGTCATGGCCGCCACCAACCGTCCGGACGTTTTGGATCCGGCGCTGCTGCGGCCCGGCCGCTTTGACCGGCAGATCGTGATTGACCAGCCGGATATCCGCGACCGCGAGGCCATTCTCAAAGTGCACTCGCGCAACAAACCCATGGGGCCCGGCGTAAACCTCCGGCAGGTGGCCGAGCGCACCCCGGGCTTTTCCGGAGCAGATCTCGCAAACCTTTTAAACGAAGGGGCGATTCTGGCCGCGCGCCGGAACAAAAAGCAGGTTGATCAGACCGAACTTCTGGAAGCCATTGAAAAAGTGATGCTCGGGCCGGAACGCAAAAGCCACCTCCTCTCCAAAAAAGAAAAGGAAATTGCGGCCTACCACGAAGCTGGGCACGCTTTGGTGGCCACGGTGATCCCGGAAGCTGACCCGGTGCACAAAGTTTCCGTGATTTCCCGCGGCCGTGCCGCCGGCTACACGATGAAACTGCCGGTGGAAGACAAACACCTGCACTCCAAAAAAGAGTTCCAGGCCGATCTCGCGGTTTCCATGGGCGGCTACGCGGCCGAGCAGCTCGTGTTCAACGAACTGACCACCGGCGCTTCGAGTGACCTGCAGACCGCGACCAACCTCGCGCGCAAACTCGTGATGCTTTACGGCATGAGTAAAAAATTGGGGCCAATTACTTTCGGCGATCATCACGAGCTCATTTTCCTGGGCAAGGAGATCGGCGAGCAACGCAACTATTCGGAAAAGATCGCGCAGCGCATTGATGAAGAAATTTCCCGCTTCCTGGATGAGGCGCATAAAAAGGCGCTGGCGATCTGCAAAAAATACCGCAGTTATTTAGATGTCATTGCCGAGCGCCTTATCAAACAGGAAACGATTGAACGCGAAGAGTTTGACCAGCTGGTCGCCGGCCTCCACAAATAATATGCCACCCTTTCCCTATTTCGCAATCCTCAAGGAGGCCTACGAACTCACCATCAAAAATCGCTTCCTTTGGGTCTTCGGACTGTTTCTCGGCGGGGCGTCCGTGTTCAACGTCGGCTCATGGACCTGGCTGCGTGACAAACCATCAGCAGAAGAGGTCGAGAAGCTGGAGAGCCTCTGGATGGCCACACAAAATTCGTTAACTGGGAATCCAAAACTGGCCGGGTTTTTGTTTTTCGCCCTGCTCGCAATCATCGCGCTGCTGATTCTCCTCTCCGGACTCGCCAAGACCGGACTGATCTGGTCTGCGGATGAACTTTCCAAGCCAGCCGAGGAACGCAAAAAGAAAATCAACCTGCCAAGCGCACTGACTCATGGCGTGACCTATCTTTTTCCGGTGATTGCGCTGCAGATCCTGATGACCGTCGTCTTTCTGGCACTGCTCGTAATCCTGGCCGCGCCCACGCTTTACCTGTTCTTTCAGGGCGAAACCGGCAAGGGTCTGGTGCTGCTGCTCCTGGCGCTCGCCATCTTCATCCCGGGAAGCGTGGTTTTCAGTTTCTTGAATCTCTACGGCCCGGTCGCCATCGTGCTTTATGGCCGCGCGCCGCTTTCCGCATTGCAATTTGCCTTCAATCTGCTGCGCAGCCATCTCAAAGAAAGTATAATTCTCGCCGCAGTATTGGCCGGCCTGTCCTTTCTGGTCGTACTGGCAGCGGGTTTCCTTCTGGTGCTGTTGAGTCTGCCGCTCGCGCTGCTGGCGCTCATCTCCTGGTGGGCAGGAACTTTGGGCGCAATGTATCTGCTAATCGGCGCCACTATCCTGCTCGTGATTTTCTGTGTTATAGTATTCAGGGCGGCCTTTAGCGCGTACCAAAATGTCGTTTGGGTTCTGGCCACAAAGCATCTGGTAAAACTGCGCAAATCTCCCAAAAAAGCGGAAGCCCTGGCCGCTGAACCGATTTGAGGGCGGTTAGCTCAGCTGGTTAGAGCGCAAACTTGACGTGTTTGAGGCCAGTGGTTCGACTCCACTACCGCCCACCAATTAAATAATTAAATCCAAAATCCAAAGTCCAAATTTCAAAATTACAGTTGAAAGTTCAAAATTTTGAATTTTTAATTGTCATTTTGCACTTTGCATTTTGAATTTTGCATCTCTATCGTGGATTTTTCCAATCTCGAAATCAAAATCAAGACCCAATTCAAAAACCCCGATCTGCTCCAGACCGCGCTCACGCACCGGTCCTATCTCAATGAAAACCGCAGCTACAACCTGCCGCACAACGAGCGACTGGAATTTTTGGGCGACGCGGTACTTGAACTCGTCACCACCGAGCATCTCTATCGCCATTATGACAATCCCGAGGGTGAGCTAACCAACCTCCGCTCCGCGCTCGTCAACTACCGGCTCCTGGCCGAAATTGCCTCCAGCATCGGCCTCGATGAGCACATTCTGCTGTCGCGCGGGGAGGCGCGCGACCGCGGCCGCGCGCGCCAGGTCATCCTCGCCAATGCCCTGGAGGCCCTGATCGGCGCGATCTATCTGGATTCCGGCGAGGCGGCGGCGCAGAAATTTATTGAAGAATTCATCCTGGTGAAACTTCCGGAGATCATCCAGGCGCAGACTTACGTGGACCCGAAATCCAAACTCCAGGAGCTGATTCAGGAAAAACTGGCCATCACCCCAACCTACAAAGTGCTGTCGGAAACCGGCCCGGACCATGACAAAATCTTCGTGGTCGGCGTGTATAAGGACGACCGGCTCGTCGGCGAGGGCCAGGGCCCGTCCAAACAGGATGCGGAAGTGGAGGCCGCCAAAAACGCCTTGTTAAAAAACGATTTCTAATGTATCTACGCAAGCTGGAGATTCACGGCTTTAAAAGCTTTGCCAAAAAAACGGTTCTGGAATTTGAGCCGGGCATCACGTCCATTGTCGGTCCAAATGGGAGCGGCAAATCCAACCTCGCCGACGCGCTGCGGTGGGTATTCGGCGAGCAGTCCTTAAAACTTTTGCGTGGGAAAAAATCCGAAGACGTGATCTTTGCTGGCTCGCAGGAAAAGGCGCGGCTCGGCGTGGCGGAAGTCGCGGTTCACTTTGACAACGCTGACCGCGTGATGCCGCTTGATTACGCGGAGGTCGTCATCGCGAGGCGGCTTTTTCGCGACGGTAATTCTGAATATCTGCTCAATAATAACCAGGTGCGGCTGCTGGACATCGTCGAGTTGCTTTCCAAATCCGGCTTTGGCAATACCTCCTATCACGTGATCGGCCAGGGCATGATCGACCAGCTCATCCTCGGCGGGCCAGCGGCCATAAAAGAGCTCGTGGAGGAAGCTTCCGGGGTGAAACCTTACTACGTAAAACGCGAACGTACCCTGCGCCGCCTCGAACACACGGAAGTAAATCTCCAGCAGGTCCAGGCGCTGCTCGAGGAAATTGCTCCCCGCCTGCGCTCCCTGCGGCGGCAGACGAAAAAACTGGAACGGCGTGAGGAAATAGAAAAAGAGCTGCGCGAGGCACAGCTCGCCTATTATGGACAGCAGCTCTCCGGTTTGAAAATTCAAACCGAAGCCGTCAACGCAAAAATTTCCGTGTTTGATAAACAAATTGCAGGCCTGAACGCAGAGATCAAGACCCTGGCCGCTGACATTGAACAAGAGGAACAGGCCGGCGAGGCGACGGGCGAAACGCAAAAACTACGCGGGGAACTGGCCGAGCTGCATAAACTCAAAACCAGTCTCCTCGAGAAACAGGCCATGCTGCGCGGTAAATTGAAAGCTATGGAGCTGCGGCCGGCGACGGCAGCGAAAGTCAATTGGGATGAGCTGAAAGCCAAATTGCGCGCGCTGCTAGGACGTTTCCGCGCACTATTTTCCAATTTTCAAGCCAGCGAAGCGAAGAAAATTGAAAATGAATTTTCTGCCCTGCTTTCGGAAATAGAAAATGACAAATCGCAAGAAGAGAAAGAAGCGATGGGGAAGGACAAAAACCGGCTTGCGGAACTCACTGGGAAAATTGAGGAATTAACGAAAAAGATCACGACGCTGGATAAATCCTTGACCGATGCGGCGAGCGCTTCGGATGAACGAAAGCGAGCGCTTTTTGTTAAAGAACGGCTGCTTCGGAACAAACAAGATACACTTCTAAAAACGCGCGATCAAAAAAATCAGCTCGCGATTGAACAGGCGCGCCTGCAGACGCGCCGCGAGGCAGTCGAAGCAGAAACGCGTCAAAACCTCGGACCGGATTTTGCGGCCGAAGTGGCGGGTCAGAGCGGGCCAGTGCCACTTGGCCTTACGGACAAAATCGCATCGCTTAAAAAACAATTGGAGATGATCGGCGGCGTGGATGACCTGACGATCCAGGAACATAAAGAAACGGAAGAGCGCTATCAATATCTGTCTACTCAGTCAGAGGATCTAAAAAAGGCAGTAGAGGATCTGCGGACTGTCATTGCCGAGCTCGACGAGGTCATAAAAAAAGACTTCAATGAAGCATTCGCCTCAATTTCAGAAAAATTCGCGGAATATTTCCGCGTACTCTTTGGCGGCGGCCGCGCGACGATGATATTAATAAGAGAAAAACCAACCCCCCTCCTAACCTCCCCCACAGGTGGGGAGGAAAAAGAAGAGGACGAATTCCCTCCCCTTGAGGGGGAGGGCAAGGGAGGGGTGAAATCCGAAATCACCGGCATCGAGATCCGCGCCACGCCGCCCGGCAAAAAACTCTCGCTCGTCTCCTCGCTCTCTGGCGGGGAAAAAGCGCTCGTCTCCATCGCCCTGCTATCCGCGATTCTCGCGACGTACCCCTCGCCCTTTGTCGTGCTCGACGAGGTTGATGCGGCGCTCGATGAAGCGAACTCCATCCGTTTCGGCAAAATTCTCGGGACGCTGGCGCACCGCACGCAATTCATCACCATTACGCACAACCGCGAGACCATGCGCCAGTCGCATACGCTCTACGGCGTAACCATGGGCGACGACGGTGTCTCGCGTGTGCTGTCGCTGAAACTCGAACAGGCAGCGGCGTATTCTTCGAAAAATTAAAAATAAAAAATCAAAATGCAAAATTACAATGTAAAATTTTAAAATTTTTAACTGTCTTTTTTATTTTTGATATTTACATTTTGATTTAATGCAAGATATACTAGCTATAATCACCAATTTCGTCATCAATACCATTTCCGCCTTAGGATATAGCGGTGTCGGTCTTCTCATGGCCATCGAGTCGGCCGCCATCCCCCTGCCGAGCGAGGTGATTATGCCGTTTGCCGGGTTTTTGGTTTCCGAAGGAAAATTCAGTTTATTTAATGTCGCTCTTGCTGGCGCAATCGGTTCAGTCTTGGGATCCTGGGCGACCTATTGGCTTGGTAAGTACGGCGGCCGGCCCCTCGTGGAAAAATACGGCAAATATATTTTAATCTCGCATTATGACCTGGATTTGGCGGATAAATTTTTTTCCAAATACGGCGCGTGGGCGACTTTCTTCGGTCGCGTTCTCCCTGGAGTTCGTACTTATATTTCTATTCCAGCCGGTGTTTCCCGCGCCAAATTCTGGCCCTTCACTCTCGCCGCCTTTGTCGGCTCATTTATCTGGTCCTATTTTCTAGCCTACATCGGCTTCAAACTCGGCCAAAACTGGGAAGCACTCAAACCCATTTTCCGCAAGTTTGATATTGTAATTATTTTTTTAATTATCCTTGGCCTGGCCTGGTGGATTCGGCGGCATTTCAAAAATCGGATAAAATAAATAGCCCGTGGTGTCCCGACCGCAATCGCGATCGAGATCCACTGACGGCTTTTGGATCTTCACCTGTGAAAATAACCTACTCCTGATTTAGCAGTTTGAGGCTTACCTTGACAAATCGCCCGCGCGGACTAGGGCCCAGACCGACATACCATCCCTCATTTTCAGAGGGAAGACCCTCAGATGAACAAACGACGTATTGCACTCCTCTTAAGGGTCTTCCTAACAGATAAGGCACATCCACCTCAAGCCACAGGCCAAATTCGGAATTGAAGCGAAGGCCTGTAATTCTGCCATGCACCTCCTCCGACTGACCCTCTACCTCCACCTTTAAGTCGAAGACTTCACCAATAATTCGCTCAGTCGGGATTGTGAAAGCATGAAACCCGGCTCGCCGTAGAATCATTTCCGGATTAAAAACTGCATACGGGTACATTGACTTAACTGTTGTTTCCATAGCTTCCTCCTCGCTGGATTTTTCTACTGATGAACTGCAATAACTGCATACTGATACCAACTATTGAGTATATTGATACTATCATCTGACGTCAAGCCAATGGTTGACTTTTTTGGCCATCCTGATAAAATCATTTGTATATTCGTAAAAATTCTTACTTCGTACACATTATGTTAACCATCCGTCTCCAACGCGTTGGGAAGAAAAATCAGGCGGCGTTTCGGATTGTCGTCGCTGACAAACTCCGCGCGCCCGAGAAAAAAATCGTGGAAAACCTCGGCTCCTACAACCCGCGCACCAAAGAATTCGCCATCAAAGACGAGCAGCGCCTGCAATACTGGATCGGGCAGCACGTGGAGATGAGCCCGACCATGCATAATCTTTTGATTGACAAAGGGATGTTGCAGGGCGAGAAGGTTAAGGCCTGGCGGCCGAAACCGAAGGCGACAACCGAGGCCCCCGCTGCTGCTCCAGAAACCGCAAAACCCGAAGAAACTAAATCAGAAACTCCGACGCCCGCCGAAGGCGGAGTCGGAGCTCCGACTGAATAACGTCGGAGCAAAAACCATGGGATTGGAAGATCTAAACCGACGGTTGTCTAGCACTGGGCCACTCGGCCCCTTGCCTTCTCCGACGCCCGCATCACGCGGGGTCGGAGTAAAAAATATCCCTGCCAACGATAAACCCGCCCCGCAGCCGCCGGCGCTGCGGTTCACCGCCCACCCCTCCTCCCCCTCAAGGGGGGAGGAATTGAAGGAGGGGGCGAAAAAAGTTGAAGTCCCCGTCCGAAAGAAAGCTCAAGAACCCGTCGGAGAACCAAAAAAAGAACTGAACCTAAAACTGATCGATTTCAGCAAATACTCCCACGTCAATGTGGGCAGCAGGCGCAAGTTTCGCTATGGCATGAATAAATTTTTGAAAGGCTCCATCTCGCACGCGATGCGTAGGGCAAAAATTATTGACAAGCTTATGGACAGCACTGTTTCTGGAAAAATAACCAAGCATGGTTTCAACCGGGCTGTCCGCGACGCGCACGGAGAGGGACTTATTTCCCGCGGGGAAATGAACCGCATGCGGGGCTCGGCTAGGTCTTTTAACTAACACGCGTTTTTGACAGCGACGGTTTTTTGTGATAACCTGGGAACAGTTCTTTTCTTTTTTTAATAAGTAACCGTAAAGGAACCAAGATGGAAAAAGATCAGGAATTCGTAGAATTCGTAGTCAAATCCCTCGTGGATCATCCGGAAGGCGTGAAGAGCGACCGGACGGTTGACGAGATGGGAGTGCTCATCTCCCTGCACCTCGCCCCGGAAGATATGGGACAGGTTATCGGCCGGCAGGGCCAGACCGCCAAGGCCCTCCGCACGCTCCTGCGGGTCGTCGGCGCTAAGCACAAGGCGCGCGTCAATCTCAAGATTGTCGAGCCGGAAGGCAGCACCCACGTGCCACGAGCACAAGCCGCGCCGCAGGAATCTTCCTCTACCGAGGACGCCCCGGACGCGATGGAAGATTTCAAGCTATAAAAAATTAAATCCCGCCGCAAGGCGGGATTTTCAATAAAAAAGCAGCAAGGAAAATCCCTGCTGCTTATCGCGTCTATCTGTTTATCCCTGATTCGGCCATTCCAAATAAAACTTATTTCCATTCGGAAGTTGGAACATGGCTGGACTAGGAATGATCCGGAGCATTGCGTCCAAATACATCTTCACGCGCTCTGGATGGCCAACTACATGGAAGAGCAATCCGACCCCAGCGGAATCAACATGATTTTGACGACCCATACCCCATGGTGGGGAAAACCATACTCTAAGCTGCCGACCATCCTGCGTTAATGTCAGCAAGGTATTCTTGAGGCCCTTATCGCCACCGATATGTGTGGTTTGGTCATCGAGAATCAGCTGAAATTTCAATGCCCGAGCCTTGAAATCCAGGATTTTCCCGAAGATGGCTTCAGCAGTGGGACGATCGAGTTCCGGTTTGATCCACAGCTTGAATATCTCCATTATGAGGCAGAAGCGCTCCCTTTCACTACATTTCTGAAGAGCGTCATATACTATCCTACGGAAAGGGAAGGTACGCATAATACTATGGTCTTGTGCAAAGCTCACCTCGGTCTCGGTCTCGTTACGGTGGTACATATGTTCGATCTCTTTATCCACTTCAAAGAGTTTCCTAGACGCGATTTCTTGAATGCTTTCAATCAAGTTCATAATTCCTCCTTATTTAATTGTTAGGTGCTGTCTTGTGTTTTAACGGGCTATATTAGCTTATTTTTAGTCATCCGTCAATGATTTGCCACGAAATGCGACATCTTTAATCGATTAATTTTGGCTAACTATTGACAAAATCTGACAATTTGCTATAATATTGTCATAAATGACGACATTATGGATCTAACTAACTCCCTAAAACAATTCGGCCTCGATGACCGTGAGGCCGCGATTTACCTGGCTGCTTTGGCTTTGGGGCCAGCGACAGTTCAGGCACTCTCGAAAAAATCTGGCATTAAAAGAACCACTATCTACCTTGTGGCTGAATCCCTGAAACAAAAAGGATTAATTTCTGAGTCTCGCGACAAGCGGAGGGTCCGTCTGGTCGCAGAACCGCCGGAAAGTCTCTTGGATGTGCTGCGAGCCAAAGAGAATCGCATCAAAGATATCCTTCCGGAACTTCGTGCGATCAGCAACAAAGACGCGGTCCGGCCGCGAATCACCTTCTACGAAGGCCGCGAAGGAATTCGCGAAGTTTGCGAAGACACGCTAAAACAGGCGGGCTCGGAAATATTATTCATAAGCTCCCTTAGCGACATTTACAAAATCGTCTCGCCGAGCTATGATACTGACCGCTATATTCCCGAGCGCCTAGAAAAAAAGATCAGGTTCCGGATGTTGGTGCCGAAAGATGCGATCACGCAAAAAATGGCCGAGCGCGATCGCGAAGAACTTCGGCAGACAAAATTTCTGCCCAAAGAATTTAGCTTCAACGCCACGCAGTTTATTTACCAAAACAAGATTGCCTATGTTTCGTCAGAAAAAGAATTGATCGGCGCGATCATCGAAAGTGCTGATATAGCAAATCTGGAAAGACAAAAATACGAACTAATCTGGAAATCAATTATATGATATTCGACATCCTTACAATTTTCCCTGATATTTTCGCAAGTTATTTCTCTCACAGTTTGATGGCGCGGGCGCAGGCGAAGAAACTCATCAAATTTAAGGCGCACGATCTGCGCCGCTTTACCACTGACAAACACAAAACCGTGGACGACCGCCCTTACGGCGGCGGCGTAGGCATGGTGATGAAAGTAGATATTGTCGCGAAGGCTCTCCGTGCCCTGAAACCTAAAAGCTATAAGCTAAAAGCTCGGGTCATCCTCATGACCCCTCAAGGCAAGGTTTTCAATCAAAGCCACGCCAAACGGCTTGTAAAGTATGACCACCTAATTCTTATCTCCGGACGATACGAAGGATATGACGAACGCATTCGCAAACTCGTGGACGAAGAAATCTCCATCGGCGACTATATTTTAACCGGCGGCGAATTGCCGGCGATGGTCATTGTCGACGCAGTCGCGCGCCTCATTCCTGGAGTGGTCGGCAAAGCCGAATCTCTGGTGAATGAATCTTTCTCTGAATCGATGCTGGAGTACCCACAATACACCAAGCCGGCGGTTTTTCAAAAAATGAAAGTACCGAAAGTCCTGCTCTCCGGCAATCACGCGGAAATAGCTAAGTGGCGAAAAAAAGAAGCATTGAAGCGCACGAAAAAGAGAAGGCCGGATTTACTCTCTTAATCTGTCATTCTGACCCTGAACGAAGTGAAGGGGAAGAATCTAGATCCTTCGGGCTTCACCCTCAGGATGACAAATCCAATGACCATCGAGTACGAAAACGACGATTTAATCGTCATCAATAAACCCGCCGGCCTGCCGGTTTACTCCACAAAAAAAGAGCCAGAGGATTCTGTACTTACCTGGCTCCTGGAACATTACCCTAAAATAAAAGGCGTGGGCGACGCTGAACGGCCGGGGGTCGTCCATCGCTTGGATAAACAAACCTCCGGGCTTTTGGTCATCGCCAAAACGCCCGAGATGTTTGAGTATCTCAAAAAGCTTTTTGCCGGCCGGAACATTGCCAAAGAATATCTCGCGCTCGTCTATGGCGAGTTGCCCAAACATGGAATTATCAATGCACCACTCACCAAGATCGGCCATGAGGGACAGAGCCGCGTGCGCGTGGATGGAAAAGGCAAACCATCGATAACCGAGTATTGGTCTATTGGGCGCTATAGGCGACCTCTCCCCCAACCCCTCCCATCAAGGGA
>CAZMCQ010000002.1:0-12450 GCA_964565195.1 uncultured Candidatus Saccharibacteria bacterium | reverse complement strand
GGAGGGGAATTCCTCCCCCTTGAGGGGGGAGGATAAAGGTGGGGGTGCCACAGTTGACACCTTCACTCTCGTCAGGGTAAAATTGCATACAGGCCGCACTCACCAGATAAGGGTGCATTTTTCTTCCCAAGGAAACCCGGTGATGGGCGATGATCTTTATGGCAAACCGCAGTCGCAAAAAATTGGCTCAATTCTCGAACGACAGTTCTTGCACGCCAGCAAACTCGAACTGCAACTGCCCGACAAAACATGGTTAGAAGTGGAATCTAAATTGCCAAATGATTTACAAAAAACGTTAAACAGTTTAACCGCTCTGTCATTCTGACCCCGCCTTTGGCGGGGGAAGAATCTAGATCCTTCGGGCTCTGCCCTCAGGATGACAATGATACAACAATGCCTTATATCAAAGAACTAACCAAAAACAATCTTCGGCCGGATTTACCCGCCTTGCGTTCCGGCCAAATGGTCCGCGTCCATCAGAAGATCGTGGAAGGCGAAAAAGAACGTATTCAGATGTTTGAGGGCCAGATCATCGCGAACAAGCACGGCCGCGGCATGAGCGCGACGATCACGGTGCGCCGCATCGCCTCTGGCGTTGGCGTGGAACGCATCTTTCCCGTTCACTCCCCGACCGTGGCCAAGATCGAGGTGCTAAAAAATAATCGAGCCAAGAAATCCAAACTCTACTACACTAGAAACGGCGCTGAAGCGAAGATTAAAGAAATAAAAAGGTAAAAGCCACCGCTTCCAGCGGGGCCCCGCCAAAGGCGGTGGTCAAAGAACTGAAAAAATAACCCGCCTCGGCGGGTTTTAGTTTAGTATTGACAAAAACCGAAAAAAATAGTATGCTCCTTTCTTGTATCCAGAAAGGAGGATTGAATGCTGGAAGCAGCTATCGTGGTCGGCTCGATCTTGCTCTGTTCATGGCTGACCGGATTTGCGACCGGCTGTTTCCATGACAAGCTCGACAAGACTGTCGAAGGAGCAATATTTCTGGCTTTGGTTGCGCTGGGTGAAATCGCGTTATCCAGTGCTATGCCCAAATACCCGCTGAACATTCTGTCATTAGTGCTCTTTCCGATTCACATCACTTTGGTCTACATTCTCGGCTATCTACATAGCCGACACTGAAAGGAGATATCTATGTATCAAGGAATGAGTTCAGGGATGATCATCGGCATTCCGTGCCCGGCATGCCGATGCATTGGTGGTCATTCACCTGACTGCCCGGAGCCAACGATCAAGAGACTGCAAAGCCAGCAGCTACATGTGGGATGTCCCAAGTGCCATGAACGCGCCGTGGACCGGAACGACGACGACTACATGGAGTGCAGAAAGTGCCACACCCAGTTCCTGCGAGGATGCCTGGAGGGTCACGAATTGATATTACTCGACATCCGAACGGATCCCGACATGGCGCCGTTCTCGGTTCTGCCGGAAAAAGGCACCGGCCAGTTCTCGATCGACGTTGCCCTAGAGAGGCAATTCAGAGATTCGAACAGATGTGCGAAAGGAAGGGACGCAAAAAGAAGTAGTTCGCGCCTTTCGCCCGTACACCCCCGCCCCTCGACTTCGCTCGGGGCGGGGACTTTTTTTTAATTTTTTTCTGAATTGACCAACTATTTACGATCGACAATTCCTGGTCAATCGGGTTTTTATATCAGCTTCAAAACGTTCCACCAGGCGGCAATGTAATCCAGCCGCTTGTTTTGATATTTGAGATAATACGCATGCTCCCAGACATCGAGGCCGATGACCGGCGTATGGCCATGCAGATAGGGTGAATCCTGATTGGGCAGACCATGCAAGTGCAGTTTGCCTTGCTCATCCCGCGCCAGCCACGCCCAGCCCGAGCCGAAAAGCTTGATCGCGACATCAGTAAATTGCTTTTTGAATTCGTCCACTGAACCAAAAGTTGCTTTGATATCTTCTACCAATTTTTCATCAACTTCTTTTTTCGGGCCCATCATCTGCCAGAACAGCGAGTGATTGATATGCCCGCCGCCGTGGTTTCTGATGGCTGTCCGGTCAGCGTCGTCAACTTTGAGGGAATCTAAATTGCGCAATAAGTCCTCAACTGGTCTCTCTTGAAGCTCTGGATACTTCTCCAAGGCCGCATTGAGCTTATCAATATAGGCCTGATGATGCTTGGTGTAGTGGATCTCCATGGTCCGTGCGTCAATATACGGCTCCAGAGCGTCGTAAGCGTAAGACAGTTTTGGTAGTTCGAATTTCATGTTGTTCCTTCTGTCATTGCGAGCGACCGTAGGAAGCGCGGCAATCTCTGGGATTGCTTCGTCGCTTTGCTCCTCGCAATGACAACTAATTTTTCATTGCTTTTTTAATTGTCTCTAACGCCAGTGTAGCACACTGCTCGCGGGCTTTGGAAATCTTCACCTCAAGTAGTTTCTCCATGTCTGAAAGTCCAAAGTTTCGAATTTCGGATTTCGAATTTCGGATTTCCTCCGACAACATTGATGCTGCGGCGATCGACAATGCGCATCCTCTCGCTTCGTACTTGATATCTTTGATTATACCATCTTTGACGGAAAGATACACCTTTATCTCATCCCCGCATAGTGGATTGAGCTCTTCGGCGGTATGGGTCGGGTGCGCGAGCTGGCCCGCGTTTCGCGGATTGCGGTAGTGGTCGAGGAGTTTCTGCGAATAAGAATTCTGCATTGCTCGCTACCTCTCCCTTTCTCCCTCTCCGATATCGGAGAGGGCGGGGATGAGGTTCCCAAATACCTTAATCGCATTCCTTATCCCCTCAACCAATTCATCGATATCTTTTTTTGTATTATAAAGTGCAAAACTAACCCGGGCCGAGGATTCGATCCCGAGCTTTTTATGCAGCGGCATGGCGCAATGATGGCCAGTCCGAATAGCAATCCCCTGTTCATCCAAGAGACTGGCCAAATCATGCGGAGGAAGACCCTTGATATTAAAAGCAACCACTGGCCCTCTCTCATTCGGTCCGTAAATAATCATGCCAGGGATTTGTTTCAATTTTTTTAACGCGTCATTTGTGAGTTCTGTTTCATGATTTATTGCGGCATCAATCACCCTCCCCTTGCCCCTCCCCTCAAGGGAGGGGAATTTCTTTTTTGTTCCTATCCCGCTTTCCATTCCCTCCCCTCGAGGGGGAGGGTTAGGGAGGGGTGAAAGTTGAAAACTCAAAAAATCCACCGCCACGCCGAGACCGATGACTTCTGCAATATTCGCAGTCCCTGCCTCAAATTTGTGGGGTAGCTCTGCCCAAGTCGAGCTCTGCCACCCGACTTTCTTGATCATATGCCCACCGTATTGATACGGCGGCATAGCTTCTAACAATTTTTTGTGGCCATAGAGAATACCCACACCAGTCGGACCGTACATCTTATGTCCGGATAAGACATAAAAATCTACGCCAAGTTTTTGCACGTCTATTTTGAGGTGAGCGCCTGCCTGCGCGCCGTCAACCAGTACAACAGCGCCAACTTTATGTGCCATCCTTACAATCTTTTCAATGGGATTAATAGTGCCGAGGACATTGGAGATGTGGGCAATGCTAACTATCCTGGTTTTGCGGGTGAGGAGCTTGTTCAAATTTGATAAATCCAAAGCTCCGGTCACCCTCCCCCAGCCCCTCCCATCAAGGGAGGGGAACTTCTTTTTTATTCCTCCCCCTCGAGGGGGAGGGTTAGGGAGGGGTGAAATTATTGGCATAAACCTCAACTTCGCTCCTTTCTTTTTCGCCAAAATCTGCCACGGGACCAGGTTGGAGTGGTGTTCCATCTCGGTCAATAAGATTTCATCTCCGCGGTGAATGTTCTCATGTCCCCAGGTCCAGACCACG
The DNA here is from genome assembly GCA_964565195.1 of uncultured Candidatus Saccharibacteria bacterium. Classification (GTDB taxonomy): domain Bacteria; phylum Patescibacteriota; class Doudnabacteria; order UBA920; family 2-01-FULL-46-14; genus CAZMCQ01. Next base: position 8,612 of record CAZMCQ010000002.1, on the reverse strand, counting down.
AGATTGATCGCCTCGGTCGCGCCACTGGTAAAGATAATCTCTTCGCGGTGTTTCGCATTGATAAATCTCTGCGCCTTGTCCCGCGCGCCTTCATAAAGTGAAGTTGCCTCCTGCGATAGCGTGTGAATGCCGCGGTGAATGTTGGCGTTGTGCCGGCGGTAAAAATCATCCATCACGCGGAGGACACTTTCCGGCTTTTGCGTAGTCGAGGCATTATCTAAATACACGAGCCGACGGCCATTGACTTTTCGTTTTAGAATCGGGAATTCTATTTCGAACATAATCTTACTCTGTCATGCCGGACTCGATCCGGCATCTATATAAATAATTCTGGATTCCCACCTACGCGGGAATGATAATGGTATACAATGACAGTATTTTACAGATTTTTTCTCGCTCTGTCGATCTATTGACAGATGGGTTTTATGGGTGGATAATACCTTTCCATGGAAACAGCGAGGGTTAACTGTCGGGGAAGACTTATTTTGGTAATTATCTCTGCCGGTTAGAGGAGGAAATATGGCCACAATAATATTGTTCTTGATTTTCCTGGTCATCGCGATCGCGGTGGCCGTGGGGGACGATCAAACGGCCCCGCTGCTGTTTACAATTTGCGTTTTACTCATCACGGCGTTGCAGCGGAATCGGATCCGGCGCTTCACCCGCGCACTGCGGCACCAGTTGTTTCCTCGACACCGGCGGTAATCTCAAGCATTGCCTTACCGCCGGCTTTATTTTGACAAAAAATGTCCCTTTCGCTATAATCCTATTAGTTCTTATTTTTAACTAATTCTGCGCTTTTCAAAGAACTTCGGAAATCGCTTCTAATCACTGTCACTCCTTTTCCGATTTATGGCTAATTTAATTCTCGGGGACCAAAATCTCATAGAATTTACACAAACGGTTTAATACCCGCTTTTTCTCGTAGCCAAATCTTTCGCCTAGCGCAGACCACTCAAAATATATGAGCAGTCTGTTTTTTGTTGCCACTGCGTTCGCGGTGGGCATCGCCACCGGATATTTCATCCGGAAGTTCCAAACCAAAGGCAAGCTCGGCCGAGCCGAGGCGCGCGCCGACAAGCTTCTGGAGGAAGCCAAACAAAAAGAAAAGGAGTTAATTCTCACGGCCAAAGACCAGGCCATCAAGATCGCCGAGGAAGCCAAGGCGCAGGAGACCGAACTGCGCAAGCAGCTCGTGCGCATTCAGGAACGCCTGGAACGGCGGGAGGGCGAACTCGATCAACGCGCCAAAGAATTGGACAAACATAAAACAAATCTTGACGATCAGCACGATCAGGTGAAACGCCTCAAAGAAGATCTCCTGGCCGGCAAAGAGCGGCAGCTGGCGGAATTGGAAAAAATCGCCAAACTTACCCGCGAAGAAGCGAAAACCATCATCGTGGAGCAAACCGAAAAGCAAATCAAAGAGGAGCTCCTGGGTTTGACGCGCAAGCTCGTCGCCGCGGCGCGCGAGGAAGCGGAGCGCGAGGCACGCGAGATCGTCACGCAGGCCATCGAACGCTCCAGCGCCGAGGTTACGACCGAGACCACGACCACGACCGTGGCCCTGCCCAACGAGGAGCTGAAAGGCCGCATCATCGGCAAGGAGGGCCGCAACATCAAGGCCTTCGAGCAGATGCTCGGCGTAGAGGTGATCGTGGATGAAACGCCGGATACCGTGCTTATCTCCGGATTTAATTCGGTGCGCCGCCATGTGGCCAAGGTGACCCTGGAAAATCTCATCAAAGATGGCCGCATTCATCCGGCCAAGATTGAAGATGCCTATGAAAAAGCCAAACGCGAAGTCGGCCAGATGATCAAAGAGGCCGGGGAAGAGGCAGTCTATGAACTGGGAATTACAAATTTTCCGCCCAAGCTCGTCCAGCTCATCGGGCGGCTCAAGTTCCGCACCTCTTATGGCCAGAATGTTTTGAAGCACTCCATTGAAATGGCCAAAATCGCAGTGATGATCGGGGAAGAACTTGGCGCGGATATTTCCATCGTCAAGCAGGGCGCACTCCTGCACGACATCGGCAAGGCCCTTGACCAGGACATGGAAGGCACGCACGTGGAGCTCGGCGTGCAGATTGCCAAGAAATTCAACCTGTCGGAACAGGTCATCAATGCCATTGCCGCGCACCACGGCGACGTGCCGCACGAAAGTTTGGAAGCCATGATCGTGGATGCCGCGGACAACATCTCCGGCTCGCGGCCCGGCGCGCGCAAGGATACTTACGAGCAATACATCAAGCGCCTCACGGAACTGGAAAATCTCGCGACCTCGTTCGCCGGCGTGGAAAAGGCCTATGCCATCCAGGCCGGCCGCGAGATCCGCGTCTTCATTGAGCCGACCAAGATGGATGACTGGGGCGCCATGAAGCTCGCGCGCGAGATCGCCGGGAGAATCGAGCAGGAACTAAAATATCCCGGGGAGATCAAGGTGCAGGTGATACGAGAGCTAAGGGTGGTGGAATATGCGAGGTAACAACCAGTTTCAATGAATCTCGCGAAGGCGTCCGCCTGAGCAAATTTCAAGGTATTTCGTGAAGCAAATGAAACTCATAGAAACTAATAGAAACTTGTTGAAATTTATTGTCGTATGAAAATACTATTTTTCGGTGATGTGAACGGCAAATCGGGCCGCGCGGCAGTACAAAAAATTCTGCCGCAATTAAAATCAGAACACAAGCCAGATCTCGTCATTGCCAACGCCGAAAACGTGGCGCATGGCAAAGGCATCACCCTGCACACCCTGCAGTCCCTGCTCGACGCCGGTGTGGACTTCTTTACGACCGGCAATCACGTCTTTGACAAACCGGAAGCTCGGGAGGTTTTCGAAAAGTTTCCGGAAAAAATCATCCGCCCCGCGAACTTCCCCGATGAACTGCCGGGAAAAGGCTACGCCGTCATGAAGATAACAAATACGCCGGTGCTGATAATCAATCTCAATGGCCAGGTTTTTATGGAAAAACAGTTTGACCTCGGCGAGATCGGCAACCCATTCCTCCAGCTTAACGAAATCCTCGGGAAGATTGGCGCCGAAGCCAAAGTGCGCCTCCTGGATTTTCACGGGGATGCCACCAGCGAAAAACGCGCCATGGGGTTTTTTGCCGACGGGCGGCTGTCCGCGGTGATTGGCACGCACTCCCATGTTCCGACAGCGGATGCGCAAATCCTAGCAAACGGCACTGGCTACATCACGGACGCCGGTATGGTCGGTGCGGCCGATTCGGTGATCGGCGTCGAAACCGAAAGCGTGCTGCAGAGATTTCTTCACGACGGCGCCGGCCCGCTTGAAATCGCGGAAAGCGATAAATACGAAATCGGCTACTGCCTGCTCGAAATTGACGAGGTCACGGGGAAATGCAAAAATATAACAAATCGCGTCGTCTATCTGAAATGAACCCTCTGGCAACAAAAACCGAGAAATTTCTCAATCCCGCGGCAGTCCTCGCTGCTGTTCCCTTGCGCCCGGATATGGTCGTGGCCGATTTCGGTGCCGGCAACGGCCACTACGCCGTAGCGGCGGCCAAACTGATCGGCAAAAAAGGCCAGGTCTGGGCCCTGGACATCATGGAAGACGCGCTTTCCCAAACCGCCACGCTCGCCAAGCTGGAAGGCCTGCACAATGTCTCGACCCGGCAGTGTGATCTGGAAAAATTTGGCTCCTGCCCGGTGCCGGAGATGAGCTGCGACGTGGTAATTATGTCCGGCCTCTTGCACCAGGTCGAAAATAAAGAAGCCGTCCTGCGTGAAGCATACCGCGTGCTCAAAACCGGCGGGCTGCTGCTCATCGCCGAGTGGCGGATAGACGCGCCCTTTGGCCCGGCAAGCGAGGTTCGGCTTGCGCCGGCAGCACTCCGCGCCATCCTGGAGAAATCCAGCTTTCGGCCGCTTGGGGAAATTCCGGCCGGCGCTTTCCACTATGCTTTGCTGTATCAAAAATAATGCCTGACTTTACCAAACTTTGGGACGGCAAGTATCTGTTCGGGCCAAATCCGGCTGCCGTGTCGCGATCGGACGTGATTTTTCTCTGGGCCGGCGCTCTAATGGTTGCCCTGGCCATCCTTGCCAAAATTCTGGCGCTACGCGCCGAACGGGAAAGCCCCAGCCGTTTTCTTTGGAACCGGTTTTTCCATAATTTTCTCACCATGGGCATACTCGTTTTGCTCTGGGCCGGCGCCCGCTACGAAAACATTCCCTGGCTGGCGGCTCACATTGTGGTACTAGGGCTGCTGCTCATCGCCCTCATCTGGCTTGGCTTTATCGGGAGATACCTTTTCGCCAAACACCGTCTGCAGAGCAAAACCTGGGAAGCGGAAAAACTAAAACGAAAGTATCTGCCCCGCTGAATAGCGGGGCCTGCCTCTTTGAATATTTTCAAAAAGAAAATCGCGCCGCCAGACCTCTCTCTTCTCAAACCGGGTGAGGCCGGCGAAGAATGGGTGACGTTCCTGTACCGGCGAGACGGCCATGAGGTGATCGCGCGGAATTATGAGGTCATCGCCACCAAAAAACTTGGCGAACTGGACATTGTCTGTCGCAAAAAGAAACGGCTCTATATAATTGAGGTGAAAACCCGCCGTGATGAACGGTTTATGCCGCTGGAAGAAACAGTAAATTATCATAAACAATCGCTGCTGCGGCGCATGGCGAAGCTGTTTGTGCAGAACCACCCCGAATACCAAAACTTTGGCCTCCAGATTGACATTGTCGGCGTGCTCCTCGACCCAGTTGACAATTCCATCAAATCTGTTAAACTGATATCAGATGCGATAGAAGATACTTAATGTGCGTGGTGAGAACCCCGCATTTTTTAATCAAATGAATCAAGAATTCCTAGAAGCGTTAAATGAAATCGCCGAGGAAAAAGGGCTCGACAAAGCCGAGGTCTTAAAGATGATCGAGGCTTCCTTGGCCGCGGCCTTTCGCAAGGACTATGGCGAGAAGGACCAGAATGTGGTCGTGGAACTCGATCCGGAAACTATGGGCATGCGCATTTTTGATGTGAAAACCGTGGTGGAGACAGTCGAGGATCCCATGAAAGAAATTTCCGAAGAGGACGCAAAAAAAATAAAAAAATCCTGCAAGGTGGGCGACGAGATCAAAACCGAGATCACGCCCAAGACTGGCACCAATTTCGGCCGCATTGCGGCGCAGACTGCCAAACAGGTGATCATCCAGAAACTTCGCGAGGCCGAGCGCAATGTGCTCTTCTCGGAATACAAGGCCAAGGAGCGCCAGCTCATCACTGGTATCATCCAGCGTATCGAAAAAGATACCGTGCTCGTGGATTTGGGCCGCACGACTGGCGTGCTCTTTCCGTCTGAACAGATCAAAGCAGAAAATTACAAAATCGGTTCGCGGCTCAAAGTTTTGGTTCTTCATGTTGAGCCGACCGCCAAGGGCCCGAAGATTACTCTGTCGCGTTCGCATCCTGATGTGGTGCGACGCCTCTTTGAGATTGAGGTCCCGGAAATTTACAATGGCGTGATCGAGATCAAGGCCATTGCCCGCGAAGCCGGCAGCCGCAGCAAAATCGCGGTCGCCTCAAATCAGGAAGGCGTGGATCCGATCGGAGCCTGCGTCGGCCAGCGGGGCACGCGCGTCCAAACCGTGATGGGCGAACTCGGCGGCGAGAAGATTGACATCATTGAGTGGAACGAAGACCCGATTAAATTCATTGCCAATTCACTCTCTCCTGCTAAAATTTTGAATGTTGAACTGAACGAAGACACCAAGGAAGCCCGCGTCGGCGTGATGGAAGACCAGCTGTCGCTCGCCATCGGCAAGGGCGGCCAGAACGTGCGCCTCGCGGCGCGGCTCTCCGGCTGGAAAATCGACATTGCCGGCGAGAAGATCGGCGGCGAAGAGGAAACCGAACCGACCGAAGTGGAAATGAAGCCCGCGACCGAAGAGGAAGAAACGGAAACGATCACGGAACAGACTGGCGCCGCGCTTTCGGAAGAACCGGCCGAGCCGCTGCCAGATACCGGCGCGGGCGAGATGCCATCGGATGACCAAGGCGCGGATCTGCCTAAAGAAAATAATTCCTGATTTCCAATTACTAATTTCTAATAAAATAAAAAACTAATATCCAATTCTCATTCCATTAGGAATTAGAAATTAGATATTAGAAATTCTCAAGATATGCCCCTCATTCCAATGGTCATCGACAAATCTCCGCTCGGCGAGCGCGCCTACGACATCTACTCGCGCCTCCTCAAAGAGCGGATAATTTTTCTCGGCGAGCCGATTGACGACCACATCGCCAATATTGTCATCGCCCAGCTTTTATTTCTGCAGGCTGAGGACCCGAAAAAAGAAATCAATATGTATATCAATTCCCCGGGCGGATCAGTCACATCCGCGCTGGCCATCTATGACACGATGCAATACGTAAAAAACGACGTGGCCACCATCTGCATCGGCCAGGCCGCATCCGCAGCCGCGGTGCTGCTCGCCTCGGGCACGCGCGGCAAGCGCTACTCCCTGCCCAACTCGCGCGTTTTGATTCACCAGGTGATGGGCGGCGCGGAAGGCCAGGCCAAGGATGTCGCGATTCAAACGAAAGAAATGCTGCGGATCAAAAATCAGATAGATAAAATTCTTGCAACGCACACCGGCCAGCCCATCAAGAAAATTGAGACTGATACAGACCGCGATTTCTTTATGACCGCGGAGGAGGCCAAGAAATACGGCATCGTGGACAAGATTATCGCCTAAAACTTGACAGCCCGCCAAGGCGGAGGTATAATTTAGATACCCTTAATTATTAAGTTCTTCTACAAGGAGACCAAAAACCGCTTAAACACTACCTAAAAAATCGTGTGTTCGGGGGATATGACACGCATATGGTAAGCGTGTTTTTTGTTTGTTAAGGGAGTCCCGCCAGAGGCGGGCAAGCTCTTTGACAATTGAATAGTGATAGGAATTATTACGTTCCGCCGTCGCTTAAAAGCTATGGCGGACAGGCCATTTGCAAATTAGGCCTGCCAAAATAAAATTTGCAACCAGCTCATTTATGAGCTAATCGGGGTCCCTCGAAAATTTACTAAATTTTTGGGGTGATCTCTAATGAGAGTTTGATCCTGGCTCAGGATGAACGCTGGCGGCGTGCCTTATACATGCAAGTCAAACGGCTCCGATCGCAAGATCGGAGTAGTGGCGAACGGGTGAGTAACGCGTAGGAACTTTCCGTAAGTTTGGAATAACCTGCCGAAAGGCGGGCTAATACCAAATGTGCTCCGACGGAAACGTCGGAGTAAAGCAGCAATGCGCTTACGAATAGGCCTGCGTCCTATCAGCTTGTTGGCGGGGTAAAAGCCCACCAAGGCGATGACGGGTAGCTGGTCTGAGAGGATGACCAGCCACATGGGAACTGCGACACGGTCCCAACTCCTACGGGAGGCAGCAGTAGGGAATTTTGCGCAATGGACGAAAGTCTGACGCAGCGACGCCGCGTGCGGGATGAAGGCCTTCGGGTTGTAAACCGCTTTTTGTCGGGACGAATTTTGACGGTACCGACAGAATAAGAGGTTGCTAACTCTGTGAACCCATTCAGTGGGTTGGTGCAGAGCTCCGACGGTAACGTCGGAGAAGAAAATCTCGCTATATGCTGGAACACCTTTCACTGTCCGCTGTTTAACTCGCCGAAAGGCGAAACGCGGTGAAAGACAATCAGCAGGAAACTTGTTTATGCATTGTAAGAAGGAAGTGCGGAATGGTGTATGAAAGGTCTGCGGTAATTCGCCACGGAATCTGGCAAGATAATTGTGCGTCAGATTCGTCTGGGCATCCACACATACACAAGCATTCTGCAACTTACTTCCGTGTCTGGAGTGTGCCTCTAGACACGTCTTTCTTACAGTGCGTTAAATAAGGATCCTCAGAGACTACACGCGAGACTCCCGACAAAATCGGGATGATGATATAGTCCAATCCTTGTGGTAACATAAGGTATGAGTGAAAAACTCAAGGATATTTTAATCGGTTTGATTCTAGGCGACGGACATCTTACGGAATTTAGCGGACAGAGTCGCAAATCTAGTCTGCTAATGAAGTCAGATAATAAAACCTTGCCTTATCTCCAATGGTTGCATCAAGAATTGCAGCCGCTCGGAGTATCGGAATTAACGCCGAAAAAGAATTACCATCAGCATTACTTCAGAACTAAATGGAACGAAGAGATTGGCAAATTGAGAAGTCTATTTTATCCCGAAGGAAAGAAAATTATCCCTCGGAATATAAAAGAACTTCTAGTTCGACCGATAACTTTGGCCATTTGGTATCAAGATGATGGAACCTTGGATGCGAGAAGCAAATACCATTACAATGCGCTATTTGCGACCCATTGTTTTTCATTCAACGAATGCGTATTATTAGCGGAAACGCTAAGAACCAACTTTGATCTAGATGTCAGTGTCTGTAAATGCCAAATGCGTGGCAAAATCAGATACAGGCTATATGTAAAATCAAAGAGTATGAAGAGGTTTATTGATCTAGTGAAGCCATTTGTAAATCCTTCGTTCGAATACAAAATACGTAATTTGTAACGGCCAGCAGCAGCGGTAATACAGAGACCTCAAGCGTTATCCGGATTCATTGGGCGT
>CAZMCQ010000001.1:133308-194962 GCA_964565195.1 uncultured Candidatus Saccharibacteria bacterium | reverse complement strand
GTCGCGACGCGCGCTTTTTCGGATCTCGTGGTGCGCCTGCAGTATCCCGAGAAGTTTATTACCGAGGAAGCCGCCGAGTGGCGCGTGCCGATCGTGAATGTCGGCCAGACGGCCGTCAAGGCCATCGCCGGTACGCTCTCCGGCGAGCCGGGCCGTGATAGCGCGATTGCTGCCGAACTGTTTCTTAAAAATGCGGAAGGAATATTGGTGCGCAGCCACAAGAGCGTGGCTTTCACGGCGCTAAAGGCGCCGCCGCTTGCGCTCGCGGCCAGGATATTGCCGGAAGGCCAGGCGCTCCAGGTCGGCCGGGAATACATCCTCGAGATCGCCTATCGGAATGCGGGGGAGACCGGCCTCACGGCGGTGCAAATCCGCGCCAGTTTCGAATCGCCGAGCTTGAGCGCCCTCAAAATTTCCGCCGACAAAGCTTTGGTAAAAAATAATATCGTCTCCTACCTGCCGGCGACGCATCCCGAGCTGGCAGTGGTCAGCCCCGGGACGGCGGGAAAATTCAACCTGCATTTTACGCTTCAGGATGAGCTGGTCAAAACCTTGCAGAAAAATCCGGTGGTTTTAGTCCGTTTGGAATTTGAGAGCGCGGAGGTTGGGCAGCCGCTCGGCGGCGAGCCGGTGGAGCGCCGGGTATCTTCCGCGCTGGATTTAAGTTCGACGGTAAAGAAAACCGGCGACAATATTTACGCTGTTAATCTCATTGTTTCGAATACCGTCAATGATATTGCCGACGCGGTTCTCGTCGCCGAGATCGGCAATGCCGCAAGCGCGCTCTCCGTGAACGAAAACGACGCCACTTACAATGGCGTCACCGGGATTTTGCGCTGGCAGATCGGCGGGATTTTTCCCTTTGCCGGCTCGTTTCATGAGCCGCGGCGGCTGACCCTGGCGATTACCGCCGACGATCCCATCCTGCTCAAAAATTTGAAACTCGTCGGCAAAGATCAGTTTACCGGCGTCGAGCTCACCGCGGAGCTGCCCCAGATTACCGCGAATTAATAGGAGCCGAGCGGGTTTACGCGGACCCCGTTTTTGATGATTTCGTAGTGGAGGTGCGGGCCGGTGGAGCGGCCACTGTTGCCGGAGATCATAATCTGCTGGCCGGCAGCGACGCGCTCGCCGGCCGAGACCTGCAGGGTACTGCCGTGCGCGTAACGGGTCTTGAGGCCCTGCCCGTGATTGAGCACAATCGTGTAGCCATAACCGCGCTGCCAGCCGGCCAGTTCCACGATGCCTTCCGCGCCGGCGATGACCGGTACATAGCGCGCCTGAATATCTATGCCCGGGTGGCGGCGCGAAAAGCCCTGGTTCAGCTTGCGGCTGGCGGTCGGCCAGAGGAGGCCGGCGATGCCGGGACTGAAATCATCCGGCACCGCGAACCGCTGCACATCGTCGGGTTTCGGCTTTGGCCTGGGAATGACGGGCGTTTCCTTGACGCCATTGGGAATGAGCAGCTCCACGCCGGCGACAACGAAATCCTCATCTTCGAGATAGTTGTAGTCGAGAATGTCTTCCGGATCGACTTTGTATTTTTTCGCGATGGAGGAGAGGGTCTCGCCTGCCTTGACCGTGTGCATGAGGCCGCTCGTCGGCAGGATTTTGAGTTCATCCCCGGGCCGAATCAAAGCGCTTCCCGAGAGATTGTTTTCCCAGAGAATCGTCTCTTCGGAGACGCCATAGGCGGCGGCGATGCGCGCGACCGTGTCGCCCGCTGCCACGCGGTAAACTTCCACGTCCTGGCCGGTGGCGGGCAGGGGCTGGCCGGTGGAAGGCGGGTTGGGTTTTTGCAGCGCCGAGCCGGACAGGGTCGGCAGCGCGGCGCTGGTTGGCCGCCCGCCACCGGTTTTATCTTTGGTGGAGGCCGCGAGCACTTGTTTGACCAAACCGTAGTTTGACGCGCGCAGCGCGAGCTCCACATTTTCCGAAGCGCGAACGAGCGGCTCATTGCGCGCGGGATGTTTTTTCAAATAGGCAAAAAATAAACTCCGGTTTGAGGAATTAATATTGCCGGAGCGATGCAAAAGATTGGTGCCCACCGCCGCCACGAGGATAAACAGCAGGACCAGTTCAGTGGCGAAATGAGAGCAAATAAGCCGGAAGATGGGCTTGAGGCGCTTGGTTAGAAATAGGGCCATTTATAGAGGTTAATTTAACATTCATAAGGCCTCGCGGTCAAGGGGAAAAGCGCGGCTTAAATAAGCTCGAAGTGGCTTTTTTTCGGCTTATTTTAGCTAAAAAATTGTCAAACACTACAATCCACAATGTCTAAAAAACCGCTTATTTAAGCCGAAATAAAAAATAAAAGTGCAAAATGAAAAATTACAATGTAAAATGCAAAAGGAGAAGAGAAAAATTTTTAATTTTTGAATTGTCATTTTGATTTTTTATTTTTACATTTTGCATTCATGGACATTCTGAAAAATCTTAATGATCGCCAACGAGAAGCCGTCACGGCGCCGCCCGGACCAGTCCTCGTTCTCGCCGGGGCCGGCAGCGGCAAGACGCGCGTTTTAACCTACCGCATCGCGTATCTGTTATCCCCCTCCGGGGGATCTCCCGAAGGGAGACAAAAACCCCACTTTCGGCCGGAAGAGATCCTCGCCTTGACCTTTACCAATAAAGCCGCCGGAGAGATGCGGGGGAGAATTGGGGGGATACGGGGAATTGGGGATATCGGCCGGCTCACTGCCGGCACGTTCCACGCCGTCTGCGCGCGGTGGCTGCGGGAATTTATTGAACAATTAAATCGCGGCTATACGCGCTCGTTTGTGATCTATGATACTGACGACCAGCAGCGGCTTCTGAAGCAGATCACGCTCGAGCTCGGGGTATCGGAAAATTTCCGGCCACAGATATTTGGCTATTATATCAGCGCAGCGAAAAATAAACTTTTGCGGACGCGTGATCTCGCTCTGGACAATTCCTATTTTCAGGAAACCCTGGCACAGGTCGAGGAACTTTATATCGAGCGGCTGCGCGAGAACAACGCCCTGGATTTTGACGATTTGCTCAAATTGACCTGCGAGCTTCTGCAGGGGCACCGGAAAATTCTCGAGAAACTTCAGAAACGCTTTCGCTACATTCTCGTGGACGAATACCAGGATACAAACCACGCGCAGTATGTACTTTTGAAGCTGCTCACTGCCGCCCACCGGAACCTGTTTGTTGTTGGCGACGACGCGCAGAGCATCTACGGATTTCGCGGGGCCAATATGCAGAACATTCTGAACTTCAAAAAAGACTATCCGCGCGCCCGCGTGATTATGCTGGAGCAGAACTACCGCTCCACCCAGGCGATCCTGGATGCGGCGCACAAGGTGATTGCCCTGAATCCGCGGCAGTATGAAAAAAAGCTCTGGACAGATTCCAAAGGCGGGGAGAAAGTGAGCTTGTACGAGGCGGCGGACGAGTATGATGAAGCGGAATTTGTGCTTGAAAGAATTATGAATGCCGCCCCCTCCCCTTTATCCCCTTCCACTGGTGGGGAGGGGAAGGGAGGGGGGAAAGAAGAGAAAGAAATTGTTTATGAACCGGAGGAAACCCCGATTTTAAACAAATTTATGAACGCAAAATGGACCCGCCCTTCAAGATTCCATATTCCATATTCTTCATTCTCTATTCCTGACAATCTCTCCGAGATCGTCATCCTCTATCGCACCCACGCGCAATCGCGCCCATTTGAGGAAGCACTGCTGTCCGCGTCCGTCCCGTATCAGATCGTCGGCGGCATCAAGTTCTATGAGCGCCGTGAAGTGAAGGACGTTTTAGCTTACCTGCGGCTTGTGGCCAACCCGCGCGACCTGGTCAGTCTCGCGCGCGTGATCAATGTGCCGGCGCGGGGGATTGGCAACGCGAATTTGAAATTGATCAACCAGGGCCTGGCCAAATTCGATTTTAATCATGAGCGGCTGCTCAATAATATTGATAAGCTGGAATTAAGTCCGCGGGCAGTGGCCGGCGCGAGAGAATTTTTTGAATTGCTAAGCTTGCCCGTTTCACCCTCCCCTAACCCCTCCCATCAAGGGAGGGGAAGCAAAAGAGAGAATTCCTCCCCCTTTGATGGGGGAGGCAGGGAGGGGGTGAATCTTCTTGATATTATCGACTTCATGCTCTCGCGGTCTGGCTATCGGCAGGAACTTCTGAAAGAAGGTGAGGAAGGGCTTGCTCGCCTGGAAAATATCGAACAGCTCGTGGATGTGGCGGCGAAATATAAACATCTGCCCTGGCGCGGGGGCCTGCCGCAGTTTTTGGAGGAAGTGGCGCTGATGACCGACCTGGATACTGCGGAGGAGGGTGGCAACAAACTTACGCTGATGACCCTGCACTCGGCCAAGGGCCTGGAGTTTGAAAAAGTCTTTTTTGTCGGGCTGGAGGAGGGGCTCCTGCCGCATTCGCGGAGCCTCAATTCGCCGGAAGAGGTGGCCGAGGAGATTCGTCTGGCTTATGTCGGCATCACGCGGGCCAAGCAAAATCTTTATTTGTCCTACGCGCGCCAGCGGCAGGTGTACGGGGAATATAAAAGAGCGATACCGTCTAGGATATTGAAGGCCATCCCGAAGCGCTTGCTGCGCAAGCTAAATTGAAAATGCAAAGTGCAAAATTCAAAATTACAATTGAAAATTAAAAATTTTGGATTTTGGATTGTCATTTTGATTTTTGCATTTTTAATTTTGCATTTGGCGTTGCGCCGCCGCGAACCGCCGCTCAAGGTCGTAAAGATTCAGAGCCGCAATCTGACTTTCATGGTTGAGACGCGAGCCGGGACAGTGGGGGAAGTGCTGGGGGAACAGGGATTCACCCTCCCCTCGCCCCTCCCATCGAGGGAGGGGAATTCATCTTCTTTTCCTCTCCCCTGGTGGGAGAGGTTAGGTGAGGGGGTGATAGCGGGAATGACCGTTGAAATTTCGCGGCCAGTTGAGACAATAGTCAATGACGCCGGCGTTGAAAAATCCTATATTTCTTCAGCCGCGACCGTGAACGACCTGCTCTATGAAAAAGGAATTAAGTTGTCCAGTACGGATAAAGTTAGCGCGTTCATTTCTACCCCCTCTTCATATTCCCCTTATCAAGGGGGAGAAAGAGAGGGGGTTTTCCTGACCGATGGGATGGTCGTCAAAATTGACCGCATCGTGACCCTGCCGGTCAGAGAACGGACGGACATCCCGTTTGCCATTACCAGATACGACAATCCGTTTTTGCCTTATGGTCAGGAAAAAATTCTCACACCCGGAAAGCCCGGGCAGCAGGAGACGGAATTCCTGATTACCTACAAAAACGGGGTGGAGATAAAGCGGAAGTTTGTGAGGGAGACTATTTTGTCGACGCCGGTGACCGAAACGCGGGAGTTTGGGACAAAAATTGAGATCGAAGAGACTACAGAAGGCGTTGCCTCCTGGTATGCTTATCGCGGCTGCCTCTGCGCGGCCCATCCTTTCTATGACAAAGGGCGCTACGCGCGGGTGACCAATTTGCAAAACGGCCAGAGCGTGATCGTGCAAATCAATGACCGCGGCCCGGAACTCGACAAACATCCGGACAGAGTGATCGATTTGGATAGCGTGGCGTATAAAGCATTATCAAATTTGTCTTCCGGTACTATCTCTGTAAGGGTTGAGCTCTTAAAAAATTAAAATGTAAAAATCTAAAATAAAAATGACAAAGAAAAATCTTAAAATTTTGAAATTTTAATCTGTCATTTTACATTTTGATATTTAATTTTTGATTTATGCGGCCCGATGAACTAAAATCTCTTTTATTAAGATTGCACATCAAACCCGACAAGCGTTTGGGTCAGAACTTCTTGCTGTCCGAGAAAGTTTTGGAGGAGATTGTCGCGGCCGCGGAATTAAAAAAAGACGACGTGGTATTGGAGATCGGGCCGGGCCTGGGAATTTTAACGAAACGTCTGGCAGAACAGGCGGGGCAGGTTGTGGCCATTGAAAAAGATCGCAAATTAATTCGCGTCCTGTACAAACTTTTTAAATCAAAAAAGAATGTGAAGATAATTCGTGGAGATATTCTTACAATCAATTTCAATGAATTTCGCGAAGCAGATTTCCACAAATTTCCAAGAGACGCGAGAAATAAATTGCAACTTATAGAAACTGATAGAAATTTGTTGTCGCGGGATTACAAAGTGGTGGCTAACATTCCTTACTACCTCACCGGCAAATTGTTATCTACCTTTTTATCCTCTCCTGACGAGGGGAGGATGGCCGGAGGCCAGGAGGGGTTGCGCCCCTCCCTGATGGTGCTGCTTCTTCAGAAAGAAGTTGCCCAGAGAATAATCGCAGGCCCCGGTCAGATGTCGCTTCTCGCGGTGAGTGTGCAATTTTATGCAGACCCCGAAATTATTAGTTTTGTTTCTAAAGAAAATTTTTATCCGAAACCCGAAGTGGATTCTGCGATAGTAAAGATTGCACCCCTCCCTAACCCTCCCCATCGAGGGGAGGGAAATAAAAAAGAATTCCTCCCCCTTGAGGGGGGAGGTGAGGTGGGGGTGATTGATGAGAAACAGTTTTTTCAACTCGTTAAGATTGGATTTAGTAATAAGCGAAAGCAGCTGCAGAATAATTTGAGCGTTTTAAATACAATAAATTTCCATAAGTTTCGCGAAGCTGATTTCTATGAATTTCGTGATGACACAAGAAATAAATTGAAATACATAGAAACTCATGGAAATTATAAACAAGTACTTTTTTCGATTGGTTTGAACCCCCTCTGCCGCGCGCAAGATCTCTCGCTGGAGGATTGGGGGAGACTGTATAACAGGTTGTTCCAAACCAGGTTTGACAAGAAGTGAAAAAACTGCTATAATATTAGTGTAAAATTTCGGTTTAGAAACCAAAAATAAAACAAAAAATGGCCCTTTTGACTGCCGACTTTCCGTCGCGTTCGGGAAGCATTTTCCAGCGCAAAAAGTTAATTTTCGGGGTTGTAGTTTTTGCCATTGCCGCTGCCGCTGCCGCGGGCGGCTTTTATTTTTATAAAAACAATCGCAGCGCCAGTTCGCAGTATGAAAATTCCGGGCTCCTGCCCGCGGCCTGGCTCATCAAATATTTCGGCACGGACAGAGACGGCGACCCGCGCATCGGCGGCCCGGACGCCGACCCGGACGAGGATCTCCTTACGAATTACCAGGAATTTTATTTCGGCACTGACCCAGGAAGGCGCGACACGGACGGCGACGGCCAATACGACGGCGTGGAGGTCGCGGTGAACCAGAACCCCACCGGTCCCGGGGAACTCTACGCGACTGATTATGCCAAAAATATTGCGGATAAATTCATTGAGGACAACGGGCTTGAGGAATTCAAGGAAGAAAACATCAAGAAGCAGGTCTTGGGCATTATGTCGCCGCCGGAGTCCCAGGAGGTGGAGGTGCCGTTGCCAGATATTCGCACGCTCAATGTCATAACGGACGAATCCCCGGCAGCCGTTGCAAATTATATAAAAGAGCTCAAAGGCGCAATACAAGGATTAACTGTTGATGTGGCCGCGTTCCAGGAAATACTCAATGATCCGGTTGGTACGGATTCTTTGGGAATGACCGGCCAGATAAATGCCAGTATCGACAAATTGAGAATGACCCCGGTGCCAAAACCGTTTTTGACTTTTCATCAGCTGCATATCGCCGGGCTGCAGGCCGCGGCGCGTATATTTGAGATCGAAAAAACCATTGACCCGAACGCGGAACTTGAAAAACAAAAAGCGCAAGTCCAGCAGGAAACTTACCAGATAGCAGTGATTCAAAAAGCCAATGCGCTTTTCGAGACGGAATACCAAAGGCTGCAGACAATTTATGGAGATATTTTGCGATGAGGATTTTTGCGACAATTTGTCTGGTTGCGGTGGCGACAGTGGGCCTGCTTGGTTTTTCGCTATACATTGATTTTCAGAAAGCCCAGGCCTTTTTCGGCATAGACGCGGCGATCCAGATCGCGTTTGAATTTGTCAAAGCTTTGGCGAAAGCTTTGATGCAGAAGATTATCGCCAAATTCAGCGTGGACATTCTGACCAAGCTGGAGAGCGTCCATACAATAAAAAATATTCTCAACTACTCTGACGCGCTTGGCTTTGATGTCTATATCGGGGCGCAGCTAAATTCGCTTTTGAACCCCAACAAATCTAATAAAGATATTAAAAATGAACCGAAGGATACCAACTTAGCCAGCATTGTTACCGGCTCAAACCAGTTACCTTTAAATTCTTCGCCGCTATTCAGCGACCCCAAAAAAGTCGAAGCATTGGCTGGCTTAAACATACCCGCGAAAGTTACATCTTCATCTTTCAATGTCAATCCCAGAGAAATTAAGAAGGGCAGGACAGCGGAGCTGCGCTGGGATGTGGCAGGCGATAATATCTTTGTGCAGCTCCAGGGCAAAGAATTCGGTGCGAACAATCTGATCAGCATACCCAACTCCGGAACAAAAACCGTCTCCCCGCAGCAGTCCACAGCCTATTATCTAAATATTTCCAGCCGATCCAATGCCCTGGTTATTAAACAGCTTAAGGTCGAGCTTAAGGTAGAAAATACCGCGTCCGACGGGTTTGTCTCGGGCATCACGCCCGGCAGCGGGCAGATCAATGTTGGTGCGGGCGGGCTTAATCCGGAGCAGGAAACTCTCCTCGTGCGCGGGGGGCTGGCGATGTTAACGAGCGCCGTCTCCTGCGGCGGCGTGAACACGCAGGCCCTCAACAACCTCGCGCTCTATCAGGCGACCAAGGCGCGCGGGTTTTTGATGAGCGAGCTTGACCCGCGTTCGACCGCGGATTACTACCGCCGGATGGCCCGCCTCGGCAACCCGTACGCCTCGCCGCAGTTCCAATATCTCTCAATGCAGGATCTGGCCTACAGCGTGGAGGCGCAGGGCCGCGCGGCGTCCAACCTAGAGCTTATCTCTACCGGTAACAAAGTGCCGCGGTCCGCGAGCAACACGATTACGCGCGCTGCCACCACGATAAATAGTTCTCTGGATAAAACCCTCGACTCACTGTTCAAATCGAAAAGCGAGCAAGGTGATGTCGCATTTTCCGGCGTCGCAACCAAAGTTATCGCAGGGTTTGTTTCGGACCTCATCGTCAATACGATCTTCAAACAAAAAAACGCGCGGCTCCTGACTGAAAAAAATTCCTGCGGTGTCCCGAAGGACTCCACAGAAACTACGGCTCCAAACTACCAGAGTCCGACCCCGACTACACCGCCCGACGATATTATTATCGCCGGCTGCCAGGAAAATATCGTTGCCTGTGACGATCCAAATATAAACAACCCATTCATCCGCGTGAATGGTAAGACTACGGAGATCGTCAATTCCGGCGACAGCGTCACGGTTAACTGGAGCGTAGGAAGTCTCACCGGTGCGGTCGCCATTTCCGTAGATCCGCCTCCTGATCTCGAGCCGGCAGTAGGCGCCGAAGAAAAAATCGGTACGCGCACTTTTAAACCGACCAGGGATACGCAGCTTAGCTTGCTAGTCGACGGAGAAACTATTGCTGTGGCAGTGGTGAATATCAGCACCATCACCGGCGGCGGCGGGCCGGGCAACGAGGTATCCTGTTCGCCAGCTTCGCAGACTGTCAATGTCAACCAAACGGCAAGCTTCACTGCTTCCGGCGGGGATGGTACATATTCCTGGACAGCTAATGGCAGCGGCAACCCCGAAGGCACAGGGGCGACGTTTGCGACGTATTATTCATCGGCCGGCCAGAAAACCGTAACCGTAACCAGCGCGGCCAAATCCGCGTCTTGTTCGGTGATTGTCACCAACCCTGGCGGATCGCCGCCGGGGAGTCAGGCGACCTTTACTGCCTCTCCTAATCCCATACCGAGCTCTGGGGCTGCATTTACTTTGAGTTGGAACGCCCCTTCTGTATCTGCTGGTCGCAGCGATTTGACAGTGACGATCAGCGGTTTGAATGCCGGCGGAGCAGGCAGTAATTCATTTGTGGCCAGTGGTTTTGGCGCCATCGGTTCGAGAACCGTCAATCCCGGCCCCACCACAGCCGCCACCTATACCGGTGGCCTCTCCGGGCCGGGGGTCAATGTCCAATTTCCAGCGGTGACCGTCACTGTGGCCGGTAGCGGACTGCCGCCCCCCCCAGCCGATCAATGTACCGCAACAAAATCGGGGCCATCAGTGTCGATCAATTGGACTATACAGTCTGCGGCCGAAAGAGCCAGTGTTTGGGCTGTCAAATCCGGTACCTCCGGTAAAGTTTTTGAGAATTCCATCACTGCTCCCGGTAGCGGTGGCCTACAATGGGTCCCTCCGGGTGATGGTGTTTATACTTTCGGGATATCTCTTACAACCGGAACGTCAACGAAATCAGTGGGCTGCGGAACCCTAAGCTTTGATTCTATCAGCACCAGCGCCCAAACCCTGTTTCTCTCTCCTCTAGTTAAACCGCGGGAATGATAGAAATATAGGGCAATAAATAGAAACGAAGTGGAAACAGATGGAAATAAATAGAAATAGGATTGAAATAAGTGGAAACGGGTAGAAACAAAATGGAAACTCATGGAAAAAAAGAAATACATATTACTCGAAGATTTGGAAGTTTACAAGCTCGCCAGAGAGCTATCAAAAACAGGATGGGAAATATACATTCTCTTAGATTGGCAGACCAAGAAAGTAATGGGAGATCAATTTATTTCAGCCATTGATTCGGTGGGCGCAAACATTGCAGAGGGCTATGGCAGGTTTCATTATCTTGATAAAATTAAATTTTATTACAACGCTCGGGCCTCGCTTGCTGAAGGCGTTGATCATTGGTTGGAGTTATTGAAAGAACGAAACAAAATCGACGAGCAGCGATACTCGGCTCTCAAAGAAAATGGAATAAAACTTTCCATTAAGCTGAACAATTTTATCTCCGCCACTTATAAATCCAAGAACAACGAATCTTAATAAGTTTCAATATGTTTTCAAAAGTTTCTAAATATTTCTATCTGTTTCTCTGATGTTTCTATTTATTTCCAAATATTTCCATAAATTTCTTCTCCTAGTCCTCCTGGCGGTTTTTCTCGCGGGCTTTTTGCCCTTGCCGGCCGAGGCCATAATCCTGCCGGACTCGGTGGAGATTATTTTTGATCCAGCAGCGCCGAAAATCGGGGATCAGGTCAGCGCGACCATGCAGCTCAAAAACCGCGCCGCGCAGCCGGGAAATTTAGTGGAAGCGGTTTTACGAGTCTGCCGCGCTGGCCAGACTCGCGGCGCCTGCACCGAGGTGAAATCCACCCGGGATCCGGCCGGCCAGGGCAAGGTGATCGTCAGCTTTCGCATCAGCGCGACCAAATTTCAGGTTGGCGCAAACAACCTTGAGGCCGAGATGAATTATGCGGTCGGCAGCGGTGAAAACGCGGTTGAGACGCCTTATCTTGGTACCAAGCAGGTTACGATCGCCGCGGCGGATACGAGCGGCCCTGCGCAGTTGAGTGTCAACCTGAAAAGCAAGACCTTTCCCACTTCCGGCAAGGCCACCATGGCTTATGAGATAGTTTATCTTCCGGGAGCGACGGGGCGGAACCCGACGCGGTACACTTTTGATTGCGACACGAGCCAGCCGCCGGCTGCGGCCAATACCCCAAGCAGCGGCACGGCCACGGAATTTGTCTGCGAGTACAACCTTGTGCCGAGCGGGTCGCCGCCGGTCTCATACGCCGGCCGGGTGGAGGCCCTGGCGGGCTCGGATTCCCTGGCGACCGCGAGTTTTTCAGCCGTTGTTACGGCCGATGACCGGCCGCAGAGCGCAGGCACTGGCACTTCAGGCGGCGATCTTGGCGGGCCGCTTATCTCCACGGTCAATATCATCATCGGCGCGATCTTGGCGCTCGTCCGCGCGATTTCCTACTGGCTCATCACCCTGATCCTCTTGCCGATTCTGGAGGCCACCCTGAAGCTCGACGCTGGCGCGATTGCGAGCGGGCCGATCATCGCGGGGTGGACGTTCGTGCGCGACATTGTCAATATGTTTTTCATTCTGGCGCTCATCGTCATCGCCTTTGGCACGATTCTGAAGCTGGAAAGCTACAATTACAAAAAACTGCTCGCGAAACTGATTTTGATGGCGCTTTTGGTCAACTTCTCGCTGGTCATCGGCCGGATCATCATCCAGGTTCTGGATGTCGTGCAGTTTACCTTCCTGCCCGTGACCGTGCAGGTGGAGGGCCAGTTAAACGGCATCTCGGGCGTGAAGTATGTTTTTCAGTCATTGGTCTCCGAGCACGCGGATTTTCTCGTGGGCGCGTTTAAGAATTTTTCCTTTGACAGCTCCACGGCCCTGGCCGCCACGGCCACGCTGCTGTTCCAGTTTACGCTGGA
Source organism: uncultured Candidatus Saccharibacteria bacterium (assembly GCA_964565195.1). Classification (GTDB taxonomy): domain Bacteria; phylum Patescibacteriota; class Doudnabacteria; order UBA920; family 2-01-FULL-46-14; genus CAZMCQ01. The sequence continues at coordinate 182,627 of CAZMCQ010000001.1, read as the reverse complement.
GCTCATGGTCTTCGTCACGTTCGGCGCGCTCGCCATTTTTATGGTGATCCGGACCGTGGCGCTCTGGATTTTGCTCATCCTCTCGCCGCTGGCTTACGGGCTCACCATTCTGCCGGCCACCGCGGATCAGGCGAAAAAATGGTGGAACAACTTCATCAAATACGCGCTGTTCGCGCCGATTATGGCGTTCTTTCTGCGCCTCGCGCTCGCGCTCTACCGCGACGGGCTGCAGATCATCCCGGGCGCAGGCACGAATGACGACATCTTCACTTATTTGCGCAATCTTACCGCCAAGGCCGGCGGCGAGGTTGATTTCAGCCAGTTCCTCGTGCTGATGATCGTCTATCTGATGATTTTGGCCTTTTTGTGGGCCGCGCTGCTCGTCACCAAAAATATGAGCATCTTCGGCGCCTCGGCGATCACGAGTCTGGCCGAGCGCGGCCTCAAAGCCCCGTATGCGCTGGGGGGAAAGGGGATAAAAGGAATAGGTAAAGGAGCATTGCTTGGTTCAAAGGCCCTTGCGACTTTAGGAGCAGAAAAACTTTTAGAGCAAACCGGAGTTGATATTCGACCTGGCAAATGGATTGAGGGCTGGAAAAAATCTCGCGAAATTAACCGGGAAGCCAGAGAGGCGAAAGGAGCGGCCAAGGCCCTTGACCGCAAATCTGCCTTGGCGTCCCCCACAACCTTTTTCCAGCGATACTGGAGCCCGGCAGGTATAAGACGAGTGCTTGGAGGGGGGGAGAAAAAAGGGCGCGAGCTCCTTGATCAGGCGAAAAGCACAAAAGCAAGAGCGGTTCTTCCCGATAATCAGCAAATGCGGGAAGCTAAAAACTTGCGTAGGCAAGCGGGGAGATTGCGGGAAGAAGCTGCAGCGCAGCCCGGTGTCGGTGCCATAGACAAACGCATCAAAGCCGAAGAATTAATTAAAAAGGCGGAGCAGTTGGAAGCCCCATATGAACAGGAGCGAAAGGATAAACTTATTCAGGCTCGGGCACTTGAGAGTCAGGGAAAAAAACTGATTGCCCCGGATGATTATCTCACCCAACAAAAAATTCGCTCCGCGATTGATGAAGAAAAGAAAACCATTCATACCAATAACTGGCACGAACTGGTGGATTTGTTTGACAGCGCGGAGAGGGAAGGGAAGCCGCTGCGCGCGGCTGCCATTATGGAACATCTGACCAAAACTTATAATGAAAATGAGTTAATAAACAGTTCGAGATACGCGCGCAATATGTCGGCCGAAGAAAGTGCGGATCATAAGGCTCACAAAGAAGGCGAATTTTTTGAATTTTCGCCAGAGGGAGCCGAAAATTTCCGAAAATTGATTTTGGAAGAAAAATTTAAATTGGGGCACGAAGCCTCAATGATGATTATGAGCGATGTAAGTGACATAGCCGAAGATACCAAGCATTTTGAGATAATGCGTATGTATATCAGTGAAAACGGCAAACTCCGTTTTAAACGTCCGGATGAACGCGAGCCGGAAGTCAGTGCCGAGCTGGACAAAATGTCCACTGGCCGGGTGCTTTCCGAAGGTAACCGCCTCGTCGGTTCGCGCGAACTTCCCGATGCAGATTATGATATTACCCAGAAAAGGACTACCCTTATCGAGCCGACTTTGGTTGCATATTATCTAAAAAATTATCCAGCCGTTAAATTTTTACTTAACCGTGGTCAGATGAACCCGAGTCAGGCAAAAGCCGTTGCTGAACGACAAAATAAGCAAGTGATAATGGCGGCAGCGGAATTATTGGATGACACAGTAGAAGTCGAAAAGATTGAAGGGGTATCACAAGTTTTAGCGCGCCAGGGCCTTAGAGATACTCGCAGGAATCAGTATAAAGAAATTATGAATCAGTTAGTTCACTATGGCGAGACGAAAGGTGCAGCACCTTCAGGTGAGAGTCGGATTGACCAAGTTCAGAAGCTTTTTAAGCGAGAAGGCGGCAGATAAAATAAAATTATGGTGAATGAATTTCTCGACAAGGTAAAAAAAATATACAATTCTTTTACTCCCGCGCCTCCCGCAGCGGAAGTATTCGATCTTTTGGCAAGCGAACTACCTGATCCAAATCATCCTTTAGCTGTCACGGATACACCATTTATTACCGATGCCGGCCAGCTTACAGAGCCAAAAGTTGTGGAAGAGTTTTCTAAAATTGTGGATGAAATTATTCGGCAAGATAACCGTGAAGAAGCAGTCAAAGCGATTACGCTCTTGCAAGGAACGCTTTTGCCATTATACCCAACCCTGCGCCAGACTGCCCCTGATATTTATAATCATTATCAGGAACTTTTGATTTTGCTCAAATTCGTAGCCCTAAATACGGTGCCGCTGCAGGAGGCCGAAAAGCTTGTTCAGGAAAATTTATATTTCGCAATGCAGCATAAAATAAACGTTCGGGCGAAAATTCAGCTAGTTTTAGACGATAATAACGATATTCTTTTAGAAGGAAAAATTGCTTGGGCTTTTGCCAATGCGATCGCGACGTCGCAATACAGACTCGGGAAAAATTATATCTTGTTTTCCGGGGCAGATCGTCCTCTGCCAGCGACTGTTGGGAATTATCTTCGCGAATATCTTCAGGCTTCGCGCTCCGTGGCGGGTTCGGAATTTCATTCGGGAGCCGTCGAGAGAATTTCCTATATGACCAAGAGTCTTAATGTCCGGGCACTTAGTGAAGAAAATAAAAAATTTCTGCTTCGAGTTCTCGAGCTTTATGATTGGTTAAGATTTGGCGGTTCAGGCATCCCAGTGGTGAGGACAAATTTGCCCTTACCTCCAGCGCCTAGGCGTCGTGAGGCGGCGCCTGTGGCGATACCAAAAGCTCCGGTTATGCCGGTGGTAAAGACCGAAGAACCAAAGATAACCCCTTCTGTTACCCCCCTCCCTCGCCCTCCCCACCAGGGGGAGGGAATGAAAAAATTTCCCTCCCTTGATGGGAGGGGTGGGGGGAGGGTGAAAGAAAAACCAGTAATTGACGAGGAGGTGCTCAAAGAAACGCTGGCCGAGCTGCAGAAGATGAGGGGAGAAACTGCGAAGCCGGTCGCAAGATCAGCCCCCTCACCCGGCCCGGTAGGGCCGACCTCTCCCGCGAGGGGAGAGGAAAATATTGAGTACAAACCGTTCTCGGTGAACGAGGCGATCGTGCGGGGGAAAGTTTCGGACGGCGACCACGGCGAGATTGTCGCGGGAGACAGAGACATCGAGGAGAAGCTGAAGAGACTGGAGGATAAGGTCAAGAAAAATTAACCTAATTGATCTAATTTCTAATTATTCTAATCAATTCCCAATACCGGAATGGCTAAATATGATTTGGAGGAAAGAACTGCCAAGTTTGGGGAAAATATTATCAAATTTTGTGCGGTAATGCCGAAGAATGAAATTACCAAACCGATTATCAATCAATTGGTAAAGTTAAGAAAGTTGGGTAATTTATTATTGGGATTTATTTAGGTCAATTAGAATAATTAGGTTAATTAGAAATTTCCCCCATGGCTCCAGATTCAGACTCTCTCAAGCAGAAAATTCAGCAATCAAGCATATTATCCTCCCAGGAAAAGTCGGAGTGGCTTTTCCTACTGCCCAAGATGACCGCGATACAGGTAGATGAGCTCACAAAATTGTTATCTGTTAGAATGCCGCCCCCCTCTTCATCTCCCCCTTACAAAGGGGGAGAAAGAGTGGGGGTTGTCCACCCGTCTCTTCTGCCCAAAGCCGACATCAAACCCGCGCCCGCGCTGCCCACTGATGTGGAATCCTTAAAGCAGATAAATATTGAAGCCATGCGCAAAGCGCCGTCCGTGTATCTGTTTTTGGAAGAACTTGGCAAAAAAATGAAAGATATGGTGGCCAGCCGCCGCGCGTCAGGCGAGACGGTGCGGCAGGCCTTTGAACAGAGCCCCTTGCATCGCGCTTACGTCTCCGCGGGCCTGAAGCTCATGGGCGGGGGGGAGTCCGAGATACTAAACCACGCGGAGTTCGAAGCATTGGCAGATTTCAGAGCAAGTTTGAGGAAAACCTTGAGTTAATTTCTAATTGACCTAATTGCTCTAATTATTCTAAACAAATCCCAATTCCCAATTGGGTTTTTAGGTTAATTAGAATAATTAGGAATTTGCAGATTTTGCCTTTGCGAGCAATGATGGTATAATAAATTAGTTTTTAATCCCGAAGCTGAAACCAAAATGCAGTATAGTGTTCCTCAATTCGTTGACGTTCCGGACCGGATCATCGGGCCGCTCACGCTCAAGCAGTTTCTGGTGCTGCTTGGCGGCGGACTGCTCGCGTTTATGTTCTGGTCCATTTTGGGCGTGGGGCTGCTGTTTTTTGTCTTCACCCTGCCGACCGCCGGGCTGTTTGCGTTTTTGGCTTTTGGCCAATTCAACGGCAAACCCATCACCGCCAATCTGCCCGCGTTCGCCAAGTTTTTCGTCACCCCGCGCTACCGGGTGTTTGTGCGCGGCGCCAGCCCGACCCCGATCGTGAAAAAAGAAACAGCGCTTGCCAAGCTCGCTCCCGAACCGATCACTGAAGAGCGGCAGTCGCGTCTCCGGAAGCTCGCCTATCTTCTGGATCAGAAAGCAGCCGAGGAGGAGCGGCTTGTTTCGAGCGGCGACATCAACAAACAATGGCTCAATGAAATTTAAAAATTAAAAATCAAAATGGAAAATGACAAAGAAAAATTTAAAAATGAATTTAAGAAAAGATTATACAACTGGGTTCTTAAGCTCATCAGTTTCATTGACCGGTTGCCGAAGGATTCTATTTGTGAAATTATTGGTAAACAATTGTTAAGAAGCGGAACCAGTATCCTCGCCAATTATATCGAAGCCAATTCCGCTAGTTCCAAGAAAGACTTTATCAACTTTTTTACCCACTCTCTGAAATCTGCAAACGAATCGAAAATGTGGCTTACGCTATTGAGGGATACGAAAAAAGGCAGCCAGGATGAATTAAAAGAGTTATTAGATGAACTGATAGAATTAGCAAATATATTGGCTTCAAGTATACTAACTCTGAAGAATAAAAAACTTTAGATTTTAAATTGTAATTTTGATTTTTGATATTTACATTTTGACTTATTATGGTTGAGATGCAGTCCAAAAAATTGGCCGGCGTGAAGCCGACGGAAGCGACCCAGAAATATCTGGATGTTTCCGAGATCCGCGAGGACACGGTCATTCTCAAAGACGGCAGTCTGCGCGCGATCCTGGCCGTCTCCTCGACCAACTTTGCCTTGAAATCCGAAGATGAACAGAATGCGATCGGCGCGGCCTACCAGGGCTTTTTGAATTCGCTCGATTTTCCCGTGCAAATTCTCATCCACTCGCGCATTCTCGACATCAACGGCTATCTCGAAAAGATGCGCTCGCTGGAAAGCGCGCAGACCAATGAGCTCCTGCGCATCCAGATGAGCGAATACATCGAGTATGTGGCCAAACTTATTGAGTTTGCCAACATCATGAGCAAGACGTTTTACGTGGTGGTGCCCTATTCGGCGGAAGCGGCGAAACAGGGCTTCCTGGCCAAATTCACAAAAATTCTGAATCCGGCCGGCCAGATCGCCTTAAACCAGAGCGAGTTTGCCGCAGCGCGCGCCAAACTCGACGAGCGCGTGGCGCATGTTAGCTCGGAGCTTGGCGGCATGGGCCTGCGGAGCTTGCAGCTTCGCACCGAGGAACTCATCGAGCTTTTGTACCAGTCTTATAATTTCGAGGCCGCCTCGCCGCTGCATACCGAGGCGATGGAGAAAATGGAAGTCAACGATAAATAAAAAATTAAAAATCAAAATGGAAAATGACAATTAAAAATTTTAAAATTTTAATCTGTAATTTTGATTTTTGATATTTACATTTTGATTTATTAATATGAGTTTGTTTAATAAAAAGAATTCTTCAGCTACGCCGAAGTCCCTGTCGCACGAATTATTGGAGGCGGAGCGCGCCTACCAGCAGGGGGTGACGAGCCTTCGCGATCTGATCGCGCCGACCGCGATGCAGATCGAGTCGAACTACCTGCAGGTTTCCGGCAAATACGCCCGGACGTTTTTTGTGCTCACCTATCCGCGGTATCTTTCGACCAACTGGCTCGCGCCGATCGTCAATCTGGACGTGGCGATGGACATCTCGATGTTCATCTACCCGATGGAGACGGACGTGGTGATGAAAAAGCTCAAAAATAAAGTCGGCCAGCTCGAGGCCACAATTGCCATGAATCAGGAGAAGGGCATTGTCCGCGACCCGATGCTCGAGACGGCCTACCACGACGTGGAGGAGTTGCGTGATCGCCTCCAGCAGGGCACCGAGCGCTATTTCCGCTTCTCGCTCTATTTCACGATCTACGCGGATGACCTGAAGGGCCTGGACAAAATCACGGCCAATCTGGAATCCCTGCTCGGCTCGAAACTGGTGATCGCCAAAGCCGCGGTGCTGCAGGGCGAGGCCGGGTTCAACTCCACGCTGCCCCTGGGCAATGACGAGCTCGCCGTTTCCAGCAATATGAACACCGGACCCCTCTCCACGACTTTTCCGTTTGTCTCCTCGGAGCTTACCTCTTCGGACGGCATTCTCTATGGCATCAACCGGCACAACAACAGCTTGATCCTCTTTGACCGCTTCCAGATGGAAAACGCCAATTCGGTCGTGTTTGCCAAATCGGGTAGCGGCAAATCCTATGCCGTGAAGCTGGAGATTTTGCGTTCTCTGATGATCGGCACGGACGTGATCGTGATTGACCCCGAGAATGAGTACAAACATCTCTCGGACGCGGTTGGCGGCTCCTACCTCAACGTCTCTTTGAATTCCAACTCGCGCATCAATCCATTTGACCTCATCAAGCCGCAGGAGGGCGAGTCGCCGGAGGACGTGATGCGTTCGACCGTGATCAACCTTCTGGGGCTCATGAACCTGATGCTCGGCAAGCTCACTCCCGCCGAGGAAGCGATTATGGATCGCGCCATCTGGGAGACTTACGCGACGCGCGACATCACGCCGCAGTCGGATTTTACCACTGTCGAGGTGCCGACCATGAGTGATCTCGTCAACGTGCTCACGGGCATCGAGGGCGGCGAGAGTCTGGCGCAGCGTCTCTCCAAATACACGGAAGGGACGTTTTCCGGCATCTTCAACCAGCCGACCAACATCAATCTTGACAACCAGCTCGTGGTGTTTTCGGTGCGCGATCTCGAGGACACCCTGCGGCCCATCGCCATCTATGTCATTCTCGGTTTCATCTGGAACGAGGTGCGCTCCACCTTGAAAAAACGCATTCTGGTCATTGACGAGGCGTGGTGGATGATGCAGCACGAGGACTCGGCGCGGTTTCTCTTCGGCATTGCCAAACGGTCGCGCAAATACTACCTCGGCGTAACCACCATCACCCAGGACGTGCAGGATTTTTTGCAGAGCGCTTATGGCAAACCGATTGTGACCAACTCCTCGATTCAGCTGTTATTAAAGCAGTCGCCGGCCGCGATGGACATCGTGGCCGAGACATTTTTTCTCACCGAAGGCGAGAAATATTTGCTGTTGGAGAGCGAGGTGGGCGAGGGGATCTTCTTTGCGGGTTTAAAGCACGTCGCGGTGCGGGTGGTCGCTTCTTATACCGAAGACCAGATCATCACCACTGACCCGCGCCAGCGCCTGGAGATCCAGCGGGCCAAAGAAGAACTAGAAGGGCGATAAGATGAATAAAATTCCAAATCTTAATACACAAATAACAAATAAACTTCAAATTCCAAATGGGGAAAAATTAAATAAACCCTATGATTTGGAAGAGCGGACTTTTGAGTTTGCAAAAGCAGTTGCAGTATATTGTAAACAATTGCCGAAGAATGCCAGCAATCTTGAATATGGTAAGCAATGTATTCGATCTAGCGCTTCTAGTGGTGCCAATTACATCGAGGCAAATGAATCCTTAAGTAAGAAAGATTTCCTAATGCGCATCAAAATCTGCCGCAAGGAAGCCAAAGAATCCGCTTATTGGCTTCGGTTAATTGTCGAAACAAACGATGAACCGTTTAGTAGGGAAGGAAATTCCTTAATGAACGAGGCCATTGAGCTCAAGAAAATTTTCTCTTCAATACTGGAGAAATCCGTTTAGGTATTGATTATTGGAATTTATTTGAGATTTGTGATTTGTAATTTGGAATTTTAAGGTATGCCTGACGAGTTTTTTTCGCCAACTTTGGACGAGTCGCTTATGGAGCAGCGGCAGCGGGAAGAAGCACACCGCGCTGAACTTGAGCGGCGCAGGAACGAGACGTTGGGGCATATTGCCAGGAAGGAAATCACCAAACAAGTCGTGAGACAAGGGGGGAAGAAACTTGTGCAGGCCGGCGCAGCTGCCGCCGGCGAGGCCGCCGCCGCAGCCGGTGCGGCTGTCTTGCCTTGGCTTCTGCCCGTGCTCGGGGTGATTGTCGGCGCGGCTTTGGTTATCGGCGTGGTGATTATGACCCTGACCGCGATGTGCAACCCGACCGCTTTTACCGGCAATCTTGCCGCAGTCGCAACGCTGAAGACCGCGAGCTGGCTCACTCTGGCGGACGGTGTCTGCGACGCGGTTGCGCCGTTTGGCCGCGCCGTGCAGGGTTTGGATCAAGCTAACCTGCCAAGCCAATGAACCGCCGCACATTTATCTTAATCATTGTCGTATTGCTGTTTGTCGGCACGGGCGTTGGCGCGTATTATCTGCTTGTCAAACAACCCGGGTCAAAAACTGAAGTGCCGGTAGTGCAGGAAGAGCCGGCCCCGCGCCAGCCCGAACTCCTCGTGGCGGAAACTGTGATCTCGCCGGTGCTGTCGTTTAATGGCGAGACGGTCTGGTTTATGAGCCGGGAAGGACGGCTGTACCGGCAGGCCATTGAGGCGGGGGCAGTTAAGGAAGAATATCTATTGCCTGCCTCGCCGGCAGGCGGGCCTGCGCCTATTACGAATCCGGCCCGTGTCATCTGGCAGCAACGGGGCAATGATTTTATCGTGGAGCAGTCAGTGGACGGACATACGCGTTATCAATTTTATGGCGCTGACAAGAAAGTTTTTACCATTTATGATGAGCGGATCCGCGATCCGGCTTTTTTGGCGGACGATAAACAGGTCGTTTATATTTGGGTAGGGGAGGGCGGCCGAGCCGAGCTTAGCGTCGCGGCGCCGGATACGGCCAATTATGTAAAATTATCCGATTTGTATGGGCCGGATTATGAGCTGGTAGTCTCCTCGGCGAAAAATCAGGTGCTGCTGTTTGTCGATGATGCGCAAAACCCCGACAATCTGCTGCTTGTTGATCTGGATACGGTCCGGTACACGCTGCTCGATGAGAAAGTGCGCTACTCGGGCGCCAAATTTTCGCCGGATGGCAATTTCGCGGTCGCGGAGAAGGCGGGAGCGTTGGTCATTTATGATTTGCAGTCCCTTTCCCCCCTCTCCCCTGGCGAGGGGAGCCCTCTTTCTAATTCCTCCCCCCTTAGTGGGGGAGGCGAGGTGGGGGGAGTGGCCTGGAGCAGTGATTCGCGCGAGCTTTATATTTTTGCTGCAGGAAAAATCCGCGCCTACAATGTTTTGACGCAAGAATGGCGCGAGGTCTACACTTTCCCGGCCGATTCGCTGCTTGGCCCGGCCGAGATATTTCTTCACCCGACAAAACCGATCTTGTTTTTCACGGACAGCGCCAGCGGCTATCTCTACCGCCTGGATTTGCAATAAAAAAGCGGGTCAGCTTTGTGTGGACATGTGTGCCACGCATTGCTGACCCGTTTTGTGTTGCCCTGATTCTAATGAGTCTCCGCGCAGGCAACGCAGTGCGTTGCGCCGGGCGCGGCTTGCAGCCGCGCGATGCCGATGGGCTTTTTGCACTTGCGGCAGATGCCGTAAGCCCCGTGGTTGACCCTGTCAATGGCTTCACGCAGCATTCTGATCCGCGGCGGATAAGTCCTCAGGATGGTAGTGGTTCGCGCGTGTTCGTTGGCATCATACCGGATGTCAGCAGTGTTGATGAACGACCTGCGTTCGTGATTGTCCCGATGACTTTGATTGGCCCGGTTCAGATTTTCCTCCAGAAAACCCAACTCTGCTTCGAGCCAGGCCCTCCAGGATTCACGGAACTTCCGGTTTGTCCGAAACGCCGCGAGTACGGCTTGCTCTAGCGCATTTCGGGCATTCGCTTTGAGCTCGCGAATGGCTTTGTTTTTACCTTCAGTAAATTCCACCTCTCCCTTTGAAGTGAACCCCTTGATCGTCGCTCTGCCAAGAGTCAGCGGCAAAGGGAAAGTGTGAATACTTTGTTCCTGTTGTGTCATCCCACACCCCACGAATAAACGTACTACTTAGCTTGAGTTAAAAACAACACGGCGCGGCGTTATGATTCCTCTTTCTTTTTGATAATCACCCCCTCTCTGATGAATGTAGTTGTAGGTTTTTCGGTGGAGTTTTGGCTGAAAGGACATATCAGCCACATTCAAAGGTCTGCTATAAAGCGAGGAGGCCTTTGCCTCGAGTCTACTCTAGGTGCGCGTCTTTGGCAAGCGCCAAAACTTGGGTTTTTAAGGCCGGGGATGTGGAAAACTTCGGGTCCACTTCGAGAAACTTCTCCGCTTCTTTTTTGGCCAGTTTGATGAGTTCGCGGTCGGAAAAGCGGGCGATTTTGAAGGGAATGAAACCAGCCTGCCGGGTCCCCAAGATCTCGCCCGGGCCGCGCAATTCCAGGTCGCGCTCAGAGAGGGCAAAGCCGTCGGTTGATTCCACGACAGCCTGCAGGCGCGTTCTCGTGAATTCGTTTGGGTTTTCCGAAAACAAAAGGCAATAGGATTGATGTTCGCTCCTGCCCACGCGGCCGCGCAGCTGATGCAATTGCGCGAGACCGAACCGTTCCGCGTTTTCTATCAGCATAATCGTGGCATTGCCGACATCCACGCCAACCTCAATAACTGTCGTGGAAACCAGAATATGAATTATGCCCGCGCGAAAACTATTCATTACCTGCTCTTTTGATTCCCCGCCTTTGGCGGGCATCCGGCCGTGCAGGAGCCCGATCCGGAATTCCGGGAAAATTTTCTGAAGTTTTTTCTGTTCGAGTTTGGCGGATTTCACCCCTCCCTTACCCTCCCCATCAAGGGGAGGGAATTCATTATTATTTTTTTCCTCCCCCCTTGTGGGGGAGGTTAGGTGGGGGGATTCTCCGACCAAAGGCACGACGACATACACCTGCCGGCCTTTCTCGATTTCTTTGCGCAGAAAATTATAGGCCGCTGTCCGTTTCTCCGGCGGAACAAGTTTAGTCAAGACTTTTTTCCGCCCTGACGGCAGCTCTTTGAGGCGCGAAATATCCAGATCGCCGTAAAAAGCCAGCGCCAGAGTTCGCGGGATGGGCGTTGCCGTCATTGTGAGCAGATGCGGGATTTGCGATTTCCGGCGCGTCTGGAGCGTGCCGCGCTGTTTGACGCCGAAGCGTTGCTGCTCATCCACGACGAGCAGGCCGATGGCTTCAAATTCCACGCCTTCCTCCAAAAGCGCGTGCGTGCCGACGATGACCCCCTCCTTCACTTCCTCCCCACTGGTGGGGGAGGAAAGGTGGGGGGGGAATGTTTCCTTGTGAGAGCGTGTTAAGATTCTAACGCGCAGCCCTGTGTTTTTATAGAGTTTTTTTAATGTTTCATAGTGCTGCCAGGCGAGAATCTCGGTTGGCGCGAGGAGCACAGACTGCAGGCCGGCCTTGGCTACTTCATACATCGCAATGCCGGCGACCACGGTTTTGCCCGAGCCCACCTCGCCTTCGAGGAGGCGATTCATGGGATGCGGCTGGGCAATATCTTTGAGAATTTCCCAAGTGGCGACTTTTTGGGAGGCAGTGAGGGCAAACGGCAAACTCTGAACAAAATTTTTGATTAATTTTTCCTGAAATCTGATCGGCGGCGCGGGAATGGTTTGGAGTTTCTTTTTGTAGGAAAGAAAGGCGAGCTGGAAGGAAAACAGCTCATCAAAGGCGAGCCGCCTCCTGGCGGCGGCAAGGTTAACTTTTGATTTAGGAAAATGGATATTGTGAAGTGCAACCGAAAGGTCGGGAAGCGCGAGTTTCTCCCGCAATCCGCGCGGTAGCAGTTCTTTGAGTTGCGGAAGCACTTCCTCGAGCGCTTGCTTCAAAAAATACCGGAGCTGCTTGCCGGTGAGTCCTTCCGTAAGATCATATACAGGAACGATCGCCGCCGTATGGATGGTTTCGTCTTTGACGAGTTCAAAAGACGGATTGGCGAGCTGTCCCCCTACGGGGGATCTCCCGTAGGGAGATAAAGTACTTTTGCCGTGAAAATAGTATTCGCGGCCCGCCTGCAGCGAGTTTTTAAGGAAGGGTTGATTGAACCACACGGCCACGATATTGCCGCTGTTATCTTCTAAAAGTGCCTCTGTTAGGTGCAGGCGCTTTTTCCAGGTGCGGCGGCCGGAGAGACTTTTGATCCGCGCGCGAATCGTGATTTTTTCATTTGGCCGGATGTCAGCGATGGTCCGTATCTCGCTTAGATCCTGCCAGTCGCGCGGAAAATAATACAGCAAATCCTCGATCGTGCGGATGTTGAGGCGCGCTAATGCCTTCTCGGCCGGCTTCGTTACGAGGTGGAGAACAGTAACCGAATCTGTTAGAGCATGCATCAGGTGATGATTTTTTCTAGAACATTGCCGACAAAAAAGGCCGCGGCAGCCGCCGCAACACCGAGCATCAAGGTTTCGGCGATGGCCTTAATCTTGCCGGAATGCGTGACCCGCGAACGGAAATAGCCGATGACGAGAAATGCCATCAAGGTCAAGATTGAGGCGGTCAGAAAGTTATTGTCGCTGCGGAGGCCAAACATTAGATCAAAAACGTAGATAAACAGGGGGATGAACCCGACCGAGACAAAAGACAGGAAAGTGATCAGTCCGCGGATGCGCGGAGAACGCGCATGGCCGGTGTCAATTCCCTGTCTTTTCATCATGTCTGATTCTGATTTGGCGGAGAGATAACTGCCGATGGACATGGACAGGCCGTCGGCGAGCAAATTGGCAAAGCCCAGAATCACCACCACCGGCGCGCCCAAGTGCGCGCCGGCCGCGCCGGCGACGACGGCAAAGGTCGTGACCGAGCCGTCAATCGCCCCGTATACGAATTCCCCGAGATAATTATTTAAACGAGTCATCGTGGTGCCCTCGCGAGGAATCGAACCTCGATTGCAGGATCCGCAATCCTGCGTCCTGTCCGTTGAACGACGAGGGCTTAGAATTTTAACTTTCTGGCGATGCGGTCAGTGAAAGACTCTTCGCGGTGAAGGTCTTCAGGCAAATATTTTAGCAGAAATTCGCGGACTTGAACAGGGTCCTCGCGGTCAAGCTGGATGGTGACGGAGCTGTTGAAATAAGAAGTCGTCTCAAAATTGAGGGTTTTCACTTCCGGCGGTTCGTAAACGATCCAGAAGGTTTTAATTTGCTGGTAGGGAATTTTCACTTCGCCGTATTTCACCCCGCTGCTATCGAGTTTGATCGCCACTGTTTTCGGCTCAACTTTTGAGAAATAAAAAATGACTGCGAAAAGCAAGATGAAAAGCGCGGTGGTGAGAAAGTCCTTTTGCCAGAGAAAATAAACGATGACGAGCACGCTGGCCGTGCCCAAAATCCAGAACCATACTTTGTTTTTCGGGTAATGAATGAATTCCGGAGCTGCCCAGGAAATTTCTTCTGACATAATAGATTTATATTAGCATTTCCAGTATAATTTGAGAATCGGAGGCGTGGCAGAGTGGACTAATGCGGCGGTCTTGAAAACCGTTATCCGCTGATAAAGCGGGTCAGAGGTTCGAATCCTCTCGCCTCCGCCAGAAAGGAAATGAATACCCACTTTTTTAAAAAAGATTTTTGGGGAAGTAATTACAAGCTGCCGGCTAATTTTATTATATTTTTTGTACTGATGTTTTTTCTTATTGGGGAACAACTTCCAGCCCTACCAATTTATTTATTGGGACCGGAAAATGTAGGGGAAGATCCAGCCAAACTTCACATATTGGACCTGGGCTCAAGTGATTCACTTCATCGCCCTTTTGCTTATTTGATAATTGGTACAGTAATTTGGATTCTCTATAGAATATTTTTCTGGCCACTGGCTTGGTTTGTGGGAGCAGCCCTTTGGATATTGGAGCAGCAGACATTAACCCCTCTGGATCAACGCCCGACACTTATTAACACAATAGTTTTTACATCTACTTTCTGGGTTCTTCTTACCTTAGTTCCATATTTTATTTATAGATGGGTAGATAAAAAATGGGGAGGAACAGGCAGGAGAAACGCCATCCTGATTGTACTTTTAATAAATCTTTTCATTTTTGGATTTTTTGCTTTTCAAATTTATGTATTGCATAATTCATACCGTGGCTTGCATCGGGGTGAAGGACAGCAAGGATCTTCAGAATCCATGAGAGTGCTGCCGCCAAATACCTGTCCTGACCGTTTGATCACAGAAAAAGATAAACAGACAGCTGTCTTTTGGCATGGAAAGACGCTTCTAGTATCTGCCGATGAACAAAAATGGGTAGAGCAAAATTGCCCGGAAGCGTTAGAGTAACCCGCCAAATAAAAAATCCCGCAGCAGCGGGGTTTTTTATTTATTCAGGTTTTACGGCTGGATTGGTTCGACGGTTTCGCCGTCGTCGCCGTTGATCACGCCGCCGATCTGGATCGGCGACTCAAGGTAGCCCTCGCCCGGCAGAGTAAGAATCGGTTTCGGCAGCGGTTTCCCAATTTTTTTGGCCGTTCCTGTTCTGGCCGGCGCGGTGCTGGAAGCGGTTTGAGTGCCTTTTACTTCTGCGGGTTCGCCCACGGAAGTGTCCGTGTTTTCCAGCTGGCTTAGGGCCTGCTCCACTGCCTCCCTGGCTTCACCCTCGGCCTGCGGCGCAACCGTGGCGAGGACCTGCTTTTCTTCGGCCGCCAGCGCCTCCGCATGTTCGGCGAGTTCCGGCTTTTCTGTCGTAACCGCCACGACTTTGTCCGTGGTGTTTTTCAGCGCTTCCAATGTCTGGGTAACAACGGCTCCCGGCTGTTTCGCCTCGACGAGTTTGGTCACTTCATTGAGCCGTTTCTTGGCGTGGGTGGAGAGGATTTTGACTTTCTGTTCATCGCTCGTCGCGAGCACGACCTGGACTTTTTCGGTGGCGATCTTTACGCCGTAAAGCGTCTCACCGGGCAGACTGGACTGCGCGGCAAACGCCGTGCCGCCGACCACGCTGCCGCCGACCACGACGATGAGCGCAGTGACAGAATAGCGATTGAATTTGTGGCGCAGGAAAAAGCCCCTCGACTGCGTTTGGGGCGCGGCCGTTCGGATGCTGCGCAGTTCGTTCTGGATATTGAGCCACACTGTTTCTTTATGTCCCGAAACTACGGGCTTGCGGGGGAGCCGCGCAAATTGTTCGGCTATGAATTTTTCTGGATCGCTATCTGTCATTGTTATTGTTATGGTTATGGTTGAGCAACTCTTTGAGTTGCGCTATGGCGCGGTGCTGGATAACGCGGATCGCGCCCTCGGTTTTGTCGAGGATTTTTGCAATCTCGTCGTTGTCGAGTTCATCGATAAATTTCAGTTTGATGACGACCTGCTGATCAGTAGAAAGCTGCTTCAATGCTTCCAAAAGTTTTTTCTGGTCGAACCCGAGGTTGGCCTGGTCAATGATGTTATCTTCGTATTCCAGAACATTCTCCAGCTCCGCGATATCCACCGTGATTTTTCTCGCGCGGTAATGGTCCACTACGAGGTTGCGCGCGATTTGGAAAATCCAGGCCTGGAAAGCCGCAGCGTCAGAAATTTTGGCAATTTTGTTCCAGACGCGGATGAAGGTCTCGGCGACCAGATCCTCGGCCGTCTCGCTGTGGTTCACGCGATAATAGACGAACCGATAGACTTTTTCAAAGTACAAATCATAAATTTGCCCAAAAGCCAGCTCGTCCCCGGCCGCCGCTTTTCTGACAAGAGCACCCAACTCGTCGTTTTTATTTGTGTTGGAAACCAATTGAAAGTGGTTCAATGATAAAGACGTTCCTTAAGCCAAAGTTGTTTCATTTTTCGGCCAAAAGTTCCATTATTATACAATATTTGGTATAATTTGAAAACGCAGGTACATTGCGACGAGGAAGGGTGGCCGAGTGGTTTAAGGCAACGGTTTGCTAAACCGTGACCCCGTAAAAAGGGTCCCATGGGTTCGAATCCCATCCCTTCCGCCAGTGTCCAGTTGACAGAAAGTGTGTCGCTGTTTATAGTTATCAGGCGGTCGAAATTTTCCATCAGTAAAATTAAATTGCGAAAGGATAATGATTATGACGGATAAAGACAACGCCATGAGCCACCTGCGGGGGCATGCAACCTACCCTTCCACCAAAGCCGAACTCGTGGCCCACTGCAACAATCTCTCGGATTTTTCCGAGGAGGATAAAAAGGAATTTGCCGAGAAACTCCCCGAAGGCACTTACAATTCCGCGGACGACGTGATCCGCGCCCTGGGCTGGTAAGTATCAATTTCGGGCGACGACAAGACCCCAGATCTCGCTGGGGTTTTGTGTTTTTAGGACCTTGGCGCATTCGTTCAAAGTCGCGCCGGTCGTGGTCACGTCGTCAATCAAAATTATTTTGCGCTGTTCAAGCGAAGGGATTGCCTCGCCAGCAAATAAGCCCTCTACATTTTTCATCCGCTCTTCGCGTTTGAGTTTGGCCTGCGGTTTGGTATTGTTTATCTTCTTCAGCGCTTCGGGGTAATGCTGAAGGCCTAGGCGCGCGGCGAATTTGGTCGCGAGGAGTTCGGCCTGGTTGAAGCCCCGTTCGCGCCGGCGCGTTTTGTGAAGCGGCACCGCGATCACTGTGGCCGCGCTGAAATAGTCAACCAGATCGTTTTTGACGAGGTGATCCACGAGGAGCTCGGCGAGGTGATCCGCAATGCTCGCCACCGAGTTGTATTTCATCTGCCAAATGAGATCGCGCACCACTTCCGCATCATAACTCGCTGCGACCAGCACGCCGGTGAGCGCCCACTCTCGCGTTCGGCAATCATCATGTATTCTTCCGAGAAGTGACGGTTTGCCGCAGGCGATGCAGCGCGGCTCGTCTGCGGGGAGATTGGCCGCGCATTCGAGGCAGAGATAGCGCCCTTCCCGGCCGCAGTCCTGGCAGAGCACAGGAAACAAGAGATCAAGCGCGAATTGCCACATGCTATTATAATACTATGAATCCGAAGGTTTACGACAAAGCCATTGCCCTGCTCAACATCCGGATGCATACCACTGGCGAGCTTTTCCAAAAGCTCAAACAAAAGGGCTTCCAGCCGACCGATATTCAGGAAGCCCTGCGGGAGCTCGAGGGGCAGAAATTTCTCAATGACCAGAAATTTGCCGAGATTTTTGTGGAAAATATGAAGCGCTACAAGGATTGGGGATTTTACGGCATCAAGGGCAAGCTGCTCGCGCGCCATATCCCGTCAAGTATGGCCGAGGCCGCGCTTGCTGAATTTTTTGGCATTGCCGACGAGGAGCAGGTCGCGCGCCGACTAATCGGCAAGCTGCGGAGGCAGGGGAGGGACACTTTTGAAAAACTCGCGCGCAGTTTGCAAAGCAAAGGTTTCCGCAGCGAGGTGATAAGGAAAGTGATGAATAAATAATTTTGTAAAAATAAAGCCCGAGCGCGTTGAGCTGCGCTCGGGGGCGGACCGTCATCCAGATGGGCGTGATCCATCCCGGCGACGGGTACTCCACTTCAGAGTCAACTTTACTCCTCGCCGAAGTTCAGGCGGAACTTGGCTTGCACCCCGTTCTCGTAACGGCTGAACTTGAGCGGGGACTGGGCTTGGAATCGCTTGTAGATGCGCCACGCGACACCGACGATAATCATTCCCCCAATGATCCTCTCGGCATTCTCGCGCAACTCCCTGGCGAGATTGTATTTCGGCTCGTTCCATTCTGGCAGATCAGTCGCGTATTTCAGTTGTCCGCGCGGCAATTGGGAATTGTCCAGATCCAGGCGCACGAGTTTCGGGATTGGCGGATTGAGCAAGCTGGGCCCTTTACTGAAATCGAGAACAAACACCTGTTCAGCCACGGCATGATTGTTTATAATGGCAAAAATCGTAAACAGCAAAGCATATTTCATTTTTTCCTCCTAACATTTGTTTAGACACACGTATTACGTTCCCATTTCCCGCAATCTTTTGATTCGTTCCGCCACCGGCGGGTGGGTGTTGAAGAGACCGGCAAACCAGCCGACGCGGTCGTGATGGTTTTTGAGCGGGTTGGCGATATATAAATGCGCTGTGGCTTTGTTGGCCGCCTCGAGCGGCTCGCGGTCAGCGGAGATTTTTTCCAAAGCGCTCGCGAGCCCTTCGGGGTAACGGGTGAGGAGCGCGCCCGAGGCATCAGCGAGAAATTCGCGCTTTCGGGAAATTGCCAGTTGAATTAAAGTGGCAATGACCGGGGAAAGCAGCGCGAGAATTACACCAACAATGATGGCGATGAGCTGGAGCTGTCCGCCGCTGTTGTCGCGTGAACGGCGGCCATAAAAAGACATTCGCAGGAAAAAATCCGCCAGCAGGGTGAGCACGCCGACCAGCACAACCACGAGGGTCATCAGGCGAATGTCATAGTTGCCGATGTGCGAGAGTTCGTGCGCGGCCACGGCCTCAAGTTCGGGTTGCTTCAGCGTCTGGATGATGCCAGTCGTGAAGCAGATGACCGCGGTTTTGGGGTTACGGCCGGTGGCAAAGGCGTTCAGAGCCGTATCATCGATTACATAAATCTTCGGCGCGGGCAGGCCCGCGGCAATGGACAGGTTCTCGACCAGATTATAGAGTTCCGGATTATCTTTTCGCTCGACCTTGCGCGCTTTGGAGATTGCAAGAGTAATTTGCGGACTCCAGAAATAACTGATGAGCGCGTAAATAATAGAGAAGGCGACGGCAGAATATAAAATGCTCGGATCGCCGTAGGCTTGGGAGAAAGTGAAGCCGAGAAGAATGATTAATATCAAAAAGACCGCGAGCAGTATCGCAGTTTTTGTTTTGTTTGCAGCGATGTGTTCGTAAACAAGCATAGTTTATAGGAGATAGCTGATAGGTTATAGGCCTAAAAGCTATAAGCTAATACCTAATTCCTAAAATTTGACCTCGACGGGTTGTCCTTCCGGCCCTTTTTCGTCAATGTCGAAAAATTCGCGGGCCTGGAAGTGCATAAGTCCGGCGATCAGGTTGGTCGGAAAGACCTGCAACTTTGTATTGTAATCGCGGACATTGCCGTTGTAAAAGCGGCGCGCGGCCTGGATTTTGTTTTCCGTGTCAGTGAGGTCGCCCTGCAGAGAGAGAAAGTTCTGGTTGGCCTTGAGGTCCGGATAGTTCTCGGCCACGGCAAAAAGCGACTTCAGCGCGCCGGAGAGCATATTTTCTTTCCCAAGTTTGTCGTGCACAGTGCCCGCGCCCATGGCGGCTTGCCGCGCTTCGGTAACTTGGTTTAGCACGCGGTCTTCGTGGCTGGCATACCCTTTGACGGTCGAGACCAGGTTCGGGATGAGGTCATAACGGCGTTTAAGCTGCACCTCGATATCGCTCCAGGCCTCATTCGCGCGGTTGCGACTTCTAACCAGGGAATTAAAAGTATAGATGAGCCAGAGGACCACGAGCGCCAAGATTATCCAAATATACATCATAATATGTTGTCTTTCTGTCATTCTGATCCGCCGAAGGCGACGAAGAATCTAGATTCTTCGTCGCTCTGCTCCTCAGAATGACAATGATTTTAATTGCTCAACGCATTAATTCTATACTATTATTACCCCATGTCAATTACGAAGAAGGATATCGAGCATGTGGCCAAGCTCGCCCGCCTGGCTCTCTCGGAGAAGGAGAAGGACAAACTCACCCGCGATGTCGCGAGCATTTTGGAATATGTCGCGAAATTAAACGAGGTGAACACTAAAGGCGTGGATTTAAGTTTGGCCGAACACAAACCGATCAATCAGTGGCGCCTAGACGAGTCAGAGGATTTCGGTATTCAAGAGGCAATTTTGAGAGTGGCCCCCAAACGCAAGCAACGGTTTTTTGAAGCGAAAGGAGTATTTGAAGGCTAATTCAAAATTCAAATATCAAAATGTAAAATGACAATTGAAAATTTAAAATTTTGGATTTTTCATTGTCATTTTGATTTTTGCATTTTACATTTTTAATTTTTATGCAGTTGCACGAATTAACCATTATCGAAGCGGCCGAGGGCTTAAAGAACAAACAATTCAGTTCAGTCGAGCTGACGCGATTTTATCTCGACCGGATTGAAAAATACAATCCGCAGCTCAATGTTTTTTTGAGTATTTCCGAGAAGGCGTTTGAACGGGCGGGGGCAGCGGACGAAAAATTGGCGCGCGGCGAAGCCGGGCCGCTCGTCGGCATTCCCGTGGCCATCAAGGATAATATGGTGATTGCCGGAGAGAAGACGACCGCGGCTTCAAAGATGTTGGAAAATTATACTGCTCCCTACACTGCAACCGCAGTCAAAAAACTGGAAAGCGCTGGCGCGGTCATCTTGGGCAAAACCAATTTGGATGAATTTGCAATGGGGGCTTCCACGGAAAATTCGGCCTTTGGCCCGTCTAAAAATCCGTGGAACAAGGAATTCGTTCCCGGCGGCACTTCAGGCGGTTCAGCAGTTTCGGTGGCCGCTGACCTCGCGGTATATTCGCTTGGTTCAGATACTGGCGGATCCATCAGGCAACCGGCAAGCCTGTGCGGCGTTGTTGGTCTGAAGCCGACCTATGGGCGCGTGAGCCGCGCGGGCCTTATGGCGATGACTTCATCGCTTGACCAGATCGGCCCGATTACCAAGACTGTTCGCGACGCGGGCTTAGTTTTGAACGAGCTTGCGGGTTTTGATCCCAAAGACGCGACGACTTTGGATAAAGCCCCGGAGGATTTTACTGCTGGGATTGAGGATGGTATTCAGGGTCTTCGCGTGGGTGTGCCAAAGGAATTTTTTACTGAAGGATTGGACCCACAAGTCCGGCAAAATGTGGAAGTGGCAATCGCAAAGCTCAAGGATTTGGGGGCGGAAATCGTCCAGGTGAGTTTGCCCATACTGGAATACGCGCTGGCGACTTATTACATTATAGTTCCTGTAGAGGTGGCCTCGAACATGGCGCGGTATGATGGCATCAAGTATGGTTTGTCAGTGGACGGAGATTATTATAAAACACGGGACGCGGGTTTCGGTCCTGAAGTTAAACGTCGCATCATTCTCGGCACGTACGCAAGTTCCGCGGGCTACTATGACGCGTATTATAAAAAAGCTTTGGCTGTGCAGCAGATGATCCGCGAGGAATTTAAAAAAGTTTTTGAGAAGGTTGATATCATTGCCGGGTCTACATCCCCGACAACAGCTTTCAAAATTGGCGAAAAGGTGGATAATCCGCTCGCAATGTATCTTGCGGATATTTTTACCGTACCGGTTAATATCGCGGGCCTGCCGGCGATTTCCGTGCCGTGCGGATTTGCAAAGGGATTACCCGTCGGTTTGCAACTCATTGGGGCTTGGTGGAATGAAGCGAAATTATTGCGGGCAGCTTATACTTTTGAACAAAGTACGGAGTGGCATAAAAGGAGACCTGACTTGTCATCCTGAGCGAAGCGAAGAATCTCTCAGAATAGAGATTCTTCGGCCTTCGGCCTCAGAATGACAATCATTTTTTAAATTATGATCACAAAATTTGAACCCGTGATAGGCCTGGAGATACATATCCAGCTGAAAACGAAGTCCAAAATGTTCTGCTCGTCGCCGAACAGCGTCTTGGACGCGCCGCCGAACACGCACATCTGCGAGGTTTGCACTGGCCAGCCGGGCAGTCTGCCGGTGCCAAACGAGGAAGCCGTCCGCAAAGCCGCGCTCGTGGGGCTTGCGCTCGGCTGCGAGATCGCACCGCACTCCAAGTTTGACCGGAAAAATTATTTCTATCCGGATCTGCCGAAGGGTTACCAGATTTCGCAGTACGACCAGCCCATTTCGACAGATGGCAAACTGGGCAAGATCCATATCCGCCGCGTGCATCTTGAGGAAGACACGGGCAAACTGGTGCATCAGGGCAATTCGAGCTTGGTGGATTTCAATCGTGCGGGCGTGCCGCTTCTTGAAGTGGTCACCGAGCCGGATTTTCATTCTGCCGGCGAAGTGAAGGACTTTTTGCAACAGCTGCGTAATATTGTCCGCTATCTCGAGGTCTCGGACGGGGATATGGAGAAGGGGCACTTGCGCGGCGAGCCGAACGTTTCGGTGAGGAAGAGCGGGGAAAAGGAACTGCCGAAATACAAAGTGGAGCTTAAAAATCTCAACTCCTTCAAGGCCGTCTTTGATTCCTTGCAATTTGAGATCAAGAGGCAGTCTGAGGCGCTCGGGGCTGGCGAGAAACTGGCCAATGAGACGCGCGGCTGGAACGGAGTGGAGACAGTGCTGCAGCGCAGCAAAGAAGAAGCGCACGATTACCGCTATTTTCCGGAGCCGGACCTGCCGATTTTGCATTTCAGCAAGGAGTATATACAGGAACTCCGTTCGAGCATGCCCGAGCTGCCGCAGGATAAAGCTCGGCGTTTTCAGAGGGAGTTTGGCTTGTCGCAAGCTGACTCTGAAGTTTTGATCGCCGACAAAAGCCTGGCCGGATATTTTGAGGAAGTGGTTTCGGAATTGCAGGAATGGGTGAAAGGGGAGGCAAGGGAAGAGGGGGTCAAAAAACTGGTCAAGCTTGTGGCCAACTGGGTTGTCAATACCAATCCGCAGCACTCGAAAATTACCCCAGAAAATTTTGCCGAGCTGCTCAAGATGATTGATCGCGGCGAGGTTTCCTCCACCGCCGGCAAGCAAATTTTGGCAGTTATGTTTGCCAAAGGCGGCGATCCGTCCAACATCGCTGCGGACGTCGGACTCGGGCAGGTTTCGGATGAAATAGCAATTGAAGCAGCGGTTCAAGAAGCCATCGCCGAGAACCCAAAGCCAGTGGCTGATTATAAAGCCGGCAAAAAACAAGCCCTCGGCGTTTTGGTCGGGAAAGTGATGGCCAAAACCGGAGGGCGGGGCAATCCGCAGATCGTGAATAAGATTCTGGAAGAGAAACTAAAATGATTGAGGCGGTGGACCTTACGGCCCGCCGCCTTTTTTGTGCTTCAGCCTCAATATGCCAAGGCAAGAAATCATGATGACGATGACGCAGATCCAGGGATAGATCAGCGCAAACCAGTACCAGAATCCAAGCGTAATCATTTGTCCTCCAGAAATTTTCTGATTTGTTTTTCGGCCTGCCCTTGACTGGTAACCCAGATTATCGGCAGGCGTTTTAAATACGTGTACTGCCGCCTGGCAAAGCGCCAGGTATTACGGTTAATTTGTTTTTCGGCCTCATCGCGAGTGATTTTACCGGCGAGATAATCGATCACTTCGCGGTAGCCGATGGCGTCAAAGGCCTCCTTGCGCGCACCAAAGCTTCTCACTAGTCTTTTTACCTCATTTATTAATCCTCTGTCAAACATGGCCCGGGTTCTTTTGGCGATTTTTTTCTGCAAGAGTTTCGGGTTGACCGCGAGGCCAAGCATTAGCGTACTAAATTTCTTTGTGCCTGCGCGGCGTTGTTTGGTAAATGGCTGTTTGGTGGTGAGCGTGACCTCGAGCGCGCGGATCACGCGGCGCGGGTTATGCGGATCCACAATGTAGGCCGCCTCGGGATCGAGAACCGTGAGCTTGCCAAAAAGGTAGGGGAGGCCGTGCCGAAGCATTTGCTTTTCGAGGCGCGTCCGCAGTTTTTTATTCGGCTTCACCGCCGGGATCTCAAGGTTGCGCACGATCGCCTCGAGGTAAAGCCCGGTCCCGCCGACGAGAAACGGCACTTTGCCTTTTTTGGAGATTTTCCGGATGGCCTGCTCCGCCGCGCGTTTGTATTGGGCGAGCGTGAAGCGCTGATTCGGATTTTTTATGTCAATTAAATAGTGTGGTATTCTATCCACAAGAACGTAATGGGTCCCGTCATTCGACGGGACGCTCGATTTCACTGCCTTTCGGCTGCGCCTCAAGGGTGAGATCGGTGGCTTCGCCGTGCCGATATCCAGCCCTTGGTAAACCTGGCGCGAGTCAGCGGAGACAATCTCGCCTCCAAATTTTTTGGCGAGCCGGAACGACAGGGTAGTCTTGCCCGAGGCCGTCGGGCCAGTGAGGACGATTAATTTTTGCATTAAATCCTAAATTCAAAATCTTAAACAGTTTAGAATTTGAGATTTTCTTCATTTGGGATTTGTTTAGGATTTCGGATTTCGTGCTTCGGATTTTTGTCTTTTTTCCGTTCCACTTTAAGAATATGCAGCGCGCTGCGTTTGGTTGATTTTTTAAGGTGTTGTCCGTGCTTTTTCATCCGCGGCCGTTTCTTTCGCTCGCGCCTGCTGGCGTGCTGGTCTTCTAAATCTTCAAAGGCGATGTTATGATTAGTCATATGAGAAAAGTTATTGCCGGGATTGTTTCCTTGCTTATCATCGCTGGATATTTATTATACCAAAATGGCGACGTGAAAGACTGGATTTGGGTGAATTTTCTCACGGTCAGCACGAAAGAGAAACAAAAACGAAATCTGGAACTGGCGCACGCTTATGCGCATAATTTAACTCCGGTCGGCAACCTATATCGGTACGAGAAATATCTGCGCACCGCCGAAGATATGGCCGAGAAGCTCATTTTTCTCGATGGCCAGGAGGTCGGCCTTGGCTACGAATTTGAGGAGTTTACGCGCGATTTAGAACCAGAACTTCTAGGCAAACTCGAGGCGCAGTCAGAAGCGCGGATTCAGAACCGGAAGATGTTTGAGTATCTGGTTAAAAATTATCAGTTCACCGACGCAGATATCGAACGGCACAAGGAGATTTTGGAGCAACACATCGGGATGGTTGAAGGGGGATTGAAGCTGGTGAAAGATCAAAACAACGCAAAAAAGATTGAACAGTATTTAACCGAGGCGCGAAAATTTCAAAAGGCGGGATTGAATGTCGAGGCGTACGGGTGGATCGAGCGGGCGAAGAACGTATTGTATACTTCTGTCATTGCGAGGCCTTAGGCCGAAGCAATCTCAACCATAGGGATTGCTTCCCCCGCATCGAGTGCGGGGTCGCAATGACGGTTATAGTGTTTTCTCTTCAATTTCCTCGTTCAGCATTGGCACGA
Source organism: uncultured Candidatus Saccharibacteria bacterium (assembly GCA_964565195.1). Taxonomy (GTDB): domain Bacteria; phylum Patescibacteriota; class Doudnabacteria; order UBA920; family 2-01-FULL-46-14; genus CAZMCQ01. Next base: position 157,409 of record CAZMCQ010000001.1, on the reverse strand, counting down.
ATTTTTCCAGCTTCATCTCGCCGAGATCCTTTTCGCCGCGCTTGCGCACCGAGACAGTGCCATTGGCTTTTTCTTTCTTCCCGACGATGAGCATGTAGGGGATTTTTTGCTGTTCGGCGTCGCGGATCTTGCGGCCGATGGATTCGGTCCGGTCATCAACAGTCACCCTCACCCTTCCCTCTCCCGTCAAGGGAGAGGAGGTAAGAGAAGAGGCGATCTTTTCCGCATATTCATTGATCTCATCAGAGATTGGCAGCACGGCAACCTGCACGGGAGAAAGCCACAGAGGAAAAGCGCCGGCAAAATGTTCAACGAGAATGCCGATGAAACGCTCGAGCGAACCGTAGATCACGCGGTGGATGACGACCGGCGTCTGCTTTTCGCCTTTTGCGTCAGTGTACTCCAGTTTGAAGCGGCGCGGCTGCTGGAAGTCAAGCTGAATCGTGCCCATCTGCCAGTCGCGCGAAAGCGCGTCCTGCATCAGAATATCCACTTTCGGTCCGTAAAAGGCCCCTTCGCCTTCGGCGATCGTAAATTTCTTTTTGCTTTTCTTGAGAATTTTTTTTAGGGTTTCTTCGGCCTTGTTCCATGTCTTCGCATCGCCCAAGAAGTCTTTTGGTCGCGTGCCGAGGCGAAAGGAGTATTCCATGCCGAAGATCGAATAAAAGCGCTCCACGATCTCGAAAATTCGTTCGTACTCTTCGCCAATCTGGTCTTCGGTCACAAAAATATGCGCGTCATCCTGCCGGAATTCGCGGACACGAAGCAGGCCATTTAAGGTACCCGAGAGTTCGTTGCGGTGCAGGGGATCAGTGTCCGAAAGGCGCAGGGGCAGTTCGCGGTAAGAATGCAATTTGGCGCCGTACACGACCATGGCGTTCGGGCAGTTCATGGCTTTGACGCCATACTCCTCGCCCTCGTTGTCGCGGACTACGAACATATCCTGCCAGAAGTGTTCGTAGTGGCCGGAGATGACATAGAGCTCTTTTTTATTGATGATCGGCGAGACGATCTCCTGGTAGCCGCGCATGCTATGTTCCTCGCGCCAGAATTTCACGAGCTCCTGATAGAGCACCACGCCGCGGGGCAGCCAGTAGGGCATACCGGGCGCGGTGTGGTGGAACATAAACAGCTCCAGCGCGGGCCCGAGTTTTTTGTGGTCGCGCTTTTCGGCCTCGGCAACCATAACGAGATATTCTGCCAATTCCTTTTTGGAGGCAAAGGCCGCGCCGTAGATGCGCGTGAGCATAGTGTTGCGCTCATCCCCTTTCCAGTAGGCGCCCGCGGTGTGCGTGAGGCGAAAAGAATCGGCGCGAATTTCCTTCGTGGATTTGACGTGTCCGCCGCGGCAGAGATCCAGGAAATCGCCAATTTGATAGAAAGTCATCTCGTCCTTTTTGACGCCCTTGACCGCTGCGCGCTGCCCGCCGGCGATTTCCTTGAGGAGCTCCAGCTTGTACTCCTGCCCGGATTTGCGCAGCATTTTTACGGCCTCGGCAACATGATAGAGATGTTTTTCCATCCTGAGATTTTTTTTCAGGATCGCGCGCATCTCTTTTTCGATCTGCGGCAGGTCTTTGTCCGAGATGGACTCGGGCAGCTCAAAGTCATAATAAAACCCGTGCTCGATCACCGGGCCGATGCCGAATTTCACTTTCGGCCCATAAAGATTGAGCACGGCATGCGCCAGAACATGCGCCAGCGAGTGCCGGATCTTGAACAGTTTGTCCTGCTTCTCGTCGAGAACCGCCATGGGGTGATTATACAAAAAAAAGCCCAGTCATGCTATGATACTGGCAAACACGGAGGAATTTATGAGACGGAAAAAGGTTCGGAGAGTACAGTCTGCACAGGACAGAAAGAGACGGGGTCGGCGTCAAAAGCAGCGAGTTGTGCGGTTGCCGATCACGGATCTGGTAGTCGAGCGCGCGGGCAGGCAACCGTGGTGGTAACGGCATCAACAGTTAGAATATTCAAGGGACGGAAAGCCTTCCGTCCCTTTCTCATTGTCTGATTCCAGTTTGAGATTAACTTTGTTTAAGACTTTCTTTCAGCAATTCTCGTAGTCGCACTTTGAATTCTTCATTGCTGTCAACAGTGAATTCGGTTGCGATTTCACGCGGCGTATTTTCGCGGTCCGGAATGATGAGGGAAATTTTTGTAGTGCCCGGGTGCTCGGCAAAAATTTCCTTGAGTTTTATAAAGATTTGCGGGGAGGCGGTGGGGGGAATTTTTATTTTCAACAATTTGGAATGGCCTTCGACAGGCTCAGGCACTAAATTTTTTATTCCCTGAGCGGAGCGAAGCGGAGTCGAAGGGCGACCTTCGCCTGCCCATTCTTCCAGACTTGTATCATCTATTTTTTTCAAAGAATCCGCGAGGAGCTTGATCGCGCCGTCTTTGTCCGAAATCCGGCCGCGCGCGAGCACGACTTGATCCGGCGCAAGGAGGTCGCGGTGTTCGGCAAACACATTGGGAAAGACCACGAGCTCCAGCTTACCGGAAGTGTCCTCCAGATCCGCGAAACACATTGGTTCGCCTTTTTTGGTGAGGATGTTCTGGACACGGGTGATGATACCGCCGACTGTGAGATAATTGTTTTCCTGTTCCACGGTAATCGTATTGATGGCAGTGGCATAGCGCGTGAGCAAGCCGTGGTGATTTTGCAGCGGATGGGAGGATACGTACAGCCCGAGGAGTTCCTTTTCCCAGGCGAGGCGCTCGGCCTCGGTGGCCGGAGCCGCGGCTTTGAGATTGACAACTTCTGCGTCAGCATTGTCGCCGGCGAACAAAGCCGCTTGCCCGGCGGCCGCCGCGAGCCGGCCCGCGCGGGCGTATTCGAGCAGGCTTTCCGTCGAGGCCAGCATCTGGTTTCGTTCGCCAAAACGATCCAGGGAGCCGGATTTGACGAGCGCTTCCCAGGATTTTTTGTTGAAGTTCCGGGTTTTGATGCGTTGCAGGAAATCCGCGAGTGAGGCAAACGGCCCGCTGTTTTTTCGTTCGGTAATGATTTTTTCGATCACGTCGCTGCCCAGATTTTTTATGGCCGAAAGGCCAAAGCGGATCTGTTGATCATTGATAACCGTGAAGTTGGCCAGGGATTCATTGACATCCGGCGGCAGAACCTCGATGCCCAAACTCCTGCTTTCCGCAACCGCAGCCGCGACTTTTTCCAGATCGCCGGATTCGGCGGTCATCACCGCCGCCATAAACTCCACCGGAAAGTTGGCCTTCATATACGCGGTTTGATAGGCGACGATCGCGTAGGAGGCGGCGTGCGCTTTGTTGAAGCCGTAGGCCGCAAACGGCTCGATGAGACCCCAGAGTTTTACCGCTTTCGCACTCGGCAGGCCGCCGTCAATCGCGCCCTGGATAAACTTTTCTTTTTGCGCGGCCATCTCCTTCGGGATTTTTTTGCCCATGGCTTTGCGCAGTTTGTCGGCTTCCTCCCAGGTATAGCCCGCGATTTTTATGGCGATCAGCAGCACGTCATCCTGATAGGTAATGACGCCGTAGGAGGTATCGAGAATCTCCTTCATCCGCGGGTCGAGGTAGGTGATTCTCCGCGGATCGTGTTTGCGCTCGATGAATTCCGGAATGGATTCCATGGGCCCGGGCCGGTAGAGCGAGATCATGGCCATGATGTCGAAGATGTTCGTGGGCTTGAGATCCACCAGATATTTGGTCATGCCGCTGCCGCCGAGCTGGAAGACGCCCATGGTTTTGCCGGAGGCGAGGAGCGCAAAGGTTTGGCGGTCATCAAGCGGCAGATTCTGCAAATCAATTTCGCGGCCGCGCGTCAAGCGCACGATCTCGACCGCCAGGCCCAGGATGGAGAGGTTGCGAATGCCGAGGAAGTCCATTTTGATGAGTCCCGCATCCTCGACGGAGTGCATATCAAACTGGGTAATGACGTGCTGGTTGTCGGTGTCGAGCTGCAGCGGCGTGTAGTCCGTGAGCGCAGTCGGCGCGATGACCACGCCGGCCGCGTGGACCGAGGCGTGTCGCGCGCAACCCTCGACTTTGCGGGCGAGCTCAATGAGCCTGCGCGTTTCGGGATCCCGGGTATATTCGCTTTTGAGGTCCGGCGCAAGCTCCAGCGCTTTCTGGATGGTCATATGGAAGCCCTGCTTGCCGAAGGGAATCATCTTGGCGATGCGGTCGCATTTGGCATAGGGCAGACCCAGGGCGCGGCCGACGTCGCGCACCGCGGCGCGCGCCATCATCGTGCCGAACGTCACAATCTGCGCGACTTTGTCGCGGCCGTACTTTTCGCTCACGTATTCGAGGACTTCATCGCGGCGGTTATCCGCAAAATCCATATCAATATCCGGCGGGGTCGGCCGCGTCGCGGTGAGAAACCGCTCGAACGGGAGTTTGTATTCCATGGGGTTCATGGTGGTAATGCCCATGGCGAAGGCGATAAGCGAGCCGGCCGCGCTGCCGCGCGTGGTGGCAATGATGCCGCGCGATCTCGCCCAATTGGCAAAATCCGCCACGACCAGCAGATAAGTGGCATAGCCAGTTTTTGAAATTGTCCGAATTTCATGTTCGGCACGTTCCAGGATCTCCTTCGGCAGGGGATCACCGATTTTTTCGCGCAAACCCTCGAGGACCAGATTTTCCAGGTGCTGCTCGGGAGTTTCACTGCCAGTCTCGAATTTCGGAAAATAGCGCTTACCCAATTGGAGTTCGAGCTCGCACCGCGAGGCGATTTTAACGGTATTGCTCACTGCCTCGGGAGTGTCAGCGAACAGTTTGGCCATCTCCTCGCCGCTTTTTAGGGAGAGGTCCGCGCCGCGCATATCGAGGCGGTCAGCCTCATTGACGGTCCGGCCCGTGCCCACGCAAACCATAATATCCTGGGCCTCGACATCATCTGAATGCAAATAGTGGGCGTCATTGGTCGCAACCAGCGGCAAAGCCAGTTCTTTGCCAAGTTCGATAAGCGCGGCATTGGCCTTTTCCTGCAGCGGCTCGTCTTTGATGTTGCGCTGGAGTTCCAGATAAAAATTATCCGCCCCGAGGATCTCGGCGTATTCCCGGGCCGATTTTTTCGCCTGCGCAAAGTTGCCTGCCTGCAGGGCGAGGTTCACCTCCCCGCGCAGGCAGCCGGAGAGGCCGATGAGGCCGGCGGAGTGTTTTGCCAGCAGCTCTTTGTCAATCCGCGGTTTGTAATAGTAACCCTCAAGGTGGCTGGCCGTGACCAGCTTCAGAAGATTGCGGTAGCCCTCTTCGTCGCGGCCAAGCAGCACGAGGTGGTAATAGTCCGCGTCTGCGCGTCCGCTTTTGGCATGGCGGCTTGTTGGCGCGACATACGCCTCCACACCGAGAATCGGCCGGAGGCCGGCGCGACGGGCAGTTTTGTAAAACTCAATCGCGCCGTAGAGCACGCCGTGGTCCGTGAGCGCCAGCGCCGCCATCCCGAGAGTTTTGGCCGCATCCACAAGCTCCGGGATTTTGGGCAGCCCGTCGAGCAGGGAGTAGTGCGAATGCACGTGCAGGTGGGTGAAATTCGGCTCGTTCATATATTTGTATTATAATGAAGATAAGCACTAAAACCAATATGGATATTCTCCCTCCGCAGGAAGAGTTCAAATACAAAGAGCAACATTTTTTCCAGTCGTTTTACGAACAGCTGCAGAGCTCGCGCAAGCTCTGGTTTTGGGCCCTCCTGTTTGTGTTGCTCGCCGCCTGGCCGCTCGCTTTGGTTTTGCGGCAGCAGTTCACGGCAGCCGCGATCAGCCGAAACCCGCGCCTGCCGCTCGTGGCGCAGCCCTATCTCGCGCAGGACATCAGAGTTGTGCAGAGCGAGGTCTTGCCGGTCCAGCGCGGAGTCTTTTCGGCCTACGCGCAGATCGTCAACCCGAATCCCGAGATTGCCGCGCGGCAGATCGACTATCGCTTCGTGGTGTCCGGCAGCGGCAATGCCGAGCTGCCCGTCTCCGCCGGCAGCACCTACCTGCTGCCTGGCCAGAGCAAGTTTGTGGTCGAGCCGCGTCTGGAGTTCGCAGGCTCGCCGGCCGGCATCAGACTCGAGATCAGCAAAGTGCACTGGACCAAGCTGGCGCCGCGTCGCGATGTCATTTTGGAGATTTTGCAGAAAAATACCGGCGTAACCGCGGAAGGCAATTTTTTTGTGGAGGGTTTGGTCAGAAACCAGAGCAGTTTCGGCATCCGCCAGGTGGACGTCCAGGCCCTGGTGTTTGACAAGGCCAATCAGAACATTTTGGCGGTTAACGCCACGCAGCGCGATGATCTGGAGCCCCAGGAGAGCCGTTATTTCCGCATGCTCTGGCCGGTCAATTTCTCTTCGTTCGGGGAAATTCAGGTCTCGGCCGAAGTCAATCTTTTAGATCCTGATCTGGTGCTTCCCGATGCCGAGAAAATTCCTCCTCGCTAATTATTTCTATTCGCCCCTCCTCGTCTCGCTCATCATTTTGAGTCTCGTCGGGCTCATGATGATCTACTCCACTGGCCTCTCGGGCGAGCCACAGCGCGGGCTCGCGGTGCGGCAGGCGCTGGCGCTCGCCCTCGGCCTTGCGGGTTTCTTTTTTTTGGGTACGTTTGACTACCGCGCGTTCAAAAAAGCGGCGAGCTGGCTGTACGGGCTCGCGGTTTTGCTGCTGATTTCAGTTCTGTTCTTTGGGCTTACCGTCAAGGGCGCGACGCGGTGGCTCGATCTCGGTTTGTTCAATTTTCAGCCGGCCGAGTTTTCAAAATTTGCCCTGATCGTCATCCTCGCGAAATTTATCGAAGGGCGCGGGCTGGGTTTGCAGAAATTTCGCTATCTCGTCTGGTCAGCGGCCTTCGTCGCGATTCCGGTGGTGCTCGTTATGCTGCAGCCAGATCTCGGCTCGGCCCTCGTGCACCTTGCGGTTTGGACCGGGATGATGGTGGGAAGCCGTATGCCGCGGCGGTATTTTTTGTATCTTGTGGCGGGGTTTCTCATCTTGGCCGCCGTAGCCTGGCAGTTGTTTCTCGCTCCCTACCAGCAGGATCGCATCCGCAGTTTCCTTGATCCGGGAGCCGATCCGCTGGGACGCGGTTACAATGTGATCCAATCGCAGGTGGCCATCGGTTCGGGCGGCCTCACCGGCACCGGGCTTGCGCGGGGCCTGCAGTCGCAGCTGCGGTTTCTGCCGGAGCGGCAGACGGATTTTATTTTCGCCTCCACCGTGGAGGAGCTCGGGCTCCTGGGCGGCGGACTCGTGCTGCTGCTTCTGGGCTATGCTTTGTTGCGGATTTTGCGCATTATGGAATCCTCGCGCGATCTGTTCGGGCGCCTGCTCGCGGCCGGCATTTTTTCCCTGCTGTTCGCCCAGGCCGCCATCAATGTCGGCATGAACCTCGGCCTCCTGCCCGTGACCGGCATCACGCTGCCGTTTTTAAGTTATGGCGGCTCATCGCTCGTCATCAACTTCTGGCTCGTCGGCATCCTCGAAAACATCTCGCGGCAATCCGCGGGCGTGCGGTTTGGGTAACATTGACCGGGACTGGGATATGGAGTATTATTTATTTCGCAAAAGAGGAGATTATGGTATTCATCGGTGCAAGGGGGTTTAAGAGATCCCTCTTGGAGATTGTTCTGGTGCGTTGCCAGAGCTGTCGCAGGCCGATGGATTGGTTGCTTCGGGGGGAATTTCGCCTGACGGGCGAAGCGGCAGGTGACCTTGGCCTCATAAGCCAAGAGCTGCCACACGAACATTATCGTGGCCGGCGGGGGCTGCTGACGAGTCCTCAACAAAAAGAGGGCTTAGGCAAAAATCCAGCGCGGGCAAGGGTGCCGGGCTTGCGCGGAATAATATCACCCTCCCTTCCCCTCAAGCACCGTCAAGTTTATGAGCGCTTAGGACTTTCATTTGGCTGGTGAATTCCCTAGAAAGGCATGTCCAAAAGCGCTCGCCAGTTTAGCTGAGACTTGTCTGGGCATGGTTTATCCTTGTCGTCCGATGTTCTCAGCTTAAAGGGGAGCGCCTTACTTCCGTTTGGTTTTTTAACCTTCGGCCCTGGTGGTGCTCCCTTTTCTTTGGGTTGACATTATTCTGGAAAAATAATACAATAGCGCGTTGGAGTGGCAGACGTTCTGCCATTTCCTTGTACAAAAAACGTGTCCTACAAAGGACTTGACCGAAGGAGGATTATGAATTACGCAGTTGATTATGCACCAGTCGGCGGCAGCGAAGTTTACGCTTGGCAAGGCAGTGAACAACCGCGGCGCATTGAGCTTGCAGGCGGCAAGGGCGCCAAACAGACAGGGATTTTCAGCATCGGCGCAGCAAAAGCAAGAAAGTCAAAGCTTGCGGCCAATATGTCGACAAATAGCTTTCTGGAACAGCTTCAGGCGGATGACATTGTTTTCACCGAGCTCGGCGGTCAGAATGACCGTTTTTGTCTGGCTGCTGCAAAGCGCGGTATAAAACTGCTGCGGCTTCCAACCTGGATCATCTCCGACGAACAGAAGCGCCAGCGCCATGAAGAGGGAAAGGTCGGCGCGAAAATAGACAGCGCGGCCTCGATTCTCTGTCAGCATGCGCTTTCTAATCCGGAACTTTTTTATCCATTCCGCGAATTGGAAGACGAGCGCTATCTGCGAGTGAGACTACTCACGCGGATGTACTGGACTGTGCAGCGGAAAATCCGCATCGCCACGGCCAACCGGCTGCGGCATCTCCAGCAAGACCTAGAATATTTCGGCGGGATTGGCAATTTGCCCGTGATCCAGGAAGCGATTGAGTCTGTCTTGGAAACGCTGCCGGCCGAGGAGCAGGTCGAGGCCGAACTTGATCCTAAAACAGGGATGGCAGTCAAATTTTACAAGAGCCTCGAGTCCAAGCTGAAGACCGCTCTGGAGGTGCAACTCGAAGAACTGCCACTCTATCAGGCGGTTTTTGCGCCGTTGCGCAAATCAGGATGCGCGGCCGGCATCGCTGGATATCTCATCTCCTCCATTATGGATATCAGACGCTTTCCGACTTTCCAGAAGCTTAAGGCCTTTGCCGGCTACCATCTGGTGAGATCAAACGGCAATTGGGTCGCTCCCAAACCGACCAAAGGCCAGCGCGCGAACTGGGATCACGTTTTTCAGCAGGGGGTCTGGTATTTTACCTTTCAGGTGAATACCAATCCCCCAAATGATCCCTGGAAGCAGCATCTGGAGTGGCGTTATGGCCGCGAGATAGAGAAGCTGCTCGGGCAACGCAAACAGGAAGGCAAGGTCCCTGCTGACATGACTCTGGGAAGCTTTACGACTTTCGTGGAGCAGACCAGAGCCGAACAGATGGCGCGCGGCATCAAGGAGCCGACCCTTCCGGAACCTTACAAGGGAATACCAGTGATCGCTCGCAAGCGGGCCTTGCGCTGGCTCGGCCAGAAGTTCCTGCAGTATATCTGGAATGAATGGCGCCGGTTTGAGGGACTGATGGACGAGCAACGAGCTATGAGCGCTTAGGACTTAGCCGGCGGTGGTTAATCCTTGCCAGCTCATGTCCGAAAGCGCTCGCCAGTTTGTCGAAACTTGCACGGGACTGGTTAATCCTTATTGTGTCCTGTTTCGGCATAAGGAGCGCCTTACTTTCGCTTGGTTTTTCCTTTGGCCTCGGTGGCGCTACTTGCCCCGAACCGGTTTCATTACTGGTTCGGGGTTTTTTATTGACAAAAGATGATTTTTCAAATAGATTATTAAATCGGGCGCTAAGACTTGCGTTTTTGTGGGTAATCCTTATGAGCGAGTATCAAAGCGCTCGATAAATCAATGGCGTATCCTCATGGCTATTATGCCGAAAGAGGATTTTATCAAACCATTAGGAGGAGAAATGTTTGAGTATCACTACATCCGAGAAGGACAGCCCGGCAGTGAACTTTTCACTTTCGTGGTAAAGGCGGAAGAGCTCATGTCATTAGCCAGGGTGGAGCGGTTCAACGAGGTAGAGAAAGGCGTGGAGCGCAAACTCAATTATAGCCACGTGCAACAGATGGTTGAGTTTATGCGCGGATCAAATGCAAGTTTTGCCGAACCGATTCTTGGCGACCTGCGGGGGAGCTGGCGGCTTGATCAAAAGCGTCAAACTCTTCACCGCGAGGGCGATGCGTATCTTTTGGTGGACGATGGCCAACACCGACTTGCGAGTCTCCATCTTTTGACTTCCGAAGAACGTGATCGTTGGGAGTTCAAAGTCACCGCGACCCTGAACACATCCTATCAGGAACGGCTTCGCCGTTTTATCCAGCAGCTCAAGCGGTTAAAACTGGACACTCATTTGGTTTTGCAGATTCAGGATCGAGGCGATTTATTTACTGACCCGATCAGTAAACTCGCTTACGGGATTGGCAAACGACTCGCGACCGAGCCGGGTTCACCGCTGCGGGGCTTGATCTTTTTGGAAGAGCGTGCTTCGAGGCGACAACCCGAAGGAGAGGATGCTTCAAAGCTTGAACCGCTTCTGGGAAAAATCCCGCCTGCCCAAATGTTGCGAGAACAGACTTTGGGTATTATCAACATCAGCGGAATTATGCGGGATTTGCGGCAGGTAGCTTCATCCCCTCATTCAGCCATTCGCGCATTGGGTCAGGAACAGCAGTTTCGTGTCCTGGTTTGTATAATGAATGTGGCAAAAGAGATTTGGCCGCAGGAGTGGAATGACCCTAGGCTTTATTTCCTGCGCCGCTCTCCAGGGATCGCGGCGATCTTTCATCTTTTGCTGGTGGGCCGCAATTTCAAGGCCCTTCTCGATAAGGCCTTTAGAAACTCCGTGCTCACGATTTCTCCGGAAGCAAAAGATCGGGTCAGGCAGGCCTTAGGTTATGCCAAAGGGTATGACTGGTCCTACCGTCAGTTCCTGAAGCCCGAGGTGCTCTTTCCCAAACCGCGGGAGATAGCCCAAGGTCTTGACTCCCTGATTTATAAGAATGCTCCGCAGATAGAACTGCGAAGGGCAAGAGACCGCTTTCGGAGAGTAAAGGTTGCGAGCAGATAGGAACTTCTTCTGCTTGCGGGGGCGACTGAAGCAGCGTTGGTTTATCCTTAAACATCTCTGTCGCCTCCTGTGATATATGAGCGCTTAGGACTGGAACGCTAATGGCTGTTGCGCCTTTCTGACACCTGTCCGACAGCGCTCGCCAGTTTCCGAGACTAATAACGTCTTGGCCCTTTGTGGCCTTTATCATTAATGTCTCGGCATTGGCTCCTCGATTTCGATCGGGGAGCCGTTTTTTATTATCGCCCGGTGCGCGATTGACGGAGAGATGTTTGTTTGATATTATTTTTGAACAGATATGGAATTAGTAATTAGCGCTAAACCCAGAACGGCTTTCGGCAAGCAAAATGAGAAATTACGAAAGAGTGGCTCTCTTCCCGCTGTGGTTTATGGGCGCGGCAAGGAGACCACCCCTTTGGAAGTTTCGGCGCGCGAGTTTGCCAAAGTTTATCGCAAGGCCGGGGAGAATACTCTGATTTCGCTTGCGATCGAGGGGCAGCCGCAGAAAAAAGTTTTGATTCACGACGTGGCGAAACATTTTATGAAAGACGTGCCGGTGCACGTGGATTTTTATGAAGTGGATCTCACGCGGAAGATTCACGCCAAAGTGCCGCTGCACTTTGTCGGCGTCTCGCCGGCGGTCAAGGAACAGGGCGGGGTATCGGTGAAAAATCTGACGGAAGTCGAGGTCGAGGCATTGCCTGCGGAACTTCCGCAGTTTATTGAGGTAAATATTGACAACCTCAAAAATTTTGACGAACTCGTGCGCGTAAGCGAGCTCAAAGTGCCAGACGCCGTGAAGATTTTGACGCACGGCGAGGATGTCATCGTCACTATTCAGGCGCCGCGCAGTGAAGCCGAGCTTGAGGAGCTCGCCAAACCGACTGCGGAAGCGGAAAAGGCAGCGATTGAGGAGATGGCAGCGAAAGAAGGCGAAGCGCCTGTCAAAGAAGGGGAAGAGGGGAAAGAAGTTGCCAAAGAACAACCGGTCAAAGAGGCGGAAAAGCCGGCGAAGCCTGAGAAGAAAATCGAATGAAGCGGGCTAAATTTTCGCTTGTAATTTTGCTCATCGGCATCGCCGCCGTATTGGGATACTTCCTGTGGTATCCTGATTTTTTTGATAAGCTTTTCCCGACACCGGCAGTGCCAAGCGCCGCGATGGCCGAGGAACTGCCGCCGCTGCGGCCGCTCGTCGGCGTGATGATTGAAAATTCGCCGGAAGCGCGACCGCAATACGGGTTATCGCTTGCTGACACGGTTTTTGAGACTGTCACCGAAGGAGGTATTACGCGGATGCTGGCGCTGTTTCAATCCAGTGATGTGTCGCGCATCGGGCCGGTGCGCTCGGCGCGGCCGTATTATCTCAACTGGGCCGAAGGCATGGGCGCGGTGTTCGCGCACTCGGGCGGATCAGAAGAGGCGCTCGAGCAGATCTCGGTCTCGGCGAATTTGAAAGATGTTAATGAGTTTTATAATGAGCAATATTTCTGGCGGGACAACTCTCGCGCTGCGCCGCATAATCTCTATACCTCGAGCGCGCTTTTGAATGAATTTGCTTCTCGGAAGGGGTGGAGGATCGAGGAGCCGCAAATCGGCTGGGAGATTTTAAAAGCAGGGGAGAGCCGGGATTTAGGGAGTGCCTCGAGCACCGCGCAAATGATTGCCATAGACTTTAGCTTTGATATTTTCAGCGCGCGGTATGACTATGACCCGGCGACAAAAAGTTATCTGCGCACCCTGGCCGGCAAGTCGCATAAGGACGCACTGAACGGTCAACAAATCGCGGCAAAAAATGTCGTGGTGATGTACACGGAAAGCACGGTAATCGATCAGAAACTTTTGACCATCGACCTAGAGGATCTCGGCTCCGGCCGCGCCGTGGTGTTTCGCGACGGACAATTTATTTCCGCGCGCTGGCGAAAAATTTCGTCTGACGCGCCGCTGGAACTTCTTGACGCCGACGGCACAAAGATCGCCCTCGCCCGCGGGCCAACCTGGTTTGCGATCCTCGACCAGCACGGCACGGCAAGCTGGAAATAAATAAATTATTCCCACTCGACTGTGGCGGGCGGTTTGGAGGTTATGTCATAAACGACCCTATTAATGCCGCGGATTTCGTTGGTGAGGCGCACGGAAATTTTTTCCAAAGTTTGGTAGGGGAGTTTGGCCCAGTGCGTGGTCATATAATCCTTCGTCGTGATGGCGCGGACGATGATGGGGTGGCCGTAGGTGCGCGCGTCGCCCTGCACGCCCACGGACATGATTGACGGCAGCACGGCAAAATACTGCTGGACATCTTGCCCGCTCTTTTCTATTTCATCGCGGACAATCGCGTCCGCCGCGCGCAGGAGCTCGAGTTTTTCTTCCGTAACTTCGCCGATGATCCGGACCGCCAGGCCTGGCCCGGGAAAGGGTTGCCGTTCCACAATAGCTTTTGGCAAGCCCAGAATCTTGCCAATTTGCCTCACCTCGTCTTTGTAAAGCTCACGCAGCGGTTCGATGAGTTTGAAGCCGAATTTTTTCGGCAGGCCGCCGACGTTGTGGTGGGATTTGATGACGGCCGCGGTTTTGCCCACGGAGACGCCAGAGGAGATCGCGTCTGTATAGAGCGTACCCTGAACGAGGAAGTTAACCCGACGTCTCCCCGCAGAGAGTTTCCGTGCTTCAGCCTCAAAAACGCGGATAAACAGTTCGCCGATGATTTTGCGTTTTTGTTCAGGATCAGTGACGCCTTTGAGGGCGGCGAGAAAGCCCTCCCGGGCGTCGACAATTTTTAGTTTCACCCCTCCCTTACCCTCCCCCTCAAGGGGAGGGAATGGTTTTTTTGTTTTTCCTCCCCCTTGATGGGGGAGGTTAGGTGGGGGTGTGAATGTCTCCTTGATTCCTTCAATTTCTCCCGATCTCATCAGTCCCGTGTCAACGAAGATACAAGTTAATCTGTTCCCGATCGCCCGGCCGACCAGCGCGGCGGCCACAGCGGAATCCACGCCGCCGGAGAGGGCGCAAATCGCGCGGTTTGCGCCGACCTGCTTTTTAATTGCGCCGACCGTATCATTTACGAAGTCCTGCATTGACCACTCTTGTTTCGCGCCGGTAAGCGCAATAAAGTTTTCCAGAATTTTCATACCATTCCGGGTATGAATGACTTCGGGGTGAAACTGGAGGCCATAAATCTTGCGGCTCTCGTCAGCCATGGCTGCAAAGCGGCAATTTTCGGAACTGGCGATGCCGACAAACCCTTTGGGCAATTTTACAACCTGGTCGCCGTGCGACATCCAGGTATCCTGCCTTTTGGCAAGCCCGGCAAAAAGTTTGCCGGGCTTTTTTATTGCAATTTCGGTCGGCCCATATTCACGTTTGCGCCCGGCCTTGACGCGGCCGCCGAGCTCGTAGGCGCAAAGCTGCATACCATAGCAGATGCCCAATATCGGAATTCCCAGATTGAAAACCGTCTTGTCAATCCGCAGCGCATTCGATGCCGAGAGATTCTGCGGCCCGCCGGATAAAATAATGCCGGCGGCTTTTTTTAATTTGGCGAGCGGAAAGTTGTGAGGCACGAGTTCGGCAAACACGCCGAGCTCGCGAATGCGGCGGGTGATTAAGTGTGAGTATTGGGAACCGTAATCTAATACGTATATCATCAACTTACAAAAAGTTTCTATCTAATTTCTATGAGTTTCAATTAATCTCTATTGTCGTAAGAAATTGATAGAAATTTGCTTCGCGAAATATAATAGAAATTAGCCGTTTTTTATAAAAGATGCTTCGAACGCCCACTGGTTGCACTGCGCGATCTGTTTGGCATTCAGGATCCCGTTTTTGCGCAGGAACTCCTGTTCTTTGTGGACGTTGGTGCGGTACATTTCCGGGCCGTCGGTGTTGATGGTGAATTTAACTTTATTTTTGAGAAAAGTCTGGAGCACGTTTTTCAGCTCGCCGGTATTTTTCAGGACGCTGTTCCGAAGATTGGAGGTCGGACAAATTTCCAGAATGATATTGTTTTTTACGAGATCGGCCATGAGCGATTTGTCTTTGGCCGCTTTGACGCCGTGGCCGATGCGTTCGGGTTTGATGTGCCTCACGATATAGCGCATTTCGTCCAAATCTCCCTCCTCGCCGGTGTGGACAGTGATGCCCAGCCCGGCCCTTCGCGCCTTTTCAAAAAGCGGCCGGTAGTTTTTTACGGAAAACGTTTTTCGCTGCGGCCCCGCGATGTCCACGCCGACGATGCCGCGGTTTTTGTATTTAATCGCCTTGTTGAAAATAATTTCCCCCTGAGCAAGCGATTGGGTTCGTTCCACCATCAGAATAATCCCGCCTTTCACCTGCGGATATTCCAGAATCGCCTGATCGAGGCCCCAGATGGCGGACATAATGATATGGTCCAGATCCCGTTCGCCGCCGCGGTTTCTAAACATCGGGTTGAAGCGCAGCTCCTGCAGGACGATGTTGCACTTCCGGTAGCCGCCGCCGATCACGCTTTTGACTGATTCCTGAATGGCTTCCGGCGAGGACTGGATAAGTTCGGTCCAGTAGAAAAATTTATCGTGCATCTCATCAACATTTTTGTTTTTTTCCGTGCCGGACATGGTGATCATATCCTCAAAGTCCCAGTAATTTTTCGTCGGCAGCTTGATGCCCTGCCGGCTCGCGATAGACCACAAGATCGCGGGGTCCACGGAGGACCCGAGGTGCGTATGGAGTTCCGCGCGAGGAATGGAAGTTTTGCGGGGCAAGGGATTAATTTAAAAATTAAATATAAAAAATAAAAATTACAATGTAAAAATTCAAAATTTCTTTCCTTTAAGCGTCAGAATACTTGAAGCTAGAATGTTTGCAATTTCCACTAATTCGTTTAGTAATGCTTTCAATTCATTAGGATCGCCTTTGTTCGTATCTCTTAATAAAGTTAACCACATTTTGGATTCATTTGCCGATTTGAGTGAATGGTGAAAAAAATTAGTAAAATCCTTCTTCGAACTGGCCGCCCCAGCTTCGATGTAATTAGCAAGTACGCTAGTTCCACTTCTCAATAATTGTTTTCCAATAACATTGCAGACATTATCTTTTGGTAATTTATCAATAAATTTAATTAAACGAAGAACCCAATTATATAATCTCTTCTTAAATTCATTTTTAAATTTTTCTTTGTCATTTTCCATTTTGATTTTTTATTTTTTCATTATTCAATAATTCGGTGCTTTTTTACTGATCAATATCGAATGAGGATGACTTTCACGCAATCCCGCGTTCGTAATGCGAATAAAGCGCGCCTGCTTCGGCATCGCGGCAATTGTTTCGGCACCGATGTAGCTCATGCCGCTTCGCAGGCCGCCGATGATTTGAAATATTACATCCGCGACTGGACCTTTGTATTTAATAAGCGCTTCCACGCCCTCCGGCACGATCACTTTGGAATTTTTCTGCTCGTAACGATCCCTAGATTTGCCGCTTTGCATGGCGCCGAAGCTGCCCATGCCGCGGTATTCTTTGTAGAGCTCGCCTTTGATCTTAACTAATTTTCCGGGCGCTTCTTTTGTGCCCGCGAGCATGCTTCCGAGCATTACTGCGGAGGCGCCGGCAGCGAGTGCCTTGACAATGTCGCCGGAGTAGCGCATGCCGCCGTCCGCGATGACCGGAATTTTAAATTTACTGGCAACAGCGACACAGTCCATTACAGCCGTAAGCTGGGGAACGCCGATACCGGCCACCACGCGCGTCGTGCAGATCGAGCCTGGGCCAATCCCGACCTTGATCGCGTCCGCGAATTTCGCGGCCTCGCGCGCGCCTTCGGCAGTCCCGACATTTCCAAATATTAATTGTGCTTTTATTCTGCGTTTAATTTCTCTGGCACTCTTGACGGCGCGCAAACTGTGGCCGTGCGCAGTGTCCACGACAATCGCTTGAACTCCAGCCTTGTCCAGCGCGAGCGCGCGTTCCATATCAGCTGGCCCCACGGCCGTGGCAATCATCACTTTCGCCCTTTTTACTTTCTGGACCATTGCCAGTTGCTCTTTGATGGAACAATTTCTATGCAGCACAGCGAGACCGCCGAGTTTGCCAAGCGCGATAGCCATCTCCGGCCCGCTCACGCGGTCCATGGCCGCGGCAAGGATCGGGATATCAAGTGATAACTTTTTTGTGAGTTTGGATTTCAAAATGACCCCGCTTCTGACCACTCCCGCATTGCGCGGCTCAAGGAGTACGTCGTCAAAAGTGAGGCCTTCTCTAAATCTGGCGTCCATAAGTTACATTAGCAGGCATTGACAGGAATGTCAAAAATTTAGTTCCGCGACGCGGAAGCGGCCAGACAGGTCCTTGTGGAATTTTACTTTCGCTTCGGCGAGGTAGAGTTTCACAAGGCCTTTTAATTTTGGTTTTTGGCGGGGGTCGTGTTCGAGAAGGAGGGTAAACCCCTCCCCCAGCCCCTCCCACAAGGGGAGGGGAATTTTTTCTTTTTTCCTCCCCCTTGAGGGGGGAGGCTGGGTGGGGGTGAGTTGTTTGAAGAGTTCGCGATAATATTTGAGACCATCCTTGCCACCAAAGAGTGCTGATTTCGGTTCGTGTCTGATGGACGGCTCATGGAGTTGGCTTTTGGTCAGATATGGCAAATTGGCGATAATTAGCGTTGGGAACGATTCCATAGAATTGTTCAACGTGAGAGGCGCGAGAAGGTTGCCTTGAATAAATTTTATTTTTTTCGCGACGCCGTGGCGGCGGGCGTTGGCTTTGGCGACTTTGAGAGCCGCGGTTGAAGTGTCGGTGGCGAAGAATTTGAGATCCGGGATTCTATCGCTTCGCTCCAGAATGACAGCGAGGGAGGTGATGATGTTGCCGGAGCCAGTGCCGAGGTCGATTACATTCCACCCCCTCCTAGCCTCCCCCCTCAAGGGGGAGGAATTATTTTTTTTATTTCCCCTCCCTTGAGGGGAGGGGTTAGGGGAGGGTGAAAGAAGTCCGAGGGCCAGCTCCACGAGCAGTTCGGTTTCGGGGCGAGGGATCAAGACATTGGGACTGACTCTGAAATCCAGGCCGAAGAATTCTTTGTGGCCGGTGAGATAGGCGACGGGCCAGCCGCGACTTCGCCGCCGGACAAGAATTAAGAATTTGGAATAAAGAATTGGAGGAAGATTTTTGTCGGGATTGGCGAAAAGGAAGGACTGGTCCTTTTTTAGTGCAAATGCCAACAAAACCTCAGGATCGAGGTTTTTGGGCAAGTTGAGAGCTTCTTTTATAGTCATGGGATTGCTTCGTCCTCCGACCTGGGTCGGAGTCCTCACAATGACAGTCTTTGCGAGCGCCAGCGAAGCAATCTCATTTTGCCTGCTCCAGAATTCTTTTTTTATCTTCCGCCGCGAGCGCGCTGATAATCGGTTCCAGTTTGCCTTCCATTATCGCGCTGATCTGGCTCCAGGACTCATTGATCCGGTGGTCAGTGACGCGGTCCTGCGGGAAGTTATAGGTGCGGATCTTTTCCGAGCGGTCGCCGGTGCCAATCTGCGAGAGCCGTTTTTCGCGCAGTTCTTTCTGGCGTTTTTGCTGTTCGTATTCGTAAACGCGCGCACGGATCACTTGCAGGGCTTTTTCGCGGTTTTGGGTCTGCGAGCGCTCATCCTGGGACTGCGCCGTGATGCCAGTCGGGGTATGCGTGATTTTGATCGCCGAATAAGTCGTGTTCACTGACTGCCCGCCCGCGCCTTGCGAAGTGGATGCCTCGATCTTTAAATCCTTTGGATTTATCTCAACATCCTTTTCTTCCACTTCCGGCAGCACGGCCACGGTAACAGTGGAGGTGTGCACGCGGCCGGCTTTTTCGGTTTCCGGGACGCGCTGCACGCGGTGCACGCCGGATTCATACTTCAATTTGCCGTATACCCCCCTCACCCTGCCCTCTCCCGCGAGGGGAGAGGAAGGGGAAGAGGAGACTTCAAAAATAATTTCTTTAAAGCCGCCGACATCGCTGCGGTTTGAGGAGATCAAGCCCGTTTTCCAGCTCATGCCCTCCGCGTATTTTTGGTAGGCGCGAAAAAGCTCGGCCGCAAACAGGCCGGCCTCGTCGCCGCCGGCGCCAGAACGGATTTCCATAATCGTGTCATGCTCATCCATGGGATCGCGGGGCAACAATAGATTCTTTAGTTCGGAATCGAGAATATGGAATTTGGAATTTAAAGTTTCGCATTCTTCCCTGGCAATTTTTAGTAATTCCTCGTCTTTTTCAGTGGCGAGGAGCTTCTCATTTTCAGCCAGTTGCTTTTCCAAAGTCAGAAGCTCGTTTATTTTTTCCACTTTCGGCGCCAGCTCGGCCTGCTTTTTGCCAAGCAGCTTCAATTTCGCCGGATCACGTGTACTGGCGAGCTGGCTTTGGGTGTCTGCGTATTCTTTTAGAATGGCGTTGTATTGGTTGTTCATATGCCAAAGTACGAACTACGAACTTTTACGAATCTACGAACCCGTTCGCAGGTTCGCACTGATTAGTAGTTCGTACTCGGTTATTTTTCTACTTTGGCGGCGGCGCGTTTGGCCTCTTTTTTGGCCAGTTTGGCTTTCTTGGAGATGCGTTTCAGAACTGTCGCGCTCGCGCGTTTCTGGAATTTCTCGACGCGGCCGGCCGTATCCACGAGCTTTTGTTTGCCGGTGTAGAAGGGGTGGCAGTTGGAGCAAATCTCAACATGGAGCTCCTGCTTGGTGGAGCCGGTCTCGAAAGTGTTACCGCAGACGCAGATCACTTTGGCGTCCGCGAAATAGGTTGGATGGATATTTTCCTTCATTGCTTGGAAATAATAACAGACTTTGGCAGGATTGACAAGGGGCGGGGATTGCAGTAAGATTGATATTGCTTTAATTTAATCACTCATTCTTTCCGATTGTTGAACCCTGTCCGCCTCGAGCTTGCGAGCTTTGCGCGGATCATCAGCAAGTTGAAGAAAGAAGAGGTACCAAGGGAGACAATGAGTCAGCCAACCATAGAAGAATTACTGGAGGCGGGGGTGCATTTTGGGCACCTCTCTTCGCGTTGGAACCCGAAGATGAAGCAGTACATCTTCACCACGCGCAACAGCGTGCACGTCATCAATTTGGAAAAGACGCTTGAGCAATTGCAAAAAGCGCTTGATTACGCGCGCGGTATCGCCGCACGCGGCGGCACGATCCTGTTCGTCGGCACCAAGCGCCAGGCCAAGGAGGAAGTAAAAAAAGCCGCCGCTGCTTGCGGCATGCCCTATGTTACGATCCGCTGGTTAGGGGGGACATTTACCAATTACAAAACCATTCAGAAGACGATCCGCAAATTGGAACGGCTTGCCCGCCTCAAGGAGAGCGGGGAGCTCGCGCAGAAGTACATTAAAAAAGAGCGGCTGCTGATGGAACGCGAAATCGAGAAGCTCGAAAAACTTTTTGAAGGTATCAAAACCATGAAAAAACTTCCCGAGGCGATCTTCGTCGTGGATGTCGGGCATGACAGGATCGCCGTGAAAGAGGCGCATACCACGGGCATCAAGGTGATCGGACTCGTGGACACCAATTCCAGTCTCGCGATGGTTGATTATCCTATTCCGTCCAATGACGACGCCATCAAGGCCATTGCGCTCATGGCCAAGCTCGTAAGCGAAGCAATCGTGGACGGCAAAAATCATCCCGCCGTCGCTCCCGCTTTGGCGGGCGCGCCCATTATTGAAGAGAAACAAGATGAATCTAAAAATTAGCGCCAAAGATGTTAAGATGCTGCGCGACCAGACGGGCGCGGGCATGATGGACGCAAAAGCCGCGTTGGCGGAGGCAGGCGGTGATGTTCAGAGAGCTCTTGAGATCCTGAAGCAAAAAGGAATTAAGAAAGCGCAGAAGAAAGCCGAACGCGCGGCCCAAGCGGGGCTAATTGACACTTATCTTCACGACGGCCGGATCGGCGTGATCCTGGAAGTGAACTGCGAGACGGATTTTGTGGCGCGGAACGAAGATTTCAAAAAGTTCGTGCATGAGCTGGCGCTGCACATTGCCGCCGAGGCGCCACAGGACGTGAATGAACTCCTCGCCCAGGCCTTCCTGCGCGACCCCGGCATTAAAGTTCAGGACCTCGTGAACCAGAAGATTGCCATCATTGGCGAAAATATCCAAATTCGGCGGTTTACCCGCTACGTTTTGGGAGAGTGATGTCATTTCTTTCTCCATTACTTATTGTTTTATCCATCGGAGGCATGATTTTCATTGTCTTGCGCCGGTCAGGGAAGACCAACCTCGCCGAGTGGCCGGAGCATTTTCGGGAATTTGTTCGATCCCGTTTTTGGCCGGCTTTGCAAAGCTTGGCACGAAAGCTCTGGCATTTTGTGTTGGAGGTGAAGGGGCTCCCGAAGTACCGCCTGCTTGAGCGCCTGCCCAGGAATTTGCCCAGGATTCATTTGCCCAAGAAGCGCCCGCAGGATGTGTATCTCACGGGAGGCGAGGCGAGTCTCGCGCGCGGGGATTTTGACGAAGCCGAGCGGCAGTTCATCCGCGCCATTGAAAAAGAACCGGACAGCCGTCGCGCCTATGAGGGTTTGGGCAAACTCTATATGCTTCAGAAGAAACACGATGATGCGATTGAAACTTACCGGTATCTCGCGCGGCAATTTCCGGACTCGGATAATTATTTTTCCAATCTGGGGCAGGCGCTGCATACCCAGAAGCTTTATGACCAGGCCATTGAGGCCTATGAGCAGGCCATCGCGCTTGCCCCCGAAGTGGCCGCGCGTTATTTGAATCTCGGGCTTACGCTCGAAGCCAAACGGCACCTGGAAGAAGCGATCCTGAACTACCGGCGGGCAGCGGAGCTCGAGCCGGAGAATACGCATTTTCTGATGGTGCTGTCCGAGGCGCTCGTGAAAAAGAAGGATCGCGAGGAGGCGGAGCTGATTTTGGAAAAAATCCTGCAGCTCGAGCCCACGAACCACCTCGCGCGCGAGAAGTTGATGCAGTTGAAGTTTTAAAAATTTAAGAGTATGATATCTTTTCGCCGGAGTAGCTCAACGGTAGAGCAGTGCTTTTGTAAAGCAAAGGTTGGGGGTTCGATTCCTCTCTCCGGCTCCACGGGCGGTTGGGTGAGCAGCAAAGCCAGCACGCTGTAAACGTGCCGACCTTTTGGTCTTCGGGGGTGCAAGTCCCTCACCGCCCACCAGAATAGAACTCAAAAAATCTTGCGATTTTTCGGGGGACCCCCTTATTCTAAACAAAAACAAAAATTCGCAGTTCGCGAATTTTTTATTTCCACGATGAAAAATTTATTCCTAATAATTTTTATGTTTGTTTTGATAACGAGCCCGGCGCAAGCGCTTGCGGGCGCGATTTTGTCATTGGCCATTTCCGAAAACGAAATTATCGTGAAAATTTCTTCACCGGAAATAGCCGTCAACGCGGTGCGAACGATAGTTATTTTCGATCCGACCGCCGTGAAAATTCTCGGGATCAAAACTATCAATTCTTTTTGCGACCAAAATTTGTTTATTGAAAAAATTATTGACAACGGGCAGGGGAGAGTAATCGTTTCCTGCGGTTTGCCGACCCCGGGATTTGTGGGGCAGGGGAGAGTCGTGGAGTTGGTTTACGAACGCCTTCAGCCGAAAAGTTTTGAATTGAATTTGATGGAAAGCCAGGTTCTGGCCAATGATGGACTGGGCACTGACGTGTTGCTTGGTGCTTCGGGGGCGCGGTACATCTATCGGGAACTTGATGAAAAAAAATTAGCGCCGCAGCCACCAGCGGAGCGCCTGAAGTATCTCCTGATTGATTATTTCCAACCGACTTTACAAAATTCAAAATATCTGGTATAATAGATTATAGAGTAATGTTAAGTTTTGGTACGTTACTCGAAACAAAAATAGAAAATAGGGAGAAACAAAAGCAAAATCGAATAGAAACCGTCTAGGCGAGCTCGAAAATCCGCGGCTAGGTTTTTGGTATGACTTTTGAAGAATTACCAGAGCTTCTGACGATTCGCGATGCGACCCACCTTTTGAACGTGCATCCAAATACCCTTCGGAATTGGGAAAAGGAAGGATTGATTAAAGTTATTCGGATAGGCAAACGAAAAGACCGAAGATACAAAAAAGAATTGATTCAAAAGCTTATGAGCAGTTAGTACGGATGAGACAAAAACAAAAATTCAAATCAATAAAAAAATTTATCGCCGTCCTTGCCGGAATTTTCGGTTTGCTTTTTGTTTTGTCGCTGCTGGTTCTCCAGAAGCAGGAAGCGCAGGCCACGACTGGCGTGCCGGAGATCATCAGCTATCAGGGGCGGCTCACGGATAGTTCCGGTTCGCTTTTAACCGGCACGTATTATTTCAAGTTTTCGATTTGGACAAACGCCACGGTCGGCTCGGGAACCAAACTTTGGCCATCTAGCTCAACCGGAGCGACAACCACCCTTACAGTTACGGAAGGCGTATTCAACGTAAGCATCGGCAGCGATACGGACGCGCTGACTTACAATTTCAATGACAACGACACCGTCTATCTTCAGGTCAAAGTTTCTTCCAACAACTCAACCTATGAAACTTTGTCGCCGCGGCAACAGATTACTTCCAGCGGCTTTGCCATCAATGCGAGCACAGTCGGCGGTTTTAGCGCGTCGCAAACGGCGGCGGCCGGCGAGATTCCGGTTATCAACTCTTCAGGCGTGCTGGCCCTGCCCGGCGGACTCACTTTCAATGCCGCGACAACGACAGACTCTTTGTACATTGGTGGCCTGACGCAACTTAGTGGCGCGACCGCATCCTCGACAGGTTTGGTGTTCGGCGGCGACGTCAACATCTTCCGCTCTGCGGCCAACACTTTGAATTTCCAATCAAGCTCGACGACCAATGCCGGGTCTTTGGTCATTGACACTGAGACCTTGGTGGTCAATGCCAATGAGGGCCGCGTGGGCATTGGCACAGCCGTGCCCTCGACCACCCTGGGGGTGGTGGGCACCACGCGGCTGGTGGGCGCCACGGCCATCTTAGGCGGCGCCCTCACGGTGGACGGGCTCGTCTCCTGCAACACGCTTGACACCAACTCCGCGGGCCTCCTGGCCTGCGGCACAGACGAGGGCGCCGGGTTTAACGGCGCCTGGCAGAGCATTGGCACGAACATCCTCAGCCCGACCTCGACCGGCGCC
>CAZMCQ010000001.1:58659-133208 GCA_964565195.1 uncultured Candidatus Saccharibacteria bacterium | reverse complement strand
CGGCGCCTGGCAGAGCATTGGCACGAACATCCTCAGCCCGACCTCGACCGGCGCCGGCATTGTCGTGAACGCGGCCTCCAGCACGATCACCACCCTGGTCATCGCCGACGCGCTCTCGGGCACTGGCTTCACGAACGCCTTTGACACCAGGCTCAATGCCACCACGACCTTGGACCTGAACACGCTACAGGTTATTTCTGCTACGACAACTGATTCATTGTACGTCGGTGGCCTCTCCCAGTTCACCGGGGCCACGGCCTCTGCCACAGCCCTCGTGATCGGGAACGATATCTCGCTCTACCGCTCGGCGGCCAATATGCTCACCATCCAACAAGCCGGGCTTAACCTCCGGGCTTCCACGGCCTCTTCCACGGCCTTGGTCGTGGGCGGAGACGTGGATATTTACCGATCAGGCGATCGTGCCCTGACGATTGACGGCACGATCACAGTCACGAGCTGCACGGGTTGCGGCGGGGGCGGGGGCGGGGCGGCTTGGCAGAAAGCCTGGGAAGGACAGACCACGATCACCCCCACCACAACTGCAGCAGGTATCTATGTTACCGCCTCATCCACAATTGACTCGACCCTGCGTATTACGGGAGAGCTGACGGTCAATGGCGGACTTACCACCACGTCAGGAACTAATCTTAATATCACCACGGGCGGGACTGCGGACGAAATCAGGATCGGCGGTGCGGCGCAGACTGGCAACATCACTCTGGGCGAATCATCGGGCGCGCAGACTGTTAACATCGGCACCGGAGCCGCGGGAACTAACGCCAATACCATCAACCTCGGCACGACTGGCACAGGTAACAGCGGCGTTACGACTGTGAATATTGGCAACACCAATTCTTCAACAGGCGCGACAGTGGTAAATATCTACGCCGGCACGACTGGCACGTCAGCCGGACCAAAGGTGACGCTTGGAAGTGGCGGCACGACTGGCGTTTGTTCTTCTTTGGCGAACGCCACCTCGCCGACAGCTGGCACAGTCTATGAACTGCGCGACTGCACAGCTACGCCGGGCGCTGACTATGCGGAAATTTATCCGGTGGAAGAAGGGGCGGAATACGGGGATCTCATGGCAGTCGGCACAGAGCTCATTGAGGAAACCCAGCACAACAAATTTGTAACCAAACTGGTAAAGACCAGCGCGCCATACCAGAAGAATGTTGTCGGGGTTGTCTCGGACAGCTACGGCGATTTCAACTCCATCGGCTACAACATTGCCGAGGAAGACAACCCCATGCTCATTGCCCTGAATGGCCGCGTGCCGGTGAAGGTCGCGCAGGATTCTGAACCGATTGAACCCGGGGATTATCTCACATCTTCCGCAGTGCCGGGACGGGCCACGAAAGCCACGCGCGCCGGGCAGGTAATCGGCAAGGCACTCGAACCCTGGCGGCCAGGCATGGATCAGGTGATGATTTACGTGGAGCAGGGCTACCAGTCCGGGCTCGTGGGCGAGGACGGGCAGGCGATTGCGTCCCTGTTTAGTTTTGACGAGTCGGGCAATGTTTCCCTGTCGGCCGGGTTGACCCTCACCGCCAGCAAAGTTTCGGCTATGGAAATCGAAGGAATGAATGTCATCGCGGAGAATTTAACTGCGCTTTCGGCCCGGGTTTCCGGAATGGCTACCTCCACTTCGCAGTTAATCATGGACGAGCTCGCCACGAGTACGGTGAGTATCTTGAATTTGTCCGTAACCAGAGATCTTATGACCCAAGGCAGTCTCGCGGTGGATGGTGCGGCCGAATTCAAAAAAACCGTAACTTTCCGCACGGCGGCGGTTTTTGAGGCCGGGTTCACGATCAAAAGCGCGAGCGGTATCGAAGAGGTTATTCTGGGAAACACCGACGGCGCGCTGGAAACCAGTCGCATCAAGGTAAAGAAACTTACTGCCGAAAAAATTGACAGTCCGACAATCGACTCCCTGCTCGCTCAAATTGGCGAAGTTGCGAGTTCGACTATGTTTCTGGCTGACCGGATGAACTCACTTGCGGCTGATCTCGAAGTTTTGAAAACTGCGCAAAGTTCCGCTTTGGATTTCAACAATGTCTTCCTGGCTTCGGGCGGACTTAAGGTTGATTTCATCCAGTCCATTTCCGATGCTGTGAACTTCTCGAGCGATGTCGTCTTTTTCGGCCGGCCATACTTTACGACCGATACCGCCGGCTTTGCGCTCATTCGGAGCGGAGAGCAGCAGGTGCAGGTTGTGTTTGAACGCGAGTATCTCGAGCAGCCGATTGTGAACGCGACCATTGCTCTCGATGAAGCAACCACGACTCTTGCGACAGGTCTCGATGAATTAATATTTAGTAATGATATTCGGTATATCGTCACCAAAAAGAGCGCCAAAGGATTTACTATTTTGCTTAACAAAGCCGCGCCGGTGGACATTCAATTCAGCTGGATTACCCTCGCAGTAAAAGAACCGAAGATTTTCCAAAATGAGCCGCCGGCTGAACCAGCCCCGGCGCCAACGGCATCAGATGCCACCATCTCGGTATCTGAACCTGCGGCAGAAGTACCGCCGCCTTCAGCGTTTGATGCTAGTAGCACCACGACCTTAGAGCCAGTAGTATCAACTGAACCTGCGGCCGAGTCCCCGCCGTCGGAGTCAGAACCAGCTCCAGCGCCGGAACCAACAACGGAAGAGCCACCAAGCTAATTCATGTCGTCTCAAACACGCATTATCCTTTGTGTTCTGATTTTGTCGCAGCTCACAAGCTTTTTGTTGTACGCTAATACGATCAAAGGATCGTTTGTGTATGATGATCATCTCTTTGCGGAAAGAGCCGAGCTTGCAGAGCCAAGGGTTTTACTTTCGGTATGGAGCCAACCATACGTTCCGGGACGAGCAAATTTGGGAGTCTGGCGGCCGCTCACGACCGCTTCCTTTGCCCTCAACTTTATAATTTTCGGAAATTCGCCTGTCAGTTTTCACGTTGTTAGCATCGTTTTGAATGGTTTGGTGGTGTGGCTCGTTTTTTTGCTGATCCTCGAGCTCGCGCGCGACTGGAAACTAGCGGCGCTCACGGCGTTTGTCTTTGCTGTTTTGCCGATTCACACGCAAGCCGTGGCATATATTAAATCCCGCGATGAGCTCCTCGCGGCACTGTTCATTCTTCCGGGCTGGCTCCTGTATCTGCGACAACGAATATTGCCAAGCGCAATTTTTGTATTTTTCGCCATGCTTGCCAAAGAGCAGGCCATTGCCGCGCCGCTGCTGTTTTTGGCTGTGGACTGGGTGAGACAGAAAAACTGGAAAAATTTGCTGCCAAAAATAAAGTATTTTGTACTTTTCATGGCGATATATCTGGGGGCAAGATTTGCGATTTTAAAAGAGTACGCGTTCGGCCGCGATGACATGTACACGAGCTCCAATCCGCTTCGAGATGCGCCATCGCTCACAGCCCTTGGGACCGGGTTCAAAATCGCGTTTGTTTACATCAGCAAGACATTTATCCCAAAAGGTTTTTCGGCGACTTACGCCTACAATCATTTACCACTGGTCACAAACATGTTTTTGTCGTGGCAGACGATTTTGGGGTTGATAATTTTGGCTGTATTGGTTTATCTGGCGCTGGCCAGGCGCTTTCGCGGGGGCGCCCTCTCGATCGGGGCGACGATTTTCCTCGTAAGTTATGCGCTGATCTCAAAATTTATATTTCGCGATGCCGGAGAAATGGTCGAGGAACACTGGATGTACTTTCCGTCGCTCGGGCTTGCTTTGCTTGCCGCAGTTCTTTTGCAGCAACTCATCACGCAGCGAAAAATACTTGGGGGGACCGCGCTTTCAGTCGTGGCACTTTGGTACGGCGCAAGTACGATTGAGAGAAATCCTGTATGGCTTAATGACCGTGCTTTTTTTGAAGCCATGGTGCGGGACGCGCCCAACAGCATCCCGGGGCACCTCAATATGGCAATTATTTATTACAATGAAAATAATTTTGCTTTGGCTAAACAGGCCGCTGATCGGGCGGCGGCCATTGATCCAAATAATCCAAATCTCCTGCAGTTTTTAGGAAGCTATGAGTTAGCGTTGGGGAATCTGGAACGGGCCAAGGATTATTTACAGAAATCATTCAGCATCCGCTCCGATTTTTTAGAAAGCCGCGAGCTTTACGCCTTGGCGTTATCCAAACAAAGACGCTATCAGGAGTGCCTCGATTTTATAGCGCCGTTTCTGCCCGGCCGCGAGAGAAATTTGCGTTTAAGGTATATTATGGCGCTATGTTATTATAAGCTTGGTCGCAAAGACGCGGCCCAGGCCTTTTTTGACTGGGATCCGCAAAAATCCGAGCAAGAAAAGATTCAATTTTTGGAAAACTGGTAATGAAACTTTTATTATATCTGCTGGCTTTCACGCCGCTCGCTTTTTCCCGCGTGGCGGTTTATCCGCACATCAGCGGTAAAGTGATGTTTATTCGTGGCTTGGTTGCTTTGGCCGCGGCTTGGTTTTTCCTCCGGCTCGTCTTGGATAAGCCGTTTGGGCAAAAGATGGCCGAGCGCGGCAAGGCACTTGCCAGAAATCCGGTCTTTCTGGCCGTATTTGCATATTTCTTTTTTCTGGTATTGAGCGCGGCGCTTGCCGTAGATAAGTTTAAGGCGTTTTTTGGCACTTTTGAGCGAGGCGAAGGCGCAGTGGGCCTTCTCTTTTTTTTTGGGTTTTTTCTCTTCAGTGTGTTTTTATTCGACAAAAAGGACTGGCAGTGGTTTTTCCGGCTGACTTTGCTCGCAGCGGTTGTGATTTTTGTGCACACATTTATCCAGTTTCTGCGCGGAGCAGAGCGCCCCTATTCGTTTCTGGGGAACCCGATCTATTTAGCCGCGTATTTTTTGTTTCCGATTTTCGCCGCTGGCATTGTTTATTTTTCGCCCCGAAATTATTTTTGGCGAGCCGCAGCGATTTTTACCGGACTGACAAGTTTCCTGGGGATTTTCATTGCCAACAGCCGCGGGGTGATTGTGGGATGCGTTGCTGGGGTTTTGGCCAGCGCAGGGTATTTAGGATTTTACATCCCTCGTTGGCGCAGGCCTGCGTTATTTGTCTTGTTCTTTATCGTTATTTTTGGCGGTATTTTTTTTGCCAGCAGAAACAGCGGGGTATGGGAAAATGTTCCAGGACTGGGTCGCCTGGCGCAAATCTCCTCGGCCGATGACGCAGCGAGCGCGCGGCTGCACAATGTAAAAACCGCACTTTTGGTCGTCAATCCCGCAAAGGAAGGTTTCAGAAAGCTCCTTTTCGGGTGGGGCCCGGAAAATTATTTGATCGCTGCCAATAAATATTATGATCCGACTTTTTATCCGATTTCGCTCAATATGGAGGACCGCGTGCACAATCAAGTCCTCGATATTCTGGTCGCGAGCGGTCTTTTTGGGGTTTTGGCTTACCTCGCGGTTTGGTTTTTCGTGTTTCGTTTTATCCTGCGCGCGGGTCGAGAGCCATTTTGGCGGCTGGCCCTGCTTTTTTTTGCCGTAGCTTATTTTATCCAGAGCATGTTTGTCTTTGACAGCTTGTCAGTTTCACTCGCAGTCTATGTTTTCCTCGGATTCGCGATTGCCTTGCAAACAACAGAAGAAAAATATGGGGCGGCATAAACTTTTTTTAAGTTTTTTTGGTTTACTGGCCGCATTTTTTCTGTTCGCGTTCTTGGCCTGGACGGCTTTGCCGTATTGGCAGATGACCAATTATGTGAAGAAGAGTATCCAGGGACGCGTAAGCGAGATAGTTAACTCGAAATTTATTTTTTCACCCTATACCTGTGCGCAAAGTTATCTTCGTTCTGACCTCCTAACATATTTTTTAAGGGTAAAAATTACGGCCGGCTACCGTCCATTGTTTGCTCGGTCCATTGCGCTTATGGAAGGGATGCTGGCGCGCGAAGGGTATGACCCTTCGCAATATGTGCGATTGGCGCGGGCCTATGCGAAAACCGGGGATGCAGTGCGGGCCGAGCGATCCTTCCAAAAAGCCCTCACATTCTCCCCGCGGCGGCAGGAGCTTTTCTTGGCCTACATAACATTTCTTCTTGAGCAAAAACGGGACGAGGAAGCGCGAGCGATGATGAAGCAGACCCTGGCGCTCGGCGAGCAGAACATGCTCTCACATTTTTACTATGGCCTAACCCTGATGACCGCGGGTGAGACGGTTTATCCCGAAGCGCTCGACCACCTGGAGCGTTTCTTCATATTCGACGAGGTCTGGCAGGGTGGCACGCCGGATGTGGCCTGGGCGCAAAGCGGCTATAAAAAACTTTTGCAATACTTTTATAAAAAACAAGACCGGGAGCGCGTACTGGTGGTTGCCAGAAGACTTATGGCCCTCGATGAAGAACAAAGTGAGAGCTACCGACAAATTGCGGAAACCATCAAAAACACGGGCCAGATTCCGGTTATAAATTTTGCCAAATAAATGCTAAAATTACGCCATGAAGGCACTTATCATCGGCGTAACCGGCCAGGACGGCAGTTATTTGGCGGAATTACTTCTGCAACAGGGATATCAAGTCAGAGGAACGTTGCGGCGTGTCAGCTATTTCAATACCGCGCGCATTGATCATCTCTATGCCAATGCCAATTTTGACACCTTTTACGCGGACCTTACCGATCCAGTTTCGATCGCCAACATCGTAGGGAGGTTTCAGCCGGATGAAATTTACAATCTGGCGGGGATGAGTCATGTCCGCGTCTCGTTTGAGATGCCGTCATATACCCTCGGGACTAATACGTTAGGATTGCTGCATATTCTTGAATATCTCCGGCAGCATGCGCCGCGGACCAAACTCTACCAGGCCTCGAGTTCAGAGATGTTCGGATTGTCCCGCACGCCGCCGCCCTTTAACGAACACTCCGAGATGCGACCGCAGAGTCCTTATGGCGTGTCTAAACTCGCGGCTTTTCACCTCGCGAGAAATTACCGCGACGGATACGGACTCTATGCCGCGACCGGCATCCTGTTTAATCACGAAAGTCCGCGCCGTGGGGAAACTTTTGTGACGAGAAAAATCACGCGAGGTATTGCCGCAATTTTGCGCAAGGAAACCAAAGAATTAAAACTCGGCAATATCAAAGCCATCCGCGACTGGGGCCACGCCAAAGATTATGTCCGCGCTATTCACCTCATCATGCAGCAGCCGCAGGCCGGTGAATATGTTGTGGCCACCGGGCAGGCGCACAGCGTCAAGGAGGCCCTGGAGTTCTGCTTTAATCAGGTGGGCCTCAACTGGCAGGATTATGTCGTGCAGGACAAGAAATATCTGCGGCCAAATGAAGTGCCTTACCTCGAGGGAGACGCGCGCAAGATCCGCGCTCTGGGCTGGCAACCAGAATATGACTGGCAGGCCACCTTGCAAGAAATGCTCGAGCATGATATCCGCGCTGGCGGAGTGGCGCCAAGCAAATACATCGTATGAATGTTATTAAAAAAAATCAAAAAATCATTGCCTTGCTCCTTGACGGTAAATACAAGCGGGGTACGCACGGGGTTACGCCGCGGCATCTTCCCCTGCAAGTCGTGAGTTTGAACCACCCGAAAGGAAAATTTTGGCCAGCACATATCCACCGGCCAAAAAAAAGAATAACGCGCGAGCTGCGCGAGGTTTTTTTTGTAACCCGCGGCCGCGCGCGGGTCGAGATATTGTTTAAAAATAAGGTCTATAAAAGTTTTGTTTTGCGGGAAGGCCAGGGGATAATGCTGCTCGACGGGGCAATTCGCATCAAAGCCCTCGCGCCGCTAATGGCCTTGGAGTTCAAAAATGGCCCATTTATGGAAGATAAGCATGTATTCAACGCGCAACCGGAATAAAAAATTAAACATTGGCATCATTGGATGCGGTGATATTGTGCAAAGAGTGCATTTGCCGGTCTTGCTGAATATTCCAAAAGTCCACATCCGCTTCATTTATGATACGGATGTCGCTAAAAGTGAAAAAGTATCGCGTGATTTCAAAGTTGCTGCCATCGCCGATGAACAAGATATTCCCTGGAATGAGATAAACTGTTTTTTAATCGCTATTCCCTATGACGCAAGAAGCACTGTGTATGAAAAGTTGGCGAAACGATTACATGACCAACAATTTCTGTTTATTGAGAAGCCGGTAATTTTATCCCAACAGGACCTGCGATTTTTCCAGGAATACAATTTATTCCGCAGGATATTTTCCGGTTTTATGCGGCGGCACTACTCCAATACCAATATTTTAAAGCAGTTTATTGAGAACTTCGGCGTGGAGAGGATTAAAAATATTCGTATCGCCGAGGGTTTCAAAACTACGGCCACTGGACTAAAACGGTCTGGAGGGATTCTGGCCGAAACGGCTTGTCATTTACTCGATCAAGTTAATTACCTGCTTCCTCAATTTGATTGCGCTGTTCTGGCAGCCGCCACGGTCTATGATGATACCGCGGATGTTCATGTTGATGCCAAGCTATTGCTAAAAAGTAGCGGGTTGGCAATCCCCATAAGCGCAACCTTCAGCCGGCTGGAAAATCTGTCTTCTGGAATATTTTTGAATTTCGGTGATCTGCAGTTGGAAACCGGGGTCGCACCGCAGGATACGGTTTTTATTTCCGGACGCGATTTCACCCATAAGCATCAGATACGGCCGTTGCCCGCGTATGCGGTCAGCAGCTACCAGGCCTTTTATCTTGAATGGCTGTCGGCCATTAATCACATCATGAGCGGCGTGCCTTCGCCGAATCTGCTTTCGCAATCGTTTTTGTCCGGATTGATGATAGAATCATTACAGCGCCAAACCACCAAAGAGTTCATATCATGAAGAAGCAGACCATCCTCATGTTAGGAGCCAATGGACAAGTCGCTTCGGAATTACTGGTGCTGATAAAAAAACAGCGCCCGGAAGTGGAAGTGCGGGGAGTTTGCCGAAATTTCGCCGGTTCTTTGTATTTAAGGTATCATCATATTCCTGTCATCCACGCTGCCATAGAAGACAACCAGTTTCCGGTGGCTTTGCTCCGCGAGGCTGACCTGGTCATAAACGCCATATATGTCCGCGGACGTCCGGCGGAAATCAAAAGGCGCCATGCCACCATTTTGCGCAATATTATTTCTCATCTCGGCCCCCGGACGAAGTTTGTGCATTTAAGCAGCATCGCTGTTTTTCATACCAGCGCGTATGCCGATGAAAAGTTATCTCAAGAGAAACTTGTGAAACGGTTTGCCAAGCAATATGGCAAAAAAACCATTATCTTGCGTCTCGGTCACGTCCTGGGACATAATCAATCGAACAGCGCCAAATTTTTGGAATGGCTTGAGAAAAAAGATAGAAAATTATCGCTGCCCAAAGCAGGGGAATACGAAGCGAATTGCGTCTCTATCCGATATCTGTCAGCGGTATGCCTGGATTTATTGGCACGCGTCATGAAGAATGATCAGGTCTATACCACAGTGTTCAACCCGGCAGTTACCTGGAGCGAGATTTTCCAGGCACTCGGAGCAGTTGATATTGAGCAGTTGGAAAGTTCTGTTCGAACTACCCCTGCCAATAAATTCTTTCGGGCAATCAGGAATCACGCTGGTATCAAGGACTTCTTTATGAGAATTCTTCGCCAAGTTCCATCTGTCGAGGATAAAATCTATGTGCGGCACCTGCTCGATGGGGCCAATCAGGAGATTCTTGCCCTCGGCGACCGTGACCATATTGAGTTAAAATTCCCTTACGTATTATGGGAAAGCGCTCCCGGAGAAAGGTACCCATTGCTGCATACATTTTCTCCGAAAGAGATCATGCCTATCTAAATTTATGTTGCAGCGTCTGCGACAAATTATCGGCATGCGGTTGGGCAACAAAACTGGCAATAACGCCAGACGAAGCTTGTGGACTGATGTCAGAGCGCTGATCCGAACTGAACATCCCGTGATCATCGACGGCGGAAGCAATCAAGGAGAGCTTGTGGATTTATTGTTAAATCAATATCAGCACCCCAGAATTTACGCCATTGAGGCCAACCCCGATCTGGCCGGACGCCTACGCGAAAAATTCAGCCAAGACGACCGGGTGACGGTGATACCCAAGGCCCTCGGCAGTTTCAATGGCGTGTCTGATTTTCATATCGCCGGCAATCTTTATTCCTCGTCTGTTTTTGCGCGTGGCGTTTTCAATGAGCGGTATCACGGGACACTCACGGCGTTCATAAAAACTATTTCCGTGCCAATGGTTAGACTTGAGAAACTGGTCGCAAGCGAGGAGTCCATTGCGGTGCTGAAACTGGATCTGGAAGGATCCGAACTCGCCGCCCTTCAGGGAGCGCGCGCCCTGTTGCCGAAGATAAAAGTTATCGTTACCGAGGTGGAATTTGTGGACGAGTACGCTGGCGCGCCGCGTTTTTCCGAACTGGAAATGTTTTTGCGCGAGCATAATTTCAGACTTTTCAATTTTTATGATTGCCATACTTATCCGGATGGGCAGCTCACTACCGGAGATGCTTTGTTTATAAATAACGCGCATTTTCCATGAAACTTCATCTGGGCTGCGGCAAACGATATATTCCCGGATTTGTCCATGTGGATTGGGCGAAATTTTCGCACATTGATTATCGCCACAGGATCGATAAACTGCCAATGTTTAAAACTAATTCGGCGGATTTAATTTACTGTTCTCATACTTTTGAGTACTTTGATCGCGTAGAAGCCCAAGAAGTACTCAAAGAATGGAGTCGGGTTTTGAAACGGGGCGGGGTTCTGCATTTGGCTGTGCCGGACTGGGACGCACTGCTTAAGGTTTATAAGAAATATCAGGATTTAAGGAAAATCCTCGGGCCGCTTTATGGCCGGTGGCCGATTTCAGGAAGCAAAAAAATCATCTATCATAAAACCGTGTACAATTTTCAGGATTTGAAAAAACTCCTGAAAAAAAACGGATTTATAAAGGTTCGTCGATATGATTGGAGAAAAACCATTCACCAAGATTATGATGATTATTCTCAAGCTTACATTCCCCACATGGATAAAAAACATGGCACTTTGATTAGTCTAAATGTCGAGGCCGTAAAGAAATGACGACCCCGCAGATGGAACCTTGGTTTGGCGACGAGGAGGCGGAGGCCGTTTACGCGTACATGCGATCGGGGGGCTGGGTGACCGAGTTTGCCAAAACGCGCGAATTTGAGCGGCTGATCGCAGGGTACACCGGAACGAAATATTGCTCGGTGACTACGAATGGCACTACAGCATTGTTTTTGGCACTCCATGCCTCGGGCATAACGGCGGGGGACGAGGTGATCGTGCCGGACTACACCATGGTGGCGAGTGCCAATGCCGCGGCGCTGACTGGCGCCGAGGTGGTACTTGCGGATATTGAGGAAGAGACGCTGTGCCTGGATTTTAAATCTTTGGAAGCGGTTGCGACAGAGAAGACCAAAGCGATCGTTTTGGTAAGTATCAATGGCCGGTACCCCTTGTCTTTGGATAACATTTTGGCTTTTGCAAGAGAGCGCGGCATAAAAGTCATAGAAGACGCGGCGCAGTCCCTCGGATCTTTTCGGGGCGGCAAGCATGCCGGGCTTTTCGGTGATGTGGGCTGCCTCTCATTCAGTTCCCAAAAAATCATTTCCACAGGGCAGGGCGGGGCTGTGATTACCAATGATCAGAAGATTATGGAGCGCGTTTTGAAGCTGCGCGACTTTGGCCGCGAGAAGTCGGGGGAGGATCATTACCTGACCATGGGGTGGAATTTCAAATTTACTGATCTTCAGGCAGTGGTGGGCATTGAGCAGATGCAAAAACTTGCTTGGCGCGTGGAGCGCAAGAAAGAAATTTACAAATTTTACCGTGAGCATTTACAGGGGATTTCCGGCATTTCATTTATTCCGACCGATTTGGATCAAGTTTGTCCGTGGTTTATTGACATTTTGATGGAAAGTCGGCGGGAGGATTTGATGGCGTTTCTCAAAGACCACGACATCGGCAGCCGGCCGTTTTATCCCGCACTGCACGCCACCGCGGTTTATAACCGGAAGGAAAGCCATCCCGTGGCCGAACGGATCGCGCGGCAGGGACTGTGGCTGCCGTCCGCAAGCCAGCTTCGCGATGAGCAAATCGCAAAAATTTGCGAGTCGATAAAGGAGTTTTTCAAAAGTGATTAAAATCGCGCTACACCCGGGTCATGAATCAATGCTGCGGGACGAAATTTTGACGCGGGGGTCGGCTTATGACCGCAAAATGGGCGGCCTGCCGGTCGTGGAAAGTTTTGCGGCCCTGCAAAAATTTCTGGCCGGCAAGGGGATGGAGCTTCATACTTATGATGTCTATAAAAACCGCCGCGGGATAGATTACTGGCTGATGCTTGAGCCGGGAAGGCGAAAGTATCTGTTTATGCTGCAGAACCTGATCAATCCGCGGCGGGTTCTTTTTTTAATCACTGAACCCGCGGTGACAAACCACTGGGCCTGGGAATATATGCCTTTCTATTTACCCTTACACAAAGTTTTTTTGGCCACTTTCAGCGATCTTGCGGAAAAATATCCAGACAAGTTTGTGGAATTCAAAGTGCCAGTGCCGTTTCCGAAAGAAAAATACCCGTATTACCTGCACAAACCCAAAAAGAATTTATGCCTTCTCATGCAGTCCAACAAACTCTCGCGCGTGAAGGGCGAACTCTACACGCTCCGCCGCGAGATCATCAGATATTTTGAAAAACGGGGGGATCGGCTGCTCGATCTTTTTGGTTTTGGCTGGAATATGGAGGCGCCGGCCACAAATATTTTCAGAATCCCGGGGACAACGCCTTTTTATACTGACCTTTATCAGGGGGTTGCGCCTGATAAATGGGAAACCTTCGCGGAATACTGGTTCACGTTTTGCGTTCAAAATTCCATCCCGGCCGGAGATTTTGAGTTTGATCCCTTTATGGCCATGGCGACCGGTACGGTGCCCATCTACCTGCCGCCGCCGAACGCGGATCAATATATTCCCCCAAAGGCGTATATCAATTACAATGACTTTGGCAGTTTGGACGGTCTGGTAGCGTATTTACAAGCTATTGCCGGGACGGAAGTTTATGAAAACTATCGGCAGGCGGGCTGGCAGTTCATCAATTCCGAACGCTACCGGCCGTTCACGGTGGAAAAATTTTGTGAAGATGTCTATCGCGCGATTCAAAAATTATGAACATACCGAGAATATCAGTCCTTTTGTCCGTTTACAACGGGGAAAAATATCTCCGCGAGGCGGCGGAAAGCATTCTGCGCCAAACCTTCGCGGATTTTGAACTAATTATCATTGACGATGGGTCCACCGATCAAACTCCGCAGATTTTAGACCAAATTTTGGATCCGCGCATCATTCGCCTGAAAAATGATCTCAACCTTGGCCTGTCATATTCGTTAAACAAGGCCCTGGCCGTCGCCCGCGGGGAACTTATCGCGCGTATGGATGCGGATGATGTGAGCCTGCCGCGGCGGTTGGCGATGCAGTTTCGCTACCTTGCGGGGCATCCGGAGATTGGCGTGCTCGGCACGGCCATGCAACAAACAGACAGCAAGGGCCGCGTGATTGTTGCGCTCAACCAGCCGAGAGAGCATGAGACTATCGTTTGGAAAATGTTTTTTGAGACAGCAATCAGCCACCCCACGGTGATGATGAGGCGCGATATTATCCGACAAGCGGGTGGATATAATCCGGAGTTTCTTCACGTGGAAGATACGGAGCTCTGGAGCCGGCTGATGTTGATGACGCGGTTTGCCAATCTGGTTGATATCCTGTACCTGCGCCGCCTGCACGCGGCTTCAGTGATGAGCAAGCATTGGCCAACGCAAAATCAGCTGGGATCTATGCTGCGAAAAAAAATGATGGAAAAAGTTCTGGGCCGGCCGCTTGCCGGACTCGATACCGCCTCCCTGCAGGAATTGTGTGAGAAATTCAGCCAGAGCCGAAATTTGAGCGCCCAAACCAGGCAAGCATTGCGCGACGATTTACAGCAAAGGATTCGCAGCCGTAGTAGGCCAAATTTCTGGCTCAAAACAGGCCTGCTCTTGGGAAGAAGACTTTTTTCCGCTCCCTTGCGCCACCGGTTAAGCCACACCGCTTTGGGTCAGTATTTAACCAAGATTATGCGATGAAAATTTTGCATTTAATTCCAAGCTATCTGCCAGCACAAGACTCGCCCGGGCCGATCCTCGCGGCTCACGGCCTGAACCGCGAACTTGTGAGGCGCGGCCATGATTTGACTGTTTACACAACCGGCCGAGACGCGACGCGGGTGATAGACGGGGTGAAGGTTTATTATTTTCCTCTAACCTTCAAGCGCTGGTATTATTCTGGAGCTTTGCATAAAGCGCTCGCCGAAAAGGTAAAAAATTTTGATTTAGTCCATATCAGCTCGGTATTTCTTGCAGTCTCCACGCTTGGCGCGCATTATGCCAAAAAAAACCATAAGCCATACGTCATCTCCTGTCACGGATCGTTGATGCGGGAGCCGCTGCAATATCATAGCTTGAAGAAAAAATTGTACCTCGCCCTAGCGGAAAAGAGAAATCTGGCCGATGCCGCCGCCATTCATTTTACTTCCGCAAAAGAAAAAGAGGAGTACCTGGCTCTGGGGTTTCCGGCAAAAAACGCAGTAGTTGTCTCCAACTGCCTTGACATTGAGCAATCTCAAGGCGAACGAGCCCGCCGCGACGGCAAAAAAATAATTTTGTTTTTAGGAAGAATCAGCCCGGGCAAAGGTTTGGAGGTGCTCGTGGAGGCGTTCTCCGCAATTGTCAAACAAATCCCGGAAGCGGTTCTGTTGATTGCCGGGCCTGATCACAAACACTATAAGCAAAATATCCAATTTCTAATTTCCAATTTCCATTTGGAAGATAAGATCCTTTTTACCGGAATGCTCTCGGGGCAGGACAAGCTTGCCGCTCTTGAGCGCGCAGACGTCTTGGTTCTGCCGTCTGACTCGGAAAGTTTCGGCATGGCTGCCCTGGAAGCAATGGCCGTGGGGGTGCCAGTAATTTTAACTGATGGAGTAGGGATTGCCGGGGAAGTAGCAGAAGCCGGGGCCGGGCTCGTGGTGGGAAAAGAAGTCAAGCTTGTTGCGGCAGCGATTTTAAGAATTTTCAATAATCCGGATTTGGCCAGGAATATGGGACGATGGGGCCGCGAGCTTGTGAGTCGGGAATTTTCGTGCAGTAAGGCCGCGGAAGCCATGGCCCGCGAATATGAGAGATATCAGGCATGAACAATAAAATTACCGTGATAATTTTGACCTCCAACGAGGAGCCGCATCTTGAGCGATGCCTTGAGAATATTTTGGACTGGGCGGAAGAGATTTTTGTCGTTGACTCTTTTTCCACCGATAAAACTTTGGAGATTGCGCGCAGGTATGATACCAAAATTGTCCAGCACCCGTTTGAAAATCATGCCAAACAATTTAACTGGGCGCTTGATAACTTGCCAATCCAATTTGACTGGGTACTTCGCTTGGATGCCGATGAGTATCTAACCGAAGAATTAAAGAAAGAGATAACTGAAGTTTTGCCCAAGGTCACAGCAGACGTGAGCGGATTTTTGATAAAGCGCCGCGTATATTTTATGGGACGGTGGATCCGTCATGGCGGTTATTACCCGATTTGGCTACTACGGCTGTTCCGCTATCGAAAAGGCAAAGTGGAAGACCGGAACATGGATGAGCACACCATCCTCCTTGCGGGCCGGGCAGAGCGGTTGCAAACTGATTTTATTGATGAGAACCGCAAGGGACTTACCTGGTGGATCGCGAAGCATAACCAGTATGCTGGGCGCGAAGCCGAAGATATTTTAAACTTTAACGCCGCGGAAATAAGTTCTGCGGGGCTTACGGGGCAAGCCAAACGAACCCGCTGGCTAAAAGAAAAAATTTATCTAAAGTTGCCGCTGTTCTGGCGGGCCTGTTTTTATTTTTGTTACCGGTATGTGCTGCGTCTCGGGTTTCTGGACGGCAAGGCCGGCCTCATCTTTCATTTTCTGCAGGCCTTTTGGTATCGGTTTTTGGTAGATGCGAAAATTTACGAAAGCAGGTATAATTCGTCATATGGACCAAAAAAACACAATTGAGCATAAGACGATTTTGATTACGGGCGGCACGGGCTCTTTTGGCCACGCGGTCGTGGAACGGCTTTTGTCTTTGAACCCCGTGAAACTCATTATTTTCAGCAGAGATGAAAACAAACAGTTTGATATGGGGAATAGATTTAATAATGACAAGCTGCGGTTTATTGTTGGGGACGTTCGCGATATGGATTCTGTCAATCGTGCCATGCACGGTGTGGATTTTGTGTTTCATGCCGCCGCTTTGAAGCAGGTGGCCAATTGTGAATTTTTCCCCCTGGAGGCGATCAAAACCAATACTCTTGGTGCGCATAACATCATTAATGCGGCTATTAGCAATAACGTAAAGCGAGTCGTACTTTTGAGCACTGATAAAGCTGTTCATCCAATCGGCGTTATGGGTATGACCAAGGCGCTTATGGAACGCATTATGCTGGCGGCGGCCCGTGAAAAAAGGGGGCAAACCAAAGTCTGCGTTACTCGGTATGGTAACGTAATTTATACCCGAGGATCAGTTATTCCGGTATTTATCGAACAGATGAAAGGGGGCAAACCGATTACGTTGACCAATAAAAACATGACGAGGTTTATGATGACAATCCGTGATTCAGTTGATTTGATTTTGTACGCGCTGATGGAAGGGGGTAATGGCGCCATCTATATCAAAAAAACCCCGGCAGCGACGATGGGCGATTTGGCCGCGGCCTTGGTCGAAATTTTTGACTACGAGAAAGGGACCATCGAGATCGGGATCCGTCCCGGAGAAAAAATGCACGAGAGTTTAATTTCTTCAGAAGAAATTCTGCGCGTTGAAGATTTGCGCGATTATTTTAAAATCGGGCCGGAAATCCAGGGGGTAAACCTGAATGGTCTAACCGAAGGAGGGTATACTTCGGCCAATACTAAGCGACTGGAAGCGGAGGAATTGAGGGAATTGCTTTTGTCTCTGGAAGAGATCCAGGAAGAGCTGCGTCTCTTCAGGAACAAAGTTTATGCCTGAACGGCTGGTCGTTAAGGAAGATACGCGAGGGAGATTGGTGGAGGTTTTTAAATTTCCCGATTTCGTGACTGGTCAGATTCTTTTGGTCACGGCCAAACCGGGCATGACACGTGGCAATCACTACCACGCCAGAAAATCGGAACAGTATTGCGTGGTAAAAGGAAGCGCGAAAATCAGACTCCGAAATCGCTCCACAAACGAAATGCAGGAACACGATGTTTCTGGCGAAGCGCCGAAAATTGTGGAGATCGAGCCTAACTGGACGCACAATATTCAAAATACTGGGAAAGGGGAGATGACTTTTTTAATTTGGATAAGCGAAATTTTTAATCCAAGCGATCCGGACACTTTTTTTGAAGCAGTATGAAGGTCCTGACTATTTTTGGTACTAGGCCCGAGATCATCAAGCTGTCGCGGGTGTTGGCCCGGCTCGATGAGTATACAGAACACATCATGGTCCACACCGGCCAGAGTTTTGACTACGAGATGAACCAGATTTTTTTCGACGATTTGCATATCCGGAAGCCGGATTATTTTTTGGGCGTGCAGGCAGAGACCCTGGGAGCACAAATTGCGAATGTATTGTTGAAAAGCGAAGCAGTTTTAAAAAAGGAAAAGCCGGATGCAGTTTTGATTCTCGGGGACACGAACAGCGCGCTCTCGGCGATCGTCGCCAAACGGATGGGGATCCCGATTTTCCATATGGAGGCCGGGAATCGCGCGTTTGACGAAAACGTTCCCGAAGAAATCAACCGCCGGATTGTTGACCACATCAGCGATGTCAATTTGGTTTATAGCGAGCACGCGCGTTTGAATTTGCTGCGCGAGGGACTGCCTCCGGACAGAATTTTTGTGACCGGCTCGCCCATGGCGGAAATTTATAAGCATTACGGCCGGCAAATCGGGCAGTCAAAAATTTTAAAGGAATTGAGAGTTGTCGCGGGCAATTTTTTTGTGGTAAGCATTCACCGCGAGGATGTTGTGGAAAGCAGAAAAAATTTGAGCAACGCAGTGAAGTTATTAAATACCGTAGCCAAAGCGTATCAACTACCCCTGATAGTGACCACGCACCCCAGAACCAGAAAGCGACTTTGGGATTATCACCTCAAAGCCCATAAACTGGTAAAATTTCGGGAACCATTTGGTTTTTTTGATTACGTGCATTTGCAAAAGCAAGCATTTTGCATTTTGTCCGACAGCGGCACGATTCCCGAAGAGGCGGCCATTCTCGGCCTGCGCGCGGTGCAGCTTCGCAGCAGCACCGAGCGGCCGGAAGCGTATGATGAAGGTAATCTGATCTTGTCCGGGTTTGAGAGCGGGACAGTGCTCAAGGCCATAGAAATTGTCACGCGGCAGGCCGCGGCCGGCGAAATTTTTGACGCCCCCCGAAACTATCGC
Source organism: uncultured Candidatus Saccharibacteria bacterium (assembly GCA_964565195.1). Taxonomy (GTDB): domain Bacteria; phylum Patescibacteriota; class Doudnabacteria; order UBA920; family 2-01-FULL-46-14; genus CAZMCQ01. Next base: position 114,768 of record CAZMCQ010000001.1, on the reverse strand, counting down.
GATGCCAATGTTTCCAGCAAGGTGCTCCGGCATATTGTCGGGCTGACAACAATTGTGCGAAAACGGCGGTGAAAAATGTTTTGATTATTTCGGATATGTATCCGCCGGAAGTTTCCTCCGCCGCGCAGATCATCGCGGAGCTGGCAGAAGGGCTGGCCACGCGCGGGTATATGGTTTCGGTTCTGGCAACCTACCCCAGGCATTATTTGCCGGCTGAATTCCGGCAAAAAAAATTTGCCGAGGTGACCGAGGAAGGCGGAGTGAAAATCATTCGCATCAAGATTTTGGCGCACCGCAAAGTTAACTTTATCCTGCGGGGATTTTCACAGCTTCTCATGCCTTTGATATTTTTCTGGAAGGCCAGCAAATTTATCAAGGACAGAATTGATACCATTATCGTTTTCACCCCGCCGTTGCCGCTGGCTTTGGCGGCGGGGGCATTAAAGAGGCGGCACAGGGCGCGATTTATTTTATTAGTCGGTGATATTTTTCCGCAGAACGCCATTGATTTGCGGATTTTATCCGGCTGGAAATACAAGCCTGCCGTGTGGCTTTTTGAATGGATGGAAAAAGCTGCCTATAAAAGCGCGGATATTCTTACTTTCCATTCGGAAGCCGGCCGGCAGTACCTCATTGAGAAAAGAGCGGTGCCACCGGAAAAGGTTGTCACCATTCCCCATTGGATTGACGTTAGCGCTTATCAGAATTTAACCCGACATATTTCTTTCCGGGCGCGTTGGGCGTTTCAGGGTAAATTTATTTTTCTTTTTGCCGGAGTGATCGGGCCGGCGCAGCGACTGGAATTCATCTTGGAGGTGGCGAAGCAGGTTCCAGACCTCAAAAATATAATTTTCCTTTTAGTCGGGGACGGCATGGAGAGGAAAAAAATTGAGCAGCTGATAAAGAATGGCAATATCAACAACGTGTTGGTAAAGCCCTTTGTTTCCGAAGCCGAGTATCCTTATCTCGTCAGGGATGCGGACGTGGGGCTCGTTTGCCTAAGCCCGGAGAACAGGACGCCGTTTGTGCCGGGCAAGCTTTGGGGTTATTTGGCTGCCGGCAAACCGGTTTTGGCATTTTTACACAAGGAGAGTGGCGGGTTTGAACTGATTGAGAACGCCGGATGCGGCTATGCGATTCCCGCTCAAGATGCCAAAGCGGCGGCGGCATTGGTAAGGCAGATGTATCATGACCGGCAAAACCTCCCGCGGCTTGGCGAGCGGGGCCTGGTTTACGCAACAAAACATCTCAGTCTGGAGAAAGGTCTGGATGCTGTCGAGAAACTTTTTTGATGATTTGGTTTGCCGCGCGCCAGACGAGCGCGTAGTTTACGGCCAGCGCAATGGCCGTGGCCGTGGCCGCGCCGGCAATGCCCAAGGGCGGAATGAGCAGAAAATTCAAGATCAGATTAATTCCTGTCCCCGCGACAGCGTATTTGACGACCCGGCGTTGTTCATTATGGGCCAAAATGATATTGACCAAGAGCGCGCCCGGAAAAGTCAGGAGCGCGCTTGCGAGCAGTATCGCAAAGCTGGTCGCGGCGGGAGCATACTCGGGGCCAAAAAAAAGCCGGATGATTGGCTGCCGGAAGATTATGCCGCCGGCGACGGCCAATACAGTGAAGAGAGAAACTATGGCCAGCGCTTTTTTATTAATCGCCCGTGCTTTTTCCTGTTCGTTGTTTTGGACCGCAGAAGATAGGGCGGGAAAGATTGCTGTGGCAATGAGCGTCGGCACGATTGCTAAACCCTGGACAATCCTCTGCCCGGCCGAGTAGAGCCCGATTTCTCCTGCGGTCCGCCACCAGCCGAGCATGACCATGTCGAGGCCATACAGCGTGCCCAGGCCGATTACGGCGGCCAGGGGCCAGGAATTTTTCAAAATTTCCCGCGCCAGAGTGGCGCGGAAATCCCGGAAAATTCCGACAAATATTTTTCTGCTGAACATTCCGGCCAGCAGCACGGCCAGGCCGCTGCCGAGAATGTAAATTATGAGGAGAGTCTGGGCGCGGGGCTGCCAGGGCAGGGCGAGGAGCACTCCGAGCAGGATCGCAAGGTTCATGGCTGCGATAATCGCCGTTTCGATTTCCATTCTTTGCAAACCTCGCAGGTAGCCGATGAGCAACTCGCGGAGATTATCAAAGGCCATGAGGAGAATGGATAAATACAGGAGCGGGCGCACCATTTCAATTTTTGTCACATATGGACCGAGGGCGTAGATTAGGGCCGCGGTCAGGACAATGAGCAGCGTTTTCAGCCAGAAGCTCGCTACGAAATACTCGCTTTGGCGGTCCTTGTGTCGGGCGATATCCCGCGTTAGGAGTTCAGACAGGCCGCTGTCAGCAAATAGCGCTAGAATACTCAAAAGGCCCAAGATATAGGCAAAACGTCCGTACTCGGGAGCGCCCAAGAGCCGCGCGGCATAGATGACCGCGATTAATCGGAGAATCCGGCTGCCTTGAGTTAACGAGAGCCAAAAGAAATTTTTGACGATCATCTCTAGTTTTCCACAGGTAAGTTGTGCTATACTCTGGCCAAGATAATTATAAAGGAATTATGCTAAAAGATATGCCAAAAGATCCAAAATTAGGAGATGAAACCGAAAATCCAGCCGGCCCGGTGCCCGCAAAATACTTCACAGCGATTATCGCGGGACTGGCGGTTTTGGCCCTCGCCGGACTGGGGGCGGCCGCTTATTTTTATAACCAGGTCGGGGAGCTCAAAGCCAATCCGCAGAAGATCGCGCAGGAAGAAACCGCGGCTCTCATTGCCCGTGTTGGGCGGCTTATCATCCTGCCCACTGACGAGCAGCCCACGGTCGCGACCGTGGCGGATCCAGAGAAGCTCAAAGACCAGCCGTTTTTTGCGAAGGCCAAGGTTGGCGACAAGGTTTTGATCTATACCAATTCCCGAAAAGCCATTCTCTATAACCCTGAGAGCAATATCATCGTGGAGGTCGCGCCAGTTAATATTGGGCAGACTGCCGGGGCGAGCACAGAGTAATTAGATTGATTTCAAAACTGCGTTCTCGCACGAGGCGCAGTTTTTTGATACAATGGAGATAATAAATATCTAATTATTCTAATGACCAATTGGGGATTGGGATTTGTTTAGAATAATTAGAGCAATTAGGTGAATTAGAAATTCTGATGAAATCAAAAATGAAAAAGTTAATTTCAGGATGGATATTGGTTCTGCTGTTGCCATTTGTAGCTGCTGCTACGGATTTTTCCTCCACCAATTTCACGGTGACCAACCCGATCATTTCCGCGGGCAGCGCCACGTCCACCTCGTCCAACTTCGGCCTCGGCCAGTCGCTTAGCCAGACCGCCATCGGCAAATCCACCTCGGAAAGTTTTCAGCTCTGGAGCGGATTTCAATATTATTTCACCGCGACCAAGCCGACCCTTACGGCGACGGCGGGCAGCGGCCAGGTCGCCCTCTCCTGGACCGCGCCCACGACTTATCTCGGCGTGGCAGTGGGGAGCTATGATCTCGGGACTGGCACAGTGTCCGGCTCCTATACTTTTCAAAGCGTCGGCAATGTCACAAGCTACACCAAAGACGGCCTGACCAATGGCACGACTTATTATTTTGTGGTGCGGGCCAAAACTTCCGGCGGGACGGTGATCTCAATCTCAACTGAAAAATCAGCGGCGCCGGCCGCCGCCTCGTCCGGCAGCGCGGGGAGCGGGGGAGGAGGTGGGGGCGGTTATGGGACGCCGGCCGCCGGCACGGCGAGTATCATTTTCAAGGGGCTCGCCTCTCCGGGGGCGACTGTGTTTGTGCTGCGCGACGGGGCCGTGGCCGCGACTACGACCGCGGATCCGGCCGCAGCTTTCCAGGTGACGATCGGCAGTCTTACAACCGGCATTTATTCCTTCAGCTTTTACGCCGAGGATACCAAAGGGGTGAAGACGCCGTCGCACAGCTTCATCCAGTCTGTCACCTCTGGCGTCACGACCACTGTGGACAATATCTTTCTCGGGCCGACCATCGGCGCGTCGCACAGCATCATCAAGCAGGGCGACACCATGAACTTTTTCGGCTACACGGCGCCGGCCTCCACGGTAAGTGTGTTTGTCAATTCTCACCAGCAGTACATCGAGAAGGTGACGGCGGAAAATTCCGGCGCGTGGTTTCGGGCGTTTAATACCGCGGTTTTAGAAATTGGCGGTCACACCTCCAAATCCCAGTCCGCCAAGGCAAATCTCCTCTCGCCCTACTCAAGCACGCTGGAGTTTCACGTCGGCGACAAATCGGTGAAGGCCTCTCCCTCGGGGGAGAGCAAACGCTCTGACCTAAACAATGACGACCGCGTCAACCTCACGGATTTTTCGATTCTGCTTTACAACTGGAACAAATTTGGGGGCAAGGGGGATATCAACAACGACGGCATCGTCAACCTCACGGATTTTTCGATCTTATTATATGATTGGACTGGCTAGCAAAATTAACCTAATTACTAATTGACCTAATTGTTCTAAACAATGTCCAAATCCCAAAATTCCAAATATGATCTCGAGGAACGAACGGCCAAGTTTGGAGAGGATATTATCAAATTTTGCCAAGCTCTGGTTAAGAACGAGATCACTCGGCCAATCATTAATCAGCTGGTTAAGTGTGGAACTTCTGTCGGCGCTAACTATTGTGAAGCTGACGATTCAGAAAGCAAAGCGGATTTCAAACACAAGATTGGCATTTGCAAAAAAGAAACCCGTGAATCAAAACACTTCCTGCGAATGTCTGCTATTGCAGAACCCGCCATAAAAGACCGAGCCCGTCAATTATGGATTGAAGCGAAAGAGTTAAACCTTATCTTTAATTCCATTTATAGGAAGCTAAAATGATTGGGCATTGGTGCTTGTTTAGGTCAATTAGAGCAATTAGGTTAATTAGGTCAATTTTTCCGATGGCGTTTTTATTTAGCGTTGCTTTAGCGCCTGCCGCCCGGGCGGCGGTGCTCTATGCCGGCTCTGCTTACCAGACAGTGAGCGAAGGCGAGAGCTTTGTCGTGGACTGGTTCTTGGATACCGAGAAAGTTCCGCTCAATACTATTTCTTTGCGGCTGAATTATAGTCCGGAGACACTCGAGGCGATTGATGTCGCGCCCGGCAATTCGCTCGTTTCGCTGTGGGTGGAGCGACCCGAGGTGCGAGGCAATACGCTTCTCCTGACCGGCGGCGTGACGGGTGGGTTTAATGCGTCGGCATTTCCAGTATTTCGCTCGACCTTTCTGGCAAAAAAAACGGGCAATGCGCAGATCACCATGGATGCTCAATCGGTCGCGCTTGCCAGTGACGGCCGCGGCACGCCAGTGCCGCTTCAATTTCGTGTCCTGAATTTTGCCGTGACACCCAAAGGAGTGAAGCCGATTTTAATCACCGCCACAACCCATCCGGACAGCAACGCCTGGTATAAAGATAATAAAGTCATTTTGAAGTTTGTCCCGCGGCCGGATGAGGAATACAGTTATAGTTTCAGCTCCAATCTGGAAATCATTCCTGATGAACAGAAGGACGAGGTCCGCGAGGAGTATGGTTACGAAAATCTGCCGGATGGCATCTATTATTTCAAGCTCAATACCAAATTGACGGAAGAGGCGTGGCAGGAGGCCGCGGTATTCCGCGTGCAGATTGATCAGACCCCGCCAGAGGAGTTCGCCCCCCAAATTTCTTCGGACCCGGAACTGTTTTCCGGCAGGCCGTTTCTTTCTTTCTCCACAGTGGACAAAACTTCGGGAATAGCGCATTATAAAATTAAAACGGGCGCCTTTGGTTTCTCCCGTGAAGCGCAAAGTCCTTTTGAATTGCAGCGGCCTCTCCTTGGCAATACCGTCAAGGTTATGGCCGTAGACCGCGCCGGCAACGTCCGGACAGAAACCGTAAATTATCCGGCGCGCATTCCCTTAAACGTATTAATTGCTTTGGGAATAATTAGTGCAGCTGTTCTGCTTTGGAAACTAAAAAGCAAATACAATTAGGATTCTTGTTTGCTTTCGGTTTGCTTCTGGCAGGGAGTGCCCAAGCCGCGAGCTTATACATCTCGCCGGCCTCGGGCAGTTTTTCGCTCGGGTCAAACTTTAGCGTCACGGTGCGGACTGACACGCAGGGGCAAGCCGTGAATACAGCCGAGGCCACGATCAGTTATTCGAGCAATCTCGAGCTCGTAAGCGTGGCCCAGGGCGGAACTTTTTATCTGGCCTCTCCGGGCTCGCCCGCGAAAGGTCAGGGCAGTGCTTATTTTGGCGGCGGGCTGCCGAGCCCGGGCTATACGGGGGGTGCCGGGCATGTGGGGACCCTGACGTTCCGCGGCACGAGCGTTGGTTCGGCGACCATCACGGTAGGAAGCGGAAAAGCTCTCCTGAACGACGGCCAGGGCACCAATGCGCTTGCCGCCACGGCCGGCGGACGCTACACCATCACGCCTCCGGCCGTGGCCGCTCCGGAAGTCGGCTCGCCGACGCACCCAAAGGAAGAGGCGTGGTATGCGAAAAACGAGGTGGAACTCATCTGGACGCGGCCGGCCAATGCCTATGGGTTTAGCTTTGAGCTCGACCAGAAAGAAGATACTGTTCCGGACAACACTCTGGACACAACCGTAACGACCAGTCAAAAGTACCCTGACCTTGAGGACGGGGTCTGGTATTTCCACATCAAGGCGCGGCGGCAGGAGGCCAATTCCGCCTTTGGGCCGACGGAGCATTTCCGCATCCAGATCGACACCGAGGTGCCGAAACTTTTTAAGATCCAGTTGGTCGGGCAGGCGGATTTGAATGACGTCACCCGCACGCCGACCATTGAGTTTGAGGCCACGGACCCGGGCGGGTCAGGTATTGAGCACTACGAAATTTTTCTAGATGAAGAGGAGGTTGCGGAAAGAGGCGCGTCGCCCCACACCTTTCACAAAATGAAAAACGGGCCGCACGTGATCCGCGTTACGGCCGTAGACCGCGCCGGCAATGAGCGCCAAAGCGAGCTGCCGATTATTGTGAATGGGCTGCCGCTTGTGGGCTTTTTCGCAAATCTGCAGCTGCCGCTGTATTTGTTATTCGCGCTGAACCTGCTGCTCCTGCTTCTGATCGGCTGGCTCATCCGTGAGCTGCAAAAGCTGAAAAAGGAGCCCGGGGTGAAGGAAATCCTGGCCCTGCGGGCCGAAGTGGATTTTACTTTGAACAAATTGCGCCACCGCATCCATAAGAAATTAGGCGGCCTGGCCGCAGATAAGCCGTCAGTGGAAATTGTTGACGGGATTGAGGCAACCAGGCGACACTTGGATCGGAAGATTGTGGCCACCGGCGAAAGTTTAAGCAAAAAATTGAAAACTTGAGAAATTTGTGCTACACTTTAGAGACAATTACCATTTATTTAATAGGGGAAACAAAGCTTATGGAAAATAAAGGCAGGGTTTTGGTGGTCGAGGATGAGGAAATTCTTTTGGCCGCGCTCAAAGAGGAACTGTCAGGGGGCGGGTATGAGGTCGAGGGGGCGCTGGACGGCGTGGAGGGCTTAGAGAAAACCAAATCTTTCAAACCCGATCTGATTCTTTTGGATTTGGTTATGCCGAAGATGGACGGGATGGAGATGCTGCAGAAACTCAAAGCCGACGCCGAGACGCGCGATGTTCCGGTCGTGATTCTCACCAACCTTTCGGATTACGAACGGATCTCCGAGGCGTTGTCTCTGGGCGCTATGGATTACCTCGTCAAGGCCAACTACAAGCTCGAGGACCTGCTTGATAAAGTGCGTACCGTGCTGACGCGGAGCAAAAGATGAGCGACGCCGAGAACTACAAAAGTCTTTTGAGCGAGATCATCCGCAAACAGATGGATATCCTGGGTCCGGATATTGCCCTGCGGAAAGCCAAAAACGTGGCCGGGCTTTCGGTTAATGATGACGGCAGCGTAAGCTCACTCTCCGGCGATGCGCAGACCATTTTGCAGAGCCTCGTTTCGGAATATATTTCGCTTTCCGGGGAAATTGTGAAGAACATCCTCGGGCCGGTGTTTGCCAAATATCCGGACATCAAACTTAATTTATAAACCGCATGAATTTAGGACAGCTTTTGGTGCAGATCTTCGTGGTCGTGATCTTTTTCGGAATTCTGTACAGTCTGAAGAAGACCACGCAAGTTTATGGCGGCTTGATCGGCGCGGCGCTCAATTGGATCGGCATGGGCATTGTTTTCTTCTCAATCGAAGCGCTTGACCGCGTGCTCGGCAATTTAAGTTTTATCAGTTCCATCGCCGGCGGGTATGCGCCCATGGTGCATAACCTCGTTTTACTTTTGGGCCTCGTTTTTTCCACAGTCGGCTTTTCCAAGCTCACCAAGATCGCGAAATAAAAATAAAAGCTGATGCCGTTTCTTCCGCCAACACAATCCATACTGTGGGCCGCAATTTTTTCTGCGATTGTGCTGGTGATTTTTTTATTCGAATACCGCCGGACGCGAGCGCGGTTGGACCGGCGCGAGAACGAGATGCGGCAGCGTATGTACCAACTCTCGATCCTGCGCGAACTCGGCGAACGCATCGGCTACTCCCTGAATGTCCAGAAAATCGTGGATATCATCTCGGGCAGTCTCGAGAAGCTCCTGCCGTATTCCACGGTCGCCTACATGCTGCCAGAGGAAGATGGCCGGCTATTATTCCGGATTATTCTGGCCGAATCCCTGAACAAGCAGTTTATCGCCGACGTGCGCGGCCGGATGCTCCGATCCTTTTCCGCGCTCCTTTCGCGGCAGTACACGGAGAAAGATGTTGACGAGAGCGTGACCGGAGTCGTGACTGACCCCGCCAGCGCCACGAGCGTCAAATCCTTTTTCAACGTGCCGGTGATCATCAACAACCGGCCGGCCGGGATCCTCACCGTGGCCTCGTCGCGCGCGGGACTTTACAAGACGAGTGATGAGGTGGAGATTTTATATACCATCATGAATCAGGCCGCGGACAGCGTCTCCAAACTCGAGACTGTCCTCGAGATTGAAAAGGGCAAGCTGAATGCCATGGTGGCGAGCATGGCTGACGGGGTCCTCATGGTGGACACGCACGACCGCCTGCTGGTCGTCAATCCGCAGACCAAAAAGATGCTGGGGCTCGCCGCCGAACACCCGACCATTTTTGATATTCTGGACGCGCTCTCGGACCGGCTGGATCTGCGGACGAAGATTGAGGAGAGCATAAAAAAAGACGAACTCATTGTCGAGGAGGCCATCCAGCTGGCTGACCGTTTTTTGCAGATTCTGATCACGCCAGTCAAAGATAACAAGGGCGAGCCGCTCGGGAGCGTGGTGCTGTTCCACGACATCACCCACGAGAAGGAACTCGAGAAACTGCGCGAGGATTTCACCTCGATGATGGTGCACGAGCTGCGTTCGCCGCTGACCGGCATCCGCAGCATCGCCACGCTCCTCAAATCGGATGCCGTGAAAAACGAACAGCAGAAGTATAATGAGTTTGTGGAACTCATTGCGCAGAATTCGAGCTCCATGCTCGATCTCGTTAATGACCTTTTGGATGTGGCCAAACTGGAGTCCGGGAAATTTGAAGTCTTTGCGCGGCCCAATGACCTGCGGCGACTTCTCGAACTGCGCCTGGAGTCATTTCAGGCGCTGGCCGGCGACGCGAAGCTTACCCTGGAGAGCAAAATTGACGACCGACTGCCGGCCGCGCTCTCGTTTGATGAAAATAAAATTTCCCAAGTGCTGAACAACCTCCTTTCCAATGCCATCAAATTCACGCCGGCCGGCGGCCGCGTGACGCTCTCGGCGCATGTCTGTCCGCAGGGCGCAGCGCTGGCAGAGGGCGCCGCGGCCTTGGGGGTCGTCTGGCCTGGCCAGTCAAGCGGCCTCAAGGCCCCCGCGGACGTGGTGGTTGTGGCCGTGAATGATACGGGTGTTGGTATCCCGCAGGAAGAAATCGGGAAGCTTTTCAATAAGTTTCAGCAGCTTTCCACGGCCAAAAAAAGCGAGAAAAAAGGCACGGGTCTCGGCCTCGTCGTGGTCAAAGGCGTCGTCGAGGCGCACGGCGGCCAGGTCGGCGTTCTCTCCGAGGAGGGCCGCGGCACCACTTTTTACTTCACGATTCCGCTCGCGCCTGTTATAAAGAAGACAGATGGAAAATGAACCGAGATTGAAAATTGCCGTAGTCGAGGACGAAGAGGCGCTGCAGCGCGTGCTTTGCGAATGGCTCGAGAGTGAGGGTTACCAGGCCATCGGCATCACCACCGGACCGGAAGCGGTGCGTCGCATCCCGCAGGAGAAACCGGCGCTCATCTTGCTCGACATCATCCTCCCGGAGCTTAACGGTTTTGAGGTGATGAAGATTCTGAAGGACAATCCCGCAACGGCGAACATCCCGATCGTGGTGCTGTCCAATCTCGGCGACGGCGAGCAGCAAGCGCGTGCCTCCGCGCTTGGCGCGGCCAGCTACCTCATCAAGGCCGAGCATGATTTTGCGTCAATGAAAAAAATCATTAATGGAACATTGCGAAAGGATCAAACGGGGTGAAATTCAAAAATATTCTCGGTGGCGCGGGAAAGGCGAACATTGAAAGTATTAAATCCGACTTTGTGTCGCTGGCCTCCCATCAGCTGCGGACGCCGCTCTCAGCCATAAAATGGTATGCCGAAATGCTGATGGCGAAAAAACACGGCGAACTTTCCGAAAAACAACAGGAGTACCTGCGGGAAATTTACCAGTCCAACCAGCGGGCCATTAACCTCGTGAATGACCTTCTCGACGTCTCGCGAATTCAGGAGGGGCAAATTCATCTCGAGTTGCGGCCGACGAAGATTGAGAGCGTCATTGGGGAGACCATTGACAGCTTCGCGCGCACGGTCAAGGCGAGCGGCCTTGCGGTGAATTTCGAGATAATTAACGGCCCGCTGCCACCGGTGGAAGTGGACCAGGAGAAACTCAAGCGCGTGATCATCAATCTCTTGTCCAACTCCGTGAAATACACGCCGCAACATGGCGCGGTGCGGATCACCGTGGCTCGCGATACGACGCGGCTCACGATTTCCGTCACTGATACCGGCGTGGGGATCCCGGAGGAGGATCAAAAGCGGATTTTCGACAAATTCTTCCGCAGCCCCAACGTCATCAAGATGGCGCCGGATGGTACGGGCCTGGGCTTGTTTATCGCCAAATCACTCATCGAAGCCATGGGCGGGAAGATCGGCTTTCATTCCGAAGAAGGACATGGCACAACTTTCTATTTTACGCTACCATTAAAGAGTTAGAAAAAACCAATGCCCATCCCAAAAAAAGTTTCCCCGAAAAAAACCATTGTTAAACTGACGCGTTCGCACCACACCGGACTACTTGATCCGCGCCTTGTGCGCGGGCGGTCGAGTCGGCTTTTAAAAATTGGTCTTGCGGTCGCGATTATCACTTTCGTCGCCGTGGCGGGATTTACTTATTATGTGCTGTTTTATAAAAATCCTCTGGGAAACGACTTTACCCCGGAGATCATCGTCCCATCCACAGCCACGCCTACCACCACGCCAACAACAACGGCGGAAACTCTGCCTGCGCCGGTTGTGCAGCAGGTTTTGATTCTGGATACGCCAACCGGCTATTTGAACGTGCGGCAGGGCCCGGGCACCAATACGGCCAAAGTCGCCCAGGTGGCGCCCGGCGAGTCATACGAGCTTGTGAGCGAGGATGCAGCACAGGGCTGGTATCAGATCAAGGTGAGCGAAATTTTGTCCGGCTGGGTCACCAAGCAGTACGCAGAGATAAGATAGAAATCTCAAATTCGAAGCACCAAATCCCAAATAAATTCCAAAAATCAAAATCCAAAAGTTTGAAAATTGGAACTTGGAGCTTATTTGGAACTTGGGGTTTGTAATTTGGAATTTTTTAAGCTATGCTTTGTCAAATGCCTGGGTAGCTCAGTCGGCAGAGCATTTCCATGGTAAGGAAAAGGCCGGGAGTTCGATCCTCCCCCCAGGCTCCAGATAATTAATCAGAAAGATTCAAATGTCGCAGGAAACTCTGATCAAAATGCAATGCACGGTTTGCAAGCGCATCAACTATCAGACCCATAAAAATAAAAAGAATACGCCAGAAGCTTTAGAAATAAAAAAATTTTGCAAGTGGGACAGAAAACACACCCTGCACAAAGAACTCAAAAAATAGTTCATTTTCGCGGCGATGTTTCGGACAGTCCGCGCGCGCTGGATTTGGCGTCGCGCGACACGAGTTTGTTCGAGGTGCGCCCCGCGCTCGTCGTTTATCCAAAGGATGCCGCGGATCTCAAAATTCTGGTTAAGCACGCCGCCGCCGAACGCCGCGCGGGTGCGGGGGTATCGCTCACGGCGCGCTCGGGTGGCTCGGATATGACCGGCGGGCCGCTCACCGAGTCCATCGTGGTTGATTTTACCCGCTATTTCAATCACCTCAAAAAAATCGGCCGCGGTTTCGCCGTGGTCGAGCCCGGCGTTTTTTATCGCGACTTTGAGCGGGCCACGCTGAAAGCAAATCTGCTGTTGCCCTGTTATCCGGCCTCCCGCGAGATGTGTACTTTGGGCGGGATGATCGCCAACAATGCCGGCGGCGAAAAAACTTTGCGATATGGCAAAACAGAGCAGTATGTTGAAGCACTCAAAGTTGTGCTGGCCGACGGGAATGAATATACTTTCCGCGCCTTGAGTGAACATGAACTGGCCGCAAAGCAACGACAAGAAAATTTTGAAGGCGAAGTTTATCGCAAGATGCACGCGCTGATTTTGGACAATTGGCCGGCGATTACCGCAGCCAAGCCCAAGGTTTCCAAAAATTCGGCCGGGTATTGCCTTTGGAATGTCTGGGACTTCACCGCGCGTAAGTTTGATCTGACCAAGCTGTTCACCGGCGCGCAGGGTACGCTGGGCTTTATCACCGAGGCACGGCTGAAACTCGTGCGACCGCACCGGCATTCGCGCATGCTGGTCGTGTTTTTGCGCGAACTGGCGCCCCTGCCGAAAATTATTAATCACATTTTGGATTTTCAGCCGGATAGTTTTGAGTCCTATGATGACCACACCTTCCATGTGGCCGTGAAACTTTTTCCGGAAATTGCCAGGCGTCTTCGGGGCGGGCTGCTCACGATGGCCGTCCGCTTTCTGCCCGAGTTCTGGGCCGCGCTTTCCGGCGGCATTCCGAAAATGGTGCTGCTCGTGGAATTCACGGGGGACAAGGAACAGGAGGTGCTGGCGCGCGCCCGGGAAGCCCGGGACAGTTTGCGGGAATTTCGGCATCTGAAAACGCGGCTGACGCTTTCCTCCGAAGAAGGGGAGAAGTACTGGGTGATCCGACGGGAAAGTTTCAATCTGCTTCGCCACCACATTAAAAAATTGCACACCGCGCCGTTTATTGACGACCTGATCGTGCGGCCCGAGCAGTTGCCGCGCTTTCTGCCGCGGCTTTACGAAATTCTCGACGGCTATAATATTGTTTACACGGTGGCGGGGCACGTGGGCGATGCGAATTTTCACATCATTCCGCTTATGGATTTTCGGGCCCGCGATTTTCGCAAGACCATTGTCGAAATTACCGAGCGCGTCTACGATCTCGTCTTTGCGTTCGGCGGGTCAATGACCGCCGAGCATAATGACGGCCTGATCCGTAGTCCGTACCTGGAAAAAATGTACGGCCCGGAGATTTATAAACTTTTCGTTGAGACCAAAAAGATTTTTGATCCTTTGGGCATTTTCAACCCCGGCAAAAAAGTCGGCGCCTCCCTCGACTTTGCGCTCGAACATATCAAGCGAAGCTAATAAAAAAACAGGCAGGACCTTTGCGGGGTCCCGCCATCGTGATGCGGTGTTGCCTCTCTATGCAGCTTCGATCACTGGTTTGCCGGAATTAGGGCAGGGCTTGCCCGCGGCATCGTCATGGTCCACGTAAACGTCGCCGGACGCGAGATCGTCGACAGCACCGACTGACCGTTTGCAGACCGGACATATGGTAAAGTAGTCCATTAGAGTAGAGCTCCTTTCAGAAGAGACGGATTGCGAGCATGATGCCCGCTGGTACAAGTCCACAGCAAACTCCGTGGCACCTTTTCCTCTCGGGCGAGCCGATGGGAGTCCTCCATTAAATTGATATTTCTATTATAACAAAAAAGAGGTATGAGTTGTAGTGGACAAATATTCGGTTTAGATTTAATTTAAAAAAATGAATGAAGAAAAAGTAATCCAAAAATTGATTGAACACGACGAGCAACCCGGATTCATTCGAGAGAATATGGTTGTTAAGTCGGATTTGAACGGTCTCTCAAAAGGCCAAGTGAGTGGATAAAAAGAATTGAAACTGAAGTGAACCGGCATTTGGACTAGTGGTGCTTAATGCAAAAAACCGCCCCGAAGGCGGTTTTTTGGAAAACTCTAGAGTTTTTACCCGGCACCGTCTGGTGCGGGGTTTTACAGAACCGCTTCTTTGGCGGCTTTTGCGACGCGGAATTTCACCACGGTCTTGGCCGGGATGGAAATCTCCTGGCCAGTGGCGGGGTTGCGGCCCATGCGGGCTTTGCGGTTCACCTTGACGAGCTTGCCAAGGCCCGGAACCGTAAACTCGCCGTTTGACCTCACCTCGTGGTAGGCCATCTCGACCATTTTGTCGAGAAATGTCACCACATCTTTTTTCGCCATCCCGGTTTTCTCCGCGAGGGCGCTCAAAAGCTGTGATTTGGTCATTTTTGCCATTGGTTTGACCTTTTCTTGTTAAGGATAATGGTTAGCTAACTATAGCAAATCCCAGGATTTTGGCAAATACGGCCGGTAACTTTCCAGGAGGTCCGCATCAATTTGCCCCCCGCGTTCCCGGATCTCGAGCAGCACCTTGATTCCTTCGGCATAGCGATCCTTTTCGTAGTAATAAATGGCCAGATTGCGGTAAGCCGGGAAAAAGTAGGGATTCAGGGCAATGGTTTTCTGCCAAAGCGCGGCGGCCTCGTCGGCGCGGCCGGCCTGCCAGTAGAGGTTGCCGAGATTCATATAGCTTTTGTCATAATCCGGACTCACGGCGATCTCGAAGCGGTACATGGTTTCGGCTTCTTTGGCGCGGCCCAGAGTAGCGTACAGAAAGCCGAGATTATTGTAGACCAGAGTCTTTTCGGGATTCAGGGTAATAACTTTTTTGTATTCTTCCTCGGCGCTCTGGTAATCGCCGCTCGCGTTAAGCAAAGCGCCGAACTGCTTATGCGAGAAAGGAGAGCCCGGGCTGGTCGCGACTGCCTTTTTCCAATAGGCGAGACCGTTGCGGAAGTTTGCGGCATGGGCGATGTTGATTATGGCGAGCAGGCCCAAAACTCCTGCCGCGACTGCGAGACGCGGCGCTCCCAAGCGCCAATCTTTTTGGAAGAAGTCAAACTCCAGAATAATGATGAGCAGGCCAGGGAGGGCCAGATAGGCGCGGTGCTCGAGCACTTCGTCATACGGCAGGATTTTTACGCGGATCAGGGAAACCAACAGGAAGATCGAGAACCAGGCCGCACCGAATATCACGACGCGGTAACGTTTGTATTTGGAGGCAAGCAGGCCGAGAGCGACAACCGCGAGGGCCAGGAAGCCAAAGGTGAGCCGAAGATCGGGCATTACCGGGTAGGTGGAGAGATTGAAGGGCAAGAGCATTTTGCCGAAATACTGCACGACTGCTGCCGCGGAGAGATACATTGAGGAGAAGATTGTCTCGATCTGCCAGCCGGCGGCCGTTTCGAGCAGCAGACTGCGGCCTGCAAACCACAGGGCAAGAAGTCCGATCCAAATCGGCACAAACCGCAACAGGGTTTTGTGTTTCTTTTCGCTTTCGGAAATTAAGGCCGCGTAGAGCAGGGAAATGAGCGGCAGGAGCAGCGCGGTTTCTTTGGAGAGCAGGGCGCCCGCCATGGCCAGCGCGGCATAAAGATAATGCCTTCTCTCGGACGGCAGTTTCAGCGCGCGATCAAAGGCAATAATATACCAGAGGATGAACAAAACGGCGAGCGAGTCAGTCCTCCCCGGAATCCAGGCCACGGTTTGGACGAGCAGGGGATGCACGGCAAAGACGAGGCCGCCGAAGAGGGCCCGCGGCTCGCTCGTGAAATTCAACAGGAAGCGGTAAAGAAGCAGCGAGACGCCGAGATGCAGGAGAATGTCTGTGAGGTGAAAGAGGAAGGGCGATCCCCCACCGAGCGCGCCGTTCAGAATTAGGGAAGCCGCAAAGAGCGGGCGGTAGTACTGCCCGCCGGTGACGGGCGAGAGAAAATCCGTGGTGAAGATGCGAAAAAGATTGGCAAAGCGCGTAAAGCTCTCGGCGTTCTGGACGAGCAGCGTGTAGTCGTCGAGGTAAGTGAACTTAAAAAACAACGCCTGGCCGTAAACGGCCAGCACGGCGAGGGTTATCCAAAGATAAGGTTTTTTCATTTTGAATTTATCAAGGCGAGTCGAGTGGCAGGGGCGGTAGGAATCGAACCTACGCAAGCGGTTTTGGAGACCGCTGTACTACCATTATACGACACCCCCGCGAAGGTGACGTGATGCCTCTCGCGAATAAATATAGCAAATTCTGTTATAATAAACTAGCGCCAGGAGGAACAGGAAGGAGGGATCAATGTACAGCGCTGATGCTCCAATCTTCCCGCAGCGGGAAGCGAAGAACCATCCCAAGGAACGCCATCGCGACAGGGCTCTTTATCGGGTGGCCGCCTGGCCAAATGGGTGGCTTGCCGTTTGGCTGCTTCTTATTCTCGGCGCTGACCACCGGTACCGGGGAGCTTTCCAAAATACTCCGCTTCACAATGCCGTGCGATGGGGTTCGCCGTTAAGCCAGCGGATTTTGCGACGGTTCGGGGCGGAAGAATGAAGTTTCACAAACAGGGCGTGCCTTTGCCGGCGCGCCCTTAAAAATTTGACAAAAATTTCATAATTTGCTATAATGTATTCAGCAAAGATGAATCTCGCCGGAAAGCAAAACAAAAAAGCGATTTAAGCCACTTTTTGGTTGTGGCCTTTTTATTTACAGAACAACGATGACCGCAAGTTATAAAGAGCTCGCGCTCGAATCGCGCACCCAGTTTGAACTTATTGACATCACGGCCGAGGTCAGGGCGGCGGTCGCGGGCAGTGGCGCGAAAAACGGCGCGGTGGTGGTATTTGCGCCGCACACCACGGCCGCGGTGCGGATAAATCACAATGAACCGCTTTTGAAGCAGGACCTCATGAAGATGCTGTACCGTCTCGCCCCCATTGACATGAGCTACGCGCACGATTTTTTTGAGGTGAGAAGCGGCAGCAAACCGGACGAACGCTCCAACGGTCATGCGCACGTCAAAGCGTTTCTGCTTGGGGCAAGCCAGAGCATTCCGCTTCAGGACGGGGAGCTCGTGTTGGGCGACCGGCAAAGCATATTTTTTGTGGAATTGGATGGTGGTCGGAAGCGGAGAGTGATAATCCAAATAATTGGCGAATGAATATTAACAGCTTTTAGGGGTTAGCTTATAGCTTATAGGAACTTCCTATCAGCTATCTCCTATCACCTATAAGCTAGGGGAAGGGGGTGAAAATTTAAATGCCAACTGGAGAAGTTATTGCCTTTTCCCTGCAGGATCTGTACGGGCGGCTCGCGGCGTTTTTGCCGGGTGTGGTCGTGGCCATCGTCGTTTTGATTCTTGGCTGGATCATCGGCATTGGGCTTGGCAACCTCGTGCAAAAGCTTCTGGAAGCGCTTAAAGTTGATACGCTCGCCAACTCCCTGGGACTGGATCGCCTCTCGGCCCGCACCGAGAAAAAACTCTCGGTGGCCCGCTTCGGCAACTGGCTCGTGAAATGGTTCTTTATCGTCGCCACCTTTTTGGCGGCGGCAGACATCCTCGGCCTGGACCAGGTCTCAAGCTTTTTGTACACGCAGGTCATTCCCTACTTCGGGAATGTCATTGTCGCGGTGGCGATACTGCTTATCGGTATGATTGCGGCCAATTTCCTCAAAGGCGTGGTGCGGCACTCGCTCGCGGCGGGGGGACTGCACACCTCGGATACTTTAGCGCTGCTGACCAAATGGTCAATCCTGATCTTCGCTTTTCTGGCCGCTCTGAACCAGCTTAACGTCGGCGACCAGTTTGTCGCTGATCTGTTCCGCGCGGTGGTCGCCATGATCGCGATTGCCGGCGGTCTCGCGTTCGGCCTCGGCGGGAAGGATCACGCGCGCAAAGCGCTCGATGCGATCGAGAAGGACCTGACGGGTAAATGAAATCAGTTCATCTTTGCTAAATTAAAACAAAAAGCCCCGTTTAGGAGCGGGGATTTTTGTTTGGGCCGATCCACTATTTTGGCAGATCGGCCCGGCCCTTTTTCTCTCCCTACGGGAGATCTCCCGAAGGGATGATAACTTCTTGGAATATGCAAAATTAAAAAGCTCACTTAGGGGGTCCCGAACATCTGCACCGTGATGACGGCTTCCTGGCCCTGGTACAACCCCTGCACGACGGCAACGCCGACATCAGTATAGTTTGGCGAGAGGAGATTCTCGCGGTGCGACGGACTTTGCAGGAAATCAGATTCCAGCTCATCGGCGTTGCCGTAATTCATGGCCAGATTCTCGCCGGCATAACTATAGTCAAAGCCGGCGGCGCGGATAAAGTCCCAGGGCTCGAGGCCGATCGGCGAGGTGTGGGCAAAATAACCAATTTTTAAGAGATCTTCCGCCTTTTTGCGGGCGGCCTCCTCGAGGCGCGGATTGGCTGCGAGGGGAGCGAGGTCATTTTGCGCGCGGTCTGCGTTCAGCGCGGCGATGACATCCCGGGCCTCGAGATTTCTCTCGGTGCTAGCGGTAAGCGGGGATGCAGTGAGCGAGAGAAGCAGCATCAAAGCCACCAAAACGCTCTTCCAGACAAAGGAAGTGTTTTTTGGGGAAAGGGAATCGGCTTGCGCAAAAGCTTGCAGCCCGACTAGCGGTGAGGCGCGCAAAACCGCGATGTCAGAAACCAATTTCATTCAGTTTTAATTTTTGTTTCTTGTAACGTAATTTAACAAAATCATTATAGCATAATTTTTACGTCCTGTCCAGGTCTGATATACTCCAGATATGCGCGAGCTCGTTAACAATCTCAAAAAGTTGGGGGTGTTAAAAAGCCCGAAGATTATTGAAGCTTTTCTCGCCAACGACCGGCGGCGGTTCGTTGCCTCCGAGTACGCGGACCTCGCCTACGAGGATATGCCGCTGCCGATCGGAGCAGGCCAGACCATTTCCCAGCCCTACACCGTGGCGTTTATGCTGGAGTTGCTGCAGCCGCAGCCGGGGCAGAAGATTTTGGACATTGGCGCAGGGAGTGGCTGGACAGCCGCGCTTTTGGCGCATATTGTGGGACCAAAGGGTAAAGTTTACGCGCTGGAGGTGGTGCCGGAGCTTTGCGAATTCGCCAGGGCCAATTTTGAGAAGTTCCATTATCCGAATTTGGAGCTAAAAAGACAGTCGGGCTGGGAAGGATTGCCCGCTCGCGCGCCGTTTGACCGGATTTTGGTCTCGGCCGCGGCGCGAGCGGTGCCGCGGGTTTTAAAACAGCAGTTGGGAGTGCCGGGGCGGATGGTCATCCCGGTCGGCGGGGAATTTATCCAATCAGTAAAATTAATCGAAAAAACCGCGGCGGATAAGCTCCGGGAAAAAGATTATCCCGGCTTTGCCTTCGTGCCCTTTGTGAAATGAACTGCCTTATATGCGCTTTACTCTAAAACTTATTCAATGGCTCGTCATCCTCGCGCTTGTTTTTGGCGCGGCGTTTTTGGTGTATGCCGCGGTCAAAGTTAACCGGCCCTATTCAGTCCAGGGTGCGGAAAAAACTTTTCTCATCGCCCCGGGGCAGACCACGCACGAGATCGCGGCCGCGCTTGCAGAGCAGGATTTGATCAGCAATGCCCTGGTGTTTCGCCTGTATGTCCGCTTCCTGGGCAGTAGCGGCAAGCTGCAGGCCGGAGCGTATCATTTGTCGGCCGCGCTGTCCATGCGCGAGATCGCGGCCGCACTTGCGGCGGGGCGCGTGATTCCAAACGAGGTGCGGCTCACGGTGATTGAGGGCTGGAACCTGCGGGATATCGCGGGCGCTTTGGCAAAATTGGGCGTTGCGAGCGCGAGCGAATTTTACCGCGCCACGGGCGAGCCGCTTGAAAAAAACAGTCTCGAGGGCTATTTGTTTCCGGATACTTATTTCATCGCCCGCGACGCGAAGCCCGAGGATGTGGTGAAAAAAATGAAAGCGAACTTTGACCGCAAGGTGGACGAGGCGCTGCGCGCGGAGATTGCAGCACGGAATCGCACGCTCAACGATGTCGTGATATTGGCTTCTATAGTGGAGCGCGAGGTGGGCCGGAACGTGAAGCCGGGAACTCGCCTTTCCGAGACCGAACTGGCCCGCATCGCCGAGGAGCGGCGCATCGTGGCGGGAATTTTTCTCAATCGCCTGGAGGAGAAGATGCCGCTCGAGAGCGACGCGACAGTCGCATATATTACGGGCAGCAACTTGAGTCGCGCCACCCTCGAAGAAACGAAAATTAAATCGCCCTACAATACTTATCAAAATCGCGGCCTGCCGCCCGGGCCTATTGCCAATCCGTCGCTGGACGCGATCCGCGCCGCGACCAACCCGATTGCGACCAATTATTTTTATTTTGTCACGGACGAGGAGGGAGTCGCGCATTTCGCCCGCACGCTTGCGGAGCACAAAGCCAACCGCGCGCGGTATTTGAAATAAAACTCCGGAGAGTATAAACTAGGGGCAGGTTTTTGGCACCTAATATCTAGGGGCGAAGGAGGGGGAGATGAATTTTTCACGATTGCGGTGGTATGCATTGGGCTCTCTGGCGGCGTTGTGTTTCGGGGTACTCGCGGCAGCGGCGGGTTTAGCTTTCGGTTACTGGCCGGGCTTAGCGGAACGCGCGACAGGCGAACCGGAGTATGAGTTCTACTTTGTGCAGCAGCTGATGACCGAGTGGCACCGCGCCACCGGCATGCCGGTCGTCCTCCGGTATGAGCCAGAGCTTTCCGAAGGGGAGTTCGAGCGTGAAACAGGAGCGACTTTTCCGCCGGCTGACCCGGGCTGGGAAGAGAAAAACCATCAAGCGCTGCGCGGGGCGCTTACGAACGATCCGCGTTTTACCAGAGCGCGCCTGGACTCGACGATCGCCGAGTTTATACTCGTGGACGACAGCAGGCTTTTGTTGTTTGCCGTCTATGGCGGCAGCAGCACCGTAATGCAGAACGGTGTGCCGCCGCCGGTTGTGGTGTTTCGTGCCGGGGATTATACCCGGGTTTTGGGTCGTTTACCGGCCGGACCGCAGATAATGAAGTTTCCGTTGTACGCGCGGCTCACGCGCAGCGAGTTCGTGGATTTCCACTGGCAGGCCATGAGTGAGCCACCCCAGCGGAATTTTTACGAGCAGTTCGACGAGATCGTCGGCCTGTGGCAGACGCGCTTGCCGCCTTATTCCGATTTCGTCGAGGCCGTGCGCCTGGCAACTGGAGAGAGACTCTTCAGTTTTCGGCGCATCGTCCGCTGGTGGTTTACTCCGGCAGCTTTTCTGTTTTGTTTTTTTACTCTGGCAGGACTCTATGGCGTTTACGGGAGTTTTTTGGAACAAAAGCTTGCCGAGGAGTATCAAAGAATTCCGCTACCGGTCAGAAGGGAAGTCCGCCTGCCGCAGTTTCTGGAATTTATTCGAACCGCGGATTTGGCGGGGTTGGAAGTCCGCTATCGCACAACCTTTCGCGCCATTAGGCAGGAAGTTTTGGAGAGAGCGCGCATGCTCGAAATGCAGCGCCGCGCGGAAATGCGGGCAGCGGCTTGGGCGGTAGCTCCATTACCGGTCGCGGATATGGAGTCGCACTTGAAGCGCCGTCTCGAGGGTTTGATCGCTTTGTACACCCGGAAACTCAATCGGGTTCAGACCGCCCGCGATGAAATTCAGAACCGTTACCGCGAAGCCATGGAGGAGCAGACAACGGCGGAACGGATCGCGAAACTTCAGGCCGTGATTCGCCTCGAGAACGAGAAGATCCGGTCAGAGCACAGCAACAGGGCGTTGGAAAACGCACAAAATGACCGTCCGATTCTGCCAGTTCGCCATTTGCGCAAAGGGCGATTGCTTTTTCAGCAACTGTCTATTCTGGATCAGTTTTTTGGATCAGAAATTGACGCGGATATGGCGAAAACCATTCTCGTTGTCCTTTGGGGGCAGAGCCAAAGCGGAGTTCGCGCGCATCATCGGCGCCGGCAGACTCTGGGCGCAAAGGTGTGGCGTTTTTACACCAAAGAACTCGAGCGATCATTCCATGCGGAAAATTTTCGCCGAACCAGGGACTCGCTTTTGCGTCACGGCGTAATAATGTCTTTTGATGAGTTTGTAAAAGAGGGCAACTACACGATCGTTGCCGCTGACAGCCGTCAGGACCGCACTCCGTCTGGGACGCAGATTGCGCGACTATTGCTGCAGGTCGCGCAATCGTTCAAGGAGGTTGCAGTTTAGCTAAAGGCCTGGAGAGAACTTGCGTTTTCAGTTCTCTCCCGGGCCTTTTTAATTGGTGGACCGCTTTTATGCTATAATATTTAGGAAGGGAGGTGAGAGAGTATGGCGGAAGAAAAAAAGATCGGCAAGGTTACCCATTACTATGGCAAATTGGGCGTGGCCATCGTCAAGCTTCAAAAGCCCTTGAAAGTTGGGGATAAGGTGCATTTTAAGGGCGCGCATGATGATTTTACGCAGGAAATCCGCGAGCTGCAGTATGAGCACCAGGCCCTGGCCGCGGCCAAAGCCGGACAGGAAGTGGGCATCAAGGTGGAGCAGAAAGTCCATGAAAATGACGAGGTTCTGGCGTGATTGACAGAAAGATTTGGGGGCGGTATTATAGTGTTACAATTAAATATTTCCAAAGACCGCGGGCAATCATAAGACCTGCCGAGGAGTAAATTAGCTTATAGCTATTAGGATATAGCTTATAGGTAATCTAAATTCTTCGGCGATGGCCGATTTTTATTAGCATTCGTATTCGTAATAATTCGTACTTCGTAAAGATGTTAACCAAAGCGCAAAAAAAGCAGATCGTGGAGGAGTTAGCCAGCGAGCTCAAAGGCGCGCGGGCCGTGGTGTTTTCTGATTACCAGGGCTTGCCGAACCGCGACATTCAGGAACTGCGTTTCACGCTTCGCCGCGAGAGTGTCAAATACAAGGTCATCAAGCTCACGCTTTTGAAGCGCGCGCTGGAGATGGCGGGCATAGATACGGCCAAATTCAGCTTCGGCCAGCCGCTGTCCGTGAGCTATTCCAAAGATGATGAAGTGGCACCAGCCAGGACTTTGCAGACGTTCGCGAAAAAACACGAACATCTGAAAATCATTGCCGGCATTTTGGATGGAAGATTTATTGGAGGCCCAGAGGTTAAAGCTTTGGCCGCCTTGCCGACAAAATTCGAACTGCAGGGGCAGCTGGTGTATGTCATTGCCTCGCCCTTGCGCGGGCTCGCGTCAGTGCTTTCTGGAAATATTCGGGGACTTCTAACTGTCTTAAATGCAAAAATTAAATATCAAAATGGAAAATGACAATGTAAAATAAAAAATTTTGAATTTTTAATTTAAAGAAAGGACATTATGGCAGAAGAAAAAACTGCAGTTGAGGTTCCGGCGAAATTTCAAGGTCTCGTGGAGAGCATTGAGAAATTGAGCGCGCTGGAACTCTCCGAGCTCGTCAAGGTGCTCGAGGGCAAATTCGGCGTCTCGGCCGCGCCCCCCGCAGTAATGAGCGGGACGACTGCGTCCTCCGAAGCTTCAGTGAAGGAGGAAGAAAAGACTGACTTCACCATCGAACTGGCCGAAGCCGGCCCGAACAAGATCGCGGTCATCAAAGTGGTCCGCGAAATCACGGGCAAGGGCCTCAAAGACGCCAAGGACCTCGTGGACGGCGCGCCGAAAGCCATCAAAGAGAACGTGCCGAAAGCCGAGGCCCTGGAGCTTCAGAAAAAGCTCGAAGACGCTGGCGCGAAGGTAAATTTGAAGTAACCTAGAACCCGATCTTTAAAAGCTCGCCGCCCGAGAGGACGTAGAGCAGCTTATTGGGCTCATCGACGAAAAGGTCGGTGAGCTCTTTAAATTTGTCCGAGGTGATTTGCCGCGAGAGTTTGCCGGCCTTGGTGAAAATGAGAATGCGCTCCCTTGCCGGATCCAGAACATATAACGACTGCAGGTTGGCTGTGGTGAAAATTTTCGCGGCGTTTTGCAGCGGGGGCAAAACCTGGGAAAGGGAAAAGTTCTGTTTTGCGCCGTTGAAATATTTCTCCACGTGGTCAGGGTAGGCGAGATAAATGCTGCCGTCCACGGCGAGGTTCAGCGCGCCGGTAAAATCAGCGTCTTCTTTCAGCCATTTTCGCGAGGGCTCCGGCACGCCGTCCGCGACCCCTGCGCGCCAGATGTCTTTTTGCGTCTGGCCCAAAACGTAGAGCCGCGCGCTATTCTCTTCGCCGAGCGCCGCGAGATCCTTGCCGTGCGCGAGATTGTCGTCGCCGGCGGCAGCCGCGCCAAAGGGCTCCAGCGTATCGCCGGATAAATTCAGCTTGAAAAATTTGCCGGTCTTGGTCAGGAAGACATAGCCAGTGGTCGGGCCGAGATAAACCGCCGCGGCCAGATCGTTCAAATTCTGGCCCTTGAGCGCGGGTTTGGTCTCGCCGGTCGTGAAATTGTAAAAGGCGATGCTGCCGGTGTCCTGGTTGAAACCCAAAAAGCCCTGCGGGGAGGCGGCAAGGTCAGTCGGAATATTGGAAAAGGTGGTAAGGACAGTCGGATTTTCCGCCACGGTCGTGCGGCTGACCTTGTTTTTTATCTCCGCAAGGCGCGTCTCGAGCGCCGGTTTCTGTTCGCCTTGGAAATTTCGGAGGAGGCCTTCGGCTTCGCTAATGAGAGTCGTGGCGCGGTCATCGTCGTTGTAGATGAGTACCGCTTCGGCGTCATTCAGGCTGCGTTCGATGGCGGCCGCGGCCTCGGTCGCGCTGACGTTTTTGTTATCGGTAAAGCGGCGCACTGCGCCCAGAGTGATATTGCCGAGCAAGAGCACCAGGAGCGCGCCAATCGCAATTACGAGAATTTTTTTACGCCGCGACCGCTTAAGCAGCGCCCCGAGGTTTTTTATTCCCCGCCAGAGGAGCTGCAGAAGGAAGAGCGTGAGTGAGCCGGCGAAGGCGGCCAGGTTTTTCGCCGTGCTCCTGGCTCGCTCGGAAGGCACCCAGGCCGGCAGGCTTTCCACCGGGACCTTTGCCGCGCGCGGCCCGGTCATCTCAAAAATAAAGGTGGCAAAACCCGCGGTTTTGACATCCGCCAGAGCGGCGATGATTTCGTGGCAGGCTTCCCCGAGCTCGTCTTCGGCGAGGAACTCACGGATACGCTCGATGGAGAGATAGTTCATAAGCTGATTCGTGCTCACCATGACGCGGTCGCCGGCGGTGAGCCGGCCGGACGCGTAATTTCCGAAAATTTTGACCGGGTTGATCCTGGTTTCGGACAGGCCTTCGTTCAATACGGTAAGCTCATCGCCGCGGAGCAGAAAAACCTGGGCCTGGCCAGCGCTCGCCACCGAAAGCTCGTTTTTGTGAAGCGCGGCCAGGGCCACGTGCAGGCGCGCAAGCCAGCCGGCGCGGCTGCCGCGTGCGAGGCGCGCCAAAGCGGCATTGACCGCGGCGAGGGCGCGTTCAAAAGCTTCGCCGTCAAGGAGCGGCGCGGTGATGTAAGTTTTTTTCAACGTCTGGACGAGGATTTGGGCGAGTTTCTCGTATTCGAGACGTTTGGCCGGCGTGAGGGCAGCCGGCTCGTCCACCTCCAGGACGGCAAAAAGTTCCAGGGTTTCCCCGCCGCGCGTGAGCGCCTCCTCGTAAAGCGCGGTGTAGTTGTGATCCCTGGGATGGGTGAGGTAGATTTGCCCGACCTCGGTTTTGAGTTTGCTAGGGCTCATTAGTATCATCTTAAAGCGCGGACTGGCACAAGTCAATTTGGTGTGATAAGATTTTAAGCATGTTGGAGTCGCTCACCAATTCCAAGGCCAAACAGCGCCTGCTCAATATCTTTTTCAAATTTCCGGCGCGCAGTTTTACCTTGGGTGAACTGCGCGCCGCGACCGGCGCGCGCAACCTCGCCAGGGTTTTACGCGAACTGGCGCGCGGCGAGGCGCTGCGCCTTGCCACGCGCCGGGGCAAACGGTTTTTCCAGATCAACAGTTATTTTCCGCTTTATGACGAGCTTCAGGATCTGGTGGCGGGCGAAAAGCCGGAACCGCGCGATCAGGTCAGCCAGCTGTTGCGCAGAATTGATCGTATCCGGCTGGCGGTATTGTCAGGAATTTTTACCGGTGAGCCGCATTTGCCGGTTGACCTGCTGCTCGTCGGGGACGATCTCCGGCGGTCCAGGATCGCCAAAATTATAGCCGAGATTGAAAAGCTCATCGGGCAGGAAATAAACTATGTTATTATGGATCCGGAGGAATATGACTTTCGCCGCACGATGAGCGACCGCCTCGTTCGCGACGTGATCGATAACCGCCACGTCGTGGTCTTTAACAGTCTTAAAAAGTAAATGGCCAATTTTGGAAATTTCTCGCTTTCGCCAATTTACGATATCTATAACCAGTTCTTGAGTTATTTTCCGGAAAATGTGCACTGGGTCATCTCGCTGGCGCTGGCCCTGCTTTTGGTTTTGGGAGTTTACAAGGTTTTGCGCAAACAGTTTGTTTATCTCGTGCTGCTCGTGGTGCTGTTGCCGGCGAGCGTGCCAATTCTCAAAAATATCTGGTCGCAGCTTTTGGAGCTTTTGCGGTTTCTCATCAGCCGGAAGTGATAAAATTTGACAACATTATTGCTGACTTTTATAGTTAGGGGAGTTTCATTAACCATAGGAGAAAACTTTAAATGAGCGATCTCTATATGCAGGATATGCCGCAGCAGCCGGGTATGCCTGGCGGTGAAGGTGATAATGGCAACGGCGGAGATGACGACAAGGACTCGGGCGAGGGTGATGATGCGGGCGAGGCCCAAGCTTAAGCTTAAAGGATAATAAAATTCCCCCGAAAATTCGGGGGAATTTTTTTGATGTGGACAAGTGGATTTGACCCCGTTAGAAATGGCCATTTCTAACGGGGTTGACAAATGGTGAACGAGCGTTTACTATAGAGATATGAAAAAGATTAACCCCAGGAAAAAACAATTATACGATTTTATTAAAGGGCAAATTATTGATAAAGGATTGCCCCCGACTATTTCGGAAATGGCGCGGGCGATCAGAGTCCGGTCCAAAAATGCCGTGGCCAAGATTTTGCGCTCGCTGGAAGAAGAACGGTTGCTCCGCCGCGATGGCACGGCGCGCGGCATTGAGGTTTTTGACGAGTTTGGCAATGCGATTCAGGCCGGGATGTGGAGCGTGCCGCTTTTGGGGAGAGTGCCGGCCGGCGGGCCAGTGGTTGTTGAGCAACATGTGGAGGAGTGGATCAACCTGCCGCAATCGCTCGTGCGGGATCGCAAGGATGTATTTTTATTGAAGGTGCGGGGGGATAGTATGATTGGCGCGGGCATTTTGGACGGCGATCTGGTGATTGTCAGGCCGACGCGCAATGTGCGCAACAATGATATTGTCGTGGCGCTTTTGCACGACGAAGCCACGGTGAAAAGATTTATCGAAATTCACGGCCGGTGCTATCTCAAACCTGAAAACCCGAAGTACCAGAACATTTATCCCGAGGACGAGTGGACTGTGCAGGGCCGCGTCGTCGGCGTGATTAGGCAATTAGAGTAGGAGCACATTTTGTGTCAGAGTTGGATAAAACCAAATACCAGGCGATCCGTACCTTAATGCATCTCTGTGGCCGCTGCCAGGAGGGGGCAGCGCACAGCTGCCGGATCCAGGAACTGATCAGCGAGATTGAGTCCATTCAGGGGATTCCGATCATCGTGAACAGCGAGCTTCGGCATGTGGTTTTAGCCCGTTGAGGCAACGATATCTTCAAGCAAGGTTTTGGCTTTTTTGACGCTCACGGCCGGGTTGGTTTCGATGACAATGTAGCGGGGCTGCCAGAGCTTGAGCATCCGCAGGAGCAGCCGTTGTTCCCTGGGCTTTGGCAAAGCATGGAGCAGGGGTGGATAATCAAAACCGACATGCAGCACTTCTGGTTCGAGCTGCCGATAAATTTCGGCGATGTCTTTTTCCGGGTGGCGATGCGGGGAAAGCAGGTAGTGGCTGGGATCAAAGATCATTATTGGCGGTTTCAGGGGTTGCCTTGAAACATTTTCTATGGCCAGGCGAAAATTGTTTTTTAGTCTTGCCTGTTCCTCGGGCGGAACTTGCTCTACGAGATCGGCATGGAATAAGAGATAGGGCACGGGATTCTGTTTGGTTTCCATAAGTGTTTCGGCGAGGTGGATCCCCGGACTGCTTTTGGCGGGACCTAAATAAAAATCCCAGACTTTATTGAAAAACCCTTTTTCTGCCTTTTCCCAAGCCGGCGGCATATGGATGCCGACGATTTCAATGCCATATTCACGGGATAAATTATAGATCTGTTCCGGAGTATTCCAGCGATAGGGAAGGAGCTCCAGAAATTTAAAGCCGAACTTTTTGGCTTTTTTAAAAACCGCTTCAATGTTGCCGGAGAAAAAGGTGGTGGTATTGGATAAAACGAATTCGGGTTTGGCCATAAGGCATATTATAAACTATGCGAATAATTTTTCATATAGACATGAACAGCTATTTTGCTTCTGTCGAGCAGCAAGCCGACCCGAGATTGCGGGGCCGGCCAGTCGGGGTCTGCGAGCACCTCGGCGGCATTATCATCGCCCCGTCAGTGGAAGCCAAGCGCCTCGGCATCGCCCTCGGCACGACCACCTGGGACGCGCGGAAAATTTACCCCAGGATTGTTCTGCTGCCGACTAATCCGGAGAAATATCGCGCGACCACGGCGCGATTTTTGCAGATCCTCCATGACTACACCGACCTCGTCGAACAGTACAGCATTGACGAGGCCTTTTTGGATGCGAGCGAGATTTGTCGGAATTTTGAAGAGGCGCTGCTGCTCGCGCTTGAGATCAAACAGCGCCTCCGGCAGGAGGTCGGGGAGTGGCTGTCCTGCTCGATCGGCATCGGGCCGAATAAATTAGTTGCGAAAATCGCCGCGGATCTGGATGGAGGAGTCATTGCGAGCGAACACGAAGCAATCCCGCGGGGTCGCCACGGACTTCGTCCTCGCGATGACATTCATCTTTTAGATCGTATCTGTGTGATTAAGCCAGAGCATATTCATTTACTCTATAAAGAATTGAAATTAACTGATGTCCCTGGAATAGGGAAGCGGCTGGAGATAGCGCTGAACAAACTTGGAATTTTTAGTTTGAAAGATTTGTCTAACTACCCATTGGCCAATCTTTTGAATCAGTTTGGCATCTGGGGGCAGGTGCTGCATGAACTGGGTAATTTGCAGGATAATTCAGAAGTAATTCCGCGCGAGGCCGAACCGCCGCCAAAATCCGTAGGGCATGCCTATACCGTTCCCAAAGCTCTCGCCAATACCGCGGATATAAAAAAACTGATGTTCAAGCTCTCCGAAAAGGTCGGCCGGCGGATGCGCGCCTTGGGCGCCCGCGGGAATATCGTGCACTATTTTCATTCGGACAAGCGGTGGGTGGGTTTCAGTAAACAGCGCAAGATCGGGGAATTCATAAACGACGGGCGGATGATTTACCGGGCGGCCTATAAGATATTTAAACAAAGTCGTCATTCCCGCGCAGGCGGGAATCCAGTCAAGATCATGGGGGTCTCGGTCTCTGGTCTTTCTTTTGAGACGCTGCAGGAGCCTTTATTTGAGCAATTTAAACGGCCGGTTTGGCTGGTTGCCGCCATGGATAAAATCAATGAAAAGTACGGTGATCTCGCGATCCGCCGCGCTGCTCTTTCCGGCACTCCGGACGAGTGGGCGCGCGACACCGTGGGCTTCGGGAGGATGCGGAGCCCTTGACAAGAAATTTGGTGGTGCTATAATTCAAGTATTCGTTCAAATATTGTAATGAATTATAAAAGCCCAACTTTAAGAAAAATTCAATTAAGCCAGAATTTGGAGGAAAAAGCCCGGCTTTTGGAGCTCGCCGGCGATCCGACCCGCGTACGAATCCTGTGCGCGCTTTATCAGTACGAGGATGTCTGTGTGAGCGATATTGCCGAAAGCCTAAATATGACTGTCTCGGCCATTTCCCACCATTTGCAGCTTTTGAAGGACAATGGCTTGGTGGAAACGAGGCGCATGGGGCAGAATATCTGCTATTCACTGGTAAACAGCGACTTTACAAAAAAACTCAAAAAAATCGTCTGCGGATAATTTTTAATTTGAGAAAGGAGCAAAAATATGTGTCCTTTTTGCAGATAATGCCAGTTGTCATTATTTATTTACATCGAAAGGGGGTGAAAGACTATGCCGCACTGCCCAGTTTGCAACATAGAGGCCGATGACGTGATGGATCATACCAAAGAAGAAGCGGAGAAGGGTGACGATAAACATAAGCAAGCCATGGAAATGGAAAATAAATAAATGAAACGATACGACCTAATTGTAATCGGCGGCGGCAGCGCTGGCTTTGTCGCCGCCTACAAAGCGCGGGAGGCAAGTTTGAGCGTGGCCTTGGCCGAAAAGCACAAACTCGGTGGCGAGTGTCCAAACTATGCCTGTCTCCCGTCCAAGGCATTACTGCGCGCCGCGGAAATTTTTCATTTGACCGAGCAGGCCAGGGATTTTGGCATCAGCGTGACCGGAGCAAAGGCATCTTGGCCCATGATGATGGCGTCAAAAGATATGATCGTGCAAAAACTCACGGGCTCACCGCGGCTGGAGCGCGCTTTGGAACGCGCCGGTGTTGCATATCTCAAAGGAGAGGCCAGTTTTATCGACGAACATACGCTTCGGGTTGACGATGAAAATTATTCGGGCGAACAATTTGTGATTGCCTCTGGCTCTGATCCGTTCATTCCCCCCATCTCCGGTTTAGAGACCGCCGGATTCATTAACAGCATTGAGGCCAGTATGCTTGATAAGCAACCGAGGCGGATCGCTATTATCGGGGCTGGACCGGTTGGCTGTGAATATGCACAGCTGTTCATCCGGCTTCATTCCGACGTATTCCTGATCCAGCGCGGGCCTGTGATTTTGGACCGCGAGGATTGGGAGACCCAGAAAGCTATCACCGAATCTTTTAACCGGCAAGGAATAAAAATTTTGGTTAATAGCGAAGTGGTTAAAGCTGAAAAAGACAACGCCGGAAAAACTTTAACAGTCCAAACAAAAAACGGGCAAGAGAAATTGGCAGTTGATGAAATTTTGGTAGTGCCCGGCCGGCGCGCAGATTTGGCGAACATGCATCTGGAAAAAGCCCGGGTAAAACTCGATGAGCGGGGCCGGCTGGTGCTAAACGATTATTTACAGACGAGCCAGCCGCATATCTGGGCGGCTGGGGATGCGGCCGGACGATTTCTGTTCACGCACGTCGCGGCCTATGAGGGCGATATTGTCGGCTGGAATTTGACTCACCCGGGGGAATTGAAAAAACCTGACTACCGCGTGGTACCGCGGGCAACCTTTACCCATCCGGAAGTCGGCAGTGTGGGACTCACTGAACAGGAAGCTAAACAGCAAAATTTGGATTACCTGGCTGCTTCATATCCTCTCGGCGTTATGGGCCGAGGTTTGACGGTGCGCGAAACCGGGGGTTTTATAAAAATTATCGTTGATAAAAAATCTGGCCAACTCCTCGGAGCGCACATGGCCGGCAGCCAGGCTGGAGAAGTGATTCATGAACTGGCGCTGGCCATCTTTGCGGAAATCCCTGTCCAGAAACTCGCGACCATGATCCATGCTTTTCCCACTATGGCCGAGGCGGTAAGCTTTGTCACCGAGCGATTGCTTTCGCAAACCGTTAAAAACGTGGCTGATAAACAATATGGCAATTAATCGCGCAGCATGCCGATCAAAAAAGACATATTTGGGAAAACCGGTAGGAGCTTAATTTTAATTTTCGTTTTGCTGGTCGGCGGCTATTTTGTCTGGCAAGACTTTTTTCGAGGAAAATCACTTATGATTACTGAAAATAGCAAGCGCAGTGTGCCGCTTGAGGAGATTAAATCCGGCGGACCTCCTAAAGATGGCATTCCCTCAATTGACCAGCCGAAGTTCATTTCGGTGGCGGAGGCCGATTTTCTTTCCGACGGTGATCCGGGCATAGCATTTTCCAGGGGAAATAAGCACAGATTTTATCCCTATCAAATTATGGTCTGGCATGAGATTGTCAATGATATTGTCGCGGGGCAGCGCATTTTGGTTACCTACTGTCCTTTGTGTTTGACGGGTTTTGTATTTGATCCAGTGGTCAAAGACGAGAGAGTGGAGTTTGGAACCTCTGGAAAGTTGTACAAATCCAATTTGGTTATGTATGACAGAAAAACAGATTCCCTGTGGTCGCAGATTTTAGGCGAGGCGATTGTGGGAGAGATGACCGGGACAAAACTTGCGGTACTTCCTTCAGACCAGATGCGGTTTGGCGAATGGAAAAAGAAATATCCGGAAGGCGAGGTGCTTTCCCGTGACACCGGGGCGGCGAGATTTTATGGTCAGAATCCTTATGGCGATTATTTTTCTTCAGCAGGCTTTGCCCGCTCGCTAGCGGGTTCCAGAGACGACCGGTTGGACCCAGACGCGTTTGTCTTCGGTATTGTTATTGACGGGAAAGCCAAGGCTTATCACGTGGATGCCGTGAAGCAGAAAGGTCGAGTGGAAGATGAATTTCAGGGCAGAACAATCATTCTTGAACATGACAAAGAGCTGGATGTGGTGCGCATGTTTTCCGATGGTGCGAGAATCAATCCGTTTTCCGCGTTTTGGTTTTCCTGGTCAGCCGTACATCCGGAGACGGAACTATTCCAATGAAAAAAATTATTATAATTATAGTTATTGCAGCAGTTGGGTTAATTGCCCTGATTGTCAGGAACAATAACCAGGAATCATTGTCTGAATCACAAGTTTTAGGCAGAGCGCCGGAATTTAGTCTGCGGGATTTTAATGGCAATACAGTGAGTTTGGCTGACTTCTCGGGCAAGCCGCGAGTTATAAATTCCTGGGCTGTGTGGTGCCCCTTCTGCCGCGAGGAACTCAAAGATTTTGCCGCAGTGCAAAAAGAATTTGGAGATGAGGTGGTGATCATAGCCATTGACCGCGCTGAGCCAATTTCAGTGCAAAAGAATTTTACAGACGAAATCAGCGTGACGAGTGATTTGATTTTCTTGTCTGACCCGAATGATTCCTTTTATGCCTCCATTGGCGGATTCTCCATGCCCGAGACTATATTCGTAGATAAAGACGGCAATATTAGGGATCACAAGAGAGGCCCAATGAAAGCAGATGAAATTAGGGAAAGAATTAAGAAGATTACGAATTAATTTATGGAATTAGAAGTTTTATCACTCGCCATTCCGGCATTTATTGCCGGAATTCTCACATTCCTGGCTCCCTGCACTTTGCCGCTGGTGCCCGGGTATTTGAGTTTCATCAGCGGTGTTTCTGCGCAGGATTTGAATAATCCGGAAACCCATGCCCGGGCCAGGCGGAGGGTTTTCCTCAATGGCCTGTTTTATGTCATCGGCTTTAGTCTGGTATTTATTCTGCTTGGAAGCCTGTTTGGTCTGGGCGGCGCGGCTCTTGCTCAATATCGAATCTGGCTTTCCAGAATCGGCGGCTTTTTTGTAATATTTTTCGGCCTGTATATGCTGGGAATTTTAAAACTCCCGATCTTTAATTTTTTGCAAGCCGAAAAACAGGTGTCAGTTGGTAAATGGCTGACTCCCGGGAAACCCGTCAGTTCGCTGCTTTTCGGCAGCGCCTTTGCTTTTGGCTGGAGTCCTTGTGTCGGTCCGGTCCTTGGGTCAGTGCTGCTGCTGGCATCCAGCTCAACAACTGTGGGGCAGGGAGCGGTTTTGCTTGCCATATTTTCCGCCGGACTGGCAATTCCCTTTTTGCTGATCGCCGCGGGAATCGGATCGGTTGGCAATTTTCTTCGCAAGATTAGCCGGTACTTAAATATAATTGGCGGAATATTCCTTATTTTCCTGGGAATTCTGCTAGCCACCAACCAGTTCGCGGCCTGGCTGGGGTATGCTTACCAGCTTTTTGATTTTCTAGAGTATGAAAGTTTACTTGAGCACTTATGAATCCCGTCAGAAGCCGCATTCATAATCTAGATTTTATAATGGCACGCCGGCTTTTTTCTTAAACGGCAGGCTTATTCCCGGCGCCCAGCCGCTCTATGTCTTTGAAAATTTGATTGAGCAGGAACTTAAACTGAATAATAACTAAAGCAGATGTATTTTGCCACTGCCAAGGAGATGGAAAGACTTGATGAATTGGCCGTGAAAAACGGCCTTTCGGTCTTACAGATGATGGAATTGGCAGGTTGGCATATGGTTTCTCTGTTTGAGCTTTTAAAAATTCCCAAAAAGACGAAAATTGTCGTTGTCTGCGGCAAGGGCAACAAAGGAGGCGATGGTTTGTCAGCCGCCAGACACTTGACTAATCATGGGTATAGGGTTTCAGTGATGCCGCGAGAGGCCGGGGTGATTATTGATGCTCTGATAGGATATCATTTGAATGGTGCTCCCCGCGGGAAATTTAGGGAAGCGATTGAATGGATAAATAACTGCGGTAAAAAAGTGGTTGCTTACGATTTGCCTTCCGGCGTTGACGCCACAACCGGTAAATATTTTGCTCCCTGTATCAGGGCTTTTGCGACTTTGACTTTGGCGCTTCCCAAGCGGGCATTTTTAAAAAAAGAAGCAAGGAAGAAAAGCGGCCGCGTTTTTTTGGCTGACATCGGCATACCGGAATTTTTGTACGATAAAATCAGGAATAGTAGCCGCCCTGATTTTACTCAACCAGGCTTACTGGAAATTTAAAAGAGCTAACCGGAGACTTTCTCGGTTAGCTCTTTTTGTTTAGGCGTTTGGCAATCGTCTGGCAATGGTCAAGAGGTCTTCAAAGACACCGGCGGCCGTGGCCATGATGGCGCGCTGGCCTTCTTTCAGATTAAGTCTAATGCCGAAGTCGGCGGCCGGTGTTTGGAAATAGATCCCCATGGAAGTTTGTCGTATTCCCACGAAGAACGGATTACCAACCTCAACTGGCTTGACCTCGGCTTTGACCTGGCTAGAATCGTCCTTCCAGGCGCGGCCCATGAGCTGAATCCACTTGCCTTCCTGGTCTGCTTTCTTGAGCTGCTCCAGGGTGATGTCGCGAATGCCTTTGGTGGGAATATCATCTGGCGTCAAGTCAGCACCCATTAAGACATTGGCGATGATCGCTAGTTTCTTTTGGGTATCGTGGCCATCCACGTCATCCGAGGGGTCGCGTTCCGCGATTCCCAGACGCTGGGCCTCTGCCACTCCTTGTTCAAAAGACCAGCCTCGCTCCAGCATCATGGTCAAGATGTTATTGGATGTAGCATTGACCACAATTTCCAATTCTGAAATCTCCGGACGGGTGACGGATTCAAAGTATTGTCCCCAGGGCGGGTAACCAGCCAGTACCGTCGCACCGAAGCGAAACTGAACTCCAAATTCCTTAGCCAGCTTAGTTAACTCCCGGAAGTGATTTGCCACGGGAGTTTTATTTGAGGTCGCTACACTCATGTTTCGCTTCATGGCTGCTTTGATCTCCTCCAGAGACGGCACGCTGGCGGGAGTTGCCACAAACAGAATGTCTGCCGGCACTTGAGCAATAAACTCCAGATTATCTTTCGTGGCAGGCCCTTTGTTCAAGTCAGAGATTTTGCCCTCCTTGCCCACTGCTTCCAGTTTTTGAAGGGAAATTCCAGACTCGTCAATCGCATTGCCGCGACTGCCGGTCGTAACGCCGGTAATGACGAACTCAATGTCAGCGGCCTTGAGCGCTTGCTGCGCCGCGCCCTCTTCCATGTAACGCAGAACGGCATTTGGCACATTGCCGTAGCCTAAGATTGCCAATCTAATTTTCTTCATTTATTCTCTCCTTTCTGGCAAATTATAGCAAACCCTAATTAAAAAGTGATGTAATCCAGTTCACAGCGCCGAATAAAACCCCGATTATTTTAGGAACAGCCAGAGAAGAGCGGCATTCGGAAAAAAGTGCCGCCAGAATGTGAACCATATCACAGCCGGGGTTTTGGCCCCAAGTTATAATCAGCCTGTTAATCATTAACCTTTAAACTTTAATTATTAAAGAAAGGAGAATAAACCATGTCTGGCGATCACAAAGACGGCTGCGGCTGCTAAGCTTTAAGCCGTATCAAAAAAGCCCCGATAAATAGGGCTTTTTGATTTGTAATTTGCCTTACAGTAAAGAAAGAAGGTTAATGCGATGGTTATGCTGGAAGAAAAAGGGAGGACTTATGAGACGAGCAGTGTTATGGGATTTTGACGGAGTGTTGTTTCCGACTGAAGGGCTGCGGGACGAGACGCATCAAGAGGTGGTGCACGCTTTGGGCGGGCAGATTTCTCCTGATTTCTACAGGAAAATCAAAGGTGCCGGCCGAGCGCACGAAGAGGTGCGCGCTGAATTTATCCAGGCAAGCGGGATTAAGGCTACGCCGGAAAAGTATACCCGGATTTTTCAGAAAGTTTTCCAGCAAAAGTTGAGGAGTCTTGCCCCTACGCCGGGAGTAATGAAGACTCTTTGCAGATTGCAAACGCGCAGATATTTGCAGGCTGTGGTTTCTTCCAGTCCGCGGCTGGAGGTGCTGCCGCCGCTGGTCAGAGCGGGACTTGTGCCGTTTTTTGACACAGTGGTCTGCGGCGATGACGTGATTCGCCCCAAACCGGCGCCGGATGGTTACCTTAAGGCCGTGGCTGATCTTGAGACTCAATCGCTGGCGGGGGTGGCAGTTGAGGATTCGTGGTCAGGAGTTGAAGCGGCAAGCACTGCAGGGCTCAAGGTCATCACTTTCCGACATGAATACAACCTAGACCATGATTTTTCCAAAGCGTGCCAGGTTGTGATCGAACTTACAGAAATTCCAGAAAGGACGAGTTAAACTTAAAAGAGAACAAGGAGGAAATACAAATGACTGAAAAGAAATGGACACCGGAAAAGGAATTCAATCCGGAGACAGTGGGTATTGCGGACTGGACCACCTGGCAGATCATTGAGCATCGGGTTAATGAGACTATCAGGATTTACGAGGCCTTAAAAAAGGCTTTGCCGAGGCTCGAGGCCGCGGCTGATGTGATTGTAGACCGCGCAAAAAAAGGCGGTAAGATTATCACCATCGGCGCCGGCGGCAGTGGTGTGGCGGGCATGTCTGTGATGCGGGAATTGCCGCAAAATCATCGTGACATTGATCCCAAGCAGTTTACCTATCACGTAACAGGCGGTCCCCGCATTTTCGAGCCGCTGGGATGCGAGGAGCTGGAGGATGATCCAGATGAGGGAAGGAAAGATGCAGCGGCCTTGGGAATCACCGAGCATGACGTGGTAATCTGTATCTCTGCAACGGGACGCACGCCCTACATGCTGGGAGTTGCGGATGAAGCCAGCTCTCGTGGCGCATTCACTATCGGCCTTCTATGCCAGACTGACACCGAACTTGAGGATGAGGTAGCTTTGCCTATTGTCCTCAAGATCAGGCCGGAAATGTTTGTAGGCGCCACTTGCGAGAAGGCCGCTTCGGCGCAAAAGGACGCGCTGGATGCCATCTTTGACGCGGTAGTGGTGAGGTTGGGGATTACGGATGGTAATCTCTGCCGCGCGCGCCTCGTCCACGAGAAAGCCAGAATTCGGGAAGAATTTTTCCGCCAAGTTGTCCAAAAATGAATGTCAGTGGGCCACCCTGAGCTAATCTCATAGGTGGCCCTTCTCTTTTGTTTGACAAAGATTAAGGCCTAGTTTATCATTTGAATAGACGTTCAAATGAGAAAAGACAAGAGGATTATAAAAAAACAGCTTAGAGACAACAAGGCTATTGAGGAGTGCGCTTGTCGGTTTGGGATAGTCGGTGATCCCACCCGCATGAAAATCTGCTGGTTGCTGCATCATTATCCAGAATTGTCAGTCAGCGGGATTGCCGAGCTTCTAGGGGTTTCTGTTTCCGCGGTGTCCCATTCTTTGAAAAAGCTTAAACAAAACGAGATTGTGGAGGCGAGAAGGAGTTTCCGCCAGGTGTTTTACAGACTCAAGGATACGGATTTTAATAAGATTATTAAGCAAAGTTTACCATAAAGCCATGGTAAAAATAATTGAAAAAAACAATAAATCATTATGCCAGTGCGAGGAGTGCGGCTTGCTTTACACTGACCAGGAAACCGCAGAGAGATGCGAAACATGGTGCGCTGAACACAAAAGCTGCAATTTAGACATCATTAAGCACGCGGTGCAAAGTTAATGACACAAGCCTCGCATAGGCCGAACATTCCCACATGGCTTGCCCCGATTCTCGGCGCGGGCGCGGTTGGCGCCTGCCCGCTTTGCTGGATTGGCTCGGCCTCGCTTTTGACATACCTTGGACTGGGCGCTTTGATTCCTGTTTGGCGGTGGCTAGCCTTTGGGTTAATTACTGTCGGAGCCATTGGGTTTCTGTTTGACTATCGAGCTCACAAAAATCCGAAACCGCTTATATTATTGCTCAGTGGTGCGATACTTCTTTATGTTGGTCGCTATGTATTTGTAAGTACCTGGGGCGCCTGGCAGATTTGGGGGCCGGGAGCGCTTCTCGTCATTACCGCCGTTATTTACAATAAACGACTTTTCGGAAAAACAGGATGAACCTGACACTTTTTGGATTTATCGTCCTATGATCGAGAAAAATTGGTCAAGACAGGCAGTAGTGTATCATATTTACCCCTTGAGCTTTATGGATTCAAATGGCGACGGGAAGGGGGATATTGAGGGCATTATCCAGAAACTTGATTATCTAAACGACGGAACCGACCAGTCCCTGGGGGTTAACGCGATTTGGCTCTCCCCAATTTACAAATCGCCAATGGCTGATTTTGGTTATGATATATCCGATTACCGTGACATTGATCCTGCTTTCGGTGACCTGGCCAGCTTTGACAAACTCGTATCCGAGGCCCACCGGCGAGGTATCAAGGTGGTTATGGACTTTGTTCCCAATCACACTTCAAACCTGCATTCCTGGTTTTTGGAATCCCGCGCTTCGCGCACGAGTTCGAAACGCGATTGGTATATCTGGCGCGATCCAAAATCCGACGGTTCGCCGCCAAACAACTGGCTCTCGGTGTTTGGGGGACCAGCCTGGACATTGGACGAGAAAACAAAACAGTACTATTACCATAGCTTTTTACCCGAACAGCCGGATTTGAACTGGCGCAATCCGGAAGTGAAAGAGGAAATGCTGAAGGTGTTACATTTCTGGCTGCATCGCAAAGTGGACGGGTTTCGCACTGATGCGGTCTATCATCTGGTCAAGGACGCGCAGTTCCGGGACGATCCGCCCAACCCGAATTATGAACCCGGTAAAATGGATCCTTATTATTCTCTGCTGCACCAGAACAGCATGGGCCAGTCCGAAACTCTTGAAAACCTGAAGTCGTTTTGTGAGGTTTTGGACCTGCACCAAAACAAGTTCATGGTATCCGAGGCGTACCTTGATCTGC
Source organism: uncultured Candidatus Saccharibacteria bacterium (assembly GCA_964565195.1). Lineage (GTDB taxonomy): Bacteria > Patescibacteriota > Doudnabacteria > UBA920 > 2-01-FULL-46-14 > CAZMCQ01. The sequence goes on along the minus strand of CAZMCQ010000001.1, from coordinate 75,128 downwards.
CGGAACTTGGGAAAATGTACCGGGCCTGCGACGACAATCTCCATGCCCCCATTAATTTTAACCTCATGACGATTCCCTGGGCGGCCGTAGGGTTCAAAAAATTTATTGATCAATTTGACGCTTCTCTGCCGCCGGAAAAATGGCCAAACTACGTAGTAAGTAATCACGATCGGCAACGCGTGGCCAGCCGACTCGGCCAAGATCGGGCGCGTCTTCTGGCCATGATCATGCTGACTCTGCGCGGTATGCCGTTTGTTTATTACGGCGACGAACTGGGCATGGAAAACGTTGATATTCCCAAGGAGAAGATGCTTGACCCCTGGGGCAAGAGGGTGCCGGGATTCGGGCTGGGGCGGGACGGGGAGCGAACCCCCATGCAGTGGGACTCAAGCGAACAAGCCGGATTTTCCCAGGGCAAGCCTTGGCTTCCGGTCGCCTCGGATTACAAGGCCCGCAACGTTGAAACCGAGATGAAGGACCCCCGCTCTACGCTAAGTTTATTCCGTCGCTTAATTCATTATCGTAAAAAGTCACCGGCTTTGCTGGTAGGCAGCTATCATTCGATTGACGTTACTGGCGAGGTATTTGCGTATGTTCGCCGGTGTCCGGCAGAAAAAATTTTGGTGGTGGCGAACTTTTCCGCCGCGGAGCAAAATATTTCTCTTCGTTCAGGAACAGCCGAAGTAATCTGCAATACTTTTATGGATACGGAGTTTGGCAAAAAAGTCGATACCGGCAGTTTTGTTCTTAGGCCCTACGAAGGATACGTACTTAGTTTTTAATAATTATTATTCAAACGATATGAAAAAGTTTGAAGTTCTGGTTTTAGGCTCGGGTATGGCCGGTATTCCGGCCATGCGGGCGGCGGCCCAAACGCTTAAAAAAAGCACTGCCGCGGTAATCGGCACGGAGCTTGGGGGGACGTGTCTTAATTTTGGCTGCATACCAAAGAAAGCACTTTACCAGATAGCTCATCTCGCGGCAGAGATGGATAGGTCAGAGAAGTACGGATTTTCAGTGCAAAAGCACTTTGATTTCAGCAAAGCGATGCAGTACAAAGAAGCAGTGATCAAAAGACTGGGCGGCCTGCGTAGAGAATCTATGGAAGACTGGGGAGTAAAGCTGTTTGACGGTGTGGCGAAATTTATCTCGCCCAGTGTCGCGTCAAGGCCAAAATGACCAGGAAAGAGATTGATCCAATCCTGGTGTTTCATCCCTCGTTTGCCGAAGGAATCAAGTTTGCCACCAAAGGGGAAATTATCGGCCACCAGGATGACAAGTCCTGCTGCGGGTAAATAAACATGACTGCGCAATTTGCCCAAATAAACAGTTTGCCTGTGTTTCGGGGTTTGCCTTCAGAAGCGCTCCAAGAGTTTGGTCAGTCTTGTATTGACCGTTCCTTTGGCAAGGGAGAGATGATTTATTTTCCAGGCGACAAGAATGGCCGGGTTTATTTGGCACTCTCTGGCCAAGTTCGGCTCTATCGGTCCCAGGGCGGGGAAAAGGTCGTCATCCAGGTGCTTGGGCCCGGGGATTTTTTTGGCGACCTGTCGTTTGTCAAGGATGCCGCCATCCTTCCTTCGGAAAACTACGCGCAGGCCACCCAGCCGACCAAGGCATGCGTTATTATGGCCGATGATCTAAACCGGCTTCTGCAAAAGTTTCCTGTATTGGCCATGGTAATGCTGGTGACCTTGCGCAACCGCTTGCATCAGACCGAGAGCAAGATTAAAGATTTGGCCCTGTCGTCAGCCCAAACTCGGGTTATCAATGAACTGATTCGTTACGCCGCCTTGCACGGCCGGGACAGCGACGGGGTTTATGAAATCGGGGACCGGCTCACTCACCAGGCCCTTGCCGAGATGACGGGGCTGACGCGGGAAACCGTAACCAAGACCCTAAATTTTCTCGAGGCGGAAGGCTTTGTTTCTTATCAGGCCGGCCGGGTACTGCGCCTCAATCGCAACAAAATTTTAAACGATTGCATGGACTGCATCCAGTTGGCAAAACCAATGTAATCAAGCTGAAAGCTTTCAATCCGCCTTTCGATTAACTCTCAAGGCGGTTTTTTATTTTCGTAAAACCTTGTGAACTAGATTACAGTAACTATTTTTAAGGCCCGGTATAATGTCAGCAGAAACATTAATCGAAAGGACAAGCAATATGCCGAAAATTACTATCTACACGACTCCAACCTGCTCGTTTTGCCGCATGGCCAAGAATTTTTTTCGCGAGCATGGCCTTTCTTACGAGGAAAAGGACGTGACCACCAATCACGACTTTGTAGAGGAAATGGTCAATAAATCCGGGCAAATGGGCGTGCCGGTGATTGAGATTGACGGCGAGATCGTGATCGGCTTTGATAAGCACCGGATCGCGCAGTTAGCGGGAGTTAATTAAAACAAATCGAGAAAGGGGGTGAGTTTACATGAAACAGATGATGCCGATGATGATTCTAATGTCAGTCATTGTGATAGTCGCTTTCGGATATGCATTTTCCGGAATCAGCATGCACCGGCAGGTAGCGGTTGAGGAAACGAAATTCCATCAGCTACAGAATTCTTACTTCTCACAAAGTAAGGCGATCCGCGACGGGGCCGAAACTAACTCCGTACTGAACAAGGATCTGGTGCAAATCCAAAACTTTCCTTCGGAATTGTTGCGCCTGAAACTTGTGGGGGTGGGGAAAATTTTGACGGGAATCTTTGTCCTGCTTTTCGGGATTCTTGTGGCTTTAGTTGCAATGCCCATGCGGCTTGGTAAAATAATAAAAGGTCAGTCCTAATAATTAATTTAAGGAGACTTCCAAAATGATGCACCATGATGACAAACATGACCGTGCGCATGAGGGGCATGATGACCATGATAAGCATGGGAATAAGTGCGAAATGTGCGGTCATGATGAGCACAAAGGCAGCAGATGTGCCTGTGGTTGCGGAATGTAAGTTGTGGCGGGCCTGCCTGTTCGGGCAGGTCCGGACCCGAAATAGGGAAAAATTATGAACAAGAATCTTGATCCTACAATTTATGACCTAGTGATTATCGGCTCCGGAGCAGCGGGCCTTGGGGCCTCTGTTTACGCCGGTCGCTACCGGCTGAATGTTTTGGTAATCGGGCGGGAATTCGGCGGGGAAACCGCCAAGGCGGGCAAGATTGAAAATTTTCCGGGCTTTGAGTCTATAGACGGCTTTGAACTCATGGAACTCATGAAAAAGCAGTCTGAGAATTTGGGAGTGAAAGTGATTGATGATGAGGTCAAAGCAATCAAGCGCGCGGAACATTGTTTTGAAATTAAGGCTGGCAGCGAAGCATATCTGGCCAACAGCATCATTTTCGCGATGGGCACCGAGCGGCGGAAACTAGGACTGTCGCGCGAAGCGGAACTCACCGGCCGGGGCGTGCACTATTGCGTAACCTGCGACGGGCCGCTGTTTACCGGCAAGACTATTGCCATGGTCGGCGGCGGGGACGCCTCGATCAAGGGGGTGAACCTTGCAGCCCAATACGCCAAAAAAATATATCTGATCGTCAGAGGCAAGCAAGTTACAGCCGAGCCGGTCAATTTGGAGCAGATGCAAAAACTGGGGGATAAAGTGGAACTGCTCCTGGAAACCGAGATGAAAGAGCTGGTCGGTGAAAAATTTTTGGAAAAAGTAGTACTGTCTAAACCCCACCAAGATTCAACAGAGCTTAAGGTTGACGGGCTGTTCGTGGAGATTGGCGCCAAGCCTAATGTGGAGTTAGCCAGGAATCTTGGGATTGAACTGGATGAAGCAGGGTACATGAAAGTGGATAATATGATGCGCACCAATATTGACGGCGTGTTCGCTGCCGGCGATACGGTCAATCATTTCGGCCGGTTCAAGCAGGATATCACGGCCGCGGCCATGGGTGCCGTGGCAGCCACGTCTGCCTATGAGGACCATCAGATCCACGGCCAGCTTTGCCAACTGCATTTCCGCCCGGTGGCGGTTGAGGCAGGCACTAAATAGATTTTAATTTATTATTAAAAGAAAGGAGCAAAAACATGACTAAGCTAATTATCTACACCACCATCACTTGCCCGTTTTGCAAAATGACTAAACAATATTTTCAGGAAAAAGGCGTAGAATACGAGGAGAAAGATGTGACCAACGACGCGGCATTGCAGGAAGAAATGATTAAAAAATCCGGAATGTTTGCCGTGCCAGTGATTGATATCAACGGCACGATTATTGTGGGATTTCAGAAAGATAAAATTGAAGAGGCGCTAAAATCATGAAGCTAAACGAAAAATTCGGGCAGCTGGCGAGCGATGAGACCATTCAAAAAACCATTGCCGCATTGAAAGACAATGGGATTGAAGCTGTTGCCGTTCAGAATAGTGAAGCGGCAAAGCGAAAGGCGTTCGAGATCATTCCCGAAGGCGCGGAAATTATGAACATGACCTCAATGACGCTGGAGAGTTTGAGTGTTGTTAAAGAAATTTTGGAGTCCGGCAGATTTAATTCCGTGCGAAACAAATTAAACCAGATGGACCGCAAAACCCAAGGGCCGGAGATGCAGAAAATTGGGGCAGCGCCCGAATGGGTTTTCGGCAGTGTCCATGCCGTGACCGAAGACGGCCAGGTTCTCGTGGCTTCCAACACCGGCAGCCAGCTGCCGGCTTATGCCTATGGCGCGGGCCATGTCATCTGGATAGTTGGCGCGCAGAAGCTGGTAAAGAATCTGGAAGAGGGCCTGCGGCGTCTCTATGAATACTCCCTGCCTTTGGAGAATGAGCGCGCGAAAAAGGCCTATGGCATGAGCAGCAATGTCAGTAAGATTCTGATTGTAAATAAAGAGTTGGTCAAAGGGCGAATCACTATGATTATTGTTAAAGAAAAGCTGGGATTTTAGTATGGATAAATTTGGGCCGGAATACATTCTTGAAGTGTATGACCCGCGAGTTGGCATGCAGGGTTTTTTGGTAATTGATAACACGGTACTTGGGGCGGGCAAGGGAGGGATTCGCATGACGCCTGATGTGAGTGTTGAGGAAGTCGCTCGGCTTGCCCGGACCATGACTTGGAAAAACGCTTTGGCTGGGATTCCTTTTGGCGGGGCCAAGGCCGGCATTATCTGGCGGGGCGGTTCAGATAGATTAAAAAAGCAGTTTATCCAGAGTTTTGCCCGGGCGGTAAAATTATTCACCCCAAAAAAATACATCGCCGGCCCTGACGTGAATACTGGCGAGCGGGAAATGCAGTGGTTTGTGGAAGCGACAAACGACTGGCGGAGCGCCACTGGCAAGCCCGCCAATCTCTGCATGAAGATTTTCGGCAAACCGGGCGAGCGGTGCGGAATTCCGCACGAGTTTGGCAGCACGGGGTTTGGCGTGGCCGTGGCCACCCGCATTGCCGCCCGGATGGCCGGTGTAGATTTATCGGGCGCGCGCCTCGCTATTCACGGCTTTGGTAATGTCGGCACTTTCACTTATCAATATCTCAGCGGGTTGGGGGCCAAAGTTGTGGCACTGGCAGACAGGAAATACACTGTTTATTCTCCGGCTGGCCTTAAAAAAACGGATGCTCTCGATAAATATCCTAAAAAATTCAGAATCAAGCCGGAAGATTTTTGGCAGCTCGATGCTGATATTCTCATTCCCGCTTCTGTTACAGACGTCATCAATAAATCCAATAAAAATAAAATCAAAGCCAAAATTATCGTGGAGGCGGGTAATATCCCCATGACGGAAGAGATTGAAAAAGAACTACACAAAAAAGGCATCCTCGTTGTCCCTGATTTCGTGGCCAATGCCGGGGGAGTGATTTCCTCATACGCCGAGTATCGGGGTTACAATCCGAAACGGATGCTGGAGCTGGTGGAGAAAAAAATTAAATCCAGCACCACCATGGTACTCAAGCGGGCCCTGCGGCAAAAGAAAAATCCCCGGGCCGTGGCTTTAAAGCTCGCTCAAGAGAAAATCACGGCCGCGCGGCGCTTGATACCCTTTTAATTCTTAATTTGACAAAAATCGCCAAAGATGGCGATTTTTAGTATTGACGAAAAAACTTGGGTGGAGTATAATAGGGGGGAAGTGGTAGATTTGTGGAAAAGAGTGGGGATATGTGGGAAACTCGTACCCGAGTTTTCCATCCCGGCGAAGGCCGGGATCCATATTATTTAATATTTATGGATTCCCGCCTGCGCGGGAATGACAAATTGGTGTGTTCATCGGTGAATATTCATTAACAGTGGATGAGAAAGGAAGGCTGTCCATCCCCGTCAAATTCCGGAGCTCGCTTAGCCGCGGAGCCGTGGTGACACGGGGACTGGACAGCGCCCTTTTCTTATACACTGCCAGAGAGTGGGAAATTTTGGCGAGAAAACTCTCCGCCCTTCCCATCAGCCGGACGAACACTCGCGCGTTTTCGCGCCTGATGCTCGCTGGCGCCATGGACCTCGAAATGGACAAGACCGGCCGGGTCATCATCCCGGATTACCTGCGCCAGTTCGCGGGCATAAAAAAGCGCGTGGTAGTGGCCGGGCTCTACAATCGTCTGGAAATTTGGGACGAAGGCAGGTGGGCAACCTATAAGAAACAAACAGAAAAACAGTCAACTGATATTGCGGAGGCACTGGAGCAGTTGGTGTGAATCATACCCCGGTTCTTTTAAAAGAAGTTATCGCATTCCTCGATCCGGCCCCGGGCAAGCGATACATTGACGCCACGTACGGAATGGGCGGGCATGCAAAGGAGATTGTGAAAGGGGGTGGAATAGTATTGGGCATAGATAGGGATCCTCAAACAGCCGTCATCCTGGAGGGAAGAAGCCCCGATAGGATCTCAAGGGATTCTATCGCTCCGCTCCAGAATGACAAACTGCGCATTGTGGCCGGAAACTTCAAAGACATAAAAGAGATTGCCGAAGAGCACGGTTTTGCAGAAGTGGATGGCATTCTTTTCGATCTTGGCCTCGGTAGTCATCAGCTTGATGATCCGGAGCGGGGATTTTCCTTTCAGAAAGCCGGGCCACTGGATATGCGATTCGATAAATCCGAAGCACGAAATTCGAAATCCGAAACGGCCGAGAGCATCGTCAATCAATTTTCGGAAAAAGATTTATACAGAATATTCAGAGATTACGGCGAAGAAAAAAGATGGGGGAAGCGGGTAGCGCGAGCCATTCTGGAGGCACGCAAAACCGGCAGCGTTGAGACCACGGATCAACTTTTTGAGCTCATTAAAAAAGCGTTGCCGGCCAAATTCCGTTTCCGCGCCGGTGATACCGCGAGAAGAATATTCCAGAGTCTGCGGATTGAGGTTAACGATGAATTGGGCGCGCTGGAAAAGGCCTTGCCGCAAGCTTTGGAACTCCTGAAAGGGGGTAAGGGGAGTAAGGGGGGAGGGAAGCTTGTGGTGATCTCTTTTCATTCGCTGGAGGACCGGATCGTCAAAAGTTTTTTTCAAAAAGAAGCCCGCAACTGCGTTTGCCCTCCGGAATTCCCGGTCTGCCGCTGCGATGCCCGCGCCACTTTGCGGATATCCACGAAAAAACCGGTTACGGCCTCCGCCGAAGAGATCGCCGGAAATCGACGCGCCCAATCCGCCAAATTGCGCGTGGCGCAGAAATTATAATTAAACTCTGCTGCAAAATGGGAAGATTTTTCGCTCTGTCGCTCGCCTTGCCAGCGATCTACAAGAGTAAGACAAGAAATAAAACGAGGATGAAAATTCGTCCGGATTTTGGGTTTTGGATCGCGGCGATGCTCGTCGCGACGAGCATCGCCTATCTTTTGGCCGTGAACAATCTCTCCACGCAGGGCTACGAAATCAAGCGTCTTGAGAACACGCTCGCGCAAGCCAAAGCGGAGCGTGATCGTCTGGAAATAGAGGCCGCTTCCCGCAAAGCCATCCAGAGCATGGATCTGGAGATAAAAACTTTGAACCTCGTACCGAGTAAAAATATGAAATACCTGCCCAAGCAGGGGTTTTCGTACAAATGAAGTCTCGGCATTTTTTACTGGCGATTTTTTTTCTAATCTTTACAGCCGCCGTCATCGTGCGGCTGTTTGCATTACAGGTTTTGGGGAATTCGTTTTACCGCAATCTTGCGGAGAATCAGCACGAGCTGGCAAAAATTCTTTATCCGCAGCGCGGCCAGATTTTTGTCTCGGAGTCGGCCGGCCGCGATCCGGTGCCAGTGGTGACCAATGTGGAAAGAGCCCTGGTCTATGCCGTGCCGCCGGAAATTTTTGACAAGGCGAAGACCGCCGCCGCGTTAAGCGCGGTAGTGGGGATGAGCGCGCGGGAAATTCTTGAAAAAATCTCGGACGACTCCCGCAAGTGGGTGGCTATCAAAAAGCAGCTGCCGGAAAGCGAGGCTCTCGCAGTGAAAAAACTGGCATTGTCCGGAATTTACCTGCAGGGCGAAACCCACCGTTTTTACCCGGAGAAAATTTTTGCCTCGCAGGTCCTGGGCTTCCTGGGCTATGTCAGCGATAAGCGCGTCGGCCGCTATGGCGTGGAGGAGTATTTTGAAGAGGAACTCGCCGGGCAGAGCGGTTCGCTGTTTGCCGAAAAGGCCGCGGGTGGCGGGTGGATTTCCGGTGCTTTCCGCAAACTGCAGCCCGCGCAGGACGGCCTTGACCTCACCCTGACGCTTGACCGCGCGATCCAGTTCAAGGCGGAGTCGTTGCTCGCCGCCGGCGTCGCCCGGCACGGCGCGGATTCCGGGAGCATCACGGTGCTCGATCCCCAAACCGGCGCGATTCTGGCCATGGCCAGCTACCCGACCTTTGATCCGAACACATTCAACGAGGTGGCGGACGCGGGCGTATTTAAAAACCGCGCGGTCTCTGACGCGTATGAACCCGGCTCAGTATTTAAGGCGATTACCTTGGCCGGCGCTTTGCAGGAGGGCGCGATCACCCCGGACGAAACTTATGAAGATACGGGGCAGGTGAGCTTTAAGGATTTTACGATCAAAAATTCCGACGGCAAGGCGCACGGGCAGCGGACGATGACCCAGGTGCTGGAAGAGTCGCTTAACACCGGCGCTATTTATGCGCAGGATAAACTCGGGGCCGAGAAATTTCTCGCGACCATCAAGCGGTTCGGCTTTGGCGAGAAGACCGGGATCACTCTGCCGGCCGAGTCGCCGGGGGATCTCCGCAACCTCAAGCGCACCGGCGATATCCAGTATGCGACCGCCTCCTTCGGCCAGGGCATTACCGTAACGCCGCTGCAGCTGGCTCGCGCCTTTGCGGCAATCGCCAATGGCGGTAAAATGATAAAGCCCTATATCGTGGAAGGGCAGGGCGTAGCCGAGGCAGAAGCAGTAATTACTGACCGCACCGCGGCCACGCTGGGTGCCATGCTGGTCTCGGTCGTGGAAAACGGGCATGGGAAGAGAGCCGCAGTGCCGGGCTACTATGTGGCCGGCAAAACCGGCACCGCGCAGGTTGCAGCGGCCGGCCGCGCGGGCTATGAACCGAACGTGACCATTGGTTCGTTTGCCGGCTTTGCGCCGGTGGACAATCCGGTGTTTGCGGCCGTGGTAAGAATTGACAATCCCAAAGATGTAAAATTCGCCGAGAGCACGGCCGCCCCGATTTTCGGAGAACTCGCGCAATTTATCTTGAATTATTACCAGGTGCCACCGACAAGGTGAAACGATTATTACAATTCATTCTCCGCGTATTGTCGCAGCTAATCCTCTGGAAATACCAGCCAGTCGTGATCGCCATCACGGGCAGCGTGGGCAAGACTTCCACCAAAGAGGCAATTTTCGCAGTGGCCGCCGCGAAACTGCGGACGTGGAAATCCCGCGGCAATTACAACAACGAGATCGGCGTGCCGCTGGCTATTATCGGCGCCGAGTCCGGCGGGAAAAACATCTGGGCCTGGCTGGGTGTTCTGCTCCGGGCCAAACTGTTGTTCCTGCTTCCTTATCCGTATCCGAAAGTTCTGGTTTTGGAAATGGGCGCGGATCGGCCCGGAGATATTGAGTATTTGATGTCCTTTGTGCACCCGAAAATTTCCGTGGTGACCGCGGTGGGGCCGTCGCACCTGGAGTATTTTGGCAAAGTGGAAAGAATTGCCCGGGAAAAAAGCCGAATTATTACCGGCCTCGTGGTCGGCGGCGCCGCGGTTTTGAATTATGATGATGAGAAAGTGCAGGCCATGGCCCTAAAACACGCCGACCGGATCTTCTTTTACGGCCTGGATCCGGAAGCAGATATCTTTGCCTCGGACCTTGCGGAAAAAACAGCCGGCACATATTTCAAGATTCATTACCACGGCAATGTGGTGCCAGTCGAGCTGCCCGGGGGCCTGGGCAAACCGAATGTCTATGCCGCCTTGGCGGCTGTGGCCGTCGGCCTGGCGCTCAAGATGAACTTGGTGGAGATCAGCCGCGCGCTTGGCGCTTTCGAGCCGCCGCCCGGGCGGCTGCGGCTCCTCGCCGGTATCAAAGATACCAAAATTATTGATGATACTTACAATGCCGCTCCAAGCTCGGCCCTGGCCGCGCTCGAGGTCCTGGCGCGTTTGGGGGAAAAGCGCCGCATCGCGGTCCTGGGCGATATGCTTGAGCTTGGGGAGTCTACCGAGGGTAGCCACCGGCAGCTCGGCGCGGTTGTCGTAGAATTAAAGATTAATGTTTTGGTGACAGTCGGCTCGCGCGCGAAATTCATCGCGGATGAGGCGCGGCGGCTCGGGATGCCGGCCAGAGATATTTTGGAGTTTGCCACAAGCGACGAGGCCCTGAAGCCGGTGCAGCGGCTGCTGCGAAAAGGGGATACGGTGCTCGTGAAGGGCTCGCAGGGCGTGCGGATGGAGAAAATCGTCAAGGAAATTATGGCCGAGCCGGAGAAAGCCGGGCGGCTCCTCTGCCGACAATCTCCCGACTGGCTGGACAAACCCTAGATTTTTAGAATTTTGCTTTCCAGAGTATTGAGATTCGCCAGGGCAATGAGGAATTGGGGTTTGTGGCGCAAATCCATTTTGATAAGTTCGGAGAGCGAGGCTTTCAAAATTTTCAGACACTCTTTGAGCACATACTGCGTGTATTCGTAGTCAAACTCCCCATAGTCGTCGTCGCTGTCCAGATGCCAGCGGTTGGTGAGCTGGCGATAAACCTTGGCGCAGAGCGTGTTTTTGTACCAGGACAAATCCTGCCCCTCATCGGTAAATGGCCAGATTTCTTCGTCAAGATCGGCACCCTCCAGCAGGTCGGCCATGGAATGCCGCCAAGCCGCGACTTTTCGGTAAAGCGAAAATTTTTCCGGCCGCGGCGGCTCTTGGATGTGATCAATGTTGGTAATATCAATCCCCAGCCGCTCCGCGTCCCGCTTGATCGCGGCCAGCGTCTCTTTGAAGGCGAGACTGATGTCTTCAAAGACTACGGCCATATCGTCCGGATCTTCGCCGGCGTCCAGATGCCGCTGCCGGTCTTTCTGGAGGCGCGAGCAGATCTTGCAGCTTTTCCTGCCGCACTCCTGCCTGCGCCAGGAGCACTCCATCCACTTCGGCATTTTGAAAGTGGATTTCGTTACTTTTGCTTTGAATGCTTTGTTCATAATTTGGCACCGGTACGGGGGATCGAACCCCGATTTGTTGGCTGAGAACCAACCGTCCTGCCATTAGACGATACCGGCTCGTCGCAACGCGTCTCGCATTATGATAACGAATTCTTTCTCAAACTTCAATTCTCGAGGGAATTACTGCACGTTGATTTTAATGGTGTAGCCCTTGCGCACGCCGCTGCCCGGCCAGTAGGGGATGAATTCAAAAGATTCACTGGCCGTGAAACTCACGGTCTTGGAATCGCCAGCCAGGATGGTGCCGGTATTGACCACTGAACTGCGGAAATCCAGCCCCGCGTAATATACGCCAGTGCTTTTGACATTGAAGGTGAGGTTAATCACGCTGCCTTTAGTGGCAGTAATTTCTGAAGGCGACGCACTTGAGTCATCTGCCGTCACGGAAAAGTTTTGCGTCTCGGGCGCAGGGCTTGGCGCAGCCGTTTGCGGTTCTGGCTCCGGAGTCGGGGCAGGGGATGGGGCCGTGGCATTGGTGGATGGAGGATTTGCGGTCGGGCTTGGGCTTGGCGGTGACGAATTCGAGCTCGCTGCCGGTGGCGCGGACGTTGATCCGCTTGGCGCCGGCGGCAACGGCTCTGGTTCAGAAGCGGTCGTGGTTGGAGCCATGTTTTCAGTTTGGACGTCAGCGGGAGCGCCAGCCGGCGGCGCTGGTTTGGGTTTGAAAATCGCGAAGACCCCACCTGCCGCCAAGGCAATGACAACGACTAAATAAAGCAGATATTTTTTCATTTTTTCTTTAACATCGCTTAGACTTGGGAATTATAATCCGTTTGGCCAAAGTTTTCAACCTCGACAACCATAACACCTGTGCATAACTCCGGGTTGACTTTCGTTCTGGTGCGCTATGATTAAAATTGAAAGGGGGTGATAAACGATGGGAAACAAAAGTGGCATGCACATGCTGGCCCTCTGGCTTTTGATAATCGGCGGTTTGAACTGGCTGGTTTTAGCGCTTTTTAACTGGGATTTGAGCGCGCTGGTTGGCGGGATGGACTCGGTCGTGGCTAAGATTATCTACGTCCTGGTCGGCCTCGCCGCGCTTTATGAAATTTTTATGGGCAAAGGCGGCAAGACGGATGGCCAGCCGGGGGTATAGTTTTTTAAAAGGAAAATAAAATTTTGGCAAAATTGGGCAGCCGGATTCGCCCCGAGCAGGGTCGCTGCTTTTTATTGTGATATAATCAAAGCATGCGACCTCGGGTGAAAGAGCTGGCTTACGTTGACGGGAAATTTATGCCGATGCGGCAGGCGAAGATTTCGGTGATGGATATGTCCATCCAGCGCGCCTTTGGCATTGCCGAACCCTTCCGCAGTTACCGTGGCGTGCCGTTTGGCATGCGTGAACATTTGCGCCGGTTGCAAAACTCCGCGCGGCTTTTGGGGCTTAAGCCCCTTCCGCAGAGCGGCTTTATCGCCGGGAAAGTCCGCGAGGGGCTTCGACGGATCGGCCAGGACTGCGCGATCAAGGTGATTGTCACGGGCGGCGACAGCAATTTTTTATTGCCGGTGAGCCAGCCGCGCCTCATAATTTTATTTATGGATTTTCCGGTCTTTCCGCCCTGGATTTATGACCGCGGAATAAAAATCAAAAGCCTGGTTTACGAACGCCCTTATGCCGTGGCCAAGTCCATTGATTATCTGACCGGCGTCGTGGAATACAAAAAGGCCCGCCGCGCGGGTTTCCAGGAGGTTTTGTATCTCGACCACCAGAAAAATGTTCTCGAGTGCAGCACTGCCAATTTTGCGATGATCAAAGGCAAAAAATTAATTACTGCCAGGGACGGGGTGCTCGAGGGCGTGACCCTGAAGTTTATTATGCGGCTTGCGCCCCAAGCCGGCCTCAAAGTTGAGCGGCGCAAATTGCGCTACGCGGAATTGAAAAATGCGGACGAGGCGTTTGTGGCCTCAATGAACCGGCAGGTTTTGCCAGTCGTGAAGGTGGATAAGATTAAAATCGGTTCTGGCCGGCCCGGACCGTATGCTAAAAAATTACTCACCCTTTTCCGGGAATTCACCCGAAACCAAAAGTGAAGCTAAACCATGCAGTTTCCAAAAGGATTCTTATGGGGCGCCGCAACCTCGGCCTATCAGGTTGAGGGCGGGATTGTCAATAATGACTGGGCCCAAAGCAGGCAGGTGCCCAAAGCCGGCCGAGCCTGCGATCATTACCACCGCTACTCGGAGGATTTTGCCGTGGCCGGACAGTTGCAGCAGAATGCCCACCGTTTATCTCTGGAGTGGAGTCGGATTGAACCGCAAGCCGGACAGTGGGATGAGGCGGAGTTGCGCCATTATGAGGAGGTTTTGGCGCTTTTGAAGCGCATGGGTTTTACGACGTTTGTCACTTTGCATCATTTTACCAATCCGGTTTGGGTCGCGCGCCAGGGTGGCTGGAGCGCGAAAAAGACGATCCAGAATTTTGCGGATTACGTGGCCAAAATCGCCCAGAGTCTCGGCCACCTCATTGACTTTTGGGTGACCATCAATGAGCCGAATGTCTATGCCGATTTGGCTTATCTGCGCGGCCGCTGGCCGCCGTTTCGGAAAAATTTTTTCCTGGCGTGGCGCGCTTACCGCAACCTGCTTTTGGCCCATGAAGCGGCCTACCGCGTGATTCACAGCTATTACCCGATGGCGGCAGTCGGCTTTGCCCAGAATTTTTCCTGGCGCGAGGCCGCGGCTGAAAACGTCCTGGAGAGATTGATCATCAAACTGCTCAACTGGTTGACCTTTGAGTATCCTTACCGGCGCACGAGCAATGATTTTCTTGGCGTAAACCATTACATGGATATTCACCTGCGACTGCGTCTCTCCTGGCGCGGCGTGCAGTTTGAGTTTGGGAGGCACCCCGGCCCGGCCACCGAGCGGGGCTGGGCGATTCATCCGCACGCTATTTATCAGGTGCTGCAAAAATTGAAAACCCAGGGCAAACCGATTTACATCACGGAAAACGGGATTGCGGACGCAGCCGACAAGCGGCGGGCCGCCTATATTGTCGGTTATTTGCGCGAAGTAGGCCGCGCCATTTCGGACGGAGCGCCGGTCAGAGGATATTTTTACTGGTCGCTTTTGGACAACTTTGAGTGGGAGGACGGCTATCAGTGGAAATTTGGTCTCGTCGAGGTGGATTTTAAAGATGCGAAATTGCCGCGCCGCATCCGGCGAAGCGCCCGCGTCTACGCGGAGATTTGTAAACATAATGTGGTTTGAAATGTATATCTGGATTGCTATTTTTGCCCATTTTCTGCTTGCGCTCAACGGCGTCGCGGATAAGTTTTTATTGAGCCGCGCGGTCCGGCACCCCATTGCCTATGCCTTTTACATCGGCATTACCGGGATTTTGACCTGGGTGCTGATCCCATTTGGTTTGAAATTTTTGGGCCCCGGCGATTTCCTGCTTGCCCTTTTAGGCGGCGGCAGTTTTATTGTGGCTTTGTATTTTCTCTATGTGGCGATACAGGCCACGAGCATCTCGCGCGTTCTGCCGATCGAGGGCGGGCTGGTGCCGGTCTTCACCCTGGGCTTCGCCTACGCGATTTTGGGTGAACGGCTCACGATGACGCAGCTTCTGGCCTTTGGCCTGTTGGTCGGCGGGGCCGTGCTCATTGCCCTGAAAAAAGATCGGACCGGCTGGCGGGCGCGGGCGTTGGGCAGCGCGCTCATCGCCGCATTCCTCTTCGCCTTGTCTTTAACCCTCACCAAATATATCTTTGACCAGACCAATTTTGTCTCTGGCCTGGTCTGGACGCGGCTCGGCTTTTTGCTTGTTTCTTTGAGTTTTCTCATCCCGAAGCAAAGCCGGCAGTATATCTTCAAGGCGCCTCGCGAGACCACGGCGGGCAATAAAGTTTTGTACTATGGGACGAGATTGACCGGGGGCCTGGCCGGACTGCTGCAGAATTATGCCATTGCCATCGGCAGTGTCACGATTGTGAATGCCCTGCAGGGCACGCAGTACGCGCTTTTGTTGCTGTTGACGATTGGGTTATCGAAGTTTTATCCGAAGATTTTGCGAGAAAAAATTACCCCAGCGATTCTGGCGCAGAAAATCGCGGCCATTGTTCTCATCAGCCTTGGCCTGGTTATTTTGACCAAATGAAGATGCACCGCGGCCTGAAAATCATCAGCATTTTGCTCGCGCTGGCCGCCGTGGTTCCTTATTTGGTTTTTCGTCCCGCGCCCAGGCCGGTCTGGGGCGTAAATTTTTCCATTCCGCAGGCCACTTACCTTGGCTTTGAGTGGCAGAAGCTGTATCTCGATATTTTAGACGAGCTTGACGCGAAGCGGCTGCGGGTGATGGCTTACTGGGAGCTTGTGGAACCAAGCCAGGGCGGGTTTGATTTTTCCGCGATGGATTTTATTTTGGAAGAAGCGCGCCGGCGCGGCGTCAGGATCATGCTCGTTCTTGGCCACAAGCAGCCGCGGTGGCCAGAGTGCCACGAGCCCGGCTGGGCGCGGAATTTGGAATCAAAAACTAAGCATCAAGAATTACTGGAATACATCGAAGCAGTGGTGAAAAGATACAAAGACCATCCGGCAATCGCGGCGTGGCAGGTGGAAAATGAGCCGCTCTTTCCGTTCGGGCCAGATTGCGGCCGCATCCCCTTTGGTGTTTATCGGGAGGAAGTCGCCCTCGTGAAAAGTCTGGATAGCCGGCCGATTGTAGTCACGGACAGCGGGGAAAAAGGCGCGTGGCTGCCGACCACCTGGGCGGGCGGCGAGATTTTTGGCGCGACCATGTATCGGGAAATTTATCATGATAAACTGGGCAGGTACATCAAATATCCCATTCCGCCGGCCCTGTATCGTTGGAAGGCCGGTTGGCTGTGGCTGTTTTCCGGCGTTTCCGGGATTATTGGCGTGGAGCTGCAGGCCGAGCCGTGGTTTGCGACTGACGTGTA
>CAZMCQ010000001.1:43687-58649 GCA_964565195.1 uncultured Candidatus Saccharibacteria bacterium | reverse complement strand
CGTGGGAGCGGCAGCGGGAACTCATGAACGGCGAGAAGTTTCTGGAAAATGTGGCGTATGCGCGGCGCGTGGGGTTTGCGGAGAACTATTTTTGGGGAGTAGAATGGTGGTATTATGCCAGGCAAGTGAAGGGTGATGCGGAAATATGGAACCTCGCAAAAAAATTGCTCGCGGAATAGTCGGCCTCGATATCGGCGGCACGAAAATGGAGGCGGTTTTGTCCTCTGGTCAGAAGATTATTCGCGTACAGAAGGCAAGAACGCCACGAAACCGCCGGACGTTTTTGAAAGCCGTTGCGAATTTAATTGCCGCGGTGGCGCAGGGGCAAAATTATGCCGGTGTCGGCCTTGGCCTCGCCGGCGCGCTGGACAAGCGCAAAGGAATCGTTTTGAATAGTCCGAATCTGAAATTTTTGAATGGCTGGCGTATCGTCGCGGCTTTGGAAAAAATTATTCACCGCCTGATTTGTCTTGAAAATGACGCAAACTGTTTCCTGCTCGGCGAATTGGCGTTTGGCCAGGCGCGCGGTAAAAACAATGTCGTCGCGCTGACGCTCGGCACGGGCGTGGGCGGCGCCGTGTTCACGGAAGGAAAATTTCTTCACGGCCGGCATGGCGCCGCCGGCGAGCTCGGGCATATGATTATTGACAATCAGAAGTCAGTTGAAGATCTGGTTTCAAGCCATAGTTTTCAAAGCGACCCCCTGGCCGTGCAGAACGCCGGCTTTGCCGGCAGTAAAAAAGCCCGGGCTGTTTATCATCGGCTTGGTAAAAATTTGGGCGTGGCCCTTGCGAATTACATCAACATTTTTGATCCGGAAATTATCATCCTCGGCGGGGGCATTGCCAGGGCCGCGCCGCTTTTTCTGCCCAGCGCCAAAGCGGAGATGAAAAAACACACGCTCCTGCCGCCGGAGAAACTGCCAAAAATCGTGATTTCCCGGCTGAAATACGCCGCGGCGCTCGGCGCGGCGACCCTTGTAACAAAGCCGCTAAATTGAACGTCTTTATCTTTGCAGCAGAGATCATAAAAGATCCTGAAAAACCCGCCGATTAGGCGGGTTTTAAATTGTCGAACCCCTCCGGCGGCTTGACCGCGCTGGTGAGTTCTTCAAAGTCAGGCAGGTCGCGCGGCGAGGAGAGGCCGAGGTGCTGGAGGAATTCGTGGGTCGTGCGGTAGAGGTTTTGCCGGGCATCGCCGGGGTCCGGGATTTTTTCAATAAGGCCGCGCATCGCAAGGAGGCGGAGCGTGTATTGCGAATTCACGCCGCGGACGGCTTCGATCTCGGTTCGGGTTACCGGCTGTTTGTAGGCGATAATGGCGAGGGTTTCGAGACTCGCGTCCGTGAGCTTTTCGCGCAGCTCGGCGTTCAAGAATTCCTTGACGACTTTGGCATTCTCCGGGTTGGTGGAAAGTAAATAATCTTCGCCGTGCTCCAGTAAAATAATGCCCGAATTTTGGTGTTCGGCCCGAAGCTCCTCAAGCGCTTTTTTTATTTCTTCTTTTTTCGCGCCCAGCGCTTTGGCAAGCTTGTTCAGGGATACTGGCGCGGCGGCGACGAAGAGGATGGACTGGATGGTGGATTTCAGATTCATAAGATTCTTCGCTGCGTTCAGAATGACAGCTTTATGATTATACCAACAATTATCAGAACGATGCCGATGAAGAGGAGTGTCGTGCTGGGGCCGGTGTATTTTATGATTTCTGTTTTGTCAGGAGCAATGCTTTGCGGAGTGACAAGACCTTCATTGGCGAGCCGCGCCATGATCGGCCGGCGGATTTTGGGGAAGGCAAAAAGACAGAGTAAAATGCCGAGGATGATTAAAATCATAATTCGTATTTATTCGCAGCATTAGCACAGATTTGCAGATTGGCATTATACATTTTGTTTTTTGATAATGATCTCGGAAAAGATTGCCTCCTGTTCAACCGTCAGAATTCGTTGCTTCACGAGTTCCAGAAGAGCGAGAAAAGTGACGATCATGTCGGTTTTGGATCTGCTCGCCTCGAGCAGGTCGCGGAGGCGCAATTCCAGTTTTTCGGCGAGCAGATTTTGGAGAACCTCGATCTTTTCCGAGATTGTGACTACTTCTTCCAGGATTTTTTTTGGCAGAGCTGCGATTTTCTCCAGGGATTCCGCCAAAGCGCGCATGGCGTCGCGGAGTCTGGAGGGATTGGCCGAAGGATCCGGGTAGAAAGCGATTTTTTCGGTAAAAGAGGCGACGCGCGACCAGCCCTGACGGCGTTTGGCGTCCAAAGTGGCCAAATAGCGGGCCGCTTCTTTATAGCGTTTAAACTGGTAAAGCTGCCAGGCGAGACTGGTCGCGTCTTCCTCCTCCTCCGGCTCGAGCTTGAGGGAGGGGACGAGCGCTTTGGATTTGATAACGAGAAGCTTGGCAGCGATCACGAGCCAGTCCGCAAGTTCCTGCGGCGAAAGATGGGTTTGGGACCGCATATGCTGCAGGAACTGCTCGGTCACGGATGCGAGGGAGATCTGGGTGATGTCGAGTTTCTGCTCCTCAATGAGATGAAGGAGTAAATCGAGTGGACCCTCGAACTGAGCGACCTTAACGCGCATAAATCAAAAATAAAATATCAAAATGTAAAATGACCCCCTCACCCTACCCTCTCCCGCGAGGGGAGAGGGAGAAGGGAGAGGGCGATTGTCATTTTGATTTTTGCACTTTGCATTTTTATTTCAAGAAGCTTCCTTTAACTGACTGAACCAACTTCACAAAGTCAGCCGTTTTGAATTCGATAGACTCGGTATAGCTTCCGGCCGAGGCGATAATATTTTTTTGTTTGAGCAGGGAATTGTCCACGAGCGTGGGCAGTTTGTAGAGGTTGCCGAACGGATGCGCGAGGCCGATCTTGGTCTTTAAGATTTTGGCCATGTCGCCCTCGCGCGCCATACTGACCTGTTTGGCTTTTAGCGCTTTTTTCACTTTGTTAAAGTCCACTTTTTTCTGCGCCGGCACGACGGCAATGGCAAATCCCTTATCCGCCTTTACCAGTACGGTTTTCGCGACTTCCTTGGGTTTTAGGTGCTGTGTTTCGGCTTCGTTGAACGCGGTATAGACTTTTTTGTGTTCCTCGAGTTTGTATTTAATTTTGTTTGCGTCAAGAAACTTTTTGAGCTTTGCGTCCATGTTATTTCTCCTTGTCGTCTAATTTTAATTTTGAAAGCGAAAGGTCAATGCGATTTAGGTCGCGGGGGAAGAGCGTGGCCTGCTTGATGTTTTCGAGGCCGCAGAGTTTTTGGGTGAGCCGTTCCAGGCCCGTGGCTGCCCCGCCCTCGGGCGGCATACCGTATTTGAAGGATTGCAGATAAAAAGAGAAGTTTTCTCGTTTGTACCCCCACTTCTCGATGTTGGCGAGTAATTGTTCATAATCATTGATGCGCCGGCCGCCGGTCGTGATTTCCACGCCGCGGAACAAGAGGTCAAAACTTTTCGTGGTCTCCGGGTCACGCTCGTCCGGATAGGTATAAAACGGCCGTTTGCTCGTGGGGTAGTGGGTGATAAAAACAAAATCAGAGCCGATTTTTTTTTCGGCATATTCGCAGATGAGCCGCTCGTGTTCCGGATCAAGGTCTGGCGCGCCCTCGGCATTGATGCCGAATTCTTTTTTGAGAAGTGCTTGCGCTTCTGCCAATTTCCAGGTTGGGATTTCCTTTGGAACTTTGGGCAGAGTAAGCCCCAGCGTTTTTATCTCCTGGGCGCAATGCTTGGCCAGATAGTTTATGAGGTGTTCCAGCCAGTCGCGCTGGAGAATCATTATGTCCGTATGGTCTTTGATAAAGGCAAATTCGTAGTCGAGCGAGGTGTATTCATTAAGGTGCCGGGTCGTCGCATGCGGCTCGGCGCGGTAGACATTGCTTACCGTAAAGACGCGTTCAAAAACCCCGGTCATAATTTGTTTATAAAGCTGCGGACTTTGCGCGAGGTACGCCTTGTGTTTGAAGTACTGGACGCGGAAGACGTTCGCGCCGCCCTCGGCGGCTTGCGCCACGATCTTCGGCGACTGAAACTCGACAAACTCCTCGCCGCACAAAAATTCCCGGAAACTGGCGACAATGGCGGCCTGGATTTTGAAGATGGCGCGATCTCTGTTGGAACGCAGCGCAATCGGCTGGTGGTCGAGGTAAGTGTCGAGATGGAGTTCCGAGCCCAGGTCAAAAGGCAGGGGTTGGGCCGCGGCCAAAATTCGCAAATTTTTAACCTCAATTTCAACCGCCCCGGTGGGCAGATTTTTATTGATCAGGTTTTCGGGACGCGGGTTGACTTTGCCTGAAATCTCCGCGACGAACTCGCTGCGCAGCTGCTTTGCGGTTCCGTGCGCCGCGGCGGAAATTTTTGGATTCACGACGGCCTGTACGATACCGCTGCGGTCGCGGATATTCAGGAAAATAAGCTGGCCGTGGTCGCGGCGCACTTCTACCCAGCCGGCGATCAGCACCTGCTTTCCAACTTGTTTTGGCGTTGCCGCAATCAGGACGCGCTTCATATGTAAATCATCATATCAGAAAATATGTTATAATTACAAATAATATGCCCGATTTCTTACCAAATTTATATGGCGTTTCGCTGGCCGCGGGCATACTGGTTTCCTACATTCTGGCGGTAAAAAACGCACCTCGTTTTTACATCGCTAGGGTGGTCGTCGAAAACGCGCTGCCTTATCTGGTCCTGGCCGGCTTTGTCGGCGCGCGGCTGTACTACGTCCTGTTTTCGGCGCATTGGCATTATTTTCTGGCGTACCCGGCCGAGATACTGGCGTTCTGGCACGGCGGGATAGCGATCTACGGCGCGATTTTGGGCGGCGGGGCAGCAGCCGTAATTTACGCCAAAACCAAACGGATTGGCGTGATGAATATTTTAAATTTGTTCGCGCTGGCTCTGCCGCTCGGGCAGGCCATCGGCCGTTTCGGCAACTATTTCAATCAGGAAGCGTTTGGCGAGCCGACCGCCCTGCCGTGGAAAATTTATATCGCGCCGCAGTTCCGGCCTTTTCCGTATCTCGATTTTCAGTACTTTCATCCGACCTTTCTCTACGAGGCCGTCTGGGATGTGCTGATTTTCCTGATTTTATGGCGCCTCGCCAAAAGACAGACGGCAATTTTTGGCGTTTATCTCATTCTCTATGGCCTGGGGCGGTTCTTTATCGAAGGCATCCGCCTCGACAGCTTTTTTATCTTGAACTTCCGCGTTGACCAGCTGGTCTCGCTGCTGGCGATGCTTGGTGGGGCCGCGGTTTTATTGGCGATGCGAAAATATGAACAATCTCCGGCTTAAAATCACAAGCGGCGTTCTGGCCGCCTATCTCTTCAGCGTCAGTTTGTGGGGGTTTGAAGATTTCCGCTATTATCTCCTGGCCGCGGCGATCGCGCTTGCGGCGGTGGCTTTCTCGAATCGGAAGCGCGGGCGGCAAATGATTCTGCCGCTGCTGCTGGTGATCGGCTATTTCGGCAGTCTCGCCGCCATCTCCTGGCTGCCCGGCAAAATTTTATTGGGGCTTCTCGTCGCGATGCTTTATTATCTTTATCGCCTTGCCCCGGCCGCGGATGAGCCGGCGACGCTCGCGACGGGTTTTCTCCTTTTGTGGTTTATCTGGAGTTGGCATTTTTTCTTTCCGCTGGCCTGGTACAACCTGCTGCTGCTTATTTTTGCGAGTTTCTTTTTGCTTTACACCGCGATTTTTCATGACCTGCTGGTTTCGCTGGTTGCCGCGCTCGCCATGGTTGAAGTGGCCTGGGCCGAAGCTTATTGGCCGGTGCATTTTTTGACGGCCGCGGTGATGAGTTTTGCTGTTTTTTATGCCATTTCCGTCGGCAGCCGCGAGTATTTTTCCGGCCGGCTCACCCGCAAGAAACTTTATTTTCAGGCCGGACTCATCTTAATTGTCTTAACCCTCACCCTGTTTTCTTCCCCATGGCTTCCCTAAACTTAAAAATTACCTTGCCCATTCTCGCCGGAGTTTTATTGCTTGCGGGGTTTCTCGGCTATCTTCTGGCGCGTTCGCCGGCCAGAGAGATCGTCATTAACCGGCGCGAAGAAATCGTGATCGACGAGGGTATCAACAATGTCGAGATCGCCAACCGGACCCGCGCCTCGCTGGTTCGGATTTACGGCCGGCGCACCCAGGCCGCGGGCGTGATTGTGACAAGCGACGGCGTCATCGCGGTGCCGGCGGCGGCGCTGCCATCCCGCGACGGCCTGTCCGCCGTGTTGGCCGAGGAGCGGGTGGCGCCGGCAAAATTTTTGGCCGAGGATGAGATGACCGGACTCGCCTTTGTGCAGCTGGAGGAAAAAAATCTGCCGGTGATGAGGCAGGGGTTTAGCGCGGAATTGCGCGCCGGCGAGCGGGTGCTCCAGATTGCGCCGTCCACCCTGCCAAACGGTGCCGAGGTCAGCGCGGCCCTGGTAAAAACCCCGGCGTATGCCGTACCGAGTCTCACAGCAATTTATAATTTGGCCAAACCCAATGCTTATCTGCCGCTCGACCCCGCGCCGCAAAAACTTGGCGCTGTGATTGTCAACCGCGACGGCGCGATGATCGGGTTCGTCATGCAAATCGGCAAGGAAACCGCGGTGCTGCGGGCCGAGGATTATAAATCAGCCGTGGACAGATTGTTGAACAAAGAACAGGCGAAAATTTTTAACGTTTCGTATAATATCCTGTCGCCGGCCCTGGCCGAACTTTCCGGCCTGCCGAAACAGTACGGAATTTTGGTTAAAGATGCCTCGCAGGCATTGTTGCCGGGCGATTTTGTGACCACGGTGGACGCAGTGGCGCTATCCGAGAAAGAGGATTTTCAGGGAGTGTTGCTGCGCAAGAAAGCCCGGGACACCGTGAAAATGCAAATCTTCCGCGGCGGCGTGGAGAAGGAAGTTGAGATAACGCTATGATTGAAGAGGTAAAATTGGAAACCGCGAAAAAGGTCAAAACCTTTGATCTGTCCGGCCGCGAGAACGGCTGGCTTATGGAGCTTTACAAGGATGGCAGCAAAACCATCGCCTACCTCACCGCAGCTTTTCCGGGCGCGTTTAAGGGCTATCATATGCATACTGTTCGTGCGACCCGCTATGTCTGCATCCGCGGCAGGATGAAAATTATTTTATACCGCAATGGCAAGCGCGAGGAGCATATTTTGGACGCAGGCGGCGAGAACCGGTTATTTATACCAGCCAATGTTCCGACCGGCCTTCAGAACATCGGCGAGGAGGAGGGCTGGCTCATCAACTATCCGGACCCGCCGTATGATCCGTCGCTCCTAGACGAGCAGGTGGACTTTATTGAAGAAGAACTGGAGAGAAAGAATAACTATAACGATAAAAAATGAAAGAGTGTATTTTTTGCAAACTTATCGCCGGAGAATTGCCGAGCTTCCGGGTCTATGAAGACCAGGATTTTGTCGCCTTTTTGGACATCCATCCGGTCGCGACCGGCCATACTTTAGTTGTTCCAAAAGCGCATTCCCATGACATTGAGGACACTGCCGAAGAGGTTTTTGTTGAGCTCATGAAAAGAGTGAAGAAGATCGGCCAGGCAATGGCAAAAGCGCTGGGCGTTCCGGGATACAACGTGGGAATAAATAACGGCCGTTCGGCCGGGCAGCTTGTCGATCACATTCACGCGCACATCATTCCGCGCAAAGGCGAAGGAGACGGCCTGCTGCCCTGGCCGGGACGGGAAAAAGTTGCCGAGGAAGAATTGGCTGAAATCGCCGAAAGAATAAGGAAACAAATTTTGCGCACATGAGAAAAATTCTGGGAACGATTTTGATTTTGGTCGGTCTCCTGGCTTTGCTGACGCCTTTCAGTCCGGGTTCATGGCTCGTGTTTGTCGGATTGGAACTGATCGGCGTGCGCTTGCTTTTTTGGCGAAAAATCCTCGGTTGGTTCCGCGGCCAATAGATATGATCGTGTATGTTTCAGGAACTATAGCCTATGATATAATTCTGGATTACCCCGGTCGGTTTGCGGAGCATATTGATCCGAAAAAGGTTCACGTTTTGTCCGTGAGCTTTTTGGTGGACAAGGTGCAGAAGTCATTTGGCGGGACGGCCGCGAACATTGCTTATAATTTGAGGATGTTGGGGTTGAGCACAGAAATGATCGGGGCGATTGGGCGAGCCGACCGGGAAACATTGCGGCGCTACAGGAATATGTCGATCGGCATAAAGTTGTTAAAAAGGTCAAAGCTCGGCACAGCGACTGGCTATATCATCACTGACCGCGATGACAACCAGATCGCGGGATTTTATCCGGGCGCGATGCGGGAGGCGGTGAGATTGCCAAAGATAAAAAAAGATGATTTTGCAATCATTGCCGCCGAGCATCCCGCGAACATGGTGCGGCTCGCGCAGCACTATCAAAAAAATAAAATAAATTACATTTTCGATCCCGGCCAGGCGATTACCGCGCTATCCAGGCAGCAAATGCAGATTTGCCTCCGCGGCGCGAGTATTTTGATTGGTAATGATTATGAGATTGATCGTGTTTTGAAACAAGCACCCGCCCCTAACCCCTCCCATCAAGGGAGGGGAAAAAAGAAAGAGACTTCCGCCCCCCTTGTGGGGGAGGCAGGGTGGGGGGTGAAAGGCATTATCATTCGTACGCTTGGCCCGAAAGGGTCGGAAATCATTTTTCCGTACCGGAGGAAAATTCGAATTGGCATCGCCAAGCCGCGAAAGGTCGTGGATCCGACCGGCGCTGGGGATGCATATCGCGCGGGACTGATCAAAGGTATAATCTCCGGGTTGGATTTGCAAAGCGCGGCCAGGCTCGGCGCGGCCGCTGCATCATTTGCTGTGGAACAATATGGCACGCAAAATCACCGGTATAATTACAAAACGCTTGTTGCTAGACATAATAGGAATTTTGTTGATAAGATACTGTTATAAAATATTTCGACCTCTCCCGGCCTTTGGCCACCCTCTCCAGGCCTGGAGAGGGGAAGGGGAGAGGTCGAGCATTATCCATGAAGTACGACGTTAAAAACCTGAAGATAGCGGAGAGCGGAGACCGCCGCGTCAAGTGGGCCTCAAGGGAGATGCCGGTGCTCCAAAAGATTGCCGAGGACTTTGCAAAACGCAAACCTTTAAAGAAGGTAGTCTTGGGGGCGTGTTTGCACGTCACTGCCGAGACAGCAAACCTTATGCTCGCTTTGAAGGCCGGCGGCGCAAAGGTTGCGCTCTGCGCTTCCAATCCGCTCTCCACGCAGGACGACGTGGCCGCGGCGCTGGTCGGCATTTACAAAATTCCAGTCTTTGCCCGCCGCGGCGAGAATCGCAAGATTTATTATGAGCATCTGAACGCGGTATTGGATTCCAAACCCAATATTACGATGGACGACGGCGCGGATTTGGTTTCATTGCTTCATTCAACACGCGAAAAATTGGCGAAAGGAATTTGGGGTTCATCGGAAGAGACGACAACCGGCGTGATTCGCCTGAAAAGTCTGGCGCGGTCCGGCAAACTGAAATTCCCGGTCATCGCGCTGAATGACGCCAAAACCAAACATATGTTTGATAACCGCTATGGCACGGGCCAGTCCACGATTGACGGAATCATCCGCGCGACCAATATCCTGCTTGCCGGCAAGAAATTTGTTATTGCGGGTTATGGCTGGTGCGGGCGGGGACTGGCGAACAGAGCGCGCGGCATGGGCGCCGAAGTGATCATCACCGAGGTTGATCCAGTCAAAGCGCTCGAGGCGAGGATGGACGGCTTTGCGGTGATGACCATGGAGACGGCCGCGCAGATTGGCGATATTTTTGTGACAGCAACAGGAGATATCAATGTGATAGATATTCCGGATTTTGAGCGGATGAAAGACGGCGCAGTTTTGGCCAACACTGGTCATTTTGACGTGGAGATCAATGTCCGGGGCCTCGAGAAAATGGCGAAAGAGAAAATTCCGGTCCGGCCAAACCTCGTGCAATATGTCATTAATAAAGATAAATCCATTTATCTTCTGGCCGAGGGGCGTCTGGTCAATCTGGCCGCGGCCGAAGGGCACCCCGCGGCCGTGATGGATATGAGTTTTGCGGGTCAGGCCAAGGCCGCGGAATTCATTGCCAAAAACCACGCGAAATTAAAAAGACAAGCTTACACATTGCCGGAAGAGATTGATAACGAAATTGCAACCTTGAAGCTCGCGGCAATGGGAATTGAGATAGATGAGTTAACTGCGGAGCAGAAAAAATATTTAGGAAGCTGGGAAATTGGGACATAGGAAAAATTTCCAATTTCCAATTTCCAATTACTAATTCCTAACAAAAATCAAAATGCCAAATGGAAAAAAATATGATTTGGAGGAACGAACGGCAAAGTTTGGCGAGGCAATAATCGATTTTGTTAAAAAAATTCCTAAAGATGAAATTACTAGGTCGTTAATAACGCAGCTGATCAGAGCGGGAACGAGCGTTGGTAGCAATTATTGTGAAGCTGATGCCGCAGAATCGCGTAAGGATTTTGAACACAAACTAGGTATTTGTAAAAAGGAGGCCAAAGAGACAAAGCATTGGTTGAGGATGATTGCGCGGGCCGTTCCGTCATTAAAAGACGGGGCAAAAATTCTTTGGAAGGAATCAAATGAGTTGCAGTTAATCTTTATTGCCATAGTTAAAAAATCTAGAGCAAACCAAATTGTGAGCATTAGGAATTAATTATTTTGTTAGAAATTGGAAATTAGTAATTAGAAATTTTATGCGATTGCTCATCACCGGTGGCGCGGGGTTCATTGGCTCGAATTTCATACGCTATTGGCTGCGATCTCATCCGCAAGATGAGATAGTTAATTTTGACAAGCTTACTTATGCCGGGAATTTGGAAAGCCTGAAAGATCTAATGGGACAAGAACATGTCGATCGACATATTTTTGTCAAAGGAGATATTGCCGATCCTGTGGCGGTCGATCAGGCTATGGCAGGGGTGGATGTGGTGGTACATTTTGCGGCCGAAACGCACGTGGACCGTTCCATTATGGATTCGTCGGAGTTTTTACAAACCAATGTTATCGGCACGCAGGTGTTGCTCGAGGCGGCTTTGAAAAATAAGATAAAAAGATTTCACCACATTTCCACGGACGAGGTCTTTGGGCAGATTTCGCTGGATTCGCCCGCCAAATTCGACGAAAAAAGCCCATACCGGCCGCGCAGCCCCTATGCTGCCTCGAAAGCCGCATCCGACCATTTGGTAAACGCTTATTTCACGACCTACGGCTTGCCAATAACCATTACGAATTGCTCGAACAACTTCGGTCCGTACCAGTTTCCGGAGAAATTTATTGCTTTAGCAATTACAAATTTACTGGAAAACAAAAAAGTTCCGGTCTACACTCCCGGCAACCAGATTCGCGACTGGCTCTATGTCGAGGACCATTGCCGCGCGATAGAATTAGTGTTATTAAAAGGCCGCGTTGGTGAAACCTATTGCGTGGGCGGAATGACTCAAGAAATTTCCAATCTCGAAGTTGTACCAAAAATCCAGCAATTGCTGGAAAAAAGGGAGAATATGATTGAGTTGGTGAAAGATCGTCCCGGGCACGATGCGAAATACGCAGTTGACTGGACAAAAATTAAAAACGAACTTGGCTGGCAGCCGCAGGTCACATTTGATGAAGGACTGAAGATGACGATTGAATGGTACAAAAACAATGAGTGGTGGTGGAAACCGCTGAAGGAGAGGAATAAGAAGTATTTTGAGAGGCAATATGGATAGCGACCTCTCCCGGCCTCCGGCCACCCTCCCCAGGCCTGGGGAGGGAAAAAGGGAGAGGTCGAAAATTCTCGTCATCGGGGCCAAAGGAATGCTCGGGCAGGCGCTGTGCGCAGCGTTTGCAAAGGATAATGCCGTCCTACCATGGGATAAAGAAGAGCTAGATATCACAGATCCAAAAGCTATAAGCTATCAGCTAAAAGCTGTTGTTCCTGATGTGTTGATCAATTCAGCGGCGTACACGGATGTGGATGGAGCCGAGAGCAATGTTGAATTAGCTAACACCATAAACGGTCATGCCGTTGGAAATATAGCGAGCGTTTGCAAAGAATTAGATATTCCGCTTGTTCATTTCAGCACAGAGTATGTTTTTGACGGCGAGAAAAAAGCAGGGTACAGAGAAGATGATATCCCAAATCCGATTTCCGCTTATGGCCGCTCGAAATTTTTGGGTGAGCAGGAATTGCAAAAGAATACGGATAAGTTTTATTTGATTAGGTTATCGAGACTGTTTGGGGAAACCACCCCCTCACCCCCACCCTCTCCCGCGAGGGGAGAGGGGGTAAATTATAGAAAGAAAAGCTTTGTTGAATTGATGCTGGCATTGGCAAAAACTAAAACTGAGATTGAAGTTGTTGATGAAGAAGTCTCCAGCCCGACTTACGCGCGGGATTTGGCAGCCGCCACACGCGAGATCATAGAAAAAAAATTGCCTTTCGGCATTTATCACCGCACGAATGGCGGCAGCTGCACTTGGTATGAATTTGCCGGGGAGATCTTCAAAATCACGGGGAAAAATGTTAAAATAAATCCCGTTCCAGCTTCGCGCTTCCCGCGGGCCGCCAAGCGGCCGAAATACGCGGTATTATTAAATACCAAACTGCCGGCGATGAGAGATTGGAAAAAAGCGCTTAGGGAATTTCTAATTTCTAATTCCTAATTTCCAAATGAAGGGAATCATTTTAGCCGGGGGGCAGGCCACGCGCCTGCGGCCGCTCACCAAAATCACCTCCAAGCAGCTGCTGCCGGTTTACGACAAACCGATGATTTTTTATCCGCTGGAGACCCTGCTCAAAGGCGGGATCAAAGATATCCTGATCATCGTCTCGCCCGAGCACGCCGGAGATTTTTTGAATTTGCTCGGCTCGGGGCGCGAGTTCGGCGCGAAGTTTACCTATGAGATCCAGGACAAACCGGAAGGCCTGGCCCAGGCTTTCACCATTGGCGCGGATTTTATTGATGATGACAGCGTGACGATGATCCTGGGCGATAACATCTTTGAGGACGACTTCAGTGAGGAGATAAAAAATTTCCGCAGGGGCGCGCAGGTTTTTGCCAAAGAAGTGCCGGATCCGGAACGCTTCGGCGTGGTAAAATTTGACGCGGAGATGCGAGCAATCCAGATTGAGGAGAAACCTGGTCAGCACCTCTCGAACTTTGCCATCACCGGGCTTTATATTTACGATAATCGTGTGGTGGAAGTTGCCAAACAAGTTCAACCCTCGGCGCGCGGGGAGCTCGAGATTACCGAGTTGCACAACTGGTATCTCCAAAACGGCGAACTCAAAGTTAGCATCGTGAAAGGCGAGTGGATTGACGCCGGCACGTTTGACGCGCTGCTCAAAGCTTCCAATTTCGTCGCCGGTAAGAAACAACAGCATTAAGCGTCTTATATTTATGCAGGAAGAGTTTCTCCGGGCCTACGACGAGCTCGCGGACGCGATTTTCCGGCACTGCTATTTTCGCGTGTTTAACCGGCAGCAGGCCCAGGACCTTGTCCAGGAGACTTTTTTGCGGACCTGGGAGTATGCGGCTTCCGGCAAAGAGATAAAAAACCTGAAAAGGTTCCTGTACCGCGTCGCGAACAATCTCATCGTGGATTATGCCCGCAGGAAAAAATCGCTTTCCCTGGACGAGCTTTATGAACAGGGTTTTGATCCGGAGATTGATGAACGGGACCGGGTTGATGCGACTCTGGACGCCGGACAGGTTTTGGCGACCTTGCAAAGTCTCGATCCTAAATACCGCGATTTTGTGGTGATGCGTTACGTGGACGAACTCGCGCCGAGCGAGATCGCGGAATTGACCGGACTTAGTCCTGACGCGGTTTCGGTCAGAATCCACCGCGGTTTGCAGCAGCTTAAGGAAAAATTACAATGACGAAAAATCTTGAAAAATTTATTAAAAAGTCGCAGAAGGTCAGTTTGACGGCTGACGAAAAAGCGGCCATCAAAAAGGCGATTCTGGTAAGAACAACCCCGCCCGTGCGTCATAATAAGCAAGGGTCGATATTAGAATTCTTAATCAAAAGGAGACAAGTAGCCATGCCAATTTTAGTAATTATTGCTTTGCTGTTTGCTGGCGGCGTTTCGGTGGCCGCACAAAAAGCAATGCCCGGCGAAGTGCTTTTTCCCGTAAAGGTGGAAGTAAATGAACGGGTACAAAAGGCACTCACCTTCTCGGCCGAGAACAAGGCCGCGGTGGAACTGAAGCTCGCGACGAAACGTCTCGAAGAGACTGAAAGCGTATGCAGTAAAATCGAAGTGAGCGCAGACGCGCTGGCCAAGATCGAGGCAAATTTCCAGCAGCATGCCGATGCCGTGAAGGCGCGCATTGCGCGCTTCGAAGCCGAGGGCAATGTGGAGGCCGCCGCTGATCTCTCCGCCAATTTCCAGACTTCGCTTTCCGCGCATGACCGCATTCTCGCCATGCTCCAGAATGACGAACGATGTGTCGCGGAAGTAAAAGTCCTGATTCCGCGCGTGAGTACCGAAAGCAGGGCCGCCGCGGGAGAGAACCGCAAGCTAGAGGCCGAGATCTCGACCAAAACTTCTCCTGATGTAAAGGCCGCTGCGGAAGGAAAAATCAATGCCGCCGTGAACAAGATCGCCGAGGTGCAAAGCTTTATTGAGGCGAAACGAGCGGAAGTAAGTGCGGAAGTGATTGCCCGCGCCGAAGCCGAACTCGCGGCAGCGGGGGAGCTCAAGGCCGAAGCGGACGCCAGCCTCGCAGCCGGTAATTTCGGCCAGGCCTTCGTTGAGGCGCAGCAGGCCATGCAGACCGCCCAGCAAGCCAAACTAGTGCTGAACGCGGAAACGCGCTTCCAGGTTGAACTCAAAGCGGACACTTCCTCTGACTCGGAAAATGAGAATGCCACGGAAAATAGAGAAAATCTGGAAGCTCCCGGTTTTCTGAAATTCCGTCTTGGTGAGTAGCAAAGCAGAATGTGAAGAAAAGAT
>CAZMCQ010000001.1:0-43677 GCA_964565195.1 uncultured Candidatus Saccharibacteria bacterium | reverse complement strand
CCCTTGCCAGAACGCGGCAAACATGCTACTCTGTTTTGCTATGTCTGAATCAGAAAACGCATTGCCCAACATTCAAAATAGCGAGCCAGTCAAGACCATTCGGGAGATTTTGGGTCTCGATCCGGACGTTTATGTTGCGCCCGAAATGGTGAAGACCGTGCTGCCGGCGATTCATCTGCCAGTGCCGCCTCCGCCCGGCGCGCAAGTGCAGATGCCCGCAGCTTTCCCCGAATTGCCTGAAGTTCCCGCGCCGCTCAAATCCCGGCAATCATTTTTTACCTGGGAAGTTTTGCGCTACCCATTGATTTTCGTCGTGGCGCTTGGCTTTTTTTACGTCCTGTTGAACTTCCGGGCCGTGGGCACCAAGGTGGCCAATCTGTTCCAACGCGCGCCCGAGGAGCCAGCCGAGCAGATTTCGAGCACGCCGGTGCCGGCCGAGTACAACACCTGGATGGAAAAATATTATGTCTTTGTCAATGACCGCGAGCTGCTCCAGGCCGGCGCTGACCCGGACCGCGACGGCCTCTCCAACGTGGATGAATTTTATGTCGGTACCAATCCGCTTCGAGACGACACGGATGAAGACAGCTATGACGATGGCACGGAGATAATCGATGGCTACAATCCGCTCTACGCCGGCAAGCTTACCATAGCCCAGCAGCAGTTCATTGCCGAACACCTTAAATTGGAAGAGATCGCCGCGCGGCGCGATTACAATCGCGTCGCTGGCACAGACACCGCGGGCCGTCCGCAGGTTGCCGACGAGCGGCGTTTTACGGTGGATACCTCGGCGCCCGGCAACCTCGCGATTCCGCGCCTTGGCGTGGACGCGCCGGTTATCTGGACGCGCGACTTTGTCCAAATGGAAGAGGATCTGAAATACGGCGTGGCGCACCATCCGGCGACGCCCTTTCCGGGCGAGCCGGGCACGGCCTCGATTCACGGCCACTCGTCCGGCTACCCGTGGGACGGGAATTACAAGAATGCGTTTACGCGGATTAACGAACTGCAGGCCGGCGATGAGGTGTTTGTGCAGGTTTTTGGCACAGACGGGACGAACCGGCGCTACCGCTATACGGTGCAATCCAAGAAGATTTACGCGGTGAACGATCCGGCGCAGTTCGCGGACCTGGGCGGCTCGCATCTGAACCTGTCAACAAGCTGGCCTCTCGGTACAGCCCAGAAACGCATGGTCGTTACCACCAATTTTGAAGGAATGTAAAAAAGCCCGATCTTGCGTCGGGCACCCCTAGATGTTAACTGTACCGGGCCTTGACAAAAGCGGCTTTTTGTGCTAAGATTGGCTGTTTTAGTGATGTGAGTGTAATGGCTGATGTAAGTCGAACTTTCGCTGCTTTGCATGATGCATTGCAGCACAAAAAAATTAGGAGGATAAGATAAAATGAAACGAATCACTCGAATCACTGTTTTGGTTTTGTTCGTCGCATTCGCAATGTCGTCGCTCTCGGCCCAGTACCGCCGGTGCGGCCGGCAGGGCGAGTATGTGATTCCGGTCCGCGTCTCTTGCGAGGAGGCCGGCTACCTGCCGCGGGAGAGTGAAGTAGCCGCCAAGGCGACGCTTCTTTCAATGAAGAACGACCCGCGGTTCATCTCGGTTGACGGGCGGCCAATTTTTGTCCGTGGCAAGGCCGAGTATGACCAGCTCGACTGGAGCCCCGAGTATTATTACGGCTTTGAATCGCTTTGGGCGCGATTCCTGAATATGCTCGCGCGGCTTATACCACGCGGGATTGTGAATGCCTTTGACAAGGTGTTCCAGAAGGGCGGAAAGATTGTCTGGACTCCGGAAGTCGCGCGCTCGATGGAAACCGAGCGGGGCTACCAGTATGCCGGGACTTATACGCCGGCTTCGGCATCAGTGCAGCATGCGATTCCGGCAACCATCAGCCGCCATGTCTGGGTTGCTGAAAATCTCTATGTTGTTCCGGAGAACCAAAAGCAAAAGTCCCGATTTGGGCCAACCAAGAAAAGTATTCTTTTCACCGCAGTCTTGGTCGGCGGCGGTCTCGCGGTCTGCCTTCCGGATGAAAATTCCAGAGGATGCGAGATTGGCGGGGAAGCGCTTTTTGGCGGAGCGCAAGTTGCGGCGTCATACCGTAGATTTGAGCAGACCGGAGACATTCGGTTTCGCATTCACGGCACGTTCCGCAACGCCGCGACTGATGAGCTCGTCTCTGACTCTGCACTCTCTGGGGATTGGTCCCAAGCTTTTTCTCAAAAAGGATGGGTCCTCTTGGACAGTGCGGCTTTTGAGACAAACTGGAACAATGTCGCCGGTGCACCGCTCGAGATGGCCATGTTGGATTTGCAGCGCAAGATCCTGGCCCAGATCGAGGAACGCAAGCCCGACGTGCGGCTTGTGGAGATCATGGCCAAACGCGAACGCGGGGAGCCGCTCACTGACCGCGAGCTCTCTATCCTCGCCTCGGCAGATAAAAATGTCGAGGACGAGGCCGAGCTTATGCAGCTCGACGTTCGGGAGACCGAACGCGCGCTGCAGAAGCAGCGGGCGCTCAAGGCCCTTAAATAGGGCCAAGCAGTGAGATTACTTGGGGCAGTCTGACCGATGGTCGGACTGCCCCTATTTATTTTGTTAAATTTAATTAACTTTTTCTTAAGCCGGTTTGTGTTTACAATAAGACATAGTGAATGCTATGATGGAATGTTGAAAATTTGAATTTGGAGGATTAATACTATGAAAGGATTTGTCTGGGTATTTGCGCTGCTTTGTTTTTTTGGCAGTGTTCAAGCGACAGATCGGGCTCATTACAAAAGCCCGAACAACTGTCCGCTTCCGGATCAGGACTTTTCCGCCTGGAGTGTGATTGGCGTACTACCTGTGGGCGCGAGACTGGAGAGTTTGGAAATGCTTGGCAATCTCATTGCGCCGATCGAGACCCCAAACGGCCCTGTGTATGAAAAAGAGTGGATGAAGGTCGCGAAACTGAAGTGGGGATGGACCGAAGATGATTTTGCTGCACATTATATGGACTTTCAGCAGGGTCATTTCCGGCTGGAAGAGATCCCGCCATGCACCGTGTTCCTTGATCAGATCTACGGGGGGTCAAAACCGCCCAACCCGATTCCCGCGGATTGGTATGCACCGGCGCCGCGGAATTTTGGCAAGCTGGTGCTGTTTGATCCCATTGATCATAAGCCGGGCCTGGCCTGGGTAAGTAAAGTGAACAATAAACACGATGCCTACTATTTCCAGGGCTGCGCGAACCCGTCCATCAAACCGCTGTTTCCGGCGAAAATTGAGATCCGTGTCGATGACAAGCTGCCGAAAGGTGTTCTCGTTGTTGAAAAGCTTGGTCGCAATCTGTCACGTGGTCAAGTGGAGTTTCAGAAATCAGTTGATGCTGATCCGGGCGAGGTGGTCGAGTTTCGCGTCACTGTTTCTGCCAGGGAGGACTCGGTTTATGCAGTGACGCTACGAGATGCGCTCGCGGCCGGATTGGTCCTTGAGGAATTGTCGGCAACCGATACGCCGATTGACGAGAAGGAGCTGTTTGGCATTGGCTCGAGCATTGCAGAAGTACGGCCGGAGAACCCGAAGCGATATCTGTTTAGCGCTAAGGTTGTCGGGGCTTTTCCGGTCGGTGAATCCATTCTGCCAAACCTGGTTACGGCTTTCAGCAACCAGGCCAAGCAAGAGGTGCAAGATCGAGTCGCGGTCAGGGTAGTTACGGCCGCTCTGTCCCCGGAAATTAAAGAAATTATCACGGAGAAAGAGGTGGTGAAGGAGGTTTCGGTGCCGTGTCCGGACTGCAACCCTTGCGCAATGCCGGAATGGAAAGGCAAAACCACGCAGGATATTGGCAAGTACTGGCCGAAGCGCAGCAAGGCCCGAAAAGTTCATCTGCATGAGCTTCTCGAGGGCCAACACGGTTTTTGGCTCGTTGATGACCAGACAATGATCAATGGGCTCAATGACAGGATTATCAGCGAATTTCAGAAGGACAAAGAGTTGAAATGGGACGCCAAGAAGCTCCGGTTCAATCGGAAAGTCCAGGTCGCGCACATCAATTACGATTTTTGTACCGCGCAGTACGTACTTGATGTGTACTGGGAAGGGTGGCACTGGAAAGAATATTTTCTTGGCGTCTTGACTGGTTTGCCGATTGGTTTCGGGATCGGTCGCGCCACTGCTCCGGGAGAGGTGAAGATCATTGAGAAGGCCCCCTGGTTTCTTGATCCGGGCACCCGGCCGATGACCTTTCTGCCAAAGAAAAAGGAGGCGACCGGGTTTACCGACGATCCGAGAGACTCTTTTTCCAAAGCGGCCGAGCCACCACCGTCGATCAAGCCCGTGCACCAACCACCAGCCGAATCCCTACTTGAGTTCAAGCGGATGGTCCTCGAGGAGAAAGGACTCGGGCATCTCATCGCGCTTTGGGAATAGGGCAAATCTTTTCGTTCCGAGGAAGAACCACGGTTCTTCCTCCTTTTTTTTGCGCAAAATTTGCGTTTGACAGCCGCGCGATGTTGTGCTATCCTCTGCTGTCGCATAAATTTCATTAATTTTGGTTTAATCTTTTAGGAGTATAGTGAAAACATGGCAATAATCCTGCGAAAAATCAAAATCCTGGATGTCAAAAAGACCCTGAGTTTAGTGCTTTTGGCCGGTTTTTTCGCGTTAAGCTTGAGCGCGCTCAATGTTTCGGCCAATGGCCCGCAGTTTAACATTTTCCCAATCAGCTACACCCCAGCCCAGAACCGGGACCTGCCGCTTCTGGATGGTCGCAACGCCACCCGCGGGGAGGGGTTCAGCATTTCGCAGGCTGATCATGACGCCGGCGTGCAGGCCGCGCCAGGGCAGATAGTGGAGCTGCAGATTTATTTCCATAATGGGGCGGCCAATGCTGACGCCAACCGCGCGTTTGCTGCATTCGCGCGCGCCTTTGCCAACCCGAGCCTGGGAAGCGCGGCTCTGACGCATACGATTTCCGCCTTGGTCGGCGCGAGCAACGCGGCTTCAGTGGGCTCGGATGCGCAGCGCGGCGGCAACGTGGATATTCACGTCTCTGGCCCAAATCCGCAAGCGCTTTCGCTCGTGCCCGGTTCAGCGCGGCTTTTCAAAAACTGCGGTCTTGCCGGCGGCTGCCAGCAATCCAATCTGCCGGATACGATTTTTTCCAGCGGCGTCGGCCTCGGCGATGTGGATGCCTGTTTTGAGTTTCATGGTTTTGTGAACTTCAAGGTGCAGGTCGGCAATGTTCAGCCACAGCCCGGCGACTTCACCATCAACAAACAAGTCAAAAATGTCACCCAGGGCAGTGCTTTTAACGATACCCAGGTTTCAGCGCGGATGGGGGATACCGTCGAGTTCAAAATCGTGGTCGCGGCCGTGGGCGGGGCGGTGACGGTTGACGCCCGCGACCAGATGGATCAGACCTTGACTTTGCTTGGCACAGTGACGGTTAACGAGGTTGCGCTTAATTCCGCTCAAACGGCCGGCTTTTTCTCCGGCGGCGTGGGCGCCGGCGTCATCGCAAGCGGCGACAGCCGCACGATTCTCTTCCAGGCCCGCGTCCAAAGTTCGGGCCTCTCGAACGGCCAGATCCTGAACAACGTTGGCTTTGCCTTCAGTTCCAGCCAGACCAAATCTGATAACGCCCGGGTGGTGATCGAGGTGCCGGCTGTAACCCCCGGCGACTTCACCATCAACAAACAAGTCAAAAATGTCACCCAGGGCAGTGCTTTTAACGATACCCAGGTTTCAGCGCGGATGGGGGATACCGTCGAGTTCAAAATCGTGGTCGCGGCCGTGGGCGGGGCGGTGACGGTTGACGCCCGCGACCAGATGGATCAGACCTTGACTTTGCTTGGCACAGTGACGGTTAACGAGGTTGCGCTTAATTCCGCTCAAACGGCCGGCTTTTTCTCCGGCGGCGTGGGCGCCGGCGTCATCGCAAGCGGCGACAGCCGCACGATTCTCTTCCAGGCCCGCGTCCAAAGTTCGGGCCTCTCGAACGGCCAGATCCTGAACAACGTTGGCTTTGCCTTCAGTTCCAGCCAGACCAAATCTGATAACGCCCGGGTGGTGATCGAGGTGCCGATTTCACCAGTGCGGCAGCTGCATATCCTAAAAACCGTTCGCAATGACAGCACGAATAGCGGCTTTGCCTCTTCGGTCGCGGCTGCGCCCGGCCAAATTCTCACCTTCCAGATTATCGTGGATACCAACGGCAGCAATGTGACGCAGGAGACAGTGATAGTAAAGGACGCGTTGCCCCTCAAACTCACCTTTAATGCCGGAACGCTCAATGTTGACGGAGTTGACAAATCCGCTTTTGCCAATGCCTTTTTCTCAAGCGGCATCAACATCGGGCCAATGGCGCCGAATACCAGCAAGGTCGTCCAGTTTCGGGTCACCGTGGCCTCCACGACCAACTTCCCCGTGGGCTGCGAACTCCTGACCAATGTCGGCAGCGTGGAAAGCGTGGATACAGTTATCTCGCCACCGACCACAGTCGGGCCGTTTACCTCCACGGCCACTGTGAATGTCTGCAAGGAAGCCGCGCAGAAAACCCCGGGCCAGCCAGTTAATCGCCCCACGGCTTAACTTAATTACATATGGCGGATTCCAGGTTTAATTATCTCGCGGTTACGGTAATCGCGCTGCTCGCGGCGGTGAGCTTCCTGCCGCACGGAGCCGAAGCGGCGGTGGCCTTCAACACCTTTCCCATAAGCTTTACGCCGACCACTAACAATGACCTGCCGCTTCTCGATGCCCGCAACGCCACTGCCGGCGGGGCGTTTAGCGCATCGCAAACCGACCACGACAATGGCGTTCCGGCCAATGCCGGCGAAGAGATCGAATTTCAAATTTATTACCACAACACTGGCGTCGCGGATGATCAGGCCGCCAATGTTACGATCCGCGCCACGCTGCCCGGGGGCACGCGGACAGATCACGCTGTTTCGGCCAGCATCAGCGCGGACAACGCCACTACGGTCACGAGCCACGATACCAATTTCAACCGCGGCGGCGATATGATTATTCATATCAATGGCCAGCCGCAGACTTTGGAGTTTATTCCGGGCTCGGTGCGGTGGTTTCCCAATCACTCCACCACGCCGCAAACCACAGGGAGTGGCGACAGCCTGGTTACGGCCGCCGGACTCAACATCGGTACGGTCCGCGGCTGTTTTGAGTTTTCCGGATTTGTCAATTTCCGGGCGCGCGTGGGCGCAGCCGCGGCCGCCAATTACGACCTCGGCATTACGAAGCGCGTCCTGAACGTGAGCCGCGGCGAAACCACTTACCAAAGCTCGACCAATGCTTCGCCCGGTGAGCGGGTGCGGTTTGAGGTGCGCGCCACGACTTCGGGCAATGCCAGCCAGAGCAATGTCATTGTCCGCGATGTCATCCCGACCAGCCAGCTCAATCTGGTGGGCGGCACGTTGCTTTTGAACGGTGCGAATGT
The DNA here is from genome assembly GCA_964565195.1 of uncultured Candidatus Saccharibacteria bacterium. GTDB lineage: Bacteria > Patescibacteriota > Doudnabacteria > UBA920 > 2-01-FULL-46-14 > CAZMCQ01. Next base: position 36,223 of record CAZMCQ010000001.1, on the reverse strand, counting down.
TTCCAATATGGAGGCCGACTTTCTGGGCAGCGGCCGCAATATCGGCAGCCGCAGCCCGGGCAGCACCGATGTTTTTGTCTTTGACGCGCTCGTGGCCGGCAGCGGCGCATTTTCCGGGACTATCACCACTGTCACCAACACGGCCAATGTCCGAAGCGACCAAGTGGGCACCAGGCAGGCACAGGCGCAGGTAAACGTGCAGCTGGCGCAGAACGTCCAGTTTCAACAGCGCAAGACCGCTTTCAACCTGACCCAAGGCGTGGACGCGACGAGTATCGCGGCCAATCCGGGCGATTCGATTGTCTATACTTTGTATTTCAAGAACACGGGCGCGGCGCAGCTTTCCGGCATAATTATTGAAGACAATATTCAGGATATTCTGCAGCTCGCGCAGATCACTGATCAGGGTGGGGCCGTGTCAGTCAATGGCTCGATTAAATACGCGTCCGTGGATATTCCGGTCGGTGTCGAGGTCTCCCGCAGTTTTACGGTCCGCGTGCGCAACCCAAGTGAATTTCCGGCTGGTCACGATTCGGTCATGACCAATATTTACGGCAATGAGGTACGCATACTCGTCCGCGTGCCTGCCGTCGCCGCGGCCGCGATCCAGGCGCAGCCGCCGCGAACCGGACCGGGCGAGTGGCTTATGACGCTCCTCGCGGGCCTCACCACGATGAGTTACTGGCTCTATAGAAAACAAAAAACCGTCTAACAGAGCGGTTTTTTGTTTTGGCCAGAAATGTTAAAATAGAGCCATGTTGGAGCCGCAAACCATAACTGATCTGAATCGCGCGCTGCGCGCGTCCCCGAAGGGTTTTTTGATTGTGGACTCCGGGACGCCGCGCTACGCGGTTTTGGATTACGCAACTTACAAAGGCCTGAAGGAGCAGCGGCCGAAGAAAATTCTGGTTACCGGCGGCGCGGGCTACATCGGCTCGCACACGGCGCGCCTTCTGCGGAAAACCGGCTACGAAGTCGTGGTGTTTGACAATCTTTCCACGGGCCGGCGGGAGGCGGTGCGGGATTGCCAGTTGATCGTCGCCGATCTTGCCGACCGCGCTGCTTTGGATAAACTCTTTGCGGCCGAAAAGTTTGACGCCGTGATGCACTTTGCGGCATCAATCGAAGTCGAAGAATCTATGGCCGATCCGCAAAAATATTTTCAAAACAATGTGGTCAACGGCATCAATCTGCTGGATGCGATGGTGGAATACGGCGTCAAGAAATTGATTTTTTCTTCCACCGGCGCGGTATATGGCGAACCGGAGAAAATCCCGATAGACGAAGAAGCGGCTTGCCATCCGACCAGTCCGTATGGCGAGAGCAAACGCATGTTTGAGGAAATTCTGAAACGGTATGAGCAGGCCTATGGCCTCCACTCGATCAGCTTGCGGTATTTCAATGCGGCTGGCGCCTGGCCGGAAGAGGACCTCGGCTACCGCGCCGGGGCAGTGAGCCACCTCATCCCGCGGGTGATGGACGTGGCCGCGGGAATGGCCTCCGAACTGGAAATTTTCGGGCAGGACTACGAGACGCCGGACGGCACCGGCGTGCGCGATTATGTGCACGTTTTGGATCTGGCTCGCGCTCATCTGGTAGCTTTGGAGAAATTGGCCGCGGCGAATGGCAGTTATGTTTACAATGTCGGCACCGGCAGCGGTTATTCCGTAAGCGAAATCATTGATAAAAGCATGGCAGTAACGGGGCGGATGATCCCCATGAAGTTCGGCCCGCGCCGCGCCGGCGATCCGGCGCGCGTCGTCGCCGATACCCGGAAAATTGAACGCGAACTTGGTTTTCGGGCCGAGCATGACCTGAACGATATTCTGCAAAGCTCCTGGGCGTGGCATAAAATTTTAATTAAATAAAATGCAGGTCACGAGTCCGGTTTTTCAACATAAAGGGCGCATTCCAGTCAAATACACCTGCGACGGAGAGAATATCAACCCGCCGCTTGTAATTGGCGATGTCCCGGAAAAGGCCAGGACCCTGGCGCTCGTTATGGATGACCCCGACGCGCCGCGGGGGACATTCACGCATTGGACGCTTTGGAATATTGCTCCGGGGGCGCGCAAGATCGCGGAAAATTCCGTGCCGGCGGGAAGCACCGAGGGAATGACCAGTTTTGGCCGGTCCGGCTACGGCGGCCCCTGCCCGCCTGCGGGAACACATCGTTATTTTTTTAAGATATATGCACTCGATGGGCAGTTGAATTTGAATTCTGACGCAGACAAGGCCAAACTTGAAGAGGCGATGCGCGGCCATATCCTTGATCAGGCAGAACTCGTCGGGCTTTACTCGCGCGATAAAGCATTGTAAGATAAAAATATGAATGACGAAGTCCAAACCGGGCCAAAAGATGTTTTTTTGCATCTCTTAGCTACTATTACTTTATATGTGAGCGCCGGGAGTTTCCTGGCACTCGTTTTTCAGTCTGTCAATCTCAAATTTCCGGACCGGCTGGATAACATTTATTCGCGCGCCGCGGCGCAGGGCACGATCCGCTGGGCGATTGCCTCGCTCCTCGTGGTGTTTACGACCTATGCGATTACCACCTGGTTTCTGAATCGCGAGTACCGCGCGTCAGAACAGAAGCGCAATCTTCGCATCCGCCGCTGGCTCGTGTACTTTACTTTGTTTGTGGCGGCGCTTATCATCATCGGCGACCTCGTCAGCATTATTTACCAGTTTTTGCAGGGCGGGCTTACGGCGCGGTTTTTGCTAAAAGTATTGGCCTTGTTCTTTGTCGCAGCTTCTGTTTTTTGGTATTACTTCTGGGAACTTCGCGAGGGCTGGGGCCGAACCTATGTCAGGCAATTTTCCTACGGGATTATTGGCATTGTTCTACTCGCTGTCGTGGGCGGGTTTTTCCTCGTCGGCTCGCCGAAAGAAGAGCGGCTGTACCGCTTTGACGAACAGCGCGTGCAAAATCTGCAGGAGCTACAATACCGCGTGATCAGTTACTGGCAGAACAAGGGAGAGTTGCCGGGAAGTTTGGAACTCTTGCGAGACGAGATCAGCGGGTTTGAGGCGCCGCGCGATCCTGAGACCGGGGCAGAATACGGCTATGAAGTAAAGGCGTCGGAACATTTTGAGCTCTGCGCGACATTTGCGCGCCCCTCGCGCGGCGCGCCAGCCGAGGCCTACCCGATTGATAAATACGGCCTGCCGGCGCGCAGCGACCCGGCCCTCTCGAACTGGGAGCACGGCGCGGGCGAGGTCTGCTTTGACCGCCCGTTTGACCCCGACCTCTACAAACTCGCGCCGAAATAAACTTTGCCAACGGCTCAACGGCCGTTTCCCGTTGAGCCGTTGAAAATTGACAGCGTTCGTTGTTGCAACCCCCTCAAGGGGGAGGGGGATTCGGTCTGCCGCTTGGCAATCTCATTTGGGACTTTTGAAACACGGCCACACTTTCAAATTGCAACGGCAATTGGTATAATTAATGAATGGAAACCCGCCCGAAATTATCGGTCGTCATTCCGGCGTTTAATGAAGAAAAGCGGATCAGCGAGACGCTGGAGCAGACCGATAATTATTTAAAAAAGCAGAAATATCCGTACGAAATCATTGTCGTGGACAACGGCAGTAACGACAACACCTGCTCCCTCGTCAAAAACTATCAGGAGAAGAGCATCAAAAATCTGGTCACGCTTTGCCTCTCCAAAAGCATCGGGGCCAAAGGGAGCGCCGTCAAGCTTGGCATTATGAATTATGCCAGGGGCGATTACATTATGTTTATGGACGCGGACAATGCCACGCCGGTCTCCGAGGTTGCGAAATTCTGGCCGTATCTTGAGTCCGGCGAGTATCAGGTCGTGATCGGCTCGCGGTATCTTAAATCTTCAAGCGTGACCCGGAAGCAGCTCCTTTACCGCATCATCTTGAGCCGGATGAGCAACTTTTTAATTCAGCTCCTGGCCGTGCCGGGCATCGCGGATACGCAGCTTGGCTTTAAGATTTTCACGGCGCGCGCGGCCAAGGAAATTTTTTCGCGCGTCACCATCCCGGGCTGGGGATTCGACATGGAGGTGCTGACGGTGGCCAGGATCCACGGCTTCCGGATTAAAGAAGTCGGTGTGATCTGGCGCGAGCGCGGCGGCAGCCACGTGCCGCTCGGCGCTTATTTGCAGAGTCTCCTCGACCTTTTGAAAATAAAATTCAGAAGTATATCCGGCCGATACAAATAATGAAAGTTATTATCAGTCTGGTTATGATCGTCTCCCTCCTCGGGGGGGGGTTACCGGTTGCCGCGGACAGCGGCACTGCTGTTTTTGCGAACGTAAAAATCCGCGCCGGCGAGCAGGCCCGGCTTGCACTTTATGCGTCTGGCAGCGAGCGGTTGTATGATGAAGTTTACCGCGTACAGATTGCGCGGGAGAATTTGGAGATTTTACGAACGGAATCGTGGGTGGAATTTGCCGAAGAGGACGGCGTGGTGCGCGCCGCAGTCGTGCCGGCTGACCCGTGGTTTACGAGCGATGCGACGGTTATCAACAAACAATGGTATCTGCCGCGCATGCAGGTCCCGCAAGCCTGGGAAAAAACTCTGGGCGGGCCGATTGTCGTGGCGATCGTGGACACGGGCATTGACGCGCGGCACCAGGATCTGAATGACGGCCGCGTGATCCAGGGCTTCTCGAGCTATTGCGAGTTTAGTATTAATGAGAGCGAATCGGGTTGCGTCACCCGGATCAAGGGAGAAATTGCCGCCGGCATAAATTCCGATGACAACGGTCATGGCACGATTGTGGCGGGCTTGATCGGCGCGATCTCCAATAACAATCTCGGCATTACCGGCATAAACTGGAATGTGAAATTGATGCCGATCAAGGCGCTCGATGCCTCGGGCACGGGTTTTGCTTCCGATGTCGCCGCCGGGATGCGCTGGGCGACAGATAACGGGGCGCGAATCATCAATCTTTCGCTGGGCGGCCCGGGCCTTTCCGGCGTGGAGGTTTTGCAGGAGGCGGTGAGCTACGCGTTCGCGCGCGGCGTTTTGGTGATTGCCGCGGCCGGCAACGACGCGGCCGCCACCGGCGGCAATCTCAATGAAAATCCGGTCGTCCCGGTCTGCGCCGATGGCGGGCAGAATATGATCATCGGCGTGGCGGCCCTCGACGAACGCGATCAGAAGGCCGCCTTCTCCAACTATGGCTCGAATTGTATAGATATTGCCGCGCCGGGCACTTCCACGCCCTTCACCATAAACGGCCAGCAGAAAAAAGGCATTCTCTCGACCTATTTCGAGCCGGCGCAGCCAGACAAGCAAAACCTGTATGCCTACGTGAGCGGCACTTCCGTCGCCGCGCCGCTTGTGACAGGGATCGCGACTTTGGTTTTGAGCTCTTTTCCGGATCTCGACGTTCGCGCCATCCGCGAGCGGATCATTGCGAGCGTGGATAATATTGACACGGCCAATAGCACGGCTTGCGGCGAGGCCAGCTGTACCGGTCACATTGGCGGCCGGATCAACGCGCTCAAGGCGCTTGATCCGAACCGCGGACCGTTTTTTGCTTCCGGCACGCTTTTGCGCGACGCCAGCGGAAAATATTATCTGTTTGAAAAAGGCGTGCGGCGCCTGATCACGGATTTCGTGCTGGCCCAGCGCTTTCCCGGCCTGCAGGCCGCCGCGGCCGAGACCGGGAGTTTGGATGCCATTCCCCTGGGGGAGCCGGTGCCGCCCATAGATGGCACGTTGCTGAAAGATCCGGCCTCGCCGCTCGTTTATCTCGTGGAGGGCGGGGAGCGCCATCCGATCTCTTATCTGGCCTTCGTCTCGCGCTCTTTGCGTTTTCCGGATGTGATCACTCTCTCCGGCGTGGAACTCGGCACGTATCAGCTTGGCGCAGATGCGGCCGTGATCGACGGGGTGCTCATGAAGACTGCCGACAGCCCGGCTGTCTTTATCTATCAGCAGGGCGGCCGGCAGCTTTTATCCTATTTTGTCTTTATCCAGCGCGGCCTTCGCGACCGGCCGATCGCCGTAATCCCGTTTGATCAGCTTTCGGCAATTTCTGTGGCGGCCCAGGGTTTTCTCTATCCGCCGGTTGACGGCACGCTGCTTCGCGGCGATGCCGACCCGACCGTGTATATCATTCAGAACGGCGTCCGGCAGGCCATGAATTTGCCGGCTTTTCAGAACCGCGGCTACAGTTTCCAGAGCGTCAATGTTTTGCCGCAAAGTGAAGTGAGCACTTATCAGATCGGCACGCCGATCGTCGAATAATGCAAAATGCAAAAGTCAAAATGAAAAATTACAGTTTAAAATTCAAAATTTTTAATTTTGCATTGTCATTTTACTTTTTGATTTTTTCAATTTTAATTCCATCTGCGGCGGCTCAGGATTTTAATCCCAATCAGCTTATCAGCGACGAGCGGTTCGTGGACACCGGCACGCTGGGCGGCGTGGAAGGGATCCAAAAATTTTTGGAGAGCCGCGGCAGCATTTTGGCGAATCCGGCTCCGGAGTTTTTGAGCAAGCTTCGCGAGCCGGGGGACGTTAATTTGAAAAGTCGCCTGCCTGATCCGCGGCCCAATCTCGGGCGCCCGCGCACTGCCGCGGAACTGATCTTTGATGCCGCCATTTCGGCGGGCCTGAATCCGCAGGTGGTGCTGGTCACCTTGCAAAAAGAGCAGAGTCTGATTACCGGCAGCTTTACCGGTTCTGCGTTGACCCGCGCGCTCGACCGCGCTTTGGGTTTCGGCTGTCCGGATGAGGGCGGCTGCGGCGAGCTGTTTTTGGGTTTTTACCATCAGCTGTTCGGCAACTTTGACGCAGAAGGCAACCGCTACATCGGTATGCCGGCTTCGCTGGTGCGAAGCTTTTATTTTGAGGTCGGCGGAACACGGGTCGGCCGCGGGCCCATGGTGGACGCGCAGAACAACGCTTTCGGCAATGGCAACCGCGTGCGGACCTCGCGCAAAGGGGATGAGATTACCCTGGAAAATACCACGGGCGGGCCGCAGAATCCGCCGGCCACACAAACCGTGACGCTGTCCAATTTCGCGACGACCGCGCTCTACCGCTACACGCCGCACGTGTACAACGGCAATTATAATTTCTCAAAGTTTTTTACGGCCTGGTTTCGCTATCCGAACGGCACCTTGCTCGGCACCGGCGACGGGAAGATTTTCATCATTGACAACGGTCTGCGCCGCCCCATCTCGGCGTTTGTGCTGAAGCAGCGCAAATTAAATCCCGCGGCCGTGATCACCGTGTCTGCCTCGGAACTCAATGAATTCGAGCTTGGCCAGATGACGCCGCCCGCGAACGGCACGCTGCTTGTGAATCCGCAGGGTACGGTGTATCTCATCGAGGACGGGCTGCGCAAGGAGCTTTCGCCGTTCGTCGCGGCGGCGCGGAAGCTCAACACCGCGGGCGCGGCGCTTTTGCCGGATGAAGATGTGCAAAGCTATCCGGCCGGCCCGCGCGCGCTGCCCACAGACGGCACGCTCGTCAAAGCCGGGAACGACCCGACGGTTTTTATGATTTACAGCGGTGAGAAACGCCCGCTTTCGGGATTCGTGTTTAAATCCCGGAAATTATCCTTTGCCAGTGTGCTGACCGCGGAAAGCGCCGAGCTTGACAGTTACCCGACCGGCAAGCTTATGCCGCCGGCGGACGGCACGCTCGTCAAAGCCAGAGAATCGCCGGCCGTCTATCACGTCGGCAACGGCAAGCTCGAACCGCTTACCTACATAGTTTTCAAGCTTCAGAACTTTTCCTTTAGCGCTGTTCAATCCACCGCCGCGGCCGAGCTCGATCTTTGGGAAAAAGGCGGACCCATGCCACCGCCGACCGGCATCCTGATCAAAGCGAACAACAATCCGGCCGTGTATTATATTGAGGCCGGGCTGCGCCGGCCGATCAGCTATGGCGTGTTCCTCGCGAGCAAGTTTAGCTTTGCCAATGTCAAAGTCGCGACGCCGGACGAGCTTTCGAACATCGAGCTTGGCGAGCCGCTCAAATTGCCCGAGCGGGCGCTCGTCAAGACCGCGGACAATGCGGCCGTTTATTATGTTGTCGAGGGGCTGCTCCGGCCGCTGACACTCGCGGCTTTCCAGAACCGGCTGCTGCGTTTTTCTGACGTGGTCACGATTTCCGCCGAGGAATTCGCCCAATACCCGGTTGGCGCCGTGGTGGAAAATTGAGAAGATGAAAGTTTCCATTCTGATCGTCAACTGGAACACGAGGGAACATCTCGCACGGTGCGTGGAAGCAATCCTGCAAAACAAACCGCCGGTGTCGTTTGAGGTGATTGTGGTGGATAATAATTCGACGGACGGCAGCGCGGCGATGCTGCGCGAGCGTTTTGGCAATGATTCCCGGATACGAATAATGGAGTCGGGTACTAATTTGGGCTTTGCCAAGGCGAATAATCTGGCCTTTCGGCAGTCGAGCGGTGAGTATATTTTTTTGCTAAATCCTGATACCGAAGTGCGCGGGCAGGCGATTATGGATTTGGTAGCTTATCTTGACCGCCATGCCGAGGTTGGCGCGGTCGGGCCGCGGCTTCGCAATCCGGACGGCTCGTTGCAGCCGTCCGTGCGGCGGTTTCCGACTTTTTTCGCCTCGCTTCTGGTTTTGTCGGGACTGCACCGTTTTATCCGGCCGACCAGGTATTTCATGGACGACCTTGACTACTCGCAGGAGGCAGAAGTTGATCAGGTGATGGGCGCGGCATTTATGACGCGCCGGTCCGTGATAGAAAAACTGGGGCTGTTTGACGAATTTTTTTGGCTTTGGTACGAGGAGGTTGATTTCTGCAAACGGGTTTACGACGCCGGCTACAAAATTTACTACTACCCCCAGGCCGTGGTGATGCATCGCGGCGCGGAAAGTTTTTCGCAGCTCGATGTGTTTTCCCGCAAACGGGCCGCGGGCAGAAGTCTTGTTTATTATTTTTGGAAGAATGGCAGCCGGCTTGCCGCGCTTGCGATGTACCTTGCGGTAGCGATATTATTGGGGGTGGCGCTGCTGCCTGCCGCGGCGCAGAAATTATTCGGCATAAAAAGCCGCCCCCATGGTGTTTAAACTCGCGCTTTTCTCGATGCTCCTTCTGGAGGGAGTGTCTTTGCTGGCTTTCGTTTGGCCGGTTTTGGCCCTGCCGCTGCTCATGGTCGTCGCGGCCGCGGTTTTTGTTTTGGCGTGGCGCCGGCCGGAATTTGGGATTTACCTGCTGTTTGGCGAATTATTTATCGGCAGCAGGGGACATTTGTTGGAGTATAAATTTTTGTCTTTGCGAGTGGTCGTGTTTATGGCTGTCTTTTTGGCGTGGGCTTCGAATGTCATTCTGAGCATAGCGAAGAATCTCAAAGCAGAAAATAGATTCTTCGGCCTTTGGCCTCAGAATGACGGTTTGGGATGGAAATATTCAATCTTACTGATTGCCATCGGTTGGGGGATTGCGAATGGCGCATTGCGGGGCAATTCTCTATCCAACATTTTTTATGACGCCAATGGGTATTTGTATCTGTTAATCCTGCCGGCGGTAATTTCGGTTATCAAGTCCAGAGAACAGATTGAGAAGCTTTTACAAATTCTCGCCGCGGCGATCATTGTTATTGCGCTGAAAACCCTGACGCTGTTTTTGTGGTTCACCTTTGGCTGGCCAGGGGTAGCCACGCTATACCATTGGGTGATGGCCCGCGATATTGGCGAGATCACCGGAGAGGTGGGCTCGGCCTCGCGGATTTTTATGCAGAGCCAGTTCTGGGCGCTTATGGGGATTTTTATCTTTATTCCATTCACCCTCCCCTCGCCCCTCCCATCGAGGGAGGGGAATCAAGAAAATAATTCCTCTCCCCTTGTGGGGGAGGTAAGGTGGGGGGTGATTATTGCCGCTATTTTTTCCGTCATCTTTAGCCTGTCCCGAAGTTTCTGGCTCGGCGGCACGGCTGGCGCTGTCTTTCTCGTTGCAATGCTGCTGTTTTATTTCCGCGAGCGGTTTATGAAAGTGTTGCGGCTAAGCGCGATGCTAATTTTTATCGCGCTTGTGGCCGTCGGGTTTTTAAGCGCAGTGGGTGCCCTGGCCGGCGCAAGCGTGACGGTCGCGAGCCGTTCCGGCAATCCCGCAGCCGAGGCCGCTGGCGGAGCGCGGCTGCTTTTGTTGCCGGAGCTGCTCGCGGAAATTCGCGAGGCGCCGATTTTTGGCAAGGGGTTCGGGGAACTCGTGAGCTACAAAAGTTATTTGCCGGACCGCGTGCGGCCCGACAATCCGGACGGCACGATCACTGCTTATGCCTTTGAGTGGGGCTACCTTGACACCGCCTTGAAAGTCGGCGCGCTGGGGTTGATTATCTATTTATTATTTGTTGGCCACATCTTTGCGAAGGGCTGGAAGGCGGTGCAAATTCAAAATTCAAAGTTCAAAATGCAAAATTTAGGAGTTTTATCAGGATTAGTGGCGTTATTGGTTTTGAATATCACCACACCCTATCTTAATCATCCACTTGGCATTGGATATTTGCTGTTTGCAATATTAAATTTTAAAAATTTTGAATTTTAAATTGTCATTTTGCATTTTGATTTTTAATTTTTGATTTTTTATGCCGCCGCTCATTAGCATTATTATTCTAAGTTATGAAAGCCGGCGTTATATCGAGCGCTGTCTTGATTCTGTTTTTGCGCAAAGCTATCCGAGTCTGGAAGTCCTGTTCATCATCAACGGCAATCATGATGGTTCCGCTGAGCTGGTGTCCGAAAAGTATGGAGCCAGGGAGAATCTCACCATCATCGATCCGCGTGAGAATCTCTGGTTTTCGCGCGGGAATAATCTCGGCATTGCCCGCTCGCGCGGCAAATACGTCCTGACTTTAAATCAGGACACAATTCTTATGCCGGACACGGTCGCGGCCCTCGTGGCAGCCCTTGAAGCAGACTCGTCTTTGGGTTCTGTCTCCGGCAAGCTTTTGCACTACAATTACGAGCTTGATTCCAAAACCCGGATTCTCGACAGCACGGGCATAGAAATTTTCAAAACCCACCGGGTGATTGACCGCGGGCAGTGGGAGCAGGATCGCGGGCAGTATGACCGCGATTTGGAAATTTTTGGCGCCTCGGGGGCGGCGGCAATGTATCGCCGCAGCTCTCTCGAGCAAACCAAAATTCCCAAAAAGAGCGGCGGCTATGAATATTTTGACGAGAACTTCATCGCCTATAAGGAAGACGTGGATCTGGCCTGGCGCCTGCAGCTGGCCGGGTTTGGCTGCCGCTATGTGCCGGAAGCGATCATTTATCACGGCCGCACGGTCGGGCGATCCTGGCCGACCCAGTTTATCCGGTTTATAATCAACCGGCGGCGCCAGTCCAGAATTGTGCGCCAGCTGTCTTACAAGAACCACTATCTCATGGTGGTAAAAAATTTTGTGCCCCTGGTATTCTGGCTGAATTTTCCGTTTTTTTTGATCCGTGAAATTCTGCTGACCATTTATACCGTGCTGTTTGAGCCGTTCCAGGTCATGGCGCTTAAAAATTTTTTCCGCGAGCTGCCCGATACGCTGCGCAAGCACCGGTTTGTAAGGCAGATGATCCGGATCGATCCAGTGAAGAGCCGAAAAATTTTTCACTAATATATGGATTTATCAGTCATCATCGTGAGTTTCAATACCCGCGAGAAATTGGAAAGCTGCCTTCGCGCGGTGCTGGCCTCGCCGACAAAATTTTCCTTTGAGATCTTTGTCGTGGACAACGCCTCGCGGGATGATTCTCCGGAAATGGTCGCGCGGCAATTTCCCAACGTGCAACTCATCAAAAATCCGGAGAATCGCGGCTATGCCAGAGCCAATAACCAGGCCATCCGGCTCTCGCGCGGCCGGTACATTTTGCTTTTGAATTCTGATGTAAATGTGGAAAGCGATACTTTTGACAAGATGATTACCTATATGGATAATAATGCTACTGTCGGGATAAGCGGCTGCAAAGTCGTCAAGCCGGACGGCACGCTCGATCTGGCCTGCCGGAGGAGTTTCCCCAGTCTGGCTAATTCGCTTTTCCGGGTGACCGGGTTATCGTTCCTTTTCCCGCGCACGCGACTTGCTGCCTACAATCTGACTTTTTTGCCGGAAGACGAGATCGCCGAGGTGGACAGCGTGATGGGCGCGTTTTTAATGATTCGCCGCGAAGTGATAGACGAGATCGGTCTCCTTGACGAAGAATACTTTATGTACGGTGAAGACCTCGACTGGTGCTACCGGGCCAAAGCCGCGGGCTGCAAAGTGATGTATGTGCCGATTACGACCGTGCGGCATGACAAAGGTTCGTCGGCCCGCCGGCAGCCGCGAGAGTCTTTGTATGAATTTCATCGCGCGATGCAGATTTTCTACCGCAAGCATTATGCCGGGCAGCACAATTTTTTTGTTAATTTTTTAGTGTATACCGGCATCTGGCTGCGGTATATTTTGAAGGTTATAACCAGATGAAGAAGAAATTTATTGTTATTGTTATAGTTATAGTTTTTGTCGCTGGCTGGTATTTGGGCCAGAGCGGTTTTGCGCTGACGCGGACCGATTCCGGCGGCGTGGTTTTGGAACAAAACCGCGACCGGGCGCCAAAAAATGTCGATTGGCAGCTGCTCTGGGAGGCGATTGACCGGATCAATGAGAAATATGTCGATCGCCCCGCGGATCCGCAAAAGCTGCTCTACGGAGCTGTGAGCGGCGCGGTCTCCTCGCTGGACGACCCGTACAGCGTGTTTTTGGAGCCCAAAGACGCCGAGGATTTTCAGGCCGAGCTCAAAGGCAGTTTCGACGGCATCGGCGCGGAGATTGCCATGAAAAACGAGCAGCTCGTGGTCGTCGCGCCGCTCGACGGCTCGCCGGCGCAGAAAGCGGGTGTGCGGGCCGGCGATATCATTTTAAAAGTTGATGACCAGGAAACCGCGGATTTTACCCTGGAAGAGGCCGTTAACCGGATTCGCGGCCCGGCCGGCACGACGGTAACATTGAGCGTGCTCCACCCGAAAGCTACCCGGGCCTTGGAGATAAAAATTACGCGCGCGAAAATTGAGGTAAAAAGCGCGGATTATTCTATCCGCGAATACAAAGGCAAAAAGCTTGGCTATTTGCGCCTGCGACGGTTCGGCGAAGATACGCAGGGGATTGTGGAGAGCGCGATTGCGGCATTTCTGACCGCGAATGTGAGCGGCGTGATTTTGGACGTACGCAACAACCCCGGCGGTTATCTTGAGAGCGCCGTGGAGGTTGCCGGCAATTGGGTGGAAAAAGGTAGAACCGTGGTGATTCAACACTATGGCGACGGGACCGAACAGCGTTATGATTCATCAGGCGGCAGCCGTTTGCGCCGGATAAAAACCGTGGTACTCCAAAACGGCGGCAGCGCCTCGGCTTCCGAGATCGTGGCTGGCGCGCTGAAGGATTATAATCTCGCGACGCTGGTTGGCGAGAAGAGTTTTGGCAAAGGTTCGGTCCAGGAACTCGTATCGCTGCGCGGCGGCGCGGATATTAAAATTACCGTGGCCAAATGGCTCACGCCCGACGGGCATGACCTCAACCGCGAAGGCATTGAGCCGGATGTGAAGATCGGGCTTTCCGACGAGGATTTCAACGCGAACCGCGATCCGCAGCTGGACCGCGCGTTGGAAATTTTGGTTCCATGACCGCCGTCGAACTTCGGGAAAAATATTTGCAATTCTTCAAAACGCGGGGGCACGCGATCATCCCGTCCGCGCCCTTGGTGCCGGCCAATGACCCGACCGTGCTGTTTACGACCGCGGGTATGCACCCGCTCGTACCGTACCTTTTGGGGGAGACGCATCCAGGCGGCAAGCGCCTGGTCAATGTGCAAAAAAGCCTGCGCACCGATGATATTGACGAGGTGGGGGACGCGATCCACAATACTTTTTTTGAGATGCTGGGCAACTGGTCACTTGGGGATTACTGGAAGCAGGAGGCCATCACCTGGTCTTATGAATTTTTAACGGGCAAAGATTGGCTCGGGCTTGCCCATAAAAAACTCGCGGTATCAGTCTTTGCGGGAGATGACGACGCCCCGCGCGATGATGAGTCAGTCAAGATTTGGAAATTTCTTGGAATTGCCGATGAGCGAATCGCATACTTGCCCAAAAAAGATAATTGGTGGGGTCCGGCCGGGCTCACCGGTCCCTGCGGACCAGACACGGAGATGTTTTATTGGACTGGCGAGGGAGAAGCGCCGAAGGCCTTTGACCCAAAAGACAAGCAGTGGGTGGAGGTATGGAACGATGTTTTTATGCAGTACAACAAAACAGCGGACGGCAAATTTGAGCCGCTTCAGCAAAAAAATGTTGATACCGGAATGGGCCTGGAGCGCACCGTGGCGGTTTTGCAAGGCAAGGCGTCAGTTTTTGAAACAGAATTATTTTTACCCATAATAGAGAAAATTCGCGTTTTGGCTTCGAGGGCTGACCAAAAATCCGAGCGGATCATTGCTGACCATATACGTGCGGCGGCGTTTATCATTGCTGACGGCGTTGTGCCGTCCAATAAAGAGCGTGGCTACATCTTGCGCCGGCTCATCCGCCGCGCCATCAGGCATGCTTATAATCTTGGGATTGAACAGCAATTCGCGCCGCTGATCGCTGATATAGTAATCAAAAATTTCGAAACGGTCTATCCGGAACTTAAAAGCCGCAAAGAAAAAATTACCGAAGAGCTGGCCGCGGAAGAGCAAAAGTTTAGAAAGACGCTGGCCAAGGGACTGCGCGAATTTGGCAAAATGGAGAAAGTTGACGGCCGGGTTGCTTTCGACCTTTTTCAGACCTACGGTTTTCCGCTGGAACTTACGGAAGAATTGGCGGCGGAAAAGGGGATGGCCATAAACAAAGAACAATTTGCCGCAGAGTTTAAAAAACATCAGGCGCTTTCGCGCACCGCGACCGCCGGCGTGTTCAAAGGCGGACTTGCCGACCACACCGAGGAGGTGATCCGGCTGCACACGGCGACGCATCTGCTGCAGGCCGCGCTGCGCCGCGTTTTGGGCGAGCATGTGTTTCAGCAGGGGAGCAACATCACGCGCGAGCGCACGCGGTTTGATTTCACGCACGATAAAAAGATGACTGACGAGGAAAAGCAGAAAGTTGAGGAATTGGTTAATGGTTGGATAGCCAGGGACTTGCAAGTAAAGAAAGAAATTCTGCCGCTCGAAGACGCGCGTAAACTCGGGGCGATCGGACTGTTCGGCGAAAAATACGGCGAGCAGGTTTCGATCTATACGGTTTTTGATCCGAAAACAAATGAGGCAGTTAGCCGCGAGTTCTGCGGCGGCCCGCACGTGGAGCATACGGGAATTGTCGGAAAATTTCGGATCGCCAAAGAAGAAGCCGTCTCGGCCGGTGTACGAAGAATCAAAGCAGTGGTAGAATAGCAGTATGCGCAGTCTTGCGAAGTATGCCGGTCTGCCGATGGAGATAGATGATGACGACCGCCTGGTGTTCGGAGTCGGAGTGGCGGCCGTGAAACCAAATGTCCGAGAATTCATTACCGTAAAAAATTACCTTAAAAATCCGTTAAGCACTTTTCCGAGGCGCGAGGTATACTTTATCTACCGCGATGTCCGGCGCGATGGGGACGCCGAGAAGCTGAAAAATGCCGGCCTGCAGTATGATCTCACGGTTTTGCCGCCGGGACGCATTGGCAACGAGTTCATTAAAACGATCGGGCATTACCATCCTTATAAACCCGGCACTCGCGTCCGCTATCCCGAAGTTTACGAAGTGATCCATGGCCGAGCGTTTTTCATCCTGCAGAGCGCGTCTGACGATTTTGAACGGCTGCGCGAGGTGTATGTCGTTGAGGCGGGCCGGGGAGAAAAAGTCCTGGTGCCGCCGGGCTTCGGGCATATGAGCATCAACCCGACTCCCGACGCTCTGGTGCTCGCCAATCTGCAGGCCCGCGGCAATCACGGCCTGTATGAGCCGTATGAATCGCACCACGGCGCCGCGTTTTACATGACCGCCTCGGCGCGGCTTTCCAAAAGCGGCCGGGCCACGCCGGATTATGAATTTACGCCCAACCTCGCCTACAACGCCCTGCCGCCTTTGCAGCACAAACGCCCGCGCGAGTTGCCGCAGTACAATCTGCTTTCGGCAATCCCCATGTATTTTTCCCTTCAAAAAAATCCCGCAAGTTTTGATTTCCTGCGCAACCCGGAAAGTTATCTTGACGAGCTGACGCCGGAAAAATTATTTCGCTAATGGCCAAACTGGTTTATCTGAAAATTGACACCGATCTGTCGCAGGTGCAGACCCTGCTGCGCAAAGTAGCGGCGCGGCAAGTGGTTTTGGTGGTCCCAAAAAATTCGCGACTGTTCACGGCGCCCGAGAAACTCGCGATTCTCAAAGCGGAAAGCCGCCGCCTGGGACGGGAGGTCATTTTCGCAACCGCCAACCCCGAAGCGAGGCAGATGGCGGCCCGGGCCGGGTTTCGCGTCATCCGCGGCGGCAAATTGCCCGGGGTGCCGCGGGCAACGCCCGCGGCACCAGTGCCGAAGCGGGGCCGGCGCTTTTCGGCCGCGTGGCCGGCGCGCGTCTCCCGCGCGCTGGCGGGCATTGTTATCGTTATTTTTGTTCTTTCGTATTTCGTCCTGCCGGCGGCCGCCATTACCATTATGCCGAGAAGCGAACCGGTCACGCGTGATTTTGAAATTCGCGTGGATCAGACTCTCGGCGAGGCCAGCGCCGCGGAACTCGCCGTGCCGGGCCGCGTGACGGAAGTGGAGGTGGTGGGCAGCCGCCAGGTCGCGGCGACCGGCAGCAAAAATGTCGGCTCGAAAGCCTCGGGGTTTGTTTACCTTTATAATTTTTCAAAAGATACGCTCATCTTGCGGGCGCGCTCCACCACCTTGACCGCTTCGGGCGGGCGCGAGTACGCGTTTATTCAGGATGTCTCCGGTATCCGCCCGACAGCCAGGATAGGTCTCGAGGATGAGGAGGTGGATCAGACTTCGCTCATTGCCCCGGTCCCGGTGGTGGCCGCGGCGAACGGCGAGCAGTACAATCTGCCGGCCGGCACGCGCCTTGAGATTGACAATGAGGTTTTCGGTTCGCAGCCGAAAACCCTTTATGCTGTCGTTACGGACGACAAAATTTCGGGCGGGACCAATAAAATAGTCAAGGTGGTGACAGAGGGGGATGTGAACGGGGGTTTGACCGAACTCTCCCGCGACCTGGTCGGAGAGGCGAGGGCGAAGATTCAGGAACAAAACACTGAACTTAATATTTTGGATAGCGGAGTGGACTTTGCAGTCGTTGAGCAGGCTTCCGCAAAACAGCCCGGACAGGAAGCCGACGAATTTGAAGTCTCGGCGCGGCTCAAAATTCGCGCCCTGGTCTACAACCAGGCGGAAGTGAGCCGGATTGTCACCGAGCGGATGAGCCGGCTTTTGCCGGACAACAAAAAGCTTTTATCTGGCAGCCCGGATCGGATCTCGGCCAACTTCACCAAGGTCGATCTGGCCGCCGGCCTTGCGACCCTGGCCGTGCACTATCAGGGCAGCATTTTTTATTCGCTCAAAGCCGAGGATTATCTTGCGAAAGTGAGGGGGAAATCCGAACGCGAGATCCGCGAGATCCTCCTTTCGCGGCCCGAGATTGCGGACGTGGAAATCGATTTTTCGCCTTTTTGGGTCAAAAAAGCGCCAAAAATGGCCAAAAAGATCCGCCTGACCGTGAAGAACCCGAGTTGACCACCAAGTGAACGGCAATCTTTGTATGTTCAAACTAAGTCCATCAGATTTCAAATATTTATGGGAGGAGTGTCCGCACTGCTTTTATCAGAAAGTCCATCACAACATTCGGCAGCCGTCTATTGGCATTCCGAGTATATTCACGCGGATGTCCGGTTTGCTTCAGAAGAATATCCAGAGCAGAAATATCCAAGAACTGGCTCCGGAAGCGCCCTCCGGAACATTTGTCCTGGACGAGGGATTTTTGCAGTCAGAACCCCTCCCCTCCGGCAAGTCCTACATCAACGGGCGGTTTGATTTGCTCGTGCGATTTGACGATGGAACGCACGGCGTCATTGATGTAAAAATGACTGATTCAAAAGATGAAGACCTGGATAAATTTGACCGCCAATTGCATGCCTACAAATACGCGCTCGAAAACCCGGCTGAAAAAGAACCGCTGACCATTTCAAAAGTTGGGCTGATCATTGTGTCGCCAACAGATATCAAACCGCATCAAGGCCATCTGTATTACAAAGCCAAGCCAGTGTGGAAAGAGATCCCCGTCAATATGGGGAGTTTCTTTTCCTTTATTGGCGAGGTCGAAAAACTGCTTGCCGGGCCAGCGCCGAAGCCGACTGCTACCTGTCAGTGGTGCGTGTATAAGCATGGTTAATATGCCCACGCAAACCAAACGATTCTGCCCGTTCATCCGCCTGAATTTATGGATAACTTGCGTAAGAAACTGGAGTATAAATGAAAAAGCACCGCCAAGGGACGAAACCCGAGGAAGTACCTTCTCTTGTGGATGGCTTAAGTATATACCAACCGGCCGGTATAAGTCAAGAGCAAGTGGATCACGTAAATCCAATACGCCATTCGCCCCTTTTTTCTCCCCTTGTTTCGGCAGCAGCCGAAATAAGGGGAGATGAAGAGGGGGTGGGAGAGGTCGTAAATTTCTCCCCTTACCTTTTCTTTTGTCATTTCGGCCACCGAGCCGGAATCCATTTTGCCCAGCCATTCCCAACGCCTCAACGACCCCTCCCCATTGAGCCGTTAAAATCAAGCCGGCGCAAGCCGGTTTTTGGTTTGGGCGGAAAAGTGATAAAATCAAAGAAATATGAAAACAAAAGAAAAATACAAAAAACACAAGGGGGAGGGGCATCGCGGGAGGCTTCGGGAAAGATTTATGCAGAGTGGACTCGATGCGTTCCTAGACTACGAAATAGTCGAGCTTCTTTTGACTTTGGGCACTCCACAGCAGGACTGCAAGGATCGTGCAAAGGAGCTGATCAAAAAATTCCACGGCTTGCGAGGGGTTTTGGATGCATCAGTCGAGGATCTACAAGAGGTGAAAGGAATTGGGCAAATTAATCCTTTTGGCCTCAAACTGTTTCAAGCCGTTGCCGAGCGATACGAGCGAGAGAGGATTAAGCATAAAATCGTGTTGAATTCACCCAAATCAATCGCAGATTATCTTAGGGAAAAAATTGGAAGAAAAAAGAAAGAACACTTTGTAATTTTGTGCTTGGATGTAAAAAATAATTTGGTAAAAATCAGTAATATTTCAATGGGAATACTAGACGAAAACCTAGTACATCCGAGAGAGGTGTTCAGAGATGCAATTCAGGCAAATAGTGCAAGAGTCATAGTCGCCCACAACCATCCCTCTGGTGACACAGAACCGTCCGATGAAGATTTGCTTATTACTAAACGACTTTATAAGTCTGGAAATATTTTAGGTATTGAAGTTTTAGATCATGTAATTGTCTCAAACAGGGGATTTTATAGCTTGAAAGAAAAGAATCATATATGAGTCCAAAGAAAAAAAATCAAAAATCGCAAAAAAAAGGCGGAAAGAAATACACGGCCAAAAAAAGAGATCGTAAAGTTGCCAAGGAGTCATCGTTGCCCTATGGGGCATTGCCTTTGCAGCTACAAGAAAGAAAAGTGCTAGCGAAAATTGGCGAGAAGCCTTATTTTAGTCAAAATAGCTTTGTTTTATATCACGGCGATTCTCTTAAAATCCTGGAACAACTTCCGGAAAATTCGATTGATATGATTTTTGCTGATCCGCCCTACAATCTCTCAAATGGCGGATTTACGGTTCATGCGGGCAGGAGAGTGAGTGTCAATAAAGGAGAATGGGACAAAAGCAAGGGCCTAAAAGAAGATTTTAATTTTCATTTAAACTGGATAAAGGCTTGCAAAAGGGTCTTGAAACCCAATGGAACACTTTGGATTAGCGGAACCTATCATTCAATTTATGCCTGCGGCTTTGCGCTTCAGGTTGAAGGCTTTAAAATTCTGAATGATATATCTTGGTTCAAACCTAACGCATCCCCGAACCTAAGCGGTCGGTATTTTACAGCAAGTCATGAAACACTTCTTTGGGCCAGAAAAGATCCAAAAGGAAAGCATACTTTTAACTATAAACTAATGAAAACAGGGGATTGGCCTGATGATTTTATAAAAAAACCGGGAAAACAGATGCGATCGGTATGGGCTATAGGCACCCCAAAAAATGGGGAAAAAAAATTGGGTAAGCATCCAACCCAAAAGCCATTAGATCTCCTGAAAAGAGTAGTTTTGGCCTCTTCTAACGAGGGCGACATAATTCTTGATCCCTTCACTGGAAGCTCGACAACAGGCCTCGCCGCAGTCCAGCATGGACGAAAATTCATTGGGATAGATACTGAAAAAGAATATCTGGATTTATCAATTAAGAGATTTAAAGATTTAATATGATAGAAAAAGGTAAGGGAGGGGGAAATACAAGGACGGGATTAGTTTTTGAAAAAAGAACTGATCTTATGACAGCAATAAGCCAGCTGCCAGGATATACTGTTAAAAGTAATGTTATTTTTTACAAAGGAGAAGAGGTCGCGAGGAGTTATAAGAAAAATAATTTATACCTTTATCTATCTTCTCAAGGGGTGAATTATAAAAAAATTCTCTCAAAAAGACTCATCCCTGACGAAGCGATGTATGTTATTGTTAATAACACGATGTATATTGTTGAAATGAAATTTCAACAAGTAGCCGGTTCGGTTGATGAAAAACTGCAAACATGTGATTTCAAAAAGAAACAATATAAAAGATTGATGGCACCGTTAAACGTTGAAGTTGAGTATATTTATATTCTTAGTAACTGGTTTAAGAAAGCCCAGTACAAAGATACCTTAGATTACGTAATTTCAATGGGGTGCCAATACTATTTTGAGTATTTGCCCTTGCAAAAGCTAGGCTTACCCATTCCCAAAAAATAAGAAACCATATGCCTGTTCCAACTTATGACAAAATGTTCAATCCAGTTCTAGAAGCACTTAAACAATTAGGTGGTTCGGCTTCTATTGGAGAGCTGGAACAAAAAGTAGCGGAAATAATGAACTTATCAGAAGCGGATATCAGTCAAATATATAAAGGTAGTCGGACAAAATTTAATTACAGACTCGCTTGGGCGAGAACTTATTTAAAGTCTTACGGCTTGCTTGAAAATTCATCCAAGGGTGTTTGGGCTCTGACACTGGCTGGAAGACAGATTGAAAAAGTCAATCCCAGAGATGTGGTTACGGAGGTCAGAAAAAAGAGAAAGCGTAAGACCGATTCAAAAGATCCGTTTGCGGGAATGGAGGATGTGGTCGAATCTTGGCGAGAGAGTTTATTGAACGAAATAATGCAGCTATCCCCGGAGGGGTTTGAAAGACTTGTTCAGAGAATTTTAAGAGAATCCGGTTTTTTAAAGGTAGAAGTTACGGGAAGGAGTGGTGATGGTGGAATAGATGGCAGGGGCGTTTTTAGTTTCGGCGGATTAGTAAGTTTCCATATAATTTTTCAATGTAAGAGATATGTAGGTTCTGTATCTTCTAAACAAATAAGAGATTTCCGAGGCGCAATGATCGGAAGAACTGACAAAGGATTGTTTATTACAACTGGGACTTTTACTAAAGACGCAGTTGCAGAGGCAGCAAGAGATGGTGCTCCGCCAATAGATTTGATTGACGGCAATCAGCTTGTGGAAAAGATGAAGGACTTAGGTCTGGGAGTAAAAAGAGAAATGGAAGAAGTTGTCGAAGTCGATGCGCCCTGGTTTAAAAATTTTTAGAAGAATTTAGCATATCCGAAATCGAAAAAATAGATAAAAAGATTGATGACGAAGTTTATAAACTCTACGGCTTTACACCCGAGGAGATCAACATTGTTGAAAATAGTAAGACGTAGTTTTCGCAAAATAATCCAAGAGCGAAACTACAACGTGGACTTCAAAAACCCGAATGACGGGGCAAAAGTTGAACACACCGACCCCAAAAAGGTCTTAGAAAACATAGCCACCGCGGAAAACCAAATCGCGAAGATTTTAGAGGAGATAAAGAAAGAAATATGAGAAATGTTTTATCTTTAAACGCAAATGAAGCTCGAAAATTCTTCCTTAAGCATGAAAGCTATTGTAATTTTGAATTACCGCCCTATTTCAAATTTGACAGTATTTTAAATGACCTGTCTACTATTCTTAAGAAAAAAAAATTATCTAACTTTTATTTGAAAACAAAAAAGCCTTGGGACTTTGAGGACGTCAACTACAGGTTGACGAGTAACGAAGATGGAAAATATGCATGGCGACCGCTTCAACTTATACACCCAGCTTTATATGTGAACCTCGTTCACACAATTACTGAACCAGACAACTGGAAGAATCTGAAAAACCGTTTCGCTTTTTTAATAAGAGAGAGCCGGAATATTGAGTGCGAAGGACTGCCGGTGGTTTCATTTTATTACAAAAAAGATAAAGCAGCACAAATAGTACACTGGGTAGATAAAGTGGAAAAAAAATCTATCAAATA
Source organism: uncultured Candidatus Saccharibacteria bacterium (assembly GCA_964565195.1). Lineage (GTDB taxonomy): Bacteria > Patescibacteriota > Doudnabacteria > UBA920 > 2-01-FULL-46-14 > CAZMCQ01. Next base: position 13,720 of record CAZMCQ010000001.1, on the reverse strand, counting down.
CGCTCTTGCGTTCGATTATGTGCTGCACACAGATATTACTAATTGCTACGGAGCAATATATACACACTCCATATCGTGGGCGTTACATGATAAAGATGTGGCAAAAAATAAGCGTTACGATCTTTCCCTGTTTGGGAATAAAATTGATAAACAGTTACAAGCGATGTCAAACGGCCAGACGAATGGTATTCCGCAAGGTAGTGTTCTCATGGATTTTATTGCTGAATTGGTTTTGTCCTATGCAGATAGCTTACTCGCACGGCGAATTTGCGCCATCAAAAAGTCAGAATACCGAATTATCAGATACAGGGATGACTATAGAATTTTTACGAACCACTCACAGATTGCCGAACAAATAATGAAAGAGTTAACCGACGTCCTGCATGATTTGGGACTTAAAATTAGCCCCTCAAAAACGAAAGGAACAGAAAAGGTGGTACATTCGTCAGTCAAGGAAGACAAATTATATTGGCTTGCCCACGGGCGTAACCATGAGAGGCTACTTCACGAGCTACTCGCCATATCTTTGTTTGCAGAGAATTTCCCCAACTCTGGTCAATTAATTATTCTACTGAATAGTGTCTATTATAGATTAATAGATCTGAATAAGAAAGACATAAAAGAAGACGTCATAGCCCTTATCAGTGTTGTGGTTGATATCGCATATAAAAACCCTAGAGTTTATCCATTCGCATCAGCAATAATTAGTAAGCTTATAGACTTTCTTCCAAAATCCAAAAGAGAAAAGGCGATTCAGAAGATATTACAGAAATTTAAGAAACTTCCCAATACTGGAATGATGCAGATTTGGTTACATAGGATAACAGTTAAACTCGGAGGGACGTACAATCACTCTGAAACTTTATGCACAAAAGTATTAGATAAAAATGTAAAAATTTGGGATTCTGATTGGTTAAAGACATCTCTTCGCAAAAAAATTGATATTTGTAATGTGATTGATGAGGACGAGCTCGCGAAGATCGGAGCTGTGATAGGCAAAGAAGAAGTCGAACTATTCAAACTTACGGAGTATCCGTACTAACGATATGGGGACAACTATAGAAGACATACAATATGAAGAATATCTTGAAGGACTGCATAAGTCTTACACTGATGCGTTAGAAAAACTTGCGGAATCGAAATCACTTAACGAACTGAAAAGAAATTTAGAGGAGCTTCAGGGTGCCAAAGCAAGTTTGCCAGACTGGATGACGAAAAATACTGAGCAATTTGATGAGCTAGAAAATACATTGGAAGAGATCACTACTATAGAAAAAGTTTATGAAACTTTAATTAAACAAAAAAAAGAAAGCAAATCTTATTTTATTGCAGGGCTTGTTATTGGCTTAATAGTAACGATTTTATCCTCACTATTTTTATGACTACCTACCCAACAAAAAAATTAGGGATCGTAGTTATAATAATTACCGTCATTATTGTTGCCGTTCTGGGTTGGTTTTGCCCCAATCTTTTATCTTGGCTAACTTTGCTAGTTTTGACTCTTACATTGGCGGTTTTAATTTGGTATGCCCATGATACTAATCGAATTGCAAACGAATCCGTTGCGCAAACAGAACTGGAGATAAGGCCTGTAGTGTGTTTGTACATCAGAAATTTGGCCGGAGTATCGTCCGAGGAAGTGAGGCAAAGTATAAAAGAAAGGTACGCAATTACTCATCTAGTTGGGGGAGCTATTGTGGCATCTGCTTATTACATTGCATTACGCAATGTTGGAAATGGCCCTGCATTCAATGTTTCGCTTGAGAGCGAGAATTTTATCGGATGGAAATATCAAACAAGATTTTTCGCGCCTAAAAAGGACGAGCATGCGGTGGAAATTGTAAAAAAGCCGTCCAATAAAATCCGTGATTTATCTGAACTCAAAAATGAAGTTTTTATTGTAAAGTGTCAAACAATTACCAGAAAATGGTACGAGTACAAATATAAAATTATTGATATTGAGGAGCGCGACGTGGAATTTATTCTATGATTAACCACCCAACAAGAAAACTCGGAGAGATTATAGAATTGCATTACAGCAAGGGTATTTCGAGCATGATCGGCAAAGGGAGTTATGACCACACAACATCATCCCAACATACTTGAGAATATAAGGATGATGTACTATTAATATTAAAGACATGTTAAATTTTATTCTTGGTCTAATCATTGGTGGAGTAATTGTAAAATTGCTGGATTCCCGCCTCCGCGGGAATGACAGACGAGAGGGCGGGAATGGCAAGATGGCGAAAGAGTCGCTGATCCAGCGGCAGGGGAGGGAGAAACGGCAAAACAAAGAGGCGATTTTGGGCTTGCTGGAAACGCAAAGCCGGTTGACGAACAACCACATAGAGCAGCTGCTCGGGATCTCCGATGCCACCGCCACGCGGTATCTCGAGGAATTGGAGCAGGAAGGCCGGGTGCGCCAGGTGGGAAAAACCGGCAAGGCAGTATATTACGAGAAGGCAAAATAAGCCAACGGCTCAACGTCTGCCCCCGTTGAGCCGTTCCCACTATAACATCCTTATAAACTTGAGAATGTTGGTATGTCTTTAAATACTTTCCTGATCAATTTCCTTCCACGCTAAGCTTCGGCGGGCACAGCGCGTTTGTCAGCATTGGGCGGAAATTGGAGAATACAATTAAATGGTGAATAACAAATCAGTTATTGCTTTGATAGCGGCAAATTTCATCCCAATTTTTGGGGTGTTGTTTTTTGGCTGGGATCTGTTTACTTTGCTCATTTTGTATTGGGCGGAAAGCGCTGTTATCGGTTTTTATACTATTTTTAAACTAATTATAGTAGGGAAATATTTGGCAATTTTACTCGTGCCATTTTTTATCATTCATTTTGGCGCTTTCATGGTTGGGCACTTGCTTGCTATTATGGCTCTCCTCAATGTTCAAATAAACATTTTTAAATTCGAAGAATTTTATCCAATTTTTTTCAAAATCAGCTATGCTTTTATGGGATTGGTCATAAGCCATGGCATCTCTTTTTTTGTTAACTTTATTGGGGAGGAAAAATTTAAAATTTTGGAGAAAGGAAAGGCACTCGGTATGATCGAATGGCAGCCATATAAAAGAGTTTTACTCATGCATTTTGTGATAATTTTGAGCGGCTTTTTGATAGTTTTTTTTAGAATCAATACCACGCCTCTAATTTTATTGGTTGGCTTGAAAACCATCGTTGATTTAAAATCGCACAGAAAACAGTATATGCTTAAATATCCTTAAAAACTTGAGAATGTTGGTATATTGTTTATAATCAAAATATGGCAAAGATGAAAACAGCCAAACAAATGGAGCGGCATCTAAAAGGGATTGCCAATCACTACCGCATTGAGATACTGCTGCTTATCGCCGTGCGCGAAAAGATTACCTTGGAAGAAATAGTGGAGACGCTTCGGGCCAACGAGAAGACGATAGGCGAACATACCCGGCGGCTTTATCTGGCGGGGCTTATCAACAAAAAATATCGTGGTAAGTTTGTGGAGCACTCATTGTCGCCCTACGGCAGTACGTTCGTGAGTTTCGTGAAATCCTTCCAAGCTACATCATAACATCCTTATAAACTTGAGAATGTTGGGATGTTTTCCCGCTGACCAATTCGCTCGCCAGGCAATAAAATCTTATGAAGCATTGGATATATTTAATTTTAAGAACAGTGATTTTAACGTATATTGGCTTGGGTTTAATTTTATTTTTCATGCAAAGAAACTACATCTACTTTCCCACCAATCAGGATTTTTATGATTGCGCTGGATTTGCGGATGCCGAGAAAGTTAACTGGCAGGGTACCCGGATGTACGTTAAGCAAAAAACCGACCGCTGGGTTGTCATATACCATGGCAACGCCGGCTCGGCCTGCGACCGGTCTTACCTGAAACTGGAGTTCGAAAAATTGGGATATTCTTATATTTTTGTTGAATACACCGGTTACTCAAATGACGACCTTAAGCCTAGCCAGGAAAAACTTGTGAAAGATGTTAAAGCGACAATTGATTATCTGGAACAATTTAAGCCAGGTTCAGTAGCAGTTTTGGGCGAAAGTTTGGGCACTGCTTTGGCCTCATATCACGCGTCAGTCGGCAAAGTTGAGAAACTCCTGCTGATTGCTGCGTTCCACAATCTATCCGACCTGGCCGCTTATCACTATAAGCCGTATCCGGTGAAATTATTGTTGCGTGATAAATTTCCCGCGGAAGAATGGTTGACAGAAACTGACAATATCCTGTTTATCCATGGCGCTCGTGATGATATTATTCCGGTTCAGTTTGGCCGGAGATTTTATCAGGGCATTCAAGCCGACCAAAAACAGTTTGTAGAAATCAAGGGCGCGGGACACAATGATATTTATGATTATCCGCAGACTTACGAAACTATCGAAAATTATTTGAAATGATGGCCGTATTTGAACAGATAGTAAAGCGTTATGTGGTTTTGGGCTGGCTGCTAAAAAAACATCCTTAAATACTTAAGAATGTTGGTATGTTAGTCGAGCGGAAATATCTGATATTTTGGGGCTTGACGGGGCAGGGGGAGTTTTGTTATCATAGATTTTGTAATTTCTAACTCCAGCTGATCTGCACGAATTTGGGAGAGAATAGGGACCAGAACAACAGCAAGGATATCATCGAACTGGAGGGCAAAGTTGTCGAAGCTTTGCCCAATGCTGTGTTTCGCGTGGAAATCGCGGCCGGGCAGGAGGTGCTCGCGCACATCGCGGGGCGCCTGCGTGTCCACCGCATCCGGATTCTGCCCGGGGACAAGGTGCGGGTGGAATTGACACCCTATGATTTGACCCGCGGAAGGATTACCCGAAGATTATGAAGGTGAGAGCATCAGTCAAAAAAATTTGCAAGAATTGTAAAATAATCCGCCGCAAGGGCCGGATCGGGGTGGTCTGCTCCAACCCGAAACACAAGCAGCGGCAAGGATGAGGGAATTTCTAATTACTAATTTCTAATGCCCACTGTCAGAATCGCGGGGGTTATCCTCCCGCCGCAAAAAAGAATCGAAGCTGCGCTGCCGTACCTGTATGGCATCGGTTTGTCGCGCGCGAAAAAAATTCTCGAGGCCGCCAAGGTAGACCCGGATAAAAGAACTGCCGAGCTTTCGGAAAATGAAGTGGGCCGACTGAAAGAATATATTGAAGGCAATTATAAGGTGGAGGGAGGCCTGCGGCAAGAAGTCGCACAGAATATTAAGCGGCTCAAAGAGATCAGCGCTTACCGCGGGGTGCGGCATAGCCGCGGCCTGCCGGTGCGCGGCCAGCGGACCCGCACCAATTCCCGTACGGTTCGTGGCAATGTCCGCAGGACCGCGGGCTCGGGCCGCAAAGCCTCGGCCGAGAAAACATAAAAAATGAAAAGTGTAAAGTGCAAAAATCAAAATTCAGGTATTCGCTTCGCGAATGATTGTTTGAAGATTATAAAGATCATCGCCACAGGCGATACAATAATTTTGCATTTTGATATTTGAATTTTCAATTTACTATTATGGGTGAACAAAAGGTCAAGACAATTACCGGGGAGGCCGAAGCGAAAGCCGCGCCAGCCAAAGCCAAGAAAGGCAAGCGGAAAGTTTCGCGCGGCCGGATTTATATTCAATCTACTTACAACAATACGATCATTACCGTGACGGACGAAACTGGCGCGGTGCTCGGCTGGGGCACGGCCGGCAATGCGGGTTTCAAAGGCAGCAAGAAATCCACGCCCTATGCCGCGCAGCGGACCATGGAGGAAACCATGGCGCGGCTCAAAAACGTGGGGCTTGCGGAAGTGGAAGTTCTTATCAAAGGGATCGGCTCGGGCCGCGAATCAGCGGTGCGCGCCCTGCAGGGCGCGGGCCTCACGGTGCTCTCGATCAAAGACTTAACGCCGATTCCGCACGGCGGCGTGCGGCCGAAGAAAGTGAGGCGGGTCTAAAATGCGCTACACCGGACCGAAAACTCGGCTGGCGGGGCGCGTCGGCGAGCCGCTGCGCGACAAAGACACGAAATACCTCGTTAAACGCTCCTACCCGCCGGGCATGCACGGCCAGTCGCGGCGGCGCATCTCGGAATACGGCACGCAGTTTCTGGAAAAACAGAAAGCGAAATGGACCTATGGCGTGACGGAACGGCAGTTCCGCCGCTACATCTCTGCCGCGACCAGCAAAAAGGGTACGACCGGAGATTTCCTTTTGGAATCGCTGGAGTTGCGTTTGGATAACATCGTTTACCGGCTGGGTTTTGCCGGAAGCCGCGCCCAGGCGCGTCAGATCGTAGGACACGGCTTTATCACGGTAAACGGCAAGCGGGTTGACATTCCTTCCTACCGCGTCGCCGCGGGCGACCAGATTGCGCTCGCCGCGGGGAAGCGCGCGAGCAAGTATGCGCAGCTTTTGGCGCCGCGACTGCGGGAGCATAAAGCCCTGGAGTGGCTCGAACTGGATGCCAAAAATTTTTCCGGCAAGGTGATGAGCCGCCCGACGCGGGACAACACCGGCACGACGCTGCGTATGGAGCTGATCATTGAGCACTACAGCCGCTAAATCTAAATAACTATAACGATAACAATTAACTATAATAACTATAATTTATGAAAACCACGCCGCTGCCGAACAAAATTTATTTTACGAAAGACGAGGGGAATAAATCCGAACTCGTGATTGAGCCGCTGTATCCGGGTTATGGCGTCACGATCGGCAACGCGCTGCGCCGCGTTTTGCTCTCGTCTCTGCCCGGCGCGGCCGTGACGGCCGTGAAGATCAAAGGCGTGGACCATGAGTTTTCCACGATTCCGGATGTGACCGAAGACGTGGTGGACGTGCTTTTGAATTTAAAGCAGCTGCGGCTGCGCCTGCATGCCGAGGAGCCGGTCACCCTGGAGCTCAGGGTCAAAGGCCAGAAGCAGGCCACCGCCCGCGATATCAAAGCCGACTCGCGCGTGGAGGTCATTAACAAAGATTTGCTCATCGCGACGCTCGATGGCAAAGCGGCGGAGCTTGTGATGGAGATCGTGGTGGAGCAGGGGCGCGGCTATGTGCCGGTGGAGCAGCGTGAGAGCGAAAAACTCGAGATCGGGATGATTGCGGTGGACGCAATCTTCACGCCGGTGCGCAACGTGAACTTCGCCGTGGAAAATGTGCGCGTCGGGCAGATTACCAATTACGACAAGCTCACCATCACCATGGAAACCGACGGGACGATCAGCGGCCGCGAGGCGCTCGATATCGCCTCGCAGATTTTGGTGGATCATTTCTCGCTGCTCAAGACCGATAAAATTGATGCCGCGGCCGCGGCCGAGGAACAGGCCGAGCTGCCCATGCCGGCCAGGCGGCCGACCGATGAGCGGGTTTTCGAGCGCGCGGCCGAGCAGCCCGGCGATTTGGCGAACCTGGGACTTTCCAACCGCGCGCTCAATGCGCTTGAGCGAAACGGCATTACCACCCGCGCGGGCTTGGAAAAAATGACCCGCACGGAACTGGAGGCGCTCGAGGGGCTCGGCGAGAAATCCATCAGCGAAATTCTTAAGGCCCTGGGGCAGGATTAGCAAGATGCGCCACCGCAAAAAACGACATCTCCGGGGGGGGCGCGATCGGCGCCGCCATGAGCTGCGGGCGCTGGTCACGGCTTTGGTTTTGTATGAGAAGATCGAGACGACTGCCGCGCGCGCGCGGCTCGCGCGCGCGAAAGCGGAGCGGCTCATCACGCGCGCTAAAAAGCTCGATCTCGCCGCGCGCCGGGCCATCCTGCGCGACCTGCCGCGCCAGGCCACAAGGAAGATTTTTGAGGTCCTCGCCCCGCGCTACCAGACGCGGCCCGGGGGCTATGTGCGCATCGCTCACGCCGGCCATTTCAAAGACGGCACTAAAAAAGTTTTATTGGAGCTCATTCAATGAAGACTTATTTGCCAAATGTTAAAGAGACGCGCCGCGCCTGGCACGAACTGGACGCGAGCCAGTACACGCTTGGCCGGCTCGCGACGCGCGCCGCGACCTTGCTTCGCGGCAAACACAAAGCCGTGTTCACGCCGCATATGGACTTGGGCGATTTTGTGGTGGTCAAAACGCGGCCAAAGTGAAACTCACTGGCCGCAAAGCCGAGCAGAAGGAGTATATCCGTTATACCGGCTACCCGGGCGGCATCCGCCGCCGCGTTTTGAAAGATGTCTTGGCGAGAAATCCCGAGTGGGTCATCCGCCGGGCGGTCCGGAATATGCTGCGCGATAACCGCCTGCGCCGGGCGATGATCAGGCGGTTGAAAGTCGTGCCCGGGGACAAGCATAATTTTAAGATTTCCTGATATGATCGCAGAGAAAAAGACGGCAATTAAAAAGATTGCGAAGAAGGCCGCGCCAAAGCCAAAGGCGGAAAAGGCAGTTAAAAAGCCGGTCAGCAAATATATTTTTGCGATCGGCCGGCGCAAGACTGCCAATGCCCGCGTGAAGCTTTATGCCGCGGGCAAAGGCGAATACACGGTCAATGGCAAACCGTTTACACAATATTTTCCGACCTTCCAGCTGCAGCAAACCGCCACAGCGCCGCTTGCTTTGCAGGGCCTGGCAAAACAAGTCAATCTCGCGGTGGTCGTCTCGGGCGGCGGGGTTGTGGCGCAGGCCCAGGCCGTGAGTCTGGCCATCGCGCGCGCCATGGTGGCGCTCGACCCGAACCACAAATTGGTTTTGAAAAAGCAGGATTTGCTTACGCGCGACGCGCGGAAGAAGGAGAGAAAGAAACCGGGCCTGAAGCGCGCCCGCCGCGCCCCCCAGTGGCAGAAGAGATAAAATAGAATCCCTTAACGGCTCAACGGCCACTTCCCGTTGAGCCGTTGATTTTGGCTGGTTAATAGCCCGCAGGAGGTGTAAAATTGGGGAGGTATGATGGAACCCCTCGCCTCAAAAATCCGCCCCAAAAATTTGGATGAATTCGTCGGCCAGGAACACCTCGCGGGCCCTGGTAAGCCGTTGCGGGTCGCCATTGAGAGCCGGCATCTGTTTTCGTTTATCCTCTGGGGGCCGCCCGGGAGCGGCAAAACCACGCTCGCCAAGATTTACGCGCGCGCCCTGGATGCAAAACTCTATGAGTTATCCGCAGTTTCAGCCGGCAAGGAGGATATAAGGAAAATAGTAAAGGGAAAAAATGAGCGGCCCAAAGTGTTGTTTCTCGATGAAATCCACCGCTTCAACAAAGCCCAGCAGGATTTTCTGCTGCCTTATGTGGAGAGCGGGGAGATCACGCTCGTGGGCGCCACGACCGAGAACCCGAGTTTTGAGGTGATTGCGCCGCTTTTGTCGCGCTGCCGCGTGTTTGTGCTGAACGAGCTGACAGGCGAAGAGATGGGGAAAATCATTGACCGCACGAGCTTTGCAATGGATCAGGAGGCGCGGGATTGGTTAATTGCCATGGCCAACGGGGATGCGCGCCAGGCGATTACCATGCTGGAAAACACCGACAAACTTTATGGGGAGGTTAGTCTTGAGAATCTCAAGCAAACGCTCCAGTCCAAATTCCTCCGCTACGATAAAAAAGGCGAGGAGCACTACAATACGATCAGCGCGTTTATTAAAAGTATGCGCGCCTCACAGGTTGACGCGGCTTTATATTACCTTGCGCGCATGGTGGATGCCGGCGAGGACCCAAAATTCATTGCGCGGCGCATGGTGATTTTTGCGAGCGAGGATATCGGCCTCGCGCAGCCCACCGCGCTCGTGGTCGCCAACGATGTGTTCCGTGCTGTTGCGACCATCGGCTACCCGGAGTGCGCGATCAATCTCGCGCACGGCGTGGCCTATCTTTGCCAGTGCAAAAAAGACCGCGGCGCTTACGATGCCTACATGGCGGCCATGGCTGATGTGAAACAATACGGCAATCTGCCGATCCCGATGAATGTGCGCAACGCGCCGACGCGCTTGATGAAAGATTTAGGCTACGGCAAGGGATACGAAAAATATTCCGAGGAAAGCTATCTGCCCGAGAAATTAAAAGGCAAAAAGTATTTATGAAAGAAATCGCGGTTTTTGGCGGGGGGTGTTTCTGGTGCACCGAGGCCGTGTTTCAGAATTTGCGCGGCGTTGAGAGCGTCACGAGCGGCTATGCCGGCGGGACAACGGACAATCCGATTTATCACGAGGTCACGAGCGGCGGCACCGGACACGCGGAAGTGATCCGCGTGGAGTTTGATCCAGAAGTTATAAACTATAAAGACCTGCTCACTGTGTTCTTCGCGCTGCATGACCCGACTACGCCAAACCGCCAGGGTGCGGATACCGGCCCGCAGTACCGGTCCATAATTCTCTACACGAGCGTGGCGCAAAAAAGCGCTGCTGAAGAATTTATTAAAAAATTGACTGATGAAAAGGTTTTTGACGCACCGATCGTCACCGAAGTAAAAGCGCTGGATAAATTCTATGAGGCCGAAGAAGAGCATAAAAATTACTATAAAAAAAATCCTGACAAACCCTATTGCCAGGTCGTGATCAATCCCAAAGTGGCGAAACTGCGGCAAAAATTTGCCGAGCTGCTCAGATAGCCTTGTGCTATAATAATTCTATGAAAAATAATCACTGCCAAAGCTGCGGCCACCCCACGGGCGCGCACGACAATCTTGCAGAGCAGGATCTCGATGATCCGGCCCGTGAAGAAGCCGCCTGTTCGATCGAAGGCTGTGGCTGCCGGGAATACGAAAAATGAAAATTTTATTGCACTGGCTGCTCGCCACGCTCGCCATCATCATCACGGCTTTCCTCCTGCCGGGCGTGTCTTTGACCGGTGTTTTTCCAGCGCTCGTCGCGGCCGTGATTCTCGGAATTCTCAATGTGTTTTTGCGGCCGATTCTGATCATCTTGACGCTGCCGATCAACATCTTCACGCTTGGACTTTTCACGCTCGTCTTGAACGCGCTTCTCGTAATGCTGGCCGCGGCGATTGTGCCGGGCTTTGCGGTCGCGAGTTTTTGGTCAGCGCTCCTATTCGGCGTTGTCCTCTTTTTCATGAACTGGGCGCTGGGGGTGAGTCGGAAATAAATTTTTTAGACAAGAAAACTGCCAGTCCCTGCCAGAAGCAAGGACCGGCGAGAGGTGTATTCCTTCAACTTAGCAATGCCACACTTCGAGGAGTTTTGTAATTGCCGCGAGAAAAGCGTCTGCGAGTTTCCTCAGGAAGTAATAGGCATAAATCGCGACTGGAATGATAATTGATAATGCAATCAGTCCGATTAAGACGTAAGTCATAAGACCCTCCTTTCGGGCTTGCAACTAATTCCTAATGCTACACGCTTGCCCCCGCGTGGTCAAACTGCTTTAATGGAATAGGACAATTTCTCATAGAGAAGTGAAACCAAAAGCAAAAATCATAGTTTTTGCGCTGTTTTTAGGACTTTTTTCGCTTGGGGATAACCTTCGCGCCCGGGCGGTTTTTGGCTTGGATGAACTTATTATTGCAGACCAAACCTGGACCCTGGCCGACAGTCCTTACATCATCCGCGGCGATGGACCGCATAGTGGCGTTGGCGTTGCGTTTGGCGCCACCCTCACCATAGAGCCGGGTGTGGTCGTGAAATTCCTGCATAATGCCCAGCTCACTTCCGGTTCAGGGCGGATCGTGGCCAATGGCACGCCGGAGCAGCCCATTGTCTTCACTTCGTATGAAGAGGGAAACGGCACGCCGGCTCCCGGGGATTGGTCGCTTATCTCCTCGGGCAATGACGGGGATAGTTTTATCAACGTGCAGGTGCGCTATGCGACCGCGTGTCTTTCCACAAGTTATAACACCGTGCTCGTCAAAAACAGCACTTTTGAACATTGCGGCACTGGATTATTTTTGGGCAATGCCGGCGCGGCGAGCGTGATTGAAGATAACAACATAAAGAATAATTTCTACGGCGTAAGGTTTTCCCTCTCGCCCGATATCAGCTTCAAAAATAACAATATTTATGGCAATGCTTGGCTGGGCGCGGACAACGCCGCGCTTCCTTCCTTTGTCGTGGACGCGCGGAACAACTGGTGGGGCGACGCCAGCGGACCATATCACCCCACGAAAAACCCCGGCGGTCGCGGCGACAAAATCACTGACGGTATAACTTTCAATCCATGGCTCGGCGCGCCAGTCGGCGAACCTGAACCCCCAGCCCCCGACCCCGTGATAATCATTCCGGGGATAGCAGGGAGTGAGTTATTGAGCGAAAACGATGAGCTAATTTGGCCAAATATCGGCAGAATGTTTTTGGATATCAATGATGACTTTATTACAGAAAATTTAATGCTAGGTGAGAATGGGAAACCGATAATGAATCTAAAGGTAGGTGAAGTAATTCAAAAAGTTGTTACACTAGATCCCTTTGAAAGTTTCCTAAATTACTTAGAGGCCAAAGAGTATGTTCTGGACCAATCATATTTTTTACTTCCTTATGATTGGCGTTTAGATCTAGAAGAAAATAAAACACTTTTGAAACAAAAAATTGACGAGGTGAAGGCACAAACAAATTCTCAAAAAGTTGATATCATTGCTCACAGTATGGGTGGATTATTGACCGAAGATTATATTAGCGATTTTGGTACAGAAAGTATCGGCAAGCTCATATTCGTAGGCACTCCTCACTTGGGAGCCCCAAAAGCCGCGAAAACATTGCTCAAAGGAGACAATTTGGGAATTTTATGGTTAGACCCCGATGCTATCAAGGAAGTCGCACTAAATTCTCCAGCTGTCTATCAACTTTTGCCAAACGATAAATATTTTGATGTCCATCCCGGATATATAAAACCATATAGTTCTAATCCATCAGTCCTGGACTATGAGGAAACAAAATCATTTTTGGTTGATAAAAATCTCAATGAATCGTTAATATCCCGAGCACAAAGTTTTTTCGATAAGAATCTGTATGATATAGATTTCAGCGGAATCGAAACGTACAACATTGCCGGATGCCGTTCCGCGACCCAGGCGCAGTATGGCTACTCGCTTGGTAATTCAATCACGGGCTCAATTGATTACACCTCTGGCGATGAAACAGTGCCGCTTGCGAGCGCTGATTATATAAACATCCCGGGCGGTAATAAATACTACCTTAAAGGCGCTAAACATTCGGAAATGCCGAGCCAGGCAGATGTGCGTAAGCTCATTGTGGATATCCTTCAAGATGGTCCGCTAGAAACAACCGCAAACCTTCGCAATGATTCATCCTTCTGTAGATTAAAAGGCAAAAAACTTACTTGGCATAGTCCGGTCGAGGTGCACGTTTATGATTCTTCTGGCAATCATATGGGGCCAGTGGAAAATAACGGACTCGAAAAAGGAATTCCGGGAGCAGATTATGAGATAATAGATGGTGAGAAATTTGTATTTTTGCCGACAGAAGATGGCCAAAACTACGAAATTATTGGCGAAGGGGAGGAGACTGGAACTTTTGATCTTTTAATTTCCGAAATCGATGACGAAAGCACTCTTGAAACTTCGGTTTTCAATGATATTCCTCTAACAGATAATAGCGTGATTAATTTTTCAATTTCGGATTTAAGTTCTGACAATCAAATACAGCTTGATTTGAATGGAACAAATCAATTTCGGGAAATAAGCGCTAATGCTTTAGTGCAAGATCCGGCGGATGATTTGATGGCACCAGAAACATCTGTGCAAGTCACAGGCACTGCAGGAAAGAACAATTGGTATACCAGTGATGCCCAGGTCACATTTTCCGCGAGTGATGAATCCGGTATCCTGGAAACCACATACTCTTTGG